>JAZNIZ010000094.1:0-19095 GCA_045577775.1 Akkermansia sp. | reverse complement strand
GGGGGAAGGACTCATTGCCGTCCTTCCCCCGCCCCCCCCATCCTGGCTAGGGCAGTTTGGGCACCATTAGTGACTGTTTGGGGAGCTTTCCGATGTCGCATTTGATTTTACAACTCGCATCCTGCTTACAGGATGGATTATATCCTTGTCGAGCGGGGGACTCGCTGGTAAACTGGAGTGCGTATGAAAGCTTTACTCATTAATGGAAGTCCGCATGTGAATGGGAACACATACCAGGCGCTGGCCATGGTGGCAGAGGCGATGAATGCAGCCGGGGTGGAGACTGAGATTGTGCAGATAGGCACGGCACCGGTGCAAGGGTGCATTGGGTGCCGGGCGTGTCTTAAGACTGGGCGCTGCGGAATGAATGATGAGTTGTATAACCATATTTACGACCAGCTGGATGAAATAGGGGGTATTGTGATTGGAAGCCCCACTTATTTTGCCGGGCCGAATGGTGCGCTCTGTGCCTTGCTGGACAGGTTGTATTATTCCGCCGGGGCAAAGCTTGCCTATAAGCCGGGGGCAACCATAGCGGTGGCACGCCGCGGCGGCGCCAGTACTACGCTGGACAGATTGAACAAATACATCACCTATAATAACCAGCCTCTCGTAAGCTCATTTTACTGGAATATGATATATGGTATGCGCCCCGGCGAGGTGCAGGAGGATGCCGAGGGTTTGCAGACGCTTCACCACCTGGGTGCAAATATGGCCTGGGTGATGCAATGCCTTGCCGCAGGACCGCCTCACCCCACGCTGGCGGCTCCTCGTGCCTGGACCCACTTCATCCGCAGTTGATGACTGGCTCGTAGGCTTTACATTGACCGCTGGAAGTGATAATCTGAACACCGATATGATGAATCTGCCAATCCGCCCCCGCCGTAATCGTAAATCTGCCGCTGTGCGAGGTCTTATGCGAGAGACTTCTCTATCTGCGGCTAATCTGATCTACCCCATGTTTGTGCAGGAGGGCGAGAACGATACCCCCATAGAATCGCTGCCGGGTTGCACGCGCTGGAGTGTGGCCGGGATTGTGGGAGAGTGCAAGCGGCTCTACGAGCTGGGTATTCCCTGTGTGGATTTGTTTGCGGTGGTGCCGGAGGAGAAGAAGGATGCCTCCGGTTCCGAGGCATGGAACCCGGAGGGTGTGGTACCGCGTGCTATTCGCGCAATCAAGGCTGCGGTGCCGGGATTGTGTGTGATGACTGATGTGGCGCTGGATCCCTTTAATACATACGGTCAGGATGGCATCGTGCGCGAGTATGCGGATGGTACCTACGAGATTCTGAACGATGAGACGGTGGAGGCGCTGGTCCGGCAGGCTCTGTGCCATGCCCGCGCCGGGGCAGATATTATTTCGCCCAGTGATATGATGGATGGCCGCATTGCTGCGCTGCGCGCCGCGCTGGATGCTGAGGGCTTTTCACAAGTTTCGCTCATGAGCTATACGGCTAAATATGCGTCTGCGTTCTACGGCCCATTCCGCGGGGCGCTGGGGAGTGCGCCGAAGTTTGGCGACAAGAAAACCTACCAGATGGACCCCGCTAATGTGCGCGAGGCGCTGCGCGAGGCTGCTCTCGATGCCGCCGAGGGCGCTGATTTTCTGATGGTGAAACCCGCCACGCTGTACCTGGATGTGATTGCAGAGATGCGGCGGGCCACTACATTGCCAGTAGCAGCATACCATGTGAGTGGTGAGTATCTGATGCTCAAGGCAGCTGCGGCCTCTGGCTGGCTGGATGAGAAGCAATGCATGCTGGAAGCCCTGCTGAGTATTCGCCGTGCCGGGGCAGATATGATTCTCACATACGCGGCTCCGCAGGTGGCAGAGTGGCTGCGGGAGAAAACATTGTAATTTGTTGTAACTATGGCACGCCGCCGTAAACTCCCGCGCAAGGATGTACTGCTGGTTTTCCTGGTTTTGCTGGTGGCCGGGTTGCTGGTGGAGCGTTTTGGTGGGGATGACACGATTCTGCGCTGGCTGGGCACGCCCCCGCCTGCTCAGCAGGAGGAATATGTACCCACGCTGGGCGCTGCAACTCTTTCTGCCGAGGTGGCCCACACCGCCCCGCTGCAGAAACAGGTGGATATTGCTGCTATTCCCAAGCCTGGTAAACCAGTGCGCTTTCTGATGCACAATGTGCAGAATTATTTTGTGGAGGGCGAGGTGTATCGCTCCCGCTATGTGCTGAAACCCAAGGCAAAGGAGTCTCGCGAGGCTGTGGCAGATGTTATAGCAGGGGCGCAGGCAGAGATTGTGGGGCTTATTGAAATGGGCGGCCCGGTGGCTGTGCAGGATCTGCGCCAGCGGCTGGCAGCACGCGGGGTGGAATACCCTTATTTTCGCGTGTTGCCGCGCCAGGGTGAAGACCGTGCTCTGGCGATTCTTTCGGTGCATCCCATCGTGCAGGATAATTCGCAGGAGAACGTGAAGCTGCACCAGCAGAAACGCCGCAAGATGCTGCGCGGTATTCTGGATGTTACTGTGCAATTGGAGGATAAGCGCCTGTTCCGTATCATCGGGGCGCATCTTAAATCCCGCGTATCAGACAACGCTGGCGCTGCTACTGCCCAGCGTAAGCAGGAGGCTTATACCCTGGCACAGCATATCCAGCATATAGCTCGCACGCAGAAGGGAATGCCGTTGCTCGTGTTTGGCGATTGGAACGATGGCCCTGCCGATGCTGCACCGCAAATTTTGCAGCAGGGGCTTTCGGCAGATGCTGCGCTGCGACGTCTTTCCCCTGAGGATTCCCGCGGCGAGGAATGGACTCTCTATTTCAAGCGTGGCAAGGAATACTGCATCTACGACCAGATTTTTGTGAATCCGACCCTCCGTGAGCGCATGCGCGGGCAGGGCGGAATTGTCGATACCCCGGCTGCATCCAAAGCTTCCGATCACCGCGCACTCTGGTGCGATTTGAGGTGATTGCCCGGCGTGGGGCTTATAATTGCGAATGCCAGTTTCTGGCAGCCTTATCGGTATCAACTTCCCGCAGCGTTTCCGGTAACCCATTTTCTTTGATGGTTTGCTGAAGGATTTGCCTGAGTTGAGCCGTTGATTTATTCTGGCAGGGTTGCCAGATAGCGCGCTGGCAATCCTGGGGGATTTTCTGGCCCCCAAGCTGAAGCAGATAGAGCCGCGCACCCACGCGTTCCAGAACAAACTGGAGGTAGGCTGCTTCTTCGGCGTCCAATGCGGATTTGGCGTTTTCCGGCAGTTCGCTGTATCCCTGAATGACCAGCGGCAGCAGGCGCAGCATGTCCTTTTTCGCCAGTGTTTCCGCATCTGGGGGATTTTCGGATTCTGCTGTTTTCTGCAACTTGCGGCAGTAAGCTTGGAAAGCCGCGGTCTTCTCTTTACCGTAATCCTTTTCTATGGCGGCGATATTCTGTTTGCTGCAGAGCAGAGCGGCCCGCAGTTCATTCTTCTTGCGCGCCATGGGAAGCACCCGGCATGCGTACCCGGGCAGCGTACAGCGGCGTACATCACCGGCGCTCCGGATTCCCTGAATGCGCATCAGCTCCAGAATCGTGCGAGTGCGCAGTTGCATGGTTTCCGGTTCGTAGGAACGAGAAAGGCTTGTGAATACATGCAGAAAGGTTGCCTGGAGCTGCTCATCTATTGTGTACCATTGGTTTGCTTCCGCTTTTTGTCCGACTGTTGCTGAGCTCAATGCCGGGGTATCCTCTTTATCATACCCGAGAATGGGGGTGGGGAGCAAGCCCAGCAATAGCATGAGGGGAATAAGGCGAGGGGAGACCATGGTCAGGGGGAGGGTGTGTTGTAGCGCTCGATAAGGGCGGCAGGGTCTGGTTCGCGTCCCAGGAAATCGCGGATTTGCTGCATTGCGGGAATACTGCTGCCGCGTTCCAGAATGCAGCGGCGGTAGTCTGCTCCGGTGGCAGGATTGAGCACTCCTTCTTTCTTGAATCGGGTCATGGCATCTGCCGCCAGCATTTCAGACCATTTGTAGGTGTAGAGCGCCGCGGCGTATCCCTCGGCCATGGTGTGCGACATGGTGCGGATTTCGCTGGGGGGCTGTTCGGTGTAGGGGAAGAGCCAGGGTCCAAGAATTTCCTGTGCCACTTCATCAATGGGGCGGTCCTTGTATTTATCGTGGTAGTGCATGTGGAGCTCAAGGTCGAGCTTGCTGGCACAGAGCATGCGTATGTGCATTTCGATGGGATTGGAACCCCGCGAACTGGTCAGCTGCTGCACAAGGTGCGCCGGCAGGGGCTCACCGGTGGCGTAGTGGCTGGTGAAAAGGGCCAGTGCTTCCGGCTCCCAGATCCAGCTTTCCTGCAGCTGGCTGGGCATTTCTGCAAAATCACGCTCCACTTCGGCGGTACAGTGGGCCCGGAGCTCGCCATGCCCGAGCATCATGTGCATCATGTGCCCGAACTCGTGGAAGAGCATGTAGATGTCCCCGTGGTTGAAGAGATGCGGTTGCCCGGGACGAGGCGGGGTCAGGTTTGCCATGAGCGCAGCCAGGTGCGGCTCCCCCAGACCTCCATCGGCTGCAGGATTCCCATCGCGCAGGGGCAGACACCACGCCTGCGGACGCTTGCGCGGGCGGGAAATGATATCCATATAGAATGAGCCTTTGTGTTCGCCGGTGGCGGCATCTTTCACCGCAAAGCAGCGAACATCCGGGTGCCAGGTCTCAACCTCGCCGGGCTTGGTAGTCTCTCCTGGTTTCAGACAGACCGTGGGCAGTTCCTGAATGTGCAGGCTGAGCACATTGGCCCATATGTTCATGAGCCCTTCCACCACTTTGTTAGCCTGAAGATATGGGGTGATGGTATTGATGTTGAATGCGTGGCGTTTTGGCGGCAGCACGCGGTTCAGGTATTCGACATCCCAGGGATTCACCTGGGTGAGTTCCTTGCCACTGGCCTGGGAAAAACGTTTCATTTCCGCTGCCACATAGGCATCCCATGCCGGTTTGCTCTTCTGCAGCATATCGTTCACAAAATCCAGCGCGTTCTGGCCGGTGCCCATCATGCGGCGCGCTGCCTGCATGTCGGCATAGTTAGCATAGCCCAGCATGGTAGCCAGTTCGTGGCGCAGCTCCAGTATCTTTCTGATGAGCGGTTCGGTATCAATCGCTCGCGTGGTTCCGGCGCTGGTGGTTCCCAGCCAGCATTGGCGGCGGGTTTTCTCCACGTTGCAATAGCGCAGCACCGGTGCTGCCGGCACGGTGGTCAGGTTGATGAGCCAGGCGGGTTTGCCATCCGGGCTGAGCTCTTTGCCGGCGCCTTCGGCCATCTGCATCCAGCTGCGGGGCATGCCATTCAGCTCGGCAGGGTCGGTGATGAGCATTTGCCACACATATGGGGCGTTCCGCACATAGGCATTGAAGCGGAAACCCAGCTGCGAGAGCTCTTTTTCAATGGCTGCCTTGCGCTCCTGCTTATCTGGCGTCAGGAAAATCCCGCTGTCGCGCATGCTCTGCATGGTCTGCTGCACAAAACGCTGACGTGCCGGGCTCAGTTCGGCCACCCAGGGGGCGGCTGCTGCCTCGCGGAGCACCTGGGCAATGAGGTCGGCGTGCAGTCCCTCGGCCTTGTATGCGGTGGATTCTGCCATAATCTGGCTCATCATGCTCTGCATATCCGGGTTTCCCAGGGCGGTGTGCAGGTGGAACACGTAGTTGGAAACCTGTTTCAAGTTTTCTCCTGCCCGGTACCAGGCCAGGAAAGTGTTATCGAAATTGGCTGTTTCCGGGGTAACGGTAGAAAGGGCTTGCAACTGCTCCCGGGCTTCCTGAATGGCGGCGCGTGAATCAAGAAGCGCCTGTTCCGGGGGCATCTGGGACCACGCCGGGTACAGAGCCGTGCGGAAAAACGGGTGTTCCTGCTGTTCTGCCACGGCTGCTGGCGCCAGCAGTACACAAACGGCAGAACAGGCTAAAGCGGATAGGATGCGCAGCTTTATCATGCGCCGCATTATAGCAGATTACGGCGTGAATTCAAGCTCGTTATGGCTGGTGCTGTGTGAAATAGGCGCGTGCCGGAATCACTTGCGGCATCTGCCTGGGCAGAATGCCCGAACGAGGCGGTAGAGAAGGCCACATACCCCGGCAGCCAGGGCTAGAAACGGGGTGAGCAGCATCACCAGCAGCCCCAGCGTGGCCCAGGCGTATACGAAGATGAAGTGCAGGGGATAATGCTCCAGAACGTTTTCCCAACTCATGCGCGAGGAGAACAGCCCTCCCTTGTTGCGACTGTAATCTGCTATCAGCATGAACCCATTGCCGCATTCCACCGCATCTACCCAGCCGTGGCCGTAAAAATCCCCATAGCGATATGGTCCTGGTAATTGATATTCGTCCAGCAGACTGAGCATCCGCTTCTCGATGCTGCTGGAGTCATGATACGTTTTGAAGTGTTGCCTGTTCTCAGCCGATGGGCGGGCGATGAAGATGCGGGTGTATACCCCTTCATCCCTGCGCCATGGGTTTTCCTGGCTTCTGCTGCTGACCACGATTTGTTCCGGTGCTCCCCAGTATTCGTAGTTCCAGTCGCGGTCCGGCATCAGGTAGTAGAGAGGTAGCCCCGCTACGATGATGAGCCAGATGATACCCAGCCTCCGCCAGATGCGTCTGCCCTTGTTCATCTGGTGCGACTTCTGCTGCATGTTGTCGCGAGCCTCTGCCACTTCTGCCAGGCTGAGTGCCTGTGCCGGGTATGTGGCCTGCTCTTTTTGTTCCTTTGCGATGAGCGTCATAGAATATAACGCATTTTTTCTTCGGTGTTGCGGAAGCGGATGACGGTGTTGAGCCGCTCGTTTTCCAGTAGGGAGACAAAGCGCCCTTCCTTCACCATGGTGCGCAGACCGGGGTCGCGGAAGAGGTCGAGCAGGCGGGTGGGCTGGGGAATGCCCCGCTGGGCCAGCTGGGTGTTGTAGAAGTGGGTGAAGGTGGGTTCATCCAGCGTGCAGCCAAAGGCTACCAGACAGGCCAGATTGGTTTGTGCCGGGTTGTCCAGAAGGTCGATGCTTTGCACCCAGCCGGTGATTTTGGAGGAGCGCAGTGCGGTTGTCATGCGGGTGAACCAGGGGATGGAGGGCATGCTCACCGCTGGATTCGAGGCGCGCTGCATCTGGGCTTCTGCCAGTTCGTGATAGTAGCGGATGCGGCATACATTACCGTAATAGCAGATGCCCATCATGGTAACCCAGAGCATGATGAGGCTCATGAGCACGGTGGTGAGAATGCCGCCGAGCCCGGCCTTTTTCTTGAAGTTGAACAACTGGGAAATCCACACCATACCGTGAAAACCCAGCAGCAGCACAAATGCCGCCGTACCCCAGGCCAGTGCCTGCACCATCCAGGGCTGCGGCGAATCCGTCATGAATGCCACATAGGTATACCCGTTTTTCTGCAGAAACACCCACAGCGCGACCGAGGCAGATACAGCCACAGCCAGCAGAATCATGCGGATTACACCTTTCATGATGGCAAAAACGAGAATTGCTACGGCAATGACCGCCAGTATGGTGAGAATAATGTGAGAGTGTTCCATGGTGGTGATTCAGCGAAGATATTGTTGGAGTTGGGCTGCAGTCTGGCGCGCACCCTGGTGTTGAGGGTTGATTTTGATGGCTTTCTGTATGGCGCGCAGGGCGGGGCGGTATTGACCTACCTCGATGAGAATGAGCCCCAGTCGGTACTGAACCTCGGCGTTCTGCGGGTGCTCGCGAGCGCAGTCCAGCATTTGGCGCAGTGCGTCCAGCGGGCGCTTCTGCTGCGCCAGAAATACGGCGTAATCCATGCGTGCTACTACGCTGGCAGGGTCTCGCTGCACGGCTCGGCGGTATTGCAAATCTGCTGTGGCTGTACGGCCTGCAGCGCTGGCAAGCATAGCCAGCTGCATGGCACCGGTGGGCTGGTCCGCCTGGTGATGGGCGGTTTCCATGATTTCATTTACTGCGGGGTGATTAGCCGGTAAACCGGGGAAGAGAGCCCAGGCTGCGGCGTGGCGTACGCTGCGGGTTTTATCTGCCAATGCTTTACGGGCGGCATCTCCCCCCAGTAGCTCCACCGCGGCAGCACGCACCAGCGCATCGGCGTCCTGTGTGGCACCCAGCGCTACGGCCTGCACCTCCGGGGTGAGCGGAAACTGCGCGAGCAGCCCCAGCAGCGTGGCGCGCCAGGCGGGAATTTCTTCCACCTTGTAGGCTGCCAGCAGCTCCTGCACACTGCCTTTGCCTTGCATAGCATGCCCCGCAGCGCGGAATCGCTGGCGGTATTTGCCCAGTCGTTCCTCCTTGTAGCGCTTTTCCAGGTACTCCATGCACCACTGGTGGTCTTTGTCCTTGTGGCAGTTCAGGCAGGCATTCGGCACTCCCAGCTCGATGCTCAGGCGCGGGTCTGGCCAGTGCAGCGCGTGGTCGCGGCGCGGGTCTCGCCCCATGTAGGTCATTCTGGGCATGTGGCATTCGATACAAGGCATGGATTTGCCGCCGCAGAGCTTGTTGTGGCTCACCTGCGGTGCTAGCACGCCGTTAATCTCCTGGTTGTTGCCGTGGCATTGAAGACAAAGCTCGTCATTCTCTGTGGGGTGGGTCACTTTGCCCGAGTGCGGGTCGTGGCAATCGTAACAGGTCACCCCGGTGCGCCCCATGCGGTGCAGACGGTAGCTCGTTTCGCTGTAGTCTTCCTCCTGCTGAAGGCCATTCGGGTGGAATACACCTGGAATTTTAGGCAGTTCCAGGCGGAAATGGTCGTCAAATTTATCCCCGACAGTGAATCTGGACGTCAACTCCTCGCGCCGGGCGTGGCAGCTGGCGCAGTTGTCATCGTGCTGCTCATCGGTCAGCTGGCGGTCTGCCCGGGAAACCAGGCAACCATCGTGTTCATCTGGTTTGTCTGAAACCTTGTGGCATTGGATACAGGTGATACCCGGCTCCTGCCATGTAGCCTTGAATGTATCGCTTGCTACATCATAATTCTTTTTAAAGTTACTCATGTGGCACCATGCGCATTGAGACTCCCAGTTCATACCGCGACCAGTCCAGTGTCCCCACTCGCCCGGTTTGCGTTTGTCGCCACCACGCTCCTGCTGCAGCGCATCATCCCGGAATACATCAAACCACTCCTTTTTCTCCACATCCCAGGCAGCGCTGGGCGTCTGCAAGCCACCATCCTTCCACTTGAGAAGATACTGCACCAGCGGCTCGCGGCCGATTACCCCACCCACGGTGTAAACCTTGCCGGTGGCGATATCTCGCATTTGTAACGTTCCTTCCGCGTTGCGCTGCATTTCCAGTTCCATGCCGTGCGCTTTAATCCGCTGCCCGGCAAAGGCTTCTGTATCCAGCTCGGCTTTTGGTTGCCGCCAGGCCCAGGCGTGGTCACTGCCTTTCCACAATTCGTACTCTTTGCGGTGACACTCTGCGCATTTGCGCGAAATTGAAAGGGCGGATTCATCCCAATGCGGTCTCAGCTCCTCAGCGGCACTGCTCAGGGGCGGCACAACCAGCAGGCCTATGGATAAAATGCGATTCACGACCGTACTTTACCACATCCGGCCAGGTGGACGCAAACGCAAAGACTCTTTCCGCTTGTCATACCTCGTCTGTTCAGGCGTTTGTCTGAGCTTCTTCCCATTCCGGCAGGTTGTGACCAACAAGCCAGGGGGTGTATTCAGCTGGAATGGGGGATTGGATGGCAACTCGGTGACCATCTGCCGGGTGGTTAAATGCCAGACGCCATGCGTGGAGCATGAGCCGCCCAGGTTTGGCTTTCTGTCGCTGCGGGTGGGCATAGATGGGGTCTCCGATGAGCGGATGCCCCAGGTGCAGCATGTGTACGCGTATCTGGTGGGTGCGACCGGTGTGCAGCGTACACATCACGAGCGAGGAATCGGTGGCGGCATCGTAGTGCAGCATCTCCCAGTCGGTGATGGCGGGTTTCCCGCTGCCGGGGTTTACAACGGCCATTTTGAGACGGTTCACCGGGTGCCTGCCAATGTTTGTAAAAACGGTGCCTTTCTGTTCTTTCGGGCAACCTTGAACCACAGCCAGGTAGATTTTTCCAGTATCTCGCTCGGCAAACTGCGTGGTGAGGGAAAGGTGTGCCTGGTCATTTTTTGCCACAACAATGCAGCCGCTGGTGTCTTTGTCGAGCCTGTGTACTATACCGGGGCGTTCCACTCCGCCGATGCCGGATAAATCGCCGCAATGATAGAGAACGGCGTTCACCAGTGTGCCATCCGGGTTACCTGCGGCGGGGTGTACAACCATGCCGCTTTCCTTGTCGATGACGATGACGTGCTTGTCCTCAAAGAGAACGGAAATCGGTATATTCTGAGGCTGGGCTTCGGCCGGTTCAGGTTCGGGTATGCTGACCTCGACGCGCATATTGCGTTCCACCGGGGTTTTTGCTTTGGTGGCTTTGCCGTTCACGGTGATTTTGCCCTCTTTGATGAGCGCTTGAATGCGTGCGCGGGAAAGCTCCGGCAGCTGAGCTGCCAGATATTGGTCGAGTCGGGTACCGAGCTGGTCTTCTACAATGATGAGCATGTTACATGCCTGTGGGGTTATCAATGAACACCGTGGGGAGACCGAATTGTTCTTCCAGCAGCTTGCCCAGGGCTCGTACACCGAACGTCTCGGTGGCGTAGTGCCCGGCAAAGAGGATGTTCACTCCCATATCGCGGGCGGCGTTGCTCACCCAGTGGTTTTCTTCGCCTGTGAGGTAGGTGCTGTATCCTTTGGCGTGCATCTGGTATATTTCTTCACCGCCGCCGCCGCTGCACAAGGCGATGCGCCCGGCCGGCAGGGTGGCATCGTGTACCACACCGGTAACCGGCGCCCCTGTGATTCCGGCGTATCGGGTGCGGAGTTCGCCTACGGTTCCGGGGAAGAACCCGGAAAGCCCGATGAGGGTACCATGGTAATCTACCTCCGGTTGCACATCTTGCAAGCCCAGGGCGTTGGCGATACCGGCATTGTTGCCCAGCTTCGGGTGCATATCCAGCGGTAGGTGGGCAGAGTAGATGGCCAGGTTATTGTCCAGGCAGGTGGTCACCTTCTGTTTCCACCAGCCTTTGATGGGTTGAAGCCCGCACCAGAAGATGCCGTGGTGCAGCACCAGCAGATCTGCCCCGGCGGCAACGGCGTCATCAATGGTCTGCTGGGAGCCATCTACACCAAGAGCCACTTTGGTGACGCTGCCGTTGTTTTCCACCTGTAAGCCGTTCATGGCCACAGAGGCGTCTTTGATTTCACTGATACGCAGGGTGCTGTCCAAAATGGACACGATGTCGGAAAGTGGGATACTCATGATATATTATTCTGCGTTGCCAGGGTAGACGGTACGGTTAGCTATTTCCTTATTCAGGCGCTTGTTGAATTCGCTGGCCATGTCATAGCCGCTGTCGCGCAGGTAGCGTCCAAGAGCTGCTACCTCCACCAGTCGGCACATATCGCGCCCTGGTGCTACAGGCAGGTTGAGGTGCTCTACCTCTACCCCCAGAATGTTGATGTACTTGTGCTCCAGGCCGAGGCGCTCCATTTCAGTCATTTCTCCACTGAAGAGATTTATGACCAGATCTATGCGCTTTTCCTTGCGGAAGGCTTTCAGCCCAAACAGGTTGGTTACATTGATGATGCCCAGCCCGCGAATTTCGATGAAGCCGCTGGAGAGCGGGGGGGCTGTGGCGATGAGGTCACCACCCAGGTTGCGGATGCGCACCATATCGTCCGCTACCAGCGAGGAACCACGCTCTACCAGACCTAATGAAATTTCGCTCTTACCCACGCCGCCTTTGCCGGTAATGAGTACGCCGACGCCTCTCACGTCTACCATACAGGCATGCATGGTGGTGCTGTCGGCAAACTCGTTTTCGAGGATGTAGGTGGCGCGGTTCACAAAATCCATGGTGAGCAGCGAAGTGCGGAACACACACAGATTGTAGCGGTCTGCAATGGCCAGCACATCTGCCGGCACATCTACCCCTCGCGCAAAGATGAGACATGGGGCATCCTGGCTGCAGATGCGGTCGAGCCTGTCTTCCCGCTCTGCCTGGGTCATGGTGCCCAGATACGCCATCTCTGCTGCCCCGAATACCTGGATTCGCTCGTGTGCAAAATACCCGAAGAAGCCGGAAAGCGCAAGCCCCGGGCGGTTAAAGGCGGCCTGCACAATCGGTCGCGACATGCCCAGCGGGGTGTTGAGCAACTGCATTTCCAGCGTGCTGCGGTATTTTTCATAGAACCGACTCACTGGTACTTGTTCCACTTTGCGGACAATGGGTTGTTTCATTACTCCGTATTCTACATGAACCCCCGCGGTGGGGTCAAGTCTTATGTCAATCCCTGGTTGCGGGAAACCGGTGGAATTTAAACCTCATCGGCCAACAGCCCTTGGAGCTGGCGGTGGGCATAGTGCAGGCGCGATCGCAAGGTGCCTTCAGATATGTTGATGAGTTTGGCTATCTGCGGGTAGGAAAGACCCTGGATATCGCAGAGATTCACGACTTCCTGGTGGGCAGGGGAAAGCTGGGCAATGGCGCGCGCCAGCTTACCGCGCAAATCATTTACCTGGGCCTTGCGCACGGGGTCTGATTCCAGATTAGCGTCGGCCAGCTCGCTGTCTTTTTCGAGCGGGTTGCCCTTCTCATCGTTATCGAGGCTGTAGTTGCGCTCCCGTTTGCGTTTGCGCAGAAAATTGCGGGCATTGTTGAGCGCAATGGAGTAGAGCCAGGTGTAAAAGGAACTATTGCCCTTGAAGTAGCGCAGCGAATGAAAGGCTTTCAAAAAGGACTCCTGGGCTATATCATATGCATCGGCCTCGCTGTTGAGCATCTGGATGAGCATGGCGTTGAGCTTGCGGCTGTGGCGCCGGATGAGTTCATCGTATGCGCGGGTCTTGCCGGCGAGTGTGCTCGCAATGAGCTCCTCGTCCGGTAAATCGGCAAACGATTCTCTGGAGGCTGTATTCATGGTGGCGGGGCATAGGGTGGGGTTGGGTAGTCAACCGGGGCGGGGAATCTGTAGCGGTTCCCCGCTCCCGGTGGTGGTTTATCTTATAGTACAAACTCTCCGGCTTTGCCGCAGGTTTTTTCGTACCATTCGATGTAGGTCTTGTTAATGAGGGTATAGCCGCCCGGTGTCGGGTAGTGTCCGCTGAAATACCAGTCGCCGCAGGGGGCTTCGATGGCGCTGTGCAGCCCCTCCAGGGTTTGGTATACGCACTGGATTTTGCAGGGCGAATCCACCGGCGTGACCATGCGCGAGATTTCAGCCGTGATTTCGTCTTCTGAAAGCGCGCTGTAAATGCGGCGTACCGGGTTGGTGCGCTGCTTTACCGGCAGGGTGAGCTGGTAGCGGCACTCGTTGTATACATCGGTGATGACATTGGCGAGTCCCTTGCGGTGCAGCAGGTTAATAGCGGCCAGGAATGCCACGAACTGCCCCATTTCGCACATGTCGATGCCGTAGAAGTCCGGGTATCGCACTTGCGGTGCAGAGGAGACAATGACAATCTTGCGCGCCTTGGTGCGGGAAAGCAGGCGCAGCAGACTCATCTTGAGAGTGGTACCACGCACGATGGAATCGTCGATGGCTACGAGTACCTCGTCCTCACCCACGGCTCCGTAGGTAAGATCGTATACCATGGAGGCCATCTGCTTGCGGCTGCTGGCTTCGGAGATGAAGGTGCGGAGCTTGATGTCCTTGTGGGCAATCTTTTCTGCACGCGGCCAGCGGCGCAGGATGAGTTCGTTGATGAGCTCCTCGCTCATCTCTCCCTTGCGGAAGGCAGAAATCATCTCCTGGGTCACTTTGTTGCGGCGGTAGGCGCGCAGACCTTCCAGCAGACCATAGTAGGAGACTTCGGCCGAGTTGGGAATGAAGGTGATAGCGGCCTTGGAGAAGTCATTTTTATCCAGACTGGCCACCACTTGCTCGGTGAGGTTGGCACCCAGTGCCTTGCGCTCGCGGTAGATGACGGGGTCATTGCCGCGGGAGGTGTAGATGTCTTCAAAGCAGCAGGGCGTGAACTTGCCGGGTGTGGTGTATTCCTTGATGCTCACCTGGCCATCGGCCTTCACCAGTATCATGTTCGCAGCCCCAAGCTCATGCACATCGCTCTCCTCCACCTCCATCACACTCATGAGCGGAACCCGCTCACTGGCAATGGCGATGAGTTCATCGGTCTGGATGTAGTAGCAGTGGCGGATGCCGTGCGGGTCGCGCAGGCAGAAGAAATCGCCATTGCCTACGCCGCCCATGATGACGTATCCACCATCCCAGTTGGTGCAGGATTTGCCGATGACGTCGAAAAGGTTGAGCTCAGCAGAGATAATCTGCGGAATTTCACGACCGTCCACATTCTGCTTGCGCAGTTCGCGGTACTTGTCGGTGTGTGCTTCATCGAGGTAGTAGCCCACTTCTTCCAGAATGGCTTGCGTGTTGGTATCGAATACCGGGTGCTGGCCGCGCTCCAAGAGCTTCTCGTGCAGTTCCTCCACGTTGGTCATGGAGAAATCTCCCTGGAGCATGAGGGTGCGGGTGGGCCAGTTGGAGCGGCGCAGGAAGGGGTGGCAGTTGCCTTCTTCGTACTGCACACCGCTGGAGCCGTAGAGCATGTGCCCCATGAGCACTTCTCCACCGTAGTTGAAGTGTTTCTTGAAGGTGGCCGGATCGGTACCGTTGATGATGCCGGCCTCTCGCATGTGGCGCAGGTTGCGCTGCTGTGCGGTAAAGATGTCGGTGAGGGCAGAGCCGCCCACTGCGCGGGAGCGGAAGATGTAGGGCTCGCCCAGCGGCATGTTTAGTTTGATGCTGCCGACCCCGGCACCGTCCTGGCCGCGGTTGCGCTGTTTCTCCAGCAGGAGAAACAGCTTGTTGAATGCCCACTCGGGATTTCCATACTTTTCTTCAAAGTATGAGAGCGGTTTGAGCAGGCGGATGGCTGCGGACATGTTTTCCTCCTTTCGGGTGGTTTACTTGCGCACGGTTACCTTGATGCCCTTGCCTTCGCGCATGGTGCCGATGACGAAGCCACCAGGGCCAGCGGTGAGGGCCTGCTCTACCTGGTCGGGGGAGACAATGGCTACCCAGCCAATGCCCATGTTGAAGGTGTGGAAGCGGTCTTCGGCGTCAACAAACTGCAGCACCTTCTGGGCGGGTTCGTTGTTCCAGTAGGGGATTTCGAGGTCGGCTCCCTTTTCGCCGAGGAAGCGTTCCAGGTTTTCGGGCAGACCACCGCCGGTGATGTGGGCGTAGGCCTTGGGGGTGATGCCGAGCTTGCGCATGTCGTACACCACGTCGTGGTACAGGCGGGTGGGGGCAAGCAGCTCACGCAGTTCGGCTTCGGTGAGTAAATCGGGGTTCTGGGCCAGAACCCGGCGCACAAGGCTCCAGCCGTTGGCGTGGAAACCATCGCTGGGGTAACCGATGAGGATATCGCCCACGGCAACCTGGCTGGGGTCAATCATTTCGCTCTTTTCCACGCAGCCGATGCTGAAACCGGCCAGCTCTACCAGACCTTCGGGGACAACACCGGGCATTTCGGCGGTTTCGCCACCGGCCAGGATGCAGTTGCAGCTTTCCAGGTAATCGCACATGCCTGCCACCAGTCGGGTGATGCGGGGACGCTCGATTTCCAGGTTGGAGATGCCGAGGTAGTCGAGGAAAAGGAGGGGATCGCCACCGGTGGTGAGCAGGTCATTCACGTTCATGGCCACCAGGTCTTTACCGGCGGTCTCGAGCATATCCATGTCGAAGAGAATTTCGGTCTTGGTGCCCACGCCATCCGTGCCGGTTACGATAACCGGTTCCTTGTAGGAGGAAAGGTCGTATGCTGCCGCAAAGAGACCGAAAGCATTGCAGAGCTGACGGTTCTTCTGCGTGCGCTTCACGTGTGCACTGATATCAGAAACAAAAGACTGCGCCTCGATAGTGTCGACGCCGGACTGCTTGTAAGTGAGATTGCCGGACATAGCTTGAATCATCGCTTGGATGCGGGCGCATTATACATGAGTTTCCGCTTTTTGGCAAGCCGATTCTGCTCTCTTTTTCCAACTGATTTACAAGTGTTGAAATGAATCATGCGTCCATGGTTCGGGCCATGGACGCATGCGGGGGGGTGATGGTAAAAATCAGCGGTTTTTGTGGCGTAGTTTCAGCTTGTATTTCACGCGGTCATCCTCGTAGTTGTAATCCACATCTGTGCAGAGTTCGCAGATAATGGTGTTGCTCTCCAGCTCAACTGGTTCTACACCGAAGGGCAGCATGACTTCCATGCTCATTTCGCGGGTTTGTTCAGAGTAGCGGAAGTAGAAATCCAGCGTGCCTTTGTCCAACGGCAGATTGCGGAACAACACATTGCCGATGAGCTGGGCCTTGCGCATGCTTTCGCGGGTCAGGAAATATTTGTTGCAGTAAGCCTGCCACTCGGATTTGAGCAGGAAACGGTCGTAATCCGGGCTGTGGAAGGCAAAGTGAAAATCGCGAATGCGGTTCACGAATACGCGGGTGCGCTCACGCTTGGGATGCTCGAATATCTCCTCCGGGGTGCCTTCTTCGTAGATGATGCCTTTGTCCATGTAGACCACGCGGGTGCTTACATCGCGCGCAAAGCTCATCTCGTGCGTCACGATGGCCATGGTCATGCCCTGGCGAGCCAGCGCGCGGATAACGGAGAGTACCTCGCTGACCATGGTGGGGTCGAGCGCAGAGGTGGGCTCGTCGAAAAGAATGATTTCAGGCTCCATGGAGAGGCTGCGTGCAATGGCGGCGCGCTGCTTCTGTCCGCCGCTGAGCTCATCGGGCATGGCATGGGCTTTTTCTGCCATGCCTACAAGCTTGAGCAGTTCCATAGCTTTTTCTTCTGCCTCTTTGCGGCTCTTGCCTTTCAGCTTCACCGGGCCGATGCACACGTTCTCCAGCACGGAGAGGTGGTTGAACAGGTTGAAAGACTGGAACACCATGCCCATCTTCTGGCGCAGTTTCGAGGTGTTGATGCGGCCGTTGAGTACTTCTTCGCCATCAATGATAATGCTGCCGCCGATGGGCTGTTCCAGCAGGTTGAGGCAGCGCAGGAAGGTGCTTTTGCCAGTGCCGGAGGGGCCGATGATGGAGATGACCTCACCGCATTTGATGTTCAGGTTGACATCGGTCAGTACTTCAATCTTACCGAAGCTCTTCTGAAGGTGTTTGATTTGAATCATCGTTTCTAAAGAGGTTGGGGATGTTCAGAAAAATCAGCACACTTTGTTGCCGATGCGGTCAAGTATATAGGTAAACAACCAGGCAATCAGGAAATACATGAGTGCCACCATGAGGAGCGGGAAGAAGGGGTCGAAGGTGCGCCCGCGGATGATGTAGGAGGCTCGGGTGAGGTCGGCCACGGCTACATAGCCCACGATGGAGGTGTTCTTGATGAGCGAGATGAGCTCGCCCTTGTACACCGGCAACACGCGGCGCACTGCCTGCGGCAGCACAATGTGGCAGAACGTGCGCACCGGCGAGAATCCCAGTGCTATGCCGGCTTCGGTCTGCCCTTTGTCGATGCTGCTGATGCTGGTGCGGAACATTTCGCTGACATAGGCCGCAAAGTTCATGGCAAAGGTGATGATGGCCACCGGCGTGTTGTCGAACTGCGTAAAGGCAACATAGCACATCATCATGAGCAGCACCAGCACCGGGGTGCCACGCATCACATCAATATAGACCTTGGCTATCGTGCTGCATATCTTGCAGCTGCTCATGCGCATGTAGCAGATGAACGCCCCCAGAATGGTACCCAGCAGAGCCGAGAAGAATGAAATGTATACGGTGACTTTCAGACCATCCCACAACAGCATGTAGCGCCGTTCCTCGATGATGTTGCGCACAAAACTGCGCTTGATGGTTCCCCAGATGCCGAGACTTTGTACCCCGTCGTTGTCGGAGATGATGGAGGAGTCTGCATTTTTGGTGAGTACTGCTACGCGGGAGTGGCTGTCGTAGTACGGGTCAGAAAAAAGGACGCTTTCTGCACGTTCTTCGGTGATGAGTATGCCGGAGACCGCCATATCCGCCTTTCCGGTGGTTGTGGAGGCTATCAGCGAGTCGTACTCCATTTCCACAATCTCCACCGGGCGGTTGATGTAGACAGAGAATCGCTGTACCAGCTCAGCATCAAACCCGGCAATCTTTTCGTTCTTGATGAATACGATGGGTTCGGTGCAGGGCTCCATGGCCACGCGTATGGGCTTACCCTGAGTGGGCAGGGGAAGGTTCGGCATCTCTGCTGTGTCGAAGTGCTTAATCCAGCGCTCCATAATCTGCTGGAGCTCGCCGCTGGCTTTCAGCTGGGCGATAAAGGCATTGAATTGCTTGCAGAGCTCGGCGTTGTGCTTGCCGAAGACCACACCCATCTGGCAGGGGGGTACCGGGCTGTCCGGCAGAATGGTCACGCCTTCGGTCTTGCGCACCAGGGCATAGCAGATAACGTCGTCCATGATGGCGCCATCGCACTTCTCCTGTTGCAGCGAGAGCATCATGTCGGCTTCGGTGTCGAAGCGATCCAGTTTGATATCCGGATAATGCTCTTCCACATAAATATCCTGCACAGTGGAGGAGGGAACCGCCAGAACGCGCCCACGCAAATCCTCAAAACAGGCAATGCCTTTTCTGCCTTGCTGCGTGGATTCTGCGGCGGAGTCCGCGCTCCAGACCGGAGACACGGCGAGCATGACATAAGCAACTAAAGTTGCTACAATATGAAGTGTTTTATTCATCTTGTACAACCCGGGGTGGAAGCGCCCCGCGCGCGGATTGTAACATACACTAGCGATTATGCAAGCTAAATGTTACAGAGAGCGTTAGATATGCGAGTTGTAAAATCAAATGCGACATCGGAAAGCTCCCCAAACAGTCACTAATGGTGCCCGACCTGCCCTAGCCAGGATGGGGGGGCGGGGGAAGGACGGCAATGAGTCCTCCCCCCGTATGCCGCGATGAAATAAAAAAGAGGTGCTTTTCGGTGTTGTAGGAGGCATAATACCTGTGAAACTTAACTACAAACAACACTTAACGATGATGAAAAGCACCCAGGAAGATTGTATTGCTCCCTCTAGAAAAAGCAAGCA
>JAZNIZ010000093.1:0-36650 GCA_045577775.1 Akkermansia sp. | reverse complement strand
GAAGATTGCCCGGCACATAAAAGAACAGGAGAAAGATAGATGAGAAAGGGGAGTTTCTATCTAACAAAATAAGCCGTGCGGAGTCAATGTAAATCTATGTAATGCGTTAATTATAAAATGTATAACAATGTGATAAGACGGGTGAGGCGGTGGTGTTCCGGCAGAAGGGGAGAAATTTTATAAGAGATTTGTCCTTGAAATAGGTACAGGAAAGTAAAAGGGGCAGGGTATCTTATCATGCTCCAGGTCGCTAAAATTTGCCTTTGGCAATCGAAATAACTTCTGCGGAGTATCGAAATCCGCCTGCTGCGGTCGAAATTGAACCCGGCGTTGCTGAGTTCAGTAAGATGATGGACGAATACATCTACCAGCAAATCTGAAACAGTCCCAATCTGGTGGTCAGAATCAGTAATATGCTTGCATTTTCTGCAAGAAACAGTAGTCTTGTCCTGGGTGTTTTCCATACATAGAGAGTGTATTTTTGGTTTTGGCGAATGAACTATACTATCCTTCTTCTGGAGAGTACCTTTTTTGTGCTCTCATCGTGTCGCATTTAATTTTGCTATTCTCACAAAGGTTCACATCTATTTGCTTTACATGCGGGGAGGAGATAGATAGAATAGGCTCGTAAAGAAAGCTTCCATTCTGGCATAATTGCGAGTTGTGGTATGCTGGCTGCCACGATGGTGCAGTGAGTACTCAGAATAACCGCATGCGTGCAGAGTTGCATTTGCGCCAAGCGGGTAAAAACCAGATGAGATATAAAAGATGAAAATTAGACAATTTGTAGTTTGTGTTGTAACTGCTGTCGGCATGCAGGTCAGTTGTGCCTGGGCTGGGTGTCCGGAAAATATAGAGAAGGCTCGTTGTATTACTGGTTATACGCAGGGCTCGGCGCCTAAGTGGGACCCCATGAATGATGCTGATCGCTCATATGTAGGACCGACAAAAGCAGCGCCGGGCGAATGGTTCCTGCAAAAAAATGAAATTCCCGCAGAAGTGGGAAGCGAAAAGGAACTTAAGCAGCTCATTTATGCCATGGCATATAATCTGGAAACCTCTCGCACGATAACAGTCTCCTGCGGTGTAGATGAAAAACTGCTAAACAAGTGGATTCGCCGCATTAACACTAGTGTGTACGGGCAAGGCTCGCTCTCGGTTAATGATGACACCATGACCCTGCAACTTTCCTATACGCCGGAATCCCGGATTCTGGCCGCTTTCCGCAATCCTTCTATGGAAGGACGGCTGGGAGGTAAGGAGAAGGAGGTGTTTGATACATGTTGCCAATGGATTTCAGAAAATATCAGCGTGGGAATGCCCAATGGATTGAAACTGAAGAAAATTCATGATGCTCTTATCGATAACTCGACCTATACCCGCGGTTGTCACAGTACGGCAGAAATTGTGCTTGAAGGAAAGGGCGTGTGCTCTGCTTATACGTCTGCGGCACAGTTGCTCATGCATATGGTCAAGATTGACTGCCGCCGCATATATGGCACCAAAAAGATGAATCATGTCTGGAATTTGGTCGAAATAGACAATGAATGGTATCATATGGACGTAACGTGGGATGACCCCAAAGGTATTACTGACCTGCGCATGTACAATTATTTCCTGCTGACAGATGTGGAAATGGATGCTGACCACGATTGGGTGGATGGTGAATTGTATGAGGCAACGCCCAAGATTAACGCATGGCATTTCCATGTGCGCAACGATGTGCGCCGCAGCTGGCTCAAAGCAGAAAACGGTTATTCTCTGCCCAAGGAGGACGAATCGGTTGAGGAAGCGATGTATAACCAGAACCTTCGGGAAGCCGTTGCACGTGGTGAGCAGTTCTTCAACCTGATGGGTAAGGACGTGAAACGCAAGGAAAAGGCAGAAGACAAGCTTAAAATGGGGAAGGGGAGTGACCCGCTTGATGTAGCAAAGCGTTGGTCGAAATACACGCCGAAGCTTAAAAAGTATAAGCCCGGCGAGGATGAAGGGGTGAAAAATTACCGGGAGTTTAATGAGAAACTGGAGGAATTTGTCAGTGCTCTGGCAGATAAGGAACTGGTAATTCAATGTAAAGAGGGGATGGAAGGGTGGAAGATGCGCCAGCTTATCGGTAAGTCGGATATCAACATCTATGCCGAGAAATACAACGCTGTTATTAACGAGCAGAAGAGTACTATTACCCTTGAGATTGAATACTGGCCGCATGTGCGCGTGCTGACCGCCGCTAATGATGAGACCCTGGTTGGTAAGCTGACGCCAGGGGAACGAAAGGCTCTGGCATATTGCCGCCAGAAAGTAGACTCAATGCCTACCGGTTCGATGAGGAGAAAACGTCAGATTATCAAGGATTTACATATAGAGCTCATTCGCTATGCAAAGCCTACATTAGAGCCGTACGCGCTGAGTGAATTTGCCGGCAAACGGGAGTCTCGCGGTCTGGGCTATGCACAGGCAATGTACGTGATTCTCAACATGGCTGAAATTCCGTGCATCATGGTGCATGGTCGCTTTAAGGTATCTTGTTGCTGCGCGCATGATCAGGCATGGAATCTGGTGCGAATCAACCGCCGTGAGTGGTATCATGTGGACGCTGGTGGAGACGATGAGAAGGAGAATAACAGCGAGCAGAATATCGCTTATTGTCTGCGCAGGGACGATGAAATGAAGGGTGACCACTCCTGGGATACCGGGGAAATCCCTGCTACTCCTACCAAGGAGGAAAAGGAGACAATGAAGAAATTAAACCCTTTCAATATCGGAAGGTAAGAGGGAAGCCTTCTATACCTGTCTGACTATGGCGCGTGTGCTCATCCTGATGATACTGGCCATGCTGCCAGGGTCTTTTGCCGCTGGGCTGGATACCTCATTGGATAAGGCTCGCCGGATTTCAGGGTATCTTGAGCTGAAACCGCAGCATGATGACACGCCCAGGTGGGAGTCTCTGGCAGAGGAGAATTCCAAGTATATGGGACCAATGTACAGCGGCCCTGGCATGGCTTTCTGTAATAAGCCGGGCTATCCCCAGGAAATTACGACAGAGAAAGATTTAGAACGCTGGGTTCAGGCGATGGCGATCGCACTGGAGAAAGAGAAAGAGTTAGCTCTTGGTGATGCGGTTACGCCGGTAATGGTGGAACAATGGTTACGCAAACTCAATACCAGCTTGTATGGAATTTCGCATCTTGAGGTGGACGATGAGGGTAACTGTATCCTGCATATGGCTTATACGCCGGAATCTCGCGTATTGGCTGCGTTCAGAAATAGCGGTGTGATTCCGCAACTGGAGATAGACGAACTTGCCGCACTGGAAATTTGTGCCTGGTGGATTTCTGAAAATATCAAACTCGGTATGCCTAATGGTCAGAAGTTGCAGAAAGTTCACGATGCGTTGATTGATACATCGGCATATTGCGAGGGTGAGCATAGCGGGATAAAACTGCTTCTGCAAGGCAAAGGTTCCTGTGTGGCATATGCGCGGGCAACCCAGTTGCTGCTGCATATGCTGCGTATAGATTGTCGCATCGTATTCGGCACACCGGAAATGAACCATGTGTGGAATAAGGTGGAGATGAACGAGGAGTGGTATCACCTGGATACTTGTTGGGATGACCCGGTTGCGCCGAATCCTCTGCGTACGTATAACTATTACCTGCTGACGGATGATGAAATGGACTGTGACCATGACTGGGTGAACTCTGAATTGTATGCTGAGTCTCCCAGAATTAACCCCTGGCATTTTGTTTTCCGGCATTTTGCCAGACACGCCAGCGAAGCGGCCTCTGCCGGGTATACGATAAACCTTGTCTTCTTCGAAACGGCATTGTGCCTGAACTGTGCCGCTTCCTGCCGTATGAGAAGGAAATGCGGAGGGCGCCTCAGGAATCCTTATCACCAGTCAGGGACCCCCAGCCTGCTGGTGGGGGTTCCTGAATCATATCTATATTTTATCTGGCAGACGCTTCAGGCTGCAAGGTGCCTTCCTCTTCCTGCCCATTCTTAAAGCGCTCAAATACGCCGCGTGGATCCTCCGGTGTGCGCTTCAGAGCGTCAAAGATTTTATCTCTCATTTCTACTGCTGCCTTGAACGCTTCCTCCTCGCTGCCATACTGGCGGTCCGAGAAGTATTTGGTGAACTGGTTCCACTTGCGGCAGATGCTCAGTCTCCACCCCTGGAATGAGGTGGTCTCGTAGGTGTATCGGGTAATGTTACGTTGGGTCATATTGTAGTTGCCGGGTTAATACCGGATGTGCCTATACTGCCACATCTTGGTATTTGAGACAACCTAATTTGCTAAATGTTCGATATTATTAGGTTAACATACAAAAAGGGAGCTGCCGTATGGGCAGCTCCCTGAAAACAATGAGCATTGATTCGCTTTAGCAGCAGGGCTGGGCAAGAATCTTACGAAGGCGGGCAAAGCGGGGCAGAGACTCGGCGGTCTTCATGCCGGTAGCACCCTGGATGAGGGGCAGAGCATAGTCCACGAAAGCCATCTCCACGTTGTTACCTGCGGCGTTGATCCACTCGCGGGGAACCTTTCGCTCGAAGTTAGCTACGCTGGCCAGGGGCAGGAGCTTCATCTCGCACTTGTAGTTGCCTTCTTCGTCGGTGGTGCGCTCGAAAGCGGGCATCTTGTCGGTATCGCCGGCCACAGCGGCTTCAACGGCGGTCTTACCGGCAAGGTAAGCCTCGTGAGCGTCGGTGGCAGAGCCCAGGTGCGTGGCGCAGCGCTGCAGCAGGGAGGGCTCAATGGCGCGAACCTTGGCGCTGGCAATGCGGTTACGCACGATTTCTGCCAGCTTGTTGGCAAGACCACCCAGCTGGGCGTGGCCGAAGCCGTCGTTGCTGTTGGTCTTGGCTTCGGAGATGAAGTGACCATCCTTGTCATGGATACCTTCGGAAACCACTACGAGGCACTTGCCGGTGGCGTTGTAAATCTTCTCGACGTCGGCCAGGAAGTTGTCCATGTCGAAATCAACTTCGGGGAGGTAGATGAGGTCGGGACCTGCTCCTGCGTAGGTGGCCAGAGCGGCAGCTGCGGTCAGCCAGCCAGCGTGACGGCCCATCACCTCGATGATGGTCACCATGCCGGTGTCGTAGCAGCAGGCATCGTGCTTCACTTCCATTACGGAAGTAGCAATGTACTTAGCAGCAGAGGCGTAGCCGGGGCAGTGGTCGGTACCGAAGAGGTCGTTGTCGATGGTCTTGGGGATACCCATTACGCGGCATTCCCAGCCGCTCTTTTCCATAAACTTGGAAATCTTGTTGCAGGTGTCCATGGAGTCATTGCCACCGTTGTAGAAGAAGTAGCGAACGTCGAACTTCTTGAATGTTTCGAGGAGCTTTTCGTAGTCGGTGGGATCCACATCCGGGTTCTTCATCTTGTAGCGGCAGGTGCCCAGTGCAGAGGAGGGGGTGAACTTCAGCAGCTCAAGCTCCACCGGGTCTTCCATGCCCATGTCGTAAAGCTTGCCTTCCAGCACGCCCTTGATGCCGTTGGCGGCACCCAGCACGCGGGTGATCTGAGGAGCGTTGAGAGCCGTCTGGATAGCACCCAGAACGCTGGCGTTAATCACAGCGGTAGGACCGCCGGACTGACCGATGATGCATGCACCTTTGAGTTCGTTCATGATATGAAGAATGTGTAGATGTATTGTGTTAATTTCGTGTTCCCTCCGCGATTGAGTCTGGCCGAGGTGGCAATCATCAGCGGTGGGTGCGATATTTTACTCTTTTTGGTGTCACTTGGCAAGTAAAATAACCGGCACTGGCATTCTTTGTTTTTTTTGTGAGAAGTGTAAAAACAAATGCGACACCGGAAAGCCCCCAAAAAGTCACCCAAGGTGCCCAAACTGCCCTAGCCTGGATGGGGGTGTGGGGGAAGGACGGCAATGGGGCCTTCCCCCGCAGACCGTGATGAAACAGAAAAAGGGTGCTTTCCGGTGTTGTAGGTGGCATAATGCCAGTACAATAACTAATACAAACAACACGTAGCTATATGAAAAGCACCCAGGCAAATTGTACCAAGGCGTTATATGAAAGCAAGCATTTAACCCTCATTGAGCGTCAGCAAATCGAACGTTGGCTCAAAGAAAAAGTGTAGGTCGCAGAAACGCTCCAAAATCGCGTCAAAAATGGATTGACATCAGAGGGTATAGAATGATATAAAAATTGTACACGCCAGCTGCGCACAAGTGAGGGGGGGGTTAAATTAGCTCCCTAAGTGTCGAAAGAATGGAGCCATCTTAGTTACCTTCCGTTGATTACCTCCGGCTCAAACTCAGGCAGCTAACCTCCCCCATCATTCTCGCGACTTTTTTGACGCAATGCCATATTTTTAGCGGCTCCCTTTTTATTCCATCACTTCCACCTATCCAGCCTGGGCAATTGGGGCTCCTTGAGAGACTCTTAGAGGGTGCATTTGATTTTACAACATACCCTCAGCGGATGATGTACGAGAAACGGTTTGACATCAAATATGAAATAAACTAGAATACCAACGGATGAGCAAGAATGCAAAAATCGGAATCGTAACACATTACAGTTCAAATAATTTCGGTGCTGTATTGCAAAGCAAAGCTCTGGCGGATGCCATAGTGAACCTGTTTCCTGAGGCAGAATGTAAAGTTCTGGATTATGAACACGAGAAACGCCTGACCCCCCCCACCCTCAAAACAGTGTATAAAAACAAAAAGGGCATAGGGATTCTCGGTATAATGAAAGGTATACTCCATGCAGTCATTTTCTACTTCAACCGTATCAAATCTGCAAACAAAACGCCGACACAAAATTTCATTAACTCTCATGTTCGGTTAGATGATCATGTCTCCTTGAACTCAGAAGGCAAACTGAATTTCAGTAACGAACAATCTCCTTATTCTGTTCTAATTTGTGGTTCTGATCAGATTTGGGCACATTGGTGTATGGCACCTCATTTTCTTCTGAAATCCGCACAATCCTCGGAAACAAAAAGACTCGCTTACGCACCCAGTTTCGGCCACATTGAGAAACTGTCGCCAAATCAACTATCTACTTTGAGTGAAACACTCAAAGAATTTTCCGGCATTTCATGTAGAGAAACAGATGGTGCAGAACTCATCCGTAAACTCACAGGTTCTCCCTGCCCTGTTTTGCCTGATCCTACCTTGCTTCATGAAAAAGAATACTGGCTGAAGCTTGCACGCAAACCGAAGAACTTTCCATACAAAGAAAGGGAGTTTGTGTTTACCTATCGCATATCCTTCACGCCTCATATAGCAAAAACAGCTGCACAAGTTGCAAAAAAACTCAAGCTGCCGCTTGTAACCTGCGAATTGGTCCCCCCTCATTCTTTCTATAGCAATATGGGGCCTCAGGAATTTTTGTGGTGCATTGCCCATGCTGCACATGTCATCACGGCTTCCTTCCACGGCACCGTCTTTTCCCTCATTATGGGAACGCCTTTCCATACTATAACCAGCTCTGCTCCTCAAAAGAGAATGACGACCTTGTTGACCAATGTCGGGCTAGAAAGCAGATTGGTAGACTCGATTGAGGAGATGGATTTGGTTAACACCCAATATTCCACAGAGCAAGTAAATTCTCGGATATTCCATCTTCGCCAGACCGGTCTTAATTGGTTATCAGAAAATCTTCACCCCACACAAGCATCATAACATGTCGCTACCATCCCTTCCAGCGACCAGCACCCCATGTAGTGGCTGCGGGCTATGCAGTGCCATCTGCCCCTATGGAAGCATATCCATGAAACTGTCCAATGAGGGCTTTTTTGTCCCTTATGTGGATGATAAAACCTGTATAGGCTGCCGTGCCTGTGAAAAAGCCTGTGCCAAACAAGAGACGATACACCCACAGGAACAACAAAAAGCCTGTTATGAGGTGTATGTGAACGATGATTCTATTCGTACACAAGCTTCAAGCGGCGGCTTTTGTTCGGAATTAGCCAGGCATACCATACAACATGGCGGGTATGTGTATGGGGTAGAATTATCAGATAGTCTGCAAGCTCAATATATCGAAGTCGATTCAGAAGATGAACTTACAAAGCTGAGAGGCAGTAAATATATACAAGCGAATCCGAATGACATTTTCTGCCAAATAGCCAAGAGATTAAAAGAAGGACGCCGTGTTCTGTTCATTGGGACAGCTTGCCACATCAAAGCTCTGCGTGCAAGGTTCGGCTTCAAAACAGAGCAAATAACGGCTGTAGATATCGCCTGCTATGGGATTCCTTCATACAACCTTCTGTATTCATATATACGCGAGCTAAACGCAGGTGGAGACAAAGTTCGCACTATCTCATTTAAAAATAAAACGAGAGGTTGGCGCAACAATTCTCTGAAAGTAACATTTGAATCCGGCGCAGAACGTATATCGCCCTCGTCCGGAGACCCTTTTCTGCAAGGATTCGACTCGAGACTTTGTCTCAACCTTCCATGTTATTCGTGTATGAGAGAGCCTGCTCAAAGATTGAGCGACATAACGTGCGCGGATTACTGGGGACATGCAGACAAAACCGGAGACAATTCTCACAAAGGCCTCAGTTGTGTTATCTGCCACACGCCCAAAGGACAGGAAGCTCTCCGTGCTGTTGAACACTTACTTACCTGTACCCCCATCTCCTTAAATGATTGCGTAAGAAAAAATGGCGGATTTGTTTCTAAGAACGAGCAAATTCCAAGAGAGAGAACGCATATCCTCCAGCAACTGAAGCAATCCTCCATTACGCCGGTTATCCGCCGCTATATGTACTCACAAGGCGGCCGGAAAATAGGATGTCAGTTTTTCGGATTCCATCTCTTCATTCCGGAATCCATATACATCTTGCTGCGTTCCCTTTACAGAAAGCTCAAGAAACTACGGTAATAACTCAGCAGGTTACACCATAAAGAATCTACAACTCTTCCGCATGGGGGACCTCCTAGATCTTTTTACCTAATCGTTGACATATAATACGCCTGATGCGGCGTGGCTGCATCAGGAATGATATTATCAGCATAATCCCACCTCTGATGTATCTACGCGCAACAAGATGCGAACCACCTGTGCGATAAAAAAACTCGGCATAAATAGGATACTCGAACTTCAGCCATTTCCAGAGCCCCTCAGCACGTTTTGCCGCACAAAATTGCTCAAAATCAATGGGGGGAAGCCCGGTTCGTCTACGAACCAACGCATCGCAAACAAACGCCGAATAATGTTTGCAATACACAAACTTCTCCGTGCAGATAGACTCATCGTGTATGCGATACTGGCTCAGAAACTCCGGCACATTCTGGATATCCCAGCCTTTCTCCAGAATACGATTCCAAAGATCCATATCCTCAGCCGCCGGCAGAGAAACATCAAACCGCATACCTTCTTTTCGAATAATCTCACCACGAATGCACGCGGTAGAACAAAACAAACCAACTGGGCTCAGACTCTCTCTATAGCGCTGAGCATCTTCCGCAGTCATACAGTTAATCTGCGTTCCCTTACCAAAAAACTTGTCATCAGCATCTATATATTCTACATAACCACCGCACACACCACAGTTAGGGTTAGCCTCCATCAAAACCAGCGTCTTTTCCACTCGCTCCGGCAGAGAAACATCATCAGCATCATTCAGGAAATAATAATCCGCATCATAGCGTTCAAAACCTTCGTTGCGGCAGCCACTTCTCCCTAGGTTCCCCGGATTTCTATGGATGATAAGATTATCATGTTTTTCCACCAAATCAGAAATCTCGGATTCAAACCCATCATTCGAGCAATCATCCAGTACAACAATCAAATCCAAAGGGCGGGTCTGATTCAACAATCCCAGCACCGCTGTTCGTATATACTTGCGGCTATTGTAACAGGGAATCAGAGCAATAGCTCGTTTGTGCTTCGGCATCGACATGAACTTTTCAGATTCGTTTGTGTTATAATGAAAACTCTGTTCAGAGTCATTGTAACACAATCTCCCAACATTGCAAGCTTTTATAATGGCGCCTTAATTCACACCCAAATAGGAAAAAGCGGCTAAACAATATCATAAACCGTCAGCCCCGATAAATGAAAATTTCCTGTCCTTCTCCGTGTGGTGCTTGTTTATTCGCCAGCTTGTCATTACATGTTTTCCGCAGAACGCTTTCTGGAAAGCTGTGATTATTTGTACCACTGATGCCTGTTAGCAGGACGACGAGCTATGCAAGGGCTCTGCCCTCATGGCTGGCCTGTCTGAAGCAAGGAGAGAAAGAGGCGAAGGTTCGGGAGATTGAGCAAGTCATCTTCGCAGAGCCACATGGCGTATTTGATGGCTTCTTTACGTTTCTGGGGCTGGGTGCTGGGATTACCGATGGTGTCGAGGCTGCTGCACAGGGAGGGGAACATGGAAAGGCGCGCGACATTGTTTCCATCGCCCAGTCCGCATGTGTTGTTCTGCAATTCTGAAAAGATGTATTTGGTGAAATCGGAAAACATGCTTATTTCCTCGGAAACTTCGTCATCATAATCTCGCGAGGGGATGAGTCCCTTGCTTTTGACTGCGTTGAGAGCTTTCTGGTATGCCGGGGGACAGGTGTATGCTGGTGGCTCAGGTGTGTGGTGGGGGGGCTGAGCACAGGCGGCCAGTAGTACCAGGATGATTGTCAACAGTGGAGCGGCGATTCTCATGTGCGTGCTTTTTCAGCGAGTGTGATTTTCCATGGAATAAATCAGCACTTCCATAACCTCATTCCACCGTTTGTTAAAATCGGCAAAGAGTTGTTTTCTTGATTCGATGTTCCCGAAGAATGAGGGTTTAAGGGAGGAAAGAACTTCGTAGTGCAGCGGAAACTGGTACGTGCTTTTAGTCTCCGACTCGCCGATATCACTCATACTACTCCAGATATAATGACGCGAACCGATGTAGATATCACCGAAGGAAACGGCTAAGGGGCTGTTCCATGATGAGTTATGGTTCGGCTGGAGGGTTGCCAGGAAGTTAAAATATTCGGCAAGAAGCCCCGTTGCCTCAATCCCGCTATTTATATCTGATGCATGGGAGTAATCCTCCCGCATGGCGATAATTGTTTTTTCAAGAGGCTGATTCTGCTTTCTCCAGGTAAGAAAGGCATCAATGTGATTGATGTCGCTCTGGGATATGAAAGAATAAGAAGAGTAGGGCGATTTATCGAGGGCGCACGAAACGAGAACGCATGCACTCAGCACTAATGATAAAAGTTTCACTATGCCTTTCATATAAACGACTGGCGTGGCAGGAGGGGGAGGGGATTATGCGTGGTTGAGCAGCTCCTGTGCCTTGCGGGCACAAAAGACCACACAGCGTTCGCAGGGGCGGGCGGCGTAGTAGGCCGTGGTGCGCTCGGAGGGGCGGGCGGTGCTTTCCATCTCCTCGTCCAGGTGCAGCAGCTCGCGGCAGGTGAGTGTGCCGAATTCGGCTTTGAAATCTTCTGCTAATGCGCGGGTAAGAGAAAAAATGACTTCCTTGTCTTCCGGGGTGCCGGTCAGGTTGCCTTTGCAGAATCCCGCCACCATGCAGAGACCGGAAAACGCACCGCAGGTGCCGCGCATGCGCCCCAGCCCGGCACCGAAAGCCGAGGAGAAGCGGAGTGCTGCTTCCTCGCTTAAACCAACCTGCGGAGCAAAAACCGCAAAGACGGATTGGGCGCAGTTATACCCTTGGTGAAAGTAATCCAGAGCTCGAGCGGCGGCACTTGTCATATGGGGGAGCATACTCTTGCGGAGATGCTTTGTCAATGCCGGTTTTTTTTGCTCGCTTTAGCTGGGGCGGGATGGTAGAATCCAAGTCAACAAAATGCAGAAAATCATGCAGCGTACATTAGTGAAACACGCATTGGCCAGCACTGCTCCGGCAGAGCAGATTCTGGTGGAGGGCTGGGTGCGCACCCGCCGCGATTCGAAGGCTTTTTCTTTCCTGGAGGTGAACGATGGCACGAGCCTGGCTTCGATTCAGGTGGTGGCAGATGCCGGCATTCCCGGCTATGAGGATATTTCCCGCATGTCGACGGGGGCTTCTGTGAGCATACTGGGGAGACTGGTAGAGAGCCCCGGCAAGCAGAAATGGGAAATCCAGGCTACGGAAATCAAGCTGGTGGGTGGTTCTCCAGAATCGTACCCCTTGCAGAAGAAAGGCCACTCGCCTGAGTTCCTGCGCACTATTGCGCACCTGCGCCCGCGTACCAATCTGTACGGTGCCATTTTCCGCACGCGTTCCCGCATGGCGGCGGCGGTGCATCAGTTCTTCCTGGAGCGGGATTTTGTGTGGGTTCATACGCCCATCATCACCGCGAGCGATTGCGAGGGTGCGGGTGAGATGTTCCATGTCACCACACTCGATCCGCTGGCTGATAATAAGAGCTACGAAAATGACTTCTTCGGTAAGTCTGCCAACCTGACGGTGTCCGGCCAGCTGGAGGGCGAGACCTTTGCCTGCGCGCTGAGCAACATCTATACCTTCGGTCCCACTTTCCGCGCAGAAAACAGCAATACTTCCCGCCACGCGGCCGAGTTCTGGATGATTGAGCCGGAAATTGCCTTCTGTGACATTTATGGCGATATGGATGTGGCAGAGGCATTTATCAAGCACATTGCCCGCACGATGCTGGCAGATGAGAGCGGAGATTTTGAATTCTTCTGTAAGTTTGTGGATAAGGGGCTGCGCGCCCGCCTGGAAGAGGTGGCAGAGAAACCCTTTGTGCGCTGCTCCTACACCGAGGCTATCGAAATCATGCAGGCCAGCGGTCAGAACTTTGAATACAAGCCGTACTGGGGTATGGATATGCAGAGCGAGCACGAACGCTTCCTCACGGAAAAGCATTTCAAGTGTCCGGTGATTGTGTACAATTACCCGAAGGAAATCAAGCCGTTCTACATGCGCCTCAACGATGATGGCAAGACCGTGACGGCCATGGATGTACTGGTGCCGGGGATTGGTGAAATCATCGGCGGCAGCCAGCGCGAGGAGCGCCTGGAGGTGCTGGAGGGTAATATCGAACGCATGGGCATGGATAAGGACGCCTATTACTGGTATAACGACCTGCGCCGCTTCGGCACGGTGCCTCATGCTGGTTTTGGCGTGGGCTTTGAGCGCCTTATTATGTTTGTGACCGGTGTGCAGAATATCCGCGACGTGCTGCCGTTCCCGCGCACACCGCGTAATTGCGAGTTCTGATATTGACTTGTCGCGGAGTAACTGCTAGGATAACAAACCATGAAGACACGCGCGGAGGAATTTGCAGAGTGGGGAACCGAGGTCGTATTCGGTAGAGCCCGCGGGTTTCGTGCGTGGTTGATGCGTTGTCTGCTGCGTTTCGCTTCGTTCTTTTTCTGGATATTGGTGCAGGTGCGTTTGTTCCTGTTCCGTCGCCGCATCAAGACGGTACACTATCTGGGAACTTTCGTGGTGAGTGTGGGCAATATCACCGCTGGTGGTACAGGCAAGACCCCGGTGGTGGAGCTTCTTTCGCGCAGCCTGGCTGCCCGGGGAAGAAAATGCGCTATTTTGACGCGAGGCTACAAAAGCCACGATTTGGAAAAACCCCAGGTCTGGTTGGATAAGAATGGCAAGCGAGTGAAGCGGCTACCGAAGATTGCCAGCGATGGCGTGACCCGTTACCTCAGCCCGCTATATGCCGGCGATGAGCCGTTCATGCTGGCTCGCAACCTGGACAACGTGGCGGTGCTGGTGGATAAAGACCGCGTGAAATCCGGCATTTTCGCCATCGAACAGCTGGGCAGCAATACGCTGATTCTGGATGATGGCATGCAGTTCCTGAAACTGAAGCATGAGATTGATATTGTGCTGGTGGATTGTGGTTTCCCATTTGGTACCGGTGCATTGCTGCCGCGTGGCACGATGCGAGAGCCCCGCGCCAGCCTGAAGCGCGCCAGTTATATTATTCTGACCAAGAGCGAGGGTAAACCGCAGGATGAACTCATTGCCACTATTCGGAAATATAATAAGGTGGCCGATATCATCGTGACAAACCATGCCCCGGTGTTGCTGGAGAATATCTTTACGGGTGAGCAGTTGCCGCTGGAGGCTCTGAAGGGCAAGTATGTGGCCTGTCTGAGTGGTATTGCCCGTCCGGAGAGCTTCGAAAATCTGGTGGAAGCGCTGGGTGCCAATGTGGAAATCCGCCGTAGCTACCCCGATCACTACTGGTTTGACCAGGAGGACCTCGATGCCTTTGTGGAGCGTTGCGCCGAGCGCGCTATGGATATGATTATTACCACGGAAAAGGATGCCGTGCGATTCCTGCGTCCGGGGGAAATGGATGTGCCGATTTATTTCCTGCGTATTCACATTGATATTCTGCAAGGGCAGGAGAAGTGGGATGCAATGATTGACCGCATCTGTGGTCTGGGCGCACCACAGCCCGCGCCTGAGTGGGCCGATGTGCTCTAAAAGATAAGGATTCCAACCGAAGAAAAGCCCCGGTGAGTTATTCTCACCGGGGCTTTGCTGGATGCGTGATGAATGTGATTACATCGAGATGGCGAAAGCCAGTTTGGCAGAGATGGCCTTGGCAATGTCCTGCACCTGCTCTTCAGAAACCGGCATGTTGGTCTTGATGAGGGCAAGGGAATCACCGCTCTTGTGGTCGTTGGGTGCCACGATGTTTTCGATGTTGATACCGGCTTGGGAAAGCGCCTGGCCGATGGAGGCTATAATGCCGGGGCGGTCAGCATAGCGAAGCACCAGCGTATTGCCTGCAAGCGTGGTATACAGGTGGTCAAACTCCATGATGCGGGAGACCACAGGGGTGCCATCTACTACCATGCCGCGCACACTGGAAACAATCTGTCGGCCGTCTACCTCCATGTGAATGTCGATGGTGAGGGCGTCATCATAGTGCTTGTCGTCTTTGGGCTCACGAGCCTTATAGACGATGCCGTGCTCACGGAACGAAGTTTCTGCGGCTGCAGGCATGAGCCCTTTTTCCGCCCCGGGTACAGTGCCCTGCAGAATCCACGGTGTGAACCACTTGCGGAATGAGCGCAGGTTGTTGTAGAAGGTGCATTCCACCTTGCGGATGGGTTTGCAGTCGCCTACGCGGTAGCAGAGCTGGCCCAGCATGGCCGCCAGCAGGAGCTGCGCCGGGTGCAGATCGGCCGGGCGCTCGGCGTTGATGACGCAGGAGGTGTCGCCACTGGTGAAGTAGTCAATCATCTGCTTGGCGGCGCGCATGGCTGCGTTCTTGTTGGCTTCCCGGGTGTTGGCTCCCAAGTGGGGCAGCAGCAGTTCTGCCACATCGGCACTGGGCTGCATCGCTGCGGTGTCCTTGGGGTGTACGTCGGTGCAGTAGATAATCTTCTTGCCTGCGGCTCGTGCTGCGCGAATGGCATCCTCGTCCACCACACCATAGCGGGAGCAGTTGATGAGCATGGCGCCATCCTTCATCTTGCCGATGAGTTCAGCGTTAATCAGATTGCGTGTGGCCGGGCCACCCGGCACATGCAGCGAGATGATATCGGATTCGGTGAAAATTTCATCGATTTCGGTGGGAATGGCGCCAATGTTGAGGGCTCGCTGCTTGGAGAGGAAGTGGTCGTAGCCGAGAATCTTGCATTCGAAGCCCTGGAGACGCTTCACCAGCAGACGCCCGATATTGCCGAGTCCGAGAATACCCACTGTCTTGTGGGTAAGCTCGCTGCCCATGTATTTCTTTTTGTTCCATTCCCCGGCGCGGGTGGTATTGTCGGCCGGTACGATATAGCGGTAGGCGGCCAGAATCATGGCGATAACCTCCTCGGCCACGGCGTTGGAGTTGGCCCCCGGGGTGTTCATGACATCGATTTCTTTTGTGCGGGCATACACGTAATCGATGTTGTCGAAGCCGGCGCCTGCGCGGATTACGCATTTGAGTCCGGGCAGGGAGTCGATGATATCGGACGTGACCTTTTCAGAACGAACGATGAGGCCTGCGGCATCGGGGTTGGCGGCAACAAGTTCCTCAATAGGTGCGGCGTCATCCTGCACCACATCATAGCCAGCGGCGCTGAGAGTAGCGGCTGCGGCTTTATCCAGCTTAGTGGGAATGAGTATCTTCATATCTGCTATAGAGAAGGGGGGTTAGCGTTCAATTTCATGCGCAAAGAGACCACTGCGCAGTTTCGGTTCAAACCAGGTGGATTTGGGCGGCATGATTTCGCCGCTGTCGGCCACGTTGAAGAGGTCGGCCATGGTTACGGGGTAGAGCGCAAAGGCTACACCGCTGGCGCCAGCCCGGGTTTCCAGCTCTCCCAGCCCGCGAATACCGCCAACAAAGTCGATGCGTTCGCTGGTGCGGGGATCGGTGATACCCAGGATGGGGGCAAGCAGGTTGCTTTGCAGAATGGCGCAGTCCAGGCTTTCGATGGGGTGGTTGGCGTTGAATGTTCCTTCCTTTGCGGTGATGCTGTACCACTTGCCGCCCAGGAACATGCCGAATTCGTGCTTGGCCTTGGGTGCATACGGTTTGCCCGGGGTGGCAGGCGTTACGCTGAACTTTTCGCTGATGGCGGCGGTGTATTCGGCCTCGCTCAGACCGTTGAGGTCGAACACGACGCGGTTGTAGTCCATGATGAAGAGGTCTTCATCGCAGAAGGTGACGGCCATGAGGTAGTTGAATTCCTCCTCGCCGGTGTAACCGGGGTGTTCTGCGCGGCGTTTGGCAGATACAGCGGCGCTGCTGGCCGTGCGGTGGTGACCATCTGCAATATAGAGGGTGGGTACTTCCTCAAAACCCTGGCGGATGCCGGCGATGGTATCATCATCCGTTACCGGCCAGAGCAGGTGGGTTACACCGTCATCGCTGGTGAATTCGTATTCAGGTTTGTGGAACTTAATCCACTCACGGATAATGGTGGAAATGCCCTCGTGCTTGCGATAGGCCAGGAATACCGGCTCGGTCTGGGTGGAGCAGGTGTCGAAGTGGTTAATGCGATCAAGTTCCTTCTCCTTGCGGGTGAGCTCGTGCTTTTTGATGGTGTTGTTCAGGTATTCATCTACACTGGCGCAGCCGACAATACCGGTCTGCACCCGGCCCCACATCATCTGGCGGTAGATGTAATAGCAGGGCTTTTCCTCGCGCATCAGGAATCCCTTGCACAGGAATTCCTGGAGGTTCTGAGAGCTTTTTTCGTAGGTGATGGTATCGTGAATTTCCGCTTCGCTGGTGTCGATATCGGCACGGCAGATGTGCAGGTAGGAGGATGCGTTGCCAGCAGCCATGGCGCAGGCTTCGCTGTGGTTCATGACATCGTACGGCAGACAGGAAACCTGTTCTGCGTACTCCTTGGTGGGGCGAATTGCTGCAAAAGGACGGATTGTTGCCATAGTTGTTTTGATTTATAAAGTGTTAATGACCAACCAGTGCAAGCCGAACCAAGGCCGCGGCCATATTACGCGAGCCATAATATTCGGCAGAGCCGAGGCGGTCCGCCTGGGTCTGGATGAGCTTGTTGATTTTCTGGATGATGGGAAGGTAGCGTTCCTCGTATATGAGGGCTTCTGGTTCACTGAGCGGGGGCAGGGTGTTGAAAGTCTGTGTCCATTGCCGCAATTCTTCGCTGATTTGCATAATTTTTGGCACGGCCGCTTCTGCTGCGCTTTTGTTATTAACTTCTGCCATGCATTGGTAGAGCTGCCCGAGCAGCAGAATGCCGTGGCGTAATCTTTTTTCTCCTTCAGGAAGCTGGAGTTCGTCTTTGGTGGGTTCCGGGGTGGCTTCCACGGGCTCCGCTCTGGTGGTGAAGCCGATGATTGCTATTGTGAGTATACTTAATTGCAGGAGTTTCATTTTTCAATCATCATGCACATGGTTCGGAATTCATTCCATAATTCTGCGGATTCAAAACAACGAGCCATTCGGATTCGCTCAATTTCCTCATACATTTTTGCCCACTCTCGGCGCATGCGCTTCGAATAGCGAGCTTCAACAAGCTGGCGTTGCTCTGCGGTCATCGTTGGTATGTTGTGTACGGCTTCGCGCGTGATGTATATGGACTGTAGTTTTTTGTGCAGCTTTGTGGCCGCCTTATCTGCGCTTGATTTGTCCTTTGCCTCCTGGAGAACGGGTATCAGCTCTGAAGGTAAGGCAGTGTAGAGGTCAAACGCTTTTTCAATTGCCGGGTGCAGGGTGGCCGTCGGCGCTGCAAGTACCGCGGGTATGGCTAGCCAGAGTGCGTTGAGATAATACGAAGTCATGCAGAATACCTGTGATTACTGGGCTGTGGCCTGTTCAGCCGGGGTTTGTCCGGTGGTTGGCTGTTCGGGGGCGCTCTGCTCCTCGGTGGCTGGTTCATTTGTGGCCGGCGCGGGCTCTGGCGTATCTTCCTCCATGGTGTTTTCACCAATGTCGGAGTCGAGCTCGCGTTGAATGGCCTGCATGGCGTTGTCTATCTGAGCTTCGGCGCTGGTGGTTATGCGTTCCAGAGAAGAGGTTTCGCGTACGAGCATGGTTTTAAGACGATCGTATTCACGTTTTCTCTTGGTGATTTCCTGCTGCATGTCCTTGTATTGTTCGCGGATGGGGGTGCGGTATTCATTGGGCAGGAATTCGCGTTTGAGCCCCATAATGAGGTTGTAGGCAGCGTTTTTGCGGTGTTCCTCGTCTGCTGCTTCCAGATTGCCGTTAATCATGAGTTCCCGCACCATGTCCATTTTTTCCCAGAACTGGTTAATCAGACTGGGAACCGTACCAACGGCTGGATCCAGTTTCAAGCGGTCACTGCGGCGGAAAACATCCTTCAATTTGTGGATGCCGTTGTTCAGCATCAGAACGTTTTGATCTGGCGGGTTAATCCATACGCGGTTGACATCTTCTCCGCTTGCCTCCAGTTTCGCCTTTGTTTCTTCCAGCTGGCGTCTGTCGAGCTCAGCCATAGCATTGCGCCTGGCATCCGTCATGCGCTTGCGTGCGTTTGTGGCTTTGTTGAGCCTGGCTGTCCATTTCTTTTCCAGATCCTTCAGGGTTTTGATGTAGCGCTTGTGGGCAGCTTTGTACTCCGGGATGCCTTGGTAGCGCTCGCTCATGATTTCAAATTTGTCAAGCCCGCCAATTTTGCGGCTTCCTTTCTTTTGCTTGGTGTCAATGAGCATGGCTTTGTAGGCGGCTTTGCCATCTCGTTCGTAGCGGTCACGCTCATCTACGCTGATTTTGTCGAAAGTGTAATCAGCTGCACCGGAAAGATTGAACTGCTGTTGGAGTTCGTTGATTTTGACGGCCCTGCGGTCCATGTCCTCCAGCTGATTCATGATGCGTTTCTTGACGCTGTTTGTCTGGCTTACCAGAGAGGAGGTCGGCTTGGTGATTTTTGCCAGAGTAGCATCCATCTGGGCCAGCTTTTCACGCAGTCGCAGGGTCGCATCAGCTGCTTTTTCATCACCGGCGCGTTCAGATTTTGTTTCTTCCCCGGCGTCGGTAGCAGCGGTGTCTTCCGCGGCTTCATTCATGGAAGCGATGTTGCTGGTCGGTACTTTTTTGGAAATTTTGTTACCTTCCTTGTCTGTGCCGGAAAACTGGGTATCAGTTTCACTCTTTTCGGTAATGGTGCAGTTGGTATAGCTCTCGCCGGTTGTGAGCGTGATATTGTACACCTGTTCGGCTTGAACCAGAGAAATGGTCATCGCAAGTATTGAAAGAAACAGTTTTTTCTTCATGATAGGAGGAAATGGTACTTCGCTTGCGATACTAGCATATGTCGGGCTTGTTTGCAAACCTAGAATGATTGATTGACAAGAAAAACATGGTTTTTGAGGGTAAGAAAAAAGCTCCCGGTTGGTGGGAGCTTTGGAAATTGCGGTGTCAGGTATGTCGCTGCGGACATTGCTCTCGTATGGCAAGAGCTGCGGCGTGGACCAGTGGTGGGCCATTGTAGATAAACCCGCTGTACAACTGCACAAGGGAGGCTCCGGCCTTAATTTTCCTGACGGCGTCTTCCGGGGTTGTAATACCACCAACGCCAATGATGGGGATGCTCCCCTTGAGTTCCTGGGCAAACGCTTCCAGCGTTTCGTTTGCTTTGTCGTATAGCGGCTTGCCGGACATGCCGCCGCTCTGGCTGGCGTGGGGGGAGCCTTCAACGCCCTTACGGGTGGTTGTTGTGTTGGTGCAGATGAGACCGTCCAGCTGGCTGTCCTGGAAAACGTGCGCGAGGTCGCGAATTTGTGCTTCGCTCATGTCCGGAGATACCTTCATAACCAGGGGGACATAGCGCCCCGTTTCACTGGAAAGATTAGCCTGCTCGCTCTTCATGAGCGCGAGTAGGTCTGCGGCACTGTCTGCCTTGGCCAAATCCTGCAGATTTGGGACATTCGGGCATGAAAAATTGATGGCTACATAGTCTGCTACATCCCATACGGCACGTAAGCATTCCAGGTAATCCTGGTGAGCTTCTGAATTGGGCGTAACCTTGTTCTTACTGATGTTGACACCAAGTACTCCATTAAAACGGCGTGTGCGGCGGATGTTTTCCACCCCTTCATCAACACCTGGATTGTTGATGCCCATGTGGTTGATGATAGCCTGTTGGGGAATGCAACGGAAGAGTCGTGGTTTGGGGTTGCCTGGTTGTGGTCGCGGGGTAAGGGTACCGACTTCTACAAAACCGAAGCCGAGATGCCCGAATGCTGCTATGGTGTTGGCTTCTTTATCCATGCCTGCGGCTAATCCCACGCGATTGGGGAATTGAAGCCCCATAACGGTAACGGGATCACTTACAGGTTTGGCTCCCACGAGTGCGGGGAGCAGGTGGAGGTGTTCTGCTGTACGCAGACCGGCCAGCGTGAGCTTATGGGCTGTTTCCGGATCCAGACAGAATAGAAGTTTCTTTGCGAGGCTGTAGAGATAGGGAGACACGAATTTCTTGGGTTAATTAAAAACTACATATGGAACGTTTTTCCATAGTGCTGCAGGAACCATTCTGCGAAGCGGGGTATGGCTTCCTCGTAATCCCATACGGGAGAGTATGCCAGCTCTCGCTCTAACTTGGAGGTGTCGGCATACATTTCAACCAGTTCCCCGACAATCAGCGGAGTGGTGGGATCCATCTGAATTTCTGTGTTGCGGCCCAGCGAATGCTCCATGGCCTGGGTGAATGCCATGAGTGAAACGGGTTTTCCGCGGCCCACGTTATACAGAGCATAGGGAACACCGTTCGTTGCGTATGGTTGGTTGGTCATGGCTGCTTCCATGCCTTCCAGCAGGTCGTCAATGTAGGTGAAATCCCGCACCATGTGGCCGTTGTTCATGATTCTTACTCGCCGCCCTTTCATGATGCGGTCTGCCAGCTGCATGGGAACAGAGTCCGGGCGACACCATGAGCCGTATACACTGAAGAGACGGAAAATGGTGATGGGCATGCCGTATGCCTTTGAATAGGTGTAGCAGAGAAGCTCTGCAGAGCGCTTAGAAGAAGCATACATATTCAGCGGAGTATCAACGTGGTCATCTTCCTGTAACGGTGAGGTCGCAAACGCGCTGTACACCGTGGAACTGGAAGCAAAGAAGAAGTGCTGCACTCCGTATAAACGGGCAACTTCCAGCATGTTTAAGGTTCCTGTCACATTTGTGGCGTAGAACTTTGCTGGTTTCATGTTTGCCGTGGCAGAGCCGGTGAGGGCTGCCAGATGAATGATGATATCGAAATTTTCCCGCTTGCAGAGCTCGTTTAGGGAATCGGTATCGAGGATATCCATCACAAGGAACCGGAACCCATTATTCCCTGTGAGTTCCTTGAGCGGCTCCATCTCCTCTGCGGGGATGCCCAGCAGGCTCAGACGTGCATATTTAAGTTCAAGGTCTTTGTTGTTGCAGATGTTGTCGATGCCCACGACCTTGTTACCGCGTTCGAGTAGTCTTCTGGTGACATGGTATCCGATAAATCCTGCCGCTCCTGTTACGAGTATTTTCATGATTCAGCAAAAAGAGAAAGAGGTTCTTGTGCGCGGTATTGTAGCAAAAGAAGACTGAAAAGCAATACTTTTTATTCTTCTTCAACCACCTGGGTGACGCAGCCTATGGCTGGACAACTGAATTCAACAATGTCTCCGGGTTTTAAGTAGCGGGGGGGATTCATGCCAAGAGCTACTCCCCCGGGGGTTCCAGTGGAAACAACATCACCCGGATTCAATGTCATGAATCGTGATACATAAGCAACCAGTTGTGCAACGGGCATGATGAGTTGGGAAGTGTTGGCCTTCTGGCGGATTTCTCCGTTTACCTTCAGTACAAGCTCCAGGTTGTCCGGATCGGGGATTTCATCCTTGGTCACCAGCACTGGGCCGAAGGGTGCGAAGGAGTCGTAGCTCTTTCCCTTGGTCCATTGGCCACCATGCTCCAACTGGTAAGAGCGCTCGGAGTAATCGCACATGAGGGTGTAGCCCACAATGGCGCGGCGGGCCTCGGCTTCGGTGGCTCGGTGCAGTGTGTCGCCGATGATGACAGCCAGTTCAACCTCGTAATCGAGTTTGGTTGCTCCCTCCGGGTTGAGCACATAGGCAAGGTCAGAAGAAATGGCCGAGGTCGCCTTCAGGAACAGCGAGGGTTCATCTGGTGTGTCACCGCTGAATTCCTTTGCGTGGTCTGCGTAGCATTTGCCAAGGCATGCCAGGGTGCAGGGTTGCACATGTAGCGCACTGGAAACCGCAAGACCTTTCATGTCAACAGGAACCCCATCTTCTGCCCCTTTGGATATCCAGGTTTCAATTTCCTTGCGGAGTTTTTTACCGTCGGGTTGCATGGCAGCCCAGAGTTGCTCATCCTGTGCTGTTACATCAATGAAGCATTTTCGCCTTGGAACCCAAAGGCCGATGGTGCTTTCACCATCCTCATCTACATAGTATTGAAGTCTCATGGCATTATTGAAATTTTACATGGAATCCCAACCGCTGATATCGTCTGGCACACTGTCGATGTCTGGCATGCCGGTTGGTGTGGGTATGGCAGGCATGGTGGGAGTGTCATCTTCTGTTGAATCCTCTGTGGTGGAGGAAGGTGAGTCGGTGGGGGGGGGCTGAATGGTGGGTTGTGTTTTTTCCGCCTCAGCCGCGAGCGCGGCATTTCTTTCGCGCCTGGCGCGCACTTCGGGAGGCATGAAGTCCATGTCTATTTTATCGCCATGCAAGGTAAAGGTTTCCTGAGATTCCTGTACTTCCTTCTCAATAGGAGCTGCGGCGATGTTGCGGTACTGGTATACTCTGTCTCCTTTCATGACCATACCCGCGCGAATATCTGCTGCAATGATACTGTTGCGGGCGTGCATGGCCGATGAGACAATCAGGTTGCCCACGCGAGCTGCGGAGCCGTTTTGCGGGTGGGTAACCAGCACTGTACCCTCTGCGGGTCGGGGGCCAATAATGCGCACCAGGGCAAATTTATCAGCAGGAAAGACCTGGTGTACTGTGCCCAGATACAGGGGGGGAGGTGTTTCCTCTTTCTTTTCAGCCGCGGACTCTGGCTGCTTTTGCTGCTGCTGGGTCTGACAGCCAGTTATGAAGATATGGCTGCCTAGTAAAATCAGAAGCGGAAACAGGGAGTGTTTCATAGGCGTAATACTACCATATTTGCAGGGTGATAGTCAAGAGACAAGATATTCTTGCATTAGCCGGGGAAGGATGATAGAATGCTCTCGCACAACCATTGTTTTATATGCCCGGTACCACCGACCTTTATCGCCCCAATGCCGCTATCATCTACCAACGGTCTGATGGACGTGTACTCCTCTGTGAGCGAGTTAAACCAGCAGGTGCCTGGCAGTTCCCGCAAGGGGGAATCAAGAAGGGCGAATCCGCTATGGACGCCGCCTGCCGCGAGGGTATGGAAGAAACAGGCTTTCGCCCGAATGAATACGAGGTGGTAGCAGCTCGAGGGCCGTACCGGTATGATTACCCTCCCAAGGAGAGAGAGCGTGTCCTCCGCAAGCGTGGTATCCCATATGCCGGCCAGGAACAGCATTATTTTCTTTGCCTCATGCACAATGATACGGCAGAGCCCTGGCTGGATAATAAGGAATTCCGAGACTACAAATGGGTGCTGCCCAGCGAGGTGGACCTCGGCTCGCTGCCGGATTTCAAACGCCCGGTGTACGAACTGGTTCTGCGTGAATTTTTTAATATCTGAAATGCAACCCATAGCCTACATACGCAGCCCCTATGCCGAGAAGTTCGGCGTGCCCCGGCAGGGGAATCTGGCACCGCATGTAGTGAGCGAAATTGTATTTGAACCCGCTTTCCAGAACGAGGCATGCCTGCGCGGTATCGGTGGTTTTTCACACCTCTGGCTCATCTGGCAATTTCATTGCAACGGTGATGCCTGGAGCCCCACGGTGCGCCCGCCGCGCTTAGGGGGCAACACGCGTCTGGGGGTGTTTGCTACGCGGTCACCATTTCGCCCGAATGGACTCGGGCTTTCTGTTGTGAAGTTGCTTTCAGTAGAGCCTGGGCCCGTGTTGCGGGTTTCTGGTGCAGATATGGTGGATGGTACTCCCATTTACGACATCAAACCATACATACCATATTCAGATTCGGTGCCAGGGGCCACGGCCGGGTTTACCGCTGCCCCCTGGGAACCACTGGAGGTGCGGTTGCCTGAGCACATACCAGCGGACGCTACGGATGATTGGCTCGCCGCTCTGCAGGAAACGCTTGCTCAGGACCCCCGACCGGCGTACCAGCAGGATTCGCAGAGGGTGTACCACCTGGTTCTTAAACCGTATGAAGTTCATTTTCGTGTAGAGAATAACTGTGCTGTAGTAATCGGAATTTCTCCATATGAAAAGTGATTGGGCAGGTGAGTTGGAGCAACGCTTCCGGGAGAATCTTGTGGGGGGTGGGGCGTCCGTCTCGGTCTGGCAGCATGGGCAGGAGGTTTTAAGCCTTCATGCGGGGTGGCAGGCAGATACATTGGTGCCTGTGTTCTCCGCTACCAAACCGGCCTCGGCGCTGTGTCTGCTGCTGGCGTTGCACGATTGCTGCCAGAGCCCGGAGTTGGTGGTTGGGGATATATGGCCTGCATTTCCAGCACCGTCCTGCACCATAGCTCAGCTGCTTTCGCACCAGTGCGGACTGGCTGCATTGGCAGAGCCTGCACCATTGGATGATATAGAAGCCTGCCGGGTGGCCATTGAGCGCAGCACTCCCGCATGGTATCCCCCGCAGCATGGGTATCATCCGCAGACGTTTGGCCCCATGGTAGATATTCTGATGCTGGAGCTTACCGGAATGCGGGTCGGGGCGTTCTGGGAGCAGCGAATCCGCCGACCGTACGAGCTCGATTTTTACATAGGCCTGCCGGAGAGTGAGTTTCCCCGAGTGGCACCGCTGCAGGCGCCGCGCCTTCAGCCCGGCTATATGCAGAAAGATGCGTTTTACCAGAAGTATTTTGATGCTGCCACATGTGTTTACCGGGCTTTTCACAGTATTACCGGCTATGGAACGCCGCGGGAAATGAGTACCCCGGCTGCCTGGCAATGCGCAAGCCCGGCAAAGGGCGGCGTGGCCAGCGCCCGCGGGTTGGCGCAGTTTTACCAGATGCTCATGAGTGAGGTCATACCGGCAGAGGTGCGGTATTGGCTGGCTGCTCCCCAATGCAGCGGGTGGGATGAAACGCTGCAGCAACCAACGGCCTTTACTTGCGGTGCCATGTGTGAACCGGCTCACTTGTTTCCCGGTGGTGGGTATGGGCATGCCGGGGCAGGGGGAAGCCACGCGTTTTGTGCTCCTGCCACCGGTCTTTCGTTTGCTTATGTGATGAACCGCATGGAATTGGGGAATCTGCCTGGTCCCCGCGTGCTTTCCTTGCTGGAGCTGCTGCCTAGCGTGAATTAAGATAAACAACTATACCGTGACCAATTGCTTCGGCATAGCGGATGGCGTTTTCTTTCCGGGAAAGAAATTGAGCGTGCTCAGGATTGGAAAGGAAGGTGGCTTCTGTGATGATAGCCGGCACATAGGAATCATTACAGGCGTTGAGCCAGTCTCCTCCGCCTTTGCGACCATCATTGCGCAGGATAACCCCGCAGGGAATACCGTGATTGGGCATGCCGCCCTTGTCGTAAATGGTATCGGTGATGAATTTGGCAACCGAGGCGGCAAGTAGCCCACCCGTTTCATTGCAATAAATGGCACCTTTGTTATAGACTCGCCAGTTTGCCGTCATGCTGTTGTGGTGCAGGTAAACCACGGCAGCCGGGCGCTGGTCGAGCGCATAGTTTGTGCTCAACATGCCCACGGCCATGCGGTGCGGGTGGTGCTTGGAGCGGTAGATTGCTCCGGGCTCAGGGGTATTTACGTGGTGAACTCCCTCGCGGATGGCAATTTCTGCTAATTCCTTATCTGTGGGCAGCGAGCCCCGGCAGCAGATGCGGCACTGGTAGCCGGCCAGTTCAATGATGCGAGCCGTGTAGGCGACATAACGATACCAGTATTCACATTCCTCGATGCTGCCGTAGCGGTTATCCGGGGTGCGGGCTCCCTGTCCCCCACGCACTGGGTGGTAATAGTGACCGATATCTAGCACAACAATGCGGGAAGCTCGTACCTGAGCTTGCATCTGTTGCTGTTGGCAACCTGTAAGACCGAAAATTGAGAAGATAATCAGGATAAGCAGATTTCTCATATGCCAAGTTCGGTTTGTCCTCCGGGGAGCAGAGCTCCCAGCTTCTGATAGGCTGCGGGCATGGCTTCGCGTCCTCGCGGTGTGCGCTTGATATAGCCCTGCATGATGAGGAAGGGTTCGTGTACGTCCTCGATGGTCGATTCGTCTTCGCCCACGGCTACAGCCAGCGATGATAAGCCTACCGGTCCGCCGTTGAACTTGTATATAATGGTTTCCAGCAGGCGCTTGTCCATTTCGTCCAGCCCGTCGTCATCAATATCAATCATGCCAAGGGCTGCCTGTGCCACTTCGGCTGTGATGCGTCCATCTGCCCGTACCTGGGCATAATCCCGAACCCAGCGCAGCAGAGCGTTGGCTACGCGGGGGGTGCCGCGGGATCGGCGGGCGATTGCTAGTGCTCCCGCCTGAGCCAGGTCAATATCCAGCAGACCGGCAGAGCGGTGTAGAATCTGGCAGAGTTCCTCCGCCGAATAGTAATCCAGGCGGTTGACCAGCCCGAAACGCGAGCGCAATGGCCCGGTGAGCATACCGGCGCGGGTGGTGGCACCCACCAGCGTGAACTTGGGCAGGTTAAGTTGAATGGAGCGGGCATTAGGGCCTTGGTCAATGATGATATCAAGCCGGAAATCCTCCATGGCCGGGTACAGGTATTCCTCAATGGCTGGGTGCAGACGGTGAATCTCATCGATGAAGAGCACGTCCCCCTTTTCCACGTTGGTGAGAATGCCTGCGAGGTCGCCCGCTTTCTCAATCTGAGGACCACTGGTGGTGTGCAGCCTGTGACCCACGGCGCTGGCTATGATGTTGGCCAGGGTGGTTTTACCCAATCCGGGGGGGCCGCTGAGCAAGACATGGTCGAGTACATCTCCACGCATGCGCGCGGCTTCTACCATGAGCATAAGTCGCTCTTTTACCTTTTCCTGACCACAGAATTCGCTGAATGCCGGCGGGCGCAGAGAAAGGTCATAGCTGGTGACGGGTGTGTCTGCCATGCGGGTGTAGAGAGAATCGGCCATATGTCGATGAGCAATGTAGCATATTTGGCTCTTCTGGTCAAGAAACGGCCGTGCTCTATCGATTTTTCTTGATTCCCGGGCCGTGGTGTCGTAGCATATGGATTGAGCGTATGCCTGCTGTTCTGACCATATTCGGATTCTGTATTTGTAGCTTTACCTCTGCCTGCATGGGGCGGCAGCAGCGGGCGCTCTGGTTGTATCTGGTTGCGGTGTTGCTGGGGTTGCCGGTGGCGGTGGGCTGTGCTGTGGCTGGGTGGAAGGTGTATGGGGGGACTGTGGGGGTGGGTATGGGAGCGCTGGCTCTGCTGGTGGTTGTTTTTCTGCGCGGGTTCTGTGTGTTCTGGATGCGGGTTTGCCGCCGTCTGCATATCTGGATTCACCGCATGAAATAAAAACTGCCGCGCTCTGGTGAACGCGGCAGTGTAAGGGAGGTTGAATGAGGCTGGTTATTTTCTGTTGCGGCGGGCGCGCACACCGGCGGCCAGCACATCGAACATGCCCAGTGTTCCGTTCCAGTCGATGCAGGCATCGGTAATGCTGACTCCGTACTTCATGTCGTTGCTGCATTTCTGGTTGCCGGAGAAAAGGTTGCTCTCAATCATCACCGCGCCGATGTGGTCCCCGCCAGCGGCCAGCTGTTCCGCCACGCAGGCGGCAACCGCAGGTTGCTGTTTCCAGTCCTTGTGGCTGTTGCCGTGGGAGCAGTCGATCATGATGCGGTTGGTGATGCCGGCTTTCTGCTGGGTATTCCAGGCTGCTTCCACGTGCTCCTTGCTGTAGTTCGGACCATCGGTGGAACCGCGCAGAATCAAGTGGCAACCTTCGTTGCCTTTGGTGGAAACAATAGCAGATACACCCTGCTTGGTGACGGAAAGGAAGCAGTGCGGATGCTCTGCAGATACGATGGCGTCTACCGCAATCTGCACACAGCCGGTGGTCCCATTCTTGAAGCCGATGGGCATGGAAAGACCACTGGCCAGCTCTCGGTGTACCTGGCTTTCTGTGGTGCGGGCGCCAATGGCCCCCCAGACGATGAGGTCGCTGATGTACTGAGGTGTAATAACATCCAGGAATTCCGTGGCCGCCGGCACCCCCATGTCGGAGAGCTTGACCAGGAGGTCGCGGGCCATGCGCAGACCGCTGTTGATGTTGTAGCTCTCATCCATGAACGGGTCATTGATAAGGCCTTTCCAGCCAACGGTGGTGCGGGGTTTTTCGAAATACACGCGCATGATGAGCAGCAGCTCTTTCTCGTACTTTTTAGCAGCTGTTGCCAGAAGACCGGCGTATTCGAGGGCTGCCTTGGTGTCGTGAATGGAGCAAGGCCCTACAATGACAGCAAGGCGGTCATCCTTGCCTTTCAGGATATCCTGAAAGGCGTGGCGGGTCTCATAGACCATGCGTGTGGCTTCCGGCATGGCCGGATAATCCTCCATGAGAATTGCGGGCGATATCAGCGGGCGAATACCCGTGAGACGTACGTCGTCTGTGATGTATTGGTTCATTAATTACTTCGGATTCTTCCAGGAATATACGTTGTCCTCCAGTGTTTCTGCAAGCTGTTCAGCGGCAGCGGCGGCAGCTTCGGCGGCTGCTTTCTTCTCTGCCTTGGTCATTTTCTTCTTCTTCTTACCCTTCTTTTCAGAGGGGGCAGCATCGGGTACTACGGAGCCTTCGCCATCGGGGCCGGTGCCGTAGACAAGGCAGTTCTTACCGCGGTAGCGGCGGGAGGTGAAAGGATCCATGGCGCCTTCATCTTCCTCGCAGAGGATGATGTGGTAGGGCTTGCCCCAGGAATCATAGAAACTGAGTTCCCCGATGGAGTCAATATACAGGCCATCCTTGGGCTGTTCCTGTTCATCAGCGCGCAGGTAGATGGAGCGGGTGGTGTTCAGGCGTCGTTCCACGTCATCTCCTTCGCGGTTAGTGAGTACCTTGATGAGGTCTGCATCCTGCCCGGCCTGGGTGGTCAGATACATTTGGTCCTTCTCATCGGGCTCCACCATTTCGGTGTTATAGGGCAGCATGCCATTGTTATCCTGCTTGTAGCTTTCTACGGCAGAGACAATATCGGTGCAGCTCTTTTTGGATGCCATACGAGCAGCATCCGTCTGCATGCTCATATAGACCGGGAATGCGATACCGGCAAGGGTGGCCATAATGGCGATGACAATAATCAGCTCAATAAGGGTAAAACCCATGTGAGAGCGCGGAGAAAGTGAGATTTTCATACGAGCATCATACTACCATATACCTTACGGCGGTGCAAGTAGAAAAGACGTCTGTCAGGTGACGTTTGCACGTTATTTCCGGAACTTTTGCAGCAGGCCGTATTTCGGGGAGAAGATGTAGGCTATCAGGAAAAGCAGCCCCAGCACAACGATGATAGTGGCGCCAAGATGCCAACCCAGGGGATAGGAGAGGAAGAAAGCTGCCATGGCTCCTAGTCCGCCGATGAGCCCGCCGCCCCAGAACAACCAGGTGGCGCGGTCGGTGAGCAGGTACATGGTGGCAGCCGGTGCGACAAGTAACCCCAGTGTCAGGAAGGCTCCCACGGCCTGGAGCGAGGATACAAGAACCAGGATGATAAGGGCGAATATGCCGTAGTTGAAGACCCGGGTGGGAATGCCCATGGTGGCAGCTGCTCTCGCATCGAAGAGGGTGATGAGAAGCGGGCGTTGGAGGGCATTGATGCCGAGTACGGCTGTGGCACCAGTGGCATAGGCGATCCATAAATCGGCATCTCCCATGCTCATGATGTTGCCGAAAAGCCAGTCGTCCACTTTTTGTTGCAGCCCCAGCCCAATGAGGATGATGTACCCCAGGGCAAAGGCTGTGGTATGAAGCACGGAGAGCGCGGTATCGTGATCCAGTCGCGAGGTTCGAGAAACAAAGAGCGAGCCGAGCCCTACCATGAGCCCCGCCAGAATGGCCCCCAGCAGAATGCTCAGCTGGAATAGCCCGAAAAACAGAATGGCCAGCGCTATGCCTGGCAGCAGGGCACAGGAAAGGGTACCGATTTGCAGAGAAGAACGCCGCAGCACAACCAGGGCACTTACAAAACCATTGGAGAATCCGATGACGCCGCAGGCCCAGAGACTGCGTTGCGCCAGTGGTTCGTACAGAAATTGCACAAATTCGTTCATGCTCGGTTGAATGCCTGGTTCAGGTTATCCGGTGTCAGCACGGCTGCGGTGGGGCCGCAGGCGATGAGTTGTTTGCGCAACAGAAGCGCGTTATCAAAAATCTGCGGAGCTGTGGCTAAATCGTGGTGCGAGGCGATGACCAGTCTTCCTTCGGCGGCAAGGGCTCGCAGCAGGTGAGACAAGGCCTCTGTTCCCGGTACATCCAGACCGGTAAATGGTTCGTCCAGCAGGAGAATGTGGGCTTCCTGTGCCAGGGCGCGTGCCAGAAAGCAGCGTTGCTGCTGGCCACCACTCAGCGCACCTATCTGGCGGTGCTGTATATCCTGCAATCCCAGGGTGCAGAGCGCTTTCTCCACAATATCCTTATCGTGCTGCCGCATGGCCTGCCACACCCCCACGGCGGGATAGCGCCCCATTTCCACCAGCTGGCGCACAGTGATGGGGAATTGCCAGTTCACCTCGCTGCGCTGGGGAAGGTAGGCGATTTCCTGCCGTTGTTCCGCCAGGGGGGTGTTGTTCCAGAGAATCTCACCCTCCCATATAGGGAGGAGTCCTGCCAGCGCATTGAGCAGGGTGGATTTGCCCGCGCCATTCGGGCCGATGAGGGCGAGTGTGCAGCCGCATTCGGCAGAAAAGCTGATGTTATGCAAGGCTGGCTCTGCGGCATAGCCGGCGGTTACGGAGCGCAGCTCCAGGCGGTGGTGGGTGTGGTGGTGGTGGCCGCCACCCCAGCAGATGTGGTCGTGTGGCTTGTTTACCATGAGAATCTGAATATGGTGTGCAGCTGGTGGCTGCCTTCTTCTTTCCATTCGGTGGCACTGCGGGACTCGTAACCATCTGGTTCCAGGGTCAGGGTAACGGCCTGGGGTTGCGTGTCTTCCCATTTTCCCTGAACTTCAATTTCCATCAGACCACTCAGGGGCAGTTGCATTTCCGCATCGCAAAAGAAACTCTGTGTGTCTACCGTGAGCCATTCGCCCTTGCCGTGGCGCAGTTGAAGTTGCCGCGGCTGGCCGCTGAAACGGATTCCTACATACACCGTGCGGCGTACGGCTTCCTCTGTGGTGGGCCGGGTGGTAGGTGTTTCCTGCTTCTGCATAAGGCCGGGCAGGGGTAGCCCCACCATGATTACCCCTGCCAGGGTGAGCAGAAATGTGGTGCGCGGTGACATGATGAATGCTTTGGAGAATAGGGCCTATCTGGCTATTTGTCAACGCTGAAGCAAGACATATAGTGTGTCAGTTGCCGGCCTGAATGAATTTTCTGATTTCCTGCAGGTGCTCCGGGGTGAGTTCATCATCGCTGAAAATGCCGATGCCGTGAACACCGGTGCTGCGCAGGGAATCGAGATGCTGGCGCAGCTCGGCGGGTGCGGTATCCGGCAGGTGAACTCCCGGCGCCAGGGGAATGCGGCCCTGGCTTTCCTTTGCGGCATGCCGGGTTATTTCCGCAGCCCAGCTGGAGGGCTCATTATAGAATGAATGATAAGCCATGGGCAGAACCAGATCTGCGTGAAACAGGCTCCAGTCCTGGTGTACCATGCGGGCGGCAAGGGTGGGGCTGGGGAATACCGCACAGGCGGCCAGCAATCCGTGTTTGCGAATTTCTGCTGCAAGAAGGTTATAAACCCTGGCCACGCTCTGCTCGCGAAAAGCCTTCCAGTCTCCGGTCTTGTGCGCTGCTTTGCAGGTGTTGCAGTAACAGTAATCGTACGCGGGGTGTACCTGGCTCATATCCAACCCGTATTTTTTCCAGAGACCGCGTGGCAGCTCCACATCCGGCAGGCGCATGTAATCCGTCTGAATTCCCGCCAGCCCGGGAATGGAGGCCAGCTGGCGCACCTGCTCCAGCAGGTGCTGCTGCACCTCCTTGTTGTTGGGGCAGAGGAACTGGTAGTATTCCACAAATGGGCGGTCTCCGGGTTGGTGGCAGGATTTGCCCTCGGCATTGACCGCGTACCATTCCGGGTGTTGAAGCGCGGTGGCATCGCCCGGCCTGTTCAGCGCCCATAACCAGGCAAACACTCTCAACCCGGCTATCCGGGCCAGGGAGGTAAGTTTCGCGATGCGTTCTGTTGGTCCGTCGATGATAACGGTGCCGATGCCTGATTCGGCATAGCATGTGAACGCCTGCAGCCACTCCATGGGACTCCGATTGGCGTTTCCATGCACCCAGAGGTAGAGCTCTGGACGATGATTCGCCGGAGCCTTGCTGGAAAAATGCCCCTCGCTGTCGAGTCTCATGCGTGTTGCTGTTTGCTCGCAAGTGGCGGTGAGAACAAAAAAATCTTCTGTGGGGAAAGTCATGCTGATGCCTGGCTTTTCCATGCTGAGGTCGAAGGCTCCGTGGTTGTTCCTGTGCTCCAGCTGGGCATTGAGAGCCTCGTATAATTTCAACCGCGTGGTGTCGGAGGCTTCCGGCGCGGCTGCTTCCCACACGTGGGCGGGATTCGAACTGAAAATGACTCTCCCCCAGTGTTCTGGCAGGTGGATGTTGACCTTTCCCGTGGGTGCCCACACGTGGTTGCTTTCTGGTGCTGGAAGCTTTTCGTATCCGTCTGGCGTGGCCTTGAACTGCCAGTTGACGCGGGAGAAATTCATGCGCATGCTGCTGCCGGGCTGCGGTGCCTTGCTGGTGCGCGGCAGATGCGCATGGCTGGTGATGCTGCTCCAGGGGATGGCCAGCTCTACGCTCCACCCATCGTCTGTATCATCTGTTTTGTTCAGTGTGCCGCGCAGGTTTACGGCGTGTTTCAACCCCTTGATTTCCCAGTCGTGCAGGATATTCGGATCGTTGAAGCGGTATGGCCGAGTGATAAATAAATCCCAGGTGGTATTCAGGGCGTTGATTTCCAGCTCAATGTAATTGAGGCCATCGCCATCCGGGTCGATGAATACCTCGAAATCCGGGTCATGGTAGATAATGGAATCATGCTTTGTCTGCGTGGCCCACAGGTGCTTTTCATCCATGTCTGCCAGGATGTAGAGGTAGTCGTCATCCCAAATCATTTTAACCCGGCAATCGTGGGGAATGGCGCTGCCCTCAATGTCTTTGAAAGGTGAGAGCTCACGCGCCTGTTGCCATATCGGTTCATCACCCTTGCCATCGATAACCGGGGGCGTGGTGGTGCGCCCGCAGACATAGGTGGGTGGGGTGTCCTGTGCCACTGCGGGCAGCAGGGCTGCTAATGATAAAATCAGGGAACGCATGGGTTTATCGGGGGCTCAGCCCTTCGGCTATGTTTTTCACGTTGAAACGGAATAATTCTGCATAGGTGGGTGAGGCCGGGTAGATGCCATCCAGTGCCAGCGGACGCGTGGTGGCGCCTACCTGGCTCGCAATGGTCTGCAACACTTTGGGCGCCTCATTCACACCGTGGAACAGGCAGGGAACCCCCTGGCTGCGCAGGCTTCTGAGTACTCGGGCCAGGCTGGCGGTGTCGCCTTCGCTTTCCTGCGAGATACCATGTATGGCAATGGTGGTAAAGCCGAATTCCTTGCAGAAGTGGTTCATGGCGGCGTGTGAGCATACCAGTACGCGTTTTTCCTGTGGTATGCCGGCAAATGCAATTTTTGCTTCGCGCACCAGTGCATCCATCTGCGCGGCATAGATGCGCTGCCCCCGGGCAAAGGTGGCTTTCTGCGCAGGCTCTGCTGCCTCCATAGCGTTGCGGAGTGCTCGCGAGGCACGTTTCATGGCGCCGGGGCTGTTCCACCAGTGTGGGTCGGCCATCTGGGTACCCGGCAGGTATACCTCCGGCACGCTCTGGCCCAGTTCAATCACCTGGGTGCGGGCGGGCAGGGAATCGCGCAGGTCATCCAGATAGGGTTCTACGCCCTTTCCGCAGGCCAGTACCAGCTGTGCTCCGGCAGCGGCGGCCAGGTCTGCCGCTGTGGGCTCAAGGGCGTGCAGTTCCCCGTTTTCCGGAAATAAATCCACGACCTCCACCGCTGCACCACCCACGCTGCGCGCCATATCGCTGAGCAGCGGGTGCAGACTTGCCACCTTCAATCCACCCTGAGCGCCCAAGGCCATCAGCATGAGCATGATTACCCCTTGAAAAATGTTCTTCATGTGGCTATTTTAGAATAACTCTATTTTTGTGTCAATGGGGCATTGGGTCAGCAAATAAGTTCCTCTGTTTATGCCACAAAAGGGCGTACATAAGCGTTGACAATAAGAGAAAATGCGTGGTAGAATCCGCGGCGCGCTTTCAAGCGCAAGTTTTTATCAAATAACACATTATCATCATGTCTATTGTCAAGTTCTATAAGGAAGAGCACCAGGTGCCGTTGGAAATGCACAAGGTGCGAGTGGTGCAGAAGCTGTTCCTGCCCACGGTAGAGGAGCGAGTGCAGAAGCTCCGTGAAGCTGGTAACAATACGTTCCTGCTGCAGAATAAGGATGTATTCATGGACATGCTGACCGACTCCGGCGTGAACGCCATGAGTGATAACCAGGTGGCTGCCTCCATGCAGGCTGACGACTCCTACGCCGGTTCCGAGACTTTCAACCGTCTTTCCAAGGTGATTGAACAGGTGTTCGGCACCAAGCATTTCCTGCCGGCTCACCAGGGCCGCGCCTGTGAGAACATTCTTGCCGAAACCTTCGTGAAGGAAGGCGATGTGGTACCCATGAACTTCCACTTCACCACCACCAAGGCACACATTACCCGCAAGGGTGGCCGCGTGGAGGAGCTTATCACCCCGGAGGGGCTTGACCCGAACCTGGACCTGCCGTTCAAGGGCAACTTTGACATTCCCCGCCTGCGCCAGCTGATTCAGGAAGTGGGTCCGGAGCACGTTCCCTTTGTGCGTATTGAAGCCGGTACGAACCTGATTGGCGGACAGCCGCTTTCCATGCAGAACATGCTGGATGTTGCTGCCGTGTGTAAGGAATTCGGCGTCATGTGCGTGCTGGATGCCTCTCTGCTGCAGGACAACCTGTACTTCATCAAGACCCGCGAGGATGCCGCCAAGAACATGACCATCGCCGAAATCATTCGCAAGATTGCGGATGAGATGGATCTCATCTACTTCTCCAGCCGCAAGCTGGGCTTCGCCCGCGGTGGTGCCATCATTTCTAACAATGAGAAGCTGATTCTCAAGATGAAGGCCTTTATCCCGCTGTACGAAGGTTTCCTGACCTACGGTGGTATGGAAGTGCGTGCCATGGAGGCCATGGCCGTTGGTCTGCTGGAGACGCTGGATGAAGAAATCATCAACCAGGGCCCCATCTTCATCGAATACCTGGTAAAGGAACTTTCCGAATACGGCGTGCCCATGGTGAAACCCGCCGGTGGTCTGGGTGCTCACATCAACGCTTCCGAATTCCTGCCCAACATTCCGCACGAGCAGTACCCCGCCGGTGCTCTGGCCACGGCTCTTTACATTGCCGGTGGTATCCGTGGCATGGAACGCGGCTCTCTTTCCGAACAGCGCAACCCCGATGGCTCTGAGCACTACGCCGAGCTGGAGCTGGTGCGCCTGGCCTGCCCGCGCCGAGTGTTCACACTTTCCCAGGTGAAGTACTGCGCCGACCGCGTGAAGTGGTTGTACGACAACCGCCACCTCATCGGTGGGCTGAAGTGGGACGAGGAACCCGAGGTGCTTCGCTTCTTCTTCGGGCGTCTGCAGCCGCTGAGCGACTGGCAGGAGAAGCTTGCCGCCAAGTTCCGCGAGGATTTCGGCGAAAGTCTCTGATTTTATAAGCTTACATAAGGAAAGACCGCTGGTATAACACTACCAGCGGTCTTTTTTTGTACGACCGACGCGATATGCGTACTGCGGTGAAAGTCCGCGCGGAGCCGCGATGATGCGGAATCCCAGACCTGAAGAACAACTGCGGGGAGGTAACAAACCGTGGGAAAGGAAGTTCGAGGGGAAATCCCGAC
>JAZNIZ010000092.1:0-13631 GCA_045577775.1 Akkermansia sp. | reverse complement strand
ATATCAAAATCTCATCATATAAGGGTGTTGGGCACCAAGGTAACTTTGGGCTTGATTAGTTCGAAAAAATGAGTACTCTAAGGTTCGATTAATTTTGAGGCAGCCACCCCCCTGGGTTCGATTTTATTTTGAGGCAATACGCAATGGTGGCACCAGATAAAGGCGATGACTATCAAGAGAAAAACCAATGAATATACGATTAGCCTGCGAGTCCAGCGGTGGCGTTTCAGGAAACGCCTGGTGAGGGGAATGGGAATGCCTGCAGAGCTTTTTTCAATGCAGATGCCGTATATCCCATTGCGCTGTTGCAGAAAGGCGGTATTATCTTCCATTTGTGTGCCTTTGTCCAGGAAGCTCCATGGAATAAAGCAGAGGATTCCATTATCCATGCGAATATGGATGCCTTGTTTACTGCGGCGTATTTCTTCTCCCAGGTAGTTTTCTGGGCAGAAGGCGTCTTCGAATTCGGTAAGGGGGAGGGTCCCTAGGCTACCTGCTAATCCCAGACATAGAAGGCATGGTACGATTTCACCAGGCCAGAAAAATGGACAGGAGAAGCCCAGAATAAGCATGGGTATGGCGCATTTGAGGTGATGCAGGAAGTGAAGCTGGTGCGGGGACCACATGTAAAAGATCGGTCTGTGGATTGTGTTTTTCTGCCTGGTTTCATCATGGTGGGGGGTGAGTTGTTTCTGAATGTGTGCCAGGTACTCAGATTGCATGTTTTCCGCTATGGGGAGTTCGTAAAAGGTGTTATTGCTGGCATCTTCCAGCAGAATGTTGTTTTTTTGCAGGGTGGCAGAATGGATCGCGCACCATGGTAAAAAGAGGCAGGGGCCTGGTGCGTTGCAATTGTATAGAAGGATTCCCCTGTGGGTCAGTCGCCAGTGTCGGCAGTGCGAAGCCAGCCAGTTGCCGCCGTGGTTATAGGTGGTGTTGAAGGGGGGGCTGTCTTCTGCCCACATCAGACTCAGGATGCATACTGTGGTTATGATAAATGCACTGGTGAAACTGCCTGCAAGACTCCAGAAAAGTGAAGCAACGATGGTGCTTGTCAGCAATGTAATGGCACAGCGTTTTCTCCAGTTAGGTTTTGCCTGGGGGCTGTGGCTGTTCTCTGGAATGGGATGAATCATTCGTTGTCTTTATCCGGGTAGGGAGCTTTATTGGTTTCGGTGTATTGCCAGCCGGGTAGCAGGTGTTGCCAGAAGTTTATGTGTTTGTTTCCTGCTTCTTTCTGCATGCGCTCATCGGTCATGCGGAAGGGGTATACCTGCACGGGTACATATGCAGCCCCGGCTTTGAATGCCTCGTCCACCAGGGTGTAGATTTCTTCGATACGAGAGTTGGTCATGGCAAAGCAGCCGACGGATACAATGTTACCATGTATCATGATGAATGAGCCAGTACGGCCCAGTTTTCGGTCGTAGCTGTTCGGGTACCCGATATTGAAGGAGAGATGATAGTTGCTTCTTGGGTTCATGCTGCTTTTATAGACGCGGTAGAAACCTTCCGGAGCTTGCATATCACCCTCTGCTGTCTTGGGCCCGAGTTTCCCGCTCATGGCGGCAATGTTGTAGTTCCTGAACAGACTCCATTTGCCATTGGTTTCTTTCAACCACAGCTCGAGCAGGTATTCATTCTTGATAATCCGGATGAAGACTGGTTTGCCAAAGTGTTTGCCCAGCTCTGCTTGTACATTCTGGCGGGCTAGTACGTCCCGGTTTGCGGCGGGGCTGCTGATTTTTCCCATGGCAAATGAAAGTAATAACGTGAATATGATGACGAGTTTCTGCATGTAGGAATGAACTAATAGTGTGGCGATTTTGATGCTATTAACCTCTGAGAATTGCGGGGATAGTATGGCATAATGGTTTGTTAAACGCAAGGATTAAGTGTTTTTTTTACGCTTGACAGAGGTGCCTTGAATTTGTAGATTGTCTGGAAGATGTTTTTTCCGGAATAATGAAAGGACTTATGGCTAGTTTGGTTTGTTCGGCGGCTGCATTGGCCGGGGAGATAAGCACCATGGTGGTTGAATCTGAGATGTTCCGCAGTGGCCGCCGAATGGTGCAGCTTGAGGTGCCGGAGGATAAGGGCCTGGCGGGCAGGGCTCCCCGGGGGGAGGGAGGTCCGTTCCGGGTTCTGGATGGCACAGCTGTGCTATGGGAGGGGACGGCCGGCGAGGCTTTTGAGGTAAAACCGTACAGTCCGCATGTCTATCTGGTTAGTGAAGGGGCCGATAATGTGGCATGGCGCGAGTTGGAGTGGAGGCCGATGAAGAAGCGCCTGGCCAAAGGTGGTCGGGAGGTTACAATTTCCGGTGCTAAGCCTGCTGACGATGGCGCTGATGCGGGCCCCGGTATGCGGGAGCTGTTAGGTGTTGCTACCCTGCATGGTATGAGTGGTAACTCTGTTTCGATAGAGCTTCCGAAGGGCGAATACCATTTTTACCCCGATGGTGCGTTGCGGATGAGTTATTATATCTCCAACCATGATCAGCAGGATATGCAACCCGTGGGATTGCCCATAGTGGGGCAGAAGAACTTGAAGATAAATGGGCATGGTTCTACTTTCGTATTCCATGGTGCTATGCAGCCTGTTCTGATGATGGATAGCAGGGGGGTGGAACTCAATGATATCACCATTCGTCATGATGCTCCATATTACAATGAAGGTAAAATTGTGGAGATCAGGGATGGTAAGACCACCCTTGAGTTTGATTCCCGATTCCGCTGGGAGGTGCGGGACGGTCAGTATTATATGATGGGGGATGGTGTTGCGCGTCTGGCTTCGGCGGTTCTGGCATTTGAGCCTGATGGAAGTATGGTGGCTACGGGTAAGGCCGGTGATATGGGATGGACGAGCCGTTGTGTGCAGGTGGCGCCGAACCGGGTGCAGTTTCACCAGGATGCATCGGCTATGGGGTTGAAACCAGGCCAGATTCTGGTGTTGCGCCATTATGGTCGTCCCCACCCGGCTATGGTGCTTTATCGTGCCGATGGGGTGACCCTCAATAACGTGGTATTCCAGGATAGCCAGGGTATGGCGCTTATTGCTCAGCGCAGTCGAAATGTCTCTATTAACGGCGGAGGTTGCATTTGTGCGCCGGGGCGTGTATACACCGTTTCTGCCGATGCTACACATTTTTCGAACTGCGCGGGGCATATTGCTGTGAAGGGGGCTATGTATGAGGGGATGATGGATGACGCCATTAACGTGCATTCCACTTGTCTGGGTATTGTGAGGAAGTTGAGTCCCAGGGAAATCATGGTGCGTTATATGCATGGCCAGGCTGTTGGATTTGAGGCATTTGCCAAGGGGGAACGCATACAGTTCATTAAGGGTAAGACATTGGAGAATCATCCGCAGTTGGGGCGAGCAGAACGAGTGGTGTGGGTGGATGAGAACCACCTGTGCATCACGTTGGAGAAGCCTCTGCCGGAGGATGTTGGTGAGGGGGATGCAATAGAGAACGCAGATTGGTACCCCTCTGTCTGCTTCTCGAATTGTACGGTGCAGCATAACCGGGCGCGAGGTACCTTGTTTACTACTCCTAAGCCGGTGCTGGTGGAGAATTGCCGCTTCATGGGTTCTAGTGGGTCAGCCATATTGCTGGCTGGCGATGCTCAGGGATGGTATGAGAGCGGCCGCTGTCTGGATGTCCGGATTATCAACAATTTGTTTGACCATAATCTGATTCAACGTTATCAGTTTACAGAAGGTATTATTTCCATATATCCCATGGTCCGGAATCCTGACGCGCAGCGGGAACGCTATCACCGCCATATTCTGATAGAGGGCAATACCTTCCTGACTCACCGGGTCCCGCTCATTTATGCGATTTCGGCAGATAATATCATTTTCCGCGGGAATAAGGTAGAGTTTGACGATAAGCATGCCTCTATGCATGGCGGGCGTCCATATGTGTTGCAGCATTGCGGCGAAGCTGAGCTGCAAGAACTTTGAGTGCTCTGGTCTTTAATTTCAATGAGTTGGTGCTTTATTCGAGCTCCGGCTCATTGATTTCAAGGACCTGCACCACATCATCAATGCTAATTTCCGTTCCATCCTGCAGGATGATGCGTCTCCCATATGGGTCAATTTTTTTCAGGACGCCTCGCACTTGGATAATGGCGCCTCCGCTTTTGCGGGAATCTGGCACAAAATAGGTGATGTGCAGCCACTGCTGAGCCTGCACCGCGGCAGCCTGCAGGCGCGCAGAGATTTCCCATTTCATAGATTCATCCACCATCGGGCGCTCTGTGGTGAGCCTGCCTGCCTCAGCAATGGCGGCATCGTGGCCGGACAGCGCCGCAAATGGGGAGAACTGGGCTGCTCGTTCGGCCATGCTCATCCGGGGGTGACGTTTTGATACAGGATGGGGCAGGTGAATGATATCGGCGTAACGATAATCGGCGTTGCGGTTCATGCCTTGTGTCCTCCTATCTGGTTGTTGCGCTCGCGGGCGGTGGCGCCTTCTTCCAGGCTCATGCCGCGAAGAATGGCATTTTTTCCGAACTTACCGCGAATATTCAGTAATGCCTGTTGCATTTTGCGCTCTTTGTTTAAAAGCATGTTTTCTTTCTCCTGCCGTGCCTGTTCTTCATTATAATCGGTGAATAAGTCCAGCTGCTCATGCAGAGGGGTCGGCGGGGGAGCATCTCTTTCCGGTACAACGTGGTTGGCTACCACATTTAATCTCCGCACCAACAGGTTATCATCCACCAGACTCCCTGCCAGTTCTGAAACGGCCTGTAGAATGAGCCTGGTGGAGGAGGTGAACCGCCCCAGGTTTCTGGAGCCGTGCGAATGCGCAGGTATTTCTCGGCCGTAGGCATCGGTGGTGATTGCACCTTTATATTGCCTGCGGCGTTCCGGGGAGGACAGGTTCTCGATATCATAACCGATTGTTATCACAATCTGGTCGGTCACGAGCCCTTTTTCCACCAGTTCCAGCACAAGGGTATCTGCCATTTCCCGCAGCACCAGGCGGGCTTTTTCCGCCGTATACGGTTCCTGCAGCACCTGCCCGGAACCCAGACTCCGCGATTCCGGGTGGTAGGCCTTGATGTCTTCCATGGTGCAGGGCTCCCAGCCCCAGGCGTGGTCAATCAGCAGCTCAGCATTTTTGCCGAACATGCGGTAAAGAGAATCCTCGCTCTGCAGAGAACGGCGTGCAATATCGCCCATGGTGTAAAGACCGTGTTGCTCAAGCTTGCGCTCATATCCTTTGCCCACCCTCCAGAAATCGGTGAGCGGCTTATGTGCCCAGAGCTGTTGGCGGTAGCTCGCTTCGTTTAGTTCTGCTATTCGAACACCATCGGTATCTGCGGGTATGCGTTTCGCTACTATATCCATGGCCACCTTGGACAGATACAGATTAGTGCCTATTCCTGCCGTGGCGGTGATTCCTGTGGTGTGCAATACATCGAGAATAATCCGCTTGGCCAGCTCGTGTGCTGTGCAGTCATAGGTAACCAGATACGGCGCGGCATCAATGAACACCTCATCAATGGAATAAACCACGATATGTTCTGGCGCCACATACCGGGTGTATACATTGTAAATGCGTGTGCTGTATTCCATATAGAGAGCCATGCGGGGTGGGGCTATCACGAAATCCAATTCCAGTTTCGGGTTTTGCTCTAACTCGCTGTGTAAAAAGCTGGTACCTGCGAGCCCCCGTGCCTTGTAGCGCCGTTCTGCGTTTACTTCTGTCACGCGCTGCCTCACCTCAAACAAACGAGGTCTGCCGGGTATGCCATGCGTTTTGAGAGATGGTGTAACTGCCAGACAGATAGTTTTATCCGTTCTGCTTTCATCTGCTACCACCAGGTTTGTATCCAGCGGATCAAGCCCTCGTTCCCTGCATTCTACTGAGGCAAAGAATGATTTGAGATCAATGGCTATGTAGGCTTTTTCCTGCACGGTAATAACAATTTACGTTTGCCAGCATACACCATATCGAGCCTTCGCGCAAGCCATGTTAGCCCATGGTGGTCATTCTGACAAGCACCCCCCATTCCTGTTCTAGTGGGAATGGGGGGCTTTTTCCTGGAATACCTGGTTATCGCTCGCTCAGTCGTTGAGACGGTGAGATATGGGGAACACGAGTTGTTGATCCGGTGCATCTGCATGCAGGATGATGGGAAGCTGCGCCCGCTTCAGCCCGGAGGCCACCAGCTTGCGCTGAATGAAGCGTACATCGTTTTCCTTGAACATGTAGTTGTGCTCGGCGTGCAGCAGCTCAGAGGGCGGGGTGTTGCAATCTGCCAGCTCGTGGATGATGCGGTTTGTTGTGCCGTGGGGTGGTTCGGTCATGGCGTCAAATAAATCACTGTATTTCTCGCTGAAACGCTGGCAGAGCAGGAATAAATCCACGTCGTACAGGTTACCCAGTGGTGCCAGGTGCCCCCCCGAAAGCCCATAGGTGCAGAAGTCTCCCAGCATAATCTGGCGGCGCCCCAGCGGCGAGCATAGCATCAGCCCGCGGGATTCGGCGTGGGTCATGGCAATTGCCGTTTTCAGCCGCTCCCGCAGGTGTTTATTATCCTCTCCTCCCATCAGGGATTGAGCTGCATCCTGCAAGGGCTCAAGATTCATAGTGATGTGGTTAATACCCAGTTTATCTGCCAGCTGGTTTTCCGGAGCAAAACTGATACCATACACATTTGATGCACCCAGAGCCTCGATGCACAACGCGCCGAGCAGAGCGGCGTTTTCATGCTCCATGGGAATACAGACTCCGGTGAATCCATTATTCCGCACGCTGTCGCGAATTCCTCGTTCCAGAGCACTGCTCATCAGTTCTTCTTCCTCCGGGCGGTTCCGGGCTACCGGCGTCCGGGTGATATCGACCACCTTGCTACCGGTTTCAAAGTATGGCAGACGGAGCAGAGTTTTTCCATCGGCTGAGTATATGGCAGAGCCGCCACCGTACAGATTGCCGCCTGCAGTACCTACCGGACGGCAACAAATGACCACGCTGCCTGCCATGGAGGCCTCCCAGCTCCGGGTTTCCTCGTCATCGCGTGCGGCTCCACCATACCAGGTGGTGCAGGGCATGCGAACGATGAAATCGGGTGTGGTTTCCGGCAGCATTTCTGCATCATTGGTATCTGTGTAAAAGATAGAGCCATTGATTTCGACTGTTCCTCCGTTGTCAAGCTCTGTAACACAGTCTTTTTCAAGCAGGTAGGGAGTGAGCACAATGCTGCGGTCATGTTCCATCCATGGGTCATGAATTTCATCATCTTCTCCCGCAATACCTACATACATCTCATCCTCTCCCACGGTCATGGTATAGGCTGCTAATATCAGCGGTGTATCGCTCAGTTCTCGTGACAGTGTTTCCAGAGCCCCTCGTGTCTGGTTGATGAATGAGCGTCTTGTTACAAGAGACAGGGGCTCCAGACCACACAGAGCGGGGGCGGGTGCCACTACAATTTCTGCTCCATGGTCCAGGCAGTTCCGGTATTCCTGAACAATGGCACGCAAGTTGTTGGAAAAATCACCAGCCAGTGGTGAGGTTTGAATGATGCCGATTTTTGTCATGCTTTTACTCATCAGAAGGTATTGGTTGCAGCTATAATGCCCTTAAAGACGACAAAACACAAGATTAAACTGTATTACCTGTATAAAATTTGTCTGCTAAAAATCAGGTAGTGAACGTAATAATTGTTCACTACCTGATAAAACAAGGCTGGAAGTTACTGCTGATCAGGCGAGTTTATTCTGCCAGAAAGCCAGTCTGCGGGCGGTGATGCCGGGGTTCGGGGCGCCGGGATTGGTGCGCAGCTCAAAAGCGCGGTTCAGGTTGAAAACCTCGTGAACATCTTCGCCATATTCGGGGGAAATTTCCTTGAATTCATCCAGACTCAGTTCATTGAGCGGGGTGCCGGTGCCCACGGAAACCGCCACGGCCTTGCCCACCAGCTCATGAGCCTTGCGGAAAGGCACGCCACGGCGCACCAGATAATCGGCCAGGTCAGTAGCCAGGAGCAGGGGGTCGCTCACTGCTGCAGCGCAGCGCTCGGGGTTGATACGCATGGCGGCCACCATTTCGGCATTCACGCGCAGTGCCAGGCTTACCGTCTCAAACGAATCGAAAAGCGGTTCCTTATCCTCCTGCAAATCGCGGTTATAAGTAAGTGGTAAGCCTTTTACCGCCACCATTACGCTCACCAGGTTGCCGTACAGACGACCACTCTTGCCGCGGGTCAGCTCGCACACATCCGGGTTTTTCTTCTGCGGCATCAGGCTGGAACCAGTGGTATGAGCATCGCTCAGCGTGCAGTAGCCGAACTCTGCGCTGCTCCACAGCACGAGGTCCTCGCTCAGGCGCGAGAGATGAGTGCCGATGAGCGAGAGGTCGAAGAGCGTTTCCATGATGTAGTCGCGGTCGGCAATGGCATCCATTGAATTTTCGGTCACGCTGTCGAAGCCCAGTTCGGCGGCAATGGCGTGGCGGTCCAGATTGATGGTGCTGCCGGCAATGGCACCACTACCCAGCGGGCTCACATTCACCCGGCGGCGGCAATCTGCCAGGCGGTCGACGTCGCGCTCCAGCATTTCCACATAAGCCAGCAAGTGGTGAGCAATGGTCACCGGTTGGGCTCGTTGCAGGTGAGTATAGCCGGGAATTCGCACTTCGGCGTATTGAGCAGCCTTCTGTACCAGAGCCCGCTGCATATCCTTGAGCAGCTCCAGCGTGGTGTCAATCTGAGCGCGGCAGTACAAGCGAGTATCTGTGGCTACCTGGTCATTGCGGGAGCGCGCCGTGTGCAGCTTGGCGCCGGGCGCGCCGATGCGGCGGGTCAGTTCGCTCTCAATGTTCATATGCACATCCTCCAGCTTCATGCTCCAGCTGAAATTGCCGGCCTTGATGTCGGCCAGAATTTCCTGCAACCCATTGGCAATAGCGTCAAACTCATCCTGCGTGAGCATGCCAGCCTTCAACTGTGCGCGTGCATGCGCAGTCGAGCCGGCTATATCGTGCTCATACAGTTTCCAATCGTACGATACGGATTCACCATACTCCAATACCAAATCTGCTGTCGGCTGAGAAAAACGTCCTGTCCACATAACGCGAAAAGATTACCACCATTTCCCCATATGTGCAAGCCGGAATGGTGCCATGTCTTGGTGCAGCTCCGGCGTGGGTAGGACAAAAAGAGAGAAACCGGCTAGCTGATTTCGCGCAGTGTTCGTAGGGAAATCACTTATTTCGCCAGCGGTCAATAGCATTGAAGATGCCGGCGAGGAGGGTGCCGGAAATGCTGTGCCAGACGCAGCAGATGGCGGAGGCTACGGCGGCTTCGGGCATGGCGGGGAAATGGCGGCCTGCCAGCACGGTGGCCAGACCGGCATTCTGCATGCCGACCTCGATGCTCAGGGTGCGGCGTTTGGGGCGCGGCATGCGGGTGATGCACCCCACGAGGTAGCCGAGCACGTAGCCCAGGGAATTGTGCAGGAAAATGGTGAGAAAGATGAGTGCGCCGCTGGTAAAGAAGCTGGCGCCTTTGGCGGCGGTGACACCGCCCACAATGCATGCCAGACCGATGACGGAGAGCCCCGGCATGATGCTGCAGAATTCCATATAGGCGGGGCGGTCGCCCCATTTGCCATTGCAAAAAGCGCCGATGGCAACGGGCAGCAGCGTGACAAAGAGAATGCTGCGGAACATGCCGGCGGCGTCCACCTCAATACTCTCGCCGGCGAGCCAGAGCATGAGCAGGGGAGTTACAAAGGGCGCGAGCAGGGTGGAAACGGTGGTCATGCCCACGGAATAGGGTACATCTCCCTTGCAGAGAAAGCTCATAATATTGCTGGAAACGCCGCCGGGACAGCAGCCTACCAGGATAAGCCCGGCAGCAATGCCGCGCGGTATATCAAAGCAGGTGACCAAAGCCCAGGCTACCAGCGGCATGATGCTGAATTGCGCCAGTGCGCCGATGCCGATATCTAGCGGGCGTGCTGCCAGAATGCGGAAGTCGGACGGGCGAAGAGTCATGCCCATGGTAAGCATAATGAAACCCAGCACCAGCGCCTGAACATCGCCCTGCACCCAGGTAAACAGCCCCGGCAGCACAAAGGCTACTGCGGCAGCAGCTATGACAAAGGGGGATGTATAATGCGATAACCAGGAGCTGATGCGTTGTAATAGTACCAACATGACAGCCCCGGATTGTACGCCGCTTCTTCCGAATTGCAAGTGGTAATAACACGAAAGCGTGTCACCCACATAAAATTTCCTTGCCAAGCGGGGGTGGGGTGCGTAGAATACCCCGCAGTGTGCGTCGCATGGCGTACGCATGCTCCGTGTCCAAAATTTTAACCGATTTTCACAACAATGGAATTCATTTCAGATTGCGCAGAGTCCCTGTCTCCGTCCCTCACACTGGCTGTGACCAACAAGGCCAAGGAGATGAAGGCCCGCGGCGAGCAGGTATATGGCCTGGCCGGCGGTGAACCCGATAAGGATACCCCCGAGAACATCAAGAAAGCCGCTATTGAAGCCCTGAACAACGGCGCTACCAAGTACACCCCCTCCGTGGGTCTGCCCCAGCTGCGCCAGGCTATTTCTGACAAGCTCAAGCGCGACAACGGCCTTACCTACACCCCCGATCAGATTTGCGTGTGCAGCGGCGCCAAGCCTGCTGTGTATACCGCTCTGCGTGCCACCATTTCTGCTGGCGATGAGGTGATTATTCCTGCTCCGTACTGGGTGAGCTACCCCTCCATGGTGGAACTTTGCGGCGGCACTCCGGTATTTGTAGAGACCAAGGCCGAGAATGGCTGGAAAATTACTCCTGAGGAGTTTGAGAATGCCATGACCCCTCGCACGAAGATGATTATCCTGACCACCCCGCACAACCCGACTGGTACAGTTTACACCGAGGACGAGCTGCGCGCTCTGGGTCAGATTGCAGTGGACGAGGATATTCTCATCATTGCCGATGAAATCTACGAGCACCTGGTATACGGTGACACCAAGCATGTCTCCATGGCTGCGCTGAGCGAGGAAATCTACAACCTCACCATCACCATCAACGGTTTCTCCAAGGGTTACGCCATGACTGGCTGGCGCCTCGGGTATTCTGCCGCCCCGGCTCACATTGCCAAGTACATCAAGCTTATCCAGGATCACACCGCCTCCAACGCCACCACTTTCTGCCAGTATGGCGCCATCGAGGCTCTTACCGGTGACCAGAGCTTCATTTCTGACCTGCGTGAGGAATACGACTTCCGCCGCCAGTATGTCTACAGCCGTCTGTGCGCTATGCCCAAAATCAAGGTGGTAGAGCCCAAGGGCGCTTTCTACTTCTTCATTGATACCACTGAGCTTGGTATGGGCTCCCTGGAGCTGTGCGAGAAGTTGCTCGACCGCTATAAGGTGGCTGCCGTTCCTGGCATTGCCTTCGGTAACGACAACGCCATCCGCATTTCCTACTGCACTTCTCTGGATGTGCTCAAGGAGGGTCTTGACCGCCTTGAGGACTTCTGCAAGAAGCACTAAGTGTGGAGAGGAGCGTGTTTTATGTTTCGGCGCAGGATTTTTCCTGCGCCGACTTTTTATTATTCCCTGTATATTTGAAACAGACCAGGGTTCTCAATAAAATTAACCATTGACAGATGATAATCCCTTTGTTACCATGCGGTCATGTCGATTCGTCTGTACTTAATGGCTTTGGCTTTAGCTTTCTTCACCATGACCATCGCTCCGGCAACGGCTCAGGAAGATGGTGAAAAGAATTCAAAATCGCAGATAAAGAAAAAAGCGAAGAAAAAAAAGAAGAAGGCGAAGAAGTTCTCCTGGCAGGTAAAGAAGAATAAGAAAACCAAGGGAAAGAGGGTAAAGGATGAGGAGGAGATTGATGATGAGCAGGCAGAGGACGATGATGATGCCGGCGCCGAGAAGAACAAAGTGATGACGGCCTTGGAGAAATTCAAAGTCCTGAATGGAAAACCCAATGCCAGGGCAGATTATTACATCTATTTCTATACCTCCAGCACTTGTGTACACTGTGTGAACTGCATGGGTATTGCAGTGGAGCAGTATAAGGAAATGAAGAAAAGCCGGAAGGTTGAGTTGATTATTATCTGTGCTGATAATACGGAGGAGGCTGCTAATCAGTACCTCAAGAAAAGCAAAATATCGGCTCCCTGCATTATGTTCAGCGCGCTTCAGGCTACAAGGTTCCAGGGCCTTCCCGGATGCGGCATGCCGCTGCCACCGAGTGTCAGCATTGTTTCGGCCAGTGAGGGCAAGCAGGTGAAGTCTGCAACCGGTGGTGGACAAGTGAAAGAAGTGCTGACCAACTGGCGTAACTTCACGATTGGAAATTAACGGTTCCCTCGTGGGGGCAGGGGGTGTTCCTGGTCTTTAATCCAGATGGAACTCTGCCCGCCTGTACCAATTGCGTATCCTTCCGCAGCGTCGAACAGATGCTGCGGAATTTTGATGGTGAACTCGGCATATCCCTCCTGGTTGATTTCCACGGGAATGCGTCCCCTGGCGTCCACGACATAGGGAAAAACAGCAAGGCGTCTGTAGGGGCTTCTCGTGGAGAATGTCTCTTCCGTTACCTCCATGTAGACGGTTTCTCCCTTGCCTTCATGAAGCGGGAAACGGATATGAGCCTGTGCATCCGGGCTGATGGTTACCTTCATGTCTCCATATTCGCAGTAGCATACCATGCCTGATGGCGAGGTGACATGCAGCGGACCTGTTTCCATTTTGATGAATGTCTGGACATAGGGGTACAGATAGACAACTGCCGCTGCTGCCAGAAGAGCCAGGCCGATGAGGAGTACTCGTTTCATAGGAGCCTTTCGTATATGTAGTATGGAAGATAAATAATTGCTGCTGCGGTAGCACCAATGTTCAGGACAATGGTGCAGGGAACATCTACAACAAGGGCTGTGGCCACCCCCAGTGGGTAGGCATAAAGCGCATGAGCATCTGCCTGTGGCTGGGTGCAGAGCTGGATATTCGGGCGGAAAACCTTGCTGCCAGGGCGATGACCCCGGTTCCCGATGAGTCTGGCTTCCGGTGGCAGCTCCGTGAGTATCGTCTGGCGCTCATCTGCAAATCTGTACAACCCCGAATTCTTGTTCAGGAATTCCACCTTGAGGTAAACGGTTTCATTTTCCGCTTTCTCCGGAGCATAGGATTCACTGCATGGGATATTCCCCCATATGGTTCGGAACGGCGGAAAATCCTTCTGACAACCACGCACTTTTCCGCGTGCGCCCTTGACATAGACTTCCTCCCCGACCTGGTACAGTTCCGCTGCATCCGGTTGGCGTACCCAGGTTGCTTCTGCCACGTTGCCTCTATCCCAGATGTAGCGGCAATAGCAGGAATAGCAACTGTTCAGACAACAACAGAGCAGGGAAAGCACAAGAAACTGGAAGAATGCCCGATTCATTCGCGTTCATTCTATCAAATCGTCAACAGAGGGTCAAGCTGGCGCGTAGAAATATCAGGGCAGACGCATTAGGAATATGACAAAAGGGCAATAAAGGAGTAAAGCGCTGGATTTAATTATTTTCGCCCGGTAAACCAAAGAGGATACGTTCCAATTCTGCCGTATTCCAAGCAGCAAGTTTGCGCTTGCGTCTCA
>JAZNIZ010000091.1:0-1833 GCA_045577775.1 Akkermansia sp. | reverse complement strand
TGAGGCTGACTTCACGAACAGCAAGGGAACAGAAGCCACGTGTATCAGCCTGAACGGTGGCACGCTGGTGCTGAATACTGGGCTACGCGATAATCGCGAGGACTATGTGAAGAGCACCGCCGCTTCTACCGTGGAAATCGGTTCCGGCGTGGAACTGAGTGCCACCCAGCTGGATGCAAGTGCTGCGGAGGTGACGCTGGCCGGCACGGGTGGCTATGATTTGGAGAGCGGCTCCGCGCTGGCCGGTGGCGTCAAGCTGGGCTCCGGCTGGAAAGGTACGGTGTATACCGGAGCGATTGCGGCGGGGACCGAGTCCTTAGACGTGAACCATCTGGGCAATACTGATTCCACCGTGCAGCTGGGGAAGAATGGCGATGCGAGCATGAACAGCCTGACCGCAGATACGGTGGGGACTGTGGTGACTCCGGGGGCTCTTTCTCTGATGAGTCAAACCAGCCAAGTTCACCATCTGACGGTAAAGGGCGGGCTGACGCTGGGCTCGGCAGACGCTGCTGCCACGTTGATTGCCACAGGTGCGCTGAGCACACAAGGCATCACGCTGGGCAATATCGGCTCCACTGCCTCCGCTGCGATGCTCCTTGATGATACTCTGAATCTGACGGTGGCCGACAGTGAGCTGCTGAAGCTCACGGGCAGCACCACCGTGCTGACCCTCGGCTCAACCTACGCAGGAACAACCACCTTAAATGGCGAGGAAAAAGTGTTGGGCAGCAACGGCAAGATGATATACACGCTGGTCTGGCAGACTCCGCTCACCCGCGCGGCCACTGCAAGCTCTCTGGTGCTGCAAGCTGACACTAATCCGGTGTATGTGCAAAATAAGATTGGCGAACAGGTGAAACACTACAGCTACAACGGACACGCCGGGCTTCGCATCCTCAATGCGGCCTATGCCGAGCATAATCCCCAGCAGAATGCGGCAGGTGGGGCTCTTGCCGGGCTCATTGATACGGTAGATGCCGGAAAAATGACGGATGAAGACTTGGCCGCCGTGGCAGGTGCTTCCACCGCTGCACTGGGCATGGCCCTGAGTGGTGATGTAGAGCGCCAGCTGCGCGCTATCCGCAACCGCAGTCTGGCCGGCAAGGATGCCTCTACCACTACCCTGGTGGATGAGAAGTCCGGCTTGGTGTCCATAGAAGCCCCGTCCCGCTTCTTTGCCTGGGTGAATGCAGAGGGCAATCGAGCGGAGCAAAATGATGATGGAACATCTCCCGGATATACCCTGAACAGCTGGGGTGGCACCGTGGGAGCCGGTATGCAGGTGAACAGCAACCTGACCATGGGGCTGGCGCTTTCTGCCATGTATGGAGACCTGCGGAGCGATGGTCCGGATAGCCTCGATGGCGATATGGACACCACCTACCTGAGCGCCTTTGCCCGCTATGCAGCCGGTAAGTGGAGCCATGCGTTCATCGGCACCGCCGGTACCATGGCGGCCGACTACAAGCGAACCGTGAGCCATGCCACCGACAGTTATCATACCTACGGCGATACGGATGGCACCGCTTTCGGTCTGATGTATGAGGTGAGCCGGAATTTCGAGCTGAGCAACCTCAGCACACTGAGCCCGGTGCTCAATATCGCCTACCGCCACACAGCGGTGGACAGCTACAGCGAAAGCGGCACGGATGCAGCCCTGAATGTAGGCAAGCAGAGCATGGATACCGTGACGCTGGGCGCGGGTGCGCGCTATGCCGCCGTGGTGGGGCAGCAGACACTGAACCGCGCCTGCGGCTTTGAAGCCCGCGCCCTGGTGAAGTATGACCTCGGCGACACGCAGACCGATACCAGCGTAGGCTTCATCAACCA
>JAZNIZ010000090.1:0-71842 GCA_045577775.1 Akkermansia sp. | reverse complement strand
ACGCAGCAGCTCCACCTGTTTGGTGTCGAGAATTTTGCGGCGCCCCTTCTTTTTGCGCTTTTGTCTATTTTGACTTTGAGTAAGTACTGTTATGGCATGTTTTCTTGACTTATAGCCAATATATTGCATTAAATCGTCTATAATGGCTGATTTCTGGCTGCGAGTAGTGCATTTGCCATAGAGAAGCCTAGACCTCAAAACGAACCTTTCTTTTTCTTTCCCGCTCATCATTAATTGCATGTAGGTATTATAGTGCTCTTAATTTTGAGGCAACCAAGATTTTTCATCACTGTAGGCGAAACGGCGATTCCTCGTTGGGTTCGATTTTTTTGAGGCAATGCGTTCCTTTCTACGAGTTCTACGAGTTTCCCCGTTTTATCTTGACTCCCTTTCAGTATCTGATAGGATGATAAAATGAAGCGAGTATTTCTTTCAGCGCTCACGCTATTAAGCCTCTGTTTTTCCGCATGTGCCGGGTCTCTGGAGGTTGAGCTATACAACGCCCTCAAGAAAAACGACCTGAAGAAATGCACTGAGCTGCTGAAAAAAGGTGCGGATATCAATGCCCGCGCAGAAGTAAAAAAGAACCACTACGCCATCCAGCCCCTTCTCTATGCCTCCAGAAAAGGAGATTTGAACATGGTTCGCTTCCTCATCAAGAATAAGGCTGACGCGAATGTTCTCACCTTTGGTCGAGAGAATGCACTGTACTATGCGATACAAGGGCCAGGAAAAACCAGGCTTGCCGTTTTTAAATGGCTTGTCCAGAACACGGATATCAACCTTACTCATACGAGCAAATATAACCAGACACCCAGGCAGCTTGCAGAGGCCAAGGGCTGTATGGAAATTGTTCGGTTCATTGATGATTATCTCAAAGCGCATCCTAAACGGGCCGGACAGAAGACACCAAAAGCCCAAGTTACCCCGAAACAATCCAGACCGAATCCACCGGCAAAGACTAAGCAAGTCGCAGGAGCCGTTCTTTATGAGGATTTTGCCGCACCGGACAAGAATGGCAACATCCGGCTGCTGACCAATGACGGTCGGGAGAAGAAGTTCAGTAAGGCAGAAATTTCCTCAATGGACGCCAAAGCACTCATTGCTGCAAAATGCTTTGTTGAACTCATCATTTTCCAGAAGGTTCACACCACAGATGCTGGAGCCATCTATCTTTGTGAACTTGCGGAAACCGGAGGTCTGATTGCTATCTTTATCGGAAACAACCAGGCAGCGGATTTTGAGCTTTCAACAGCCGAAGAGGATTGCTTCGAGGGATTCGTTCAGCGCATGCATGATGAAAACGGCGCTCCTTCCGTTTACGACTACAATACAGAGGGCGGGACCAACAAAACAGTCCGATACTACATGTTGCTCACCGCATCCCAGCAAAATTAAAAGCCGGCAACCGCAGATGCAGTTGCCGGCTTGAGAGCGGGTAGCGGGAATCGAACCCGCATGATCAGCTTGGAAGGCTGGAGCTTTACCATTAAGCTATACCCGCGCTTGATGCGTATATATTGCCACAAATCGCAGTTTTTTGCAAGTCTGCTGACACAATCAATGAAAAATATTCTGCGACCAGCCTGCCTTTCCCGGCTGGCTCAGCGCGACTATTTTCGGAGAAACTGATTTTAGACTGGAAAAACAAGGATGCAGAGCATATAATAGCCAGCGTTATGGCAACACCTCCTTTTGTCTATCAGGAAATGTTCCCCATGGGGGAAGACACGACTAAATATCGTCTGCTCACCAAGGATTACGTGAGCGTGAGTGAGTTTGAAGGCAAGCCCATCCTCAAGGTTGAGCCGGAGGGCCTGCGACTGCTGGCCGAAACCGCCTGGCACGATGTGGCTTTCTACCTGCGCCCGGAGCACCTCAAGATGGTGCAGGACATCCTGCTTGACCCGACATCTTCCGAAAATGATAAGAGTGTGGCGCTGACCATGCTGCGCAATGCCGAGGTGGCAGCCCAGGGCGTACTGCCGCTCTGCCAGGACACCGGCACCGCCATCTGCGTGGGCAAGAAGGGCCAGCAGGTGTGGACCGGTTACAACGATGCGGAATACATCTCTCGCGGCGCTTACGATTGCTACACGAAGAACAACCTGCGCTACTCCCAGAACGTGGCGCTGGATATGTACAAGGAAATCAACACCCGCACCAACCTGCCGGCTCAAATTGACCTCTTTGCCACCGACCACGGCATGGAGTACGATTTCCTCTTCATCGCCAAGGGTGGCGGCTCTGCCAACAAGACGTACCTCTACCAGGAAACCAAGGCTCTGCTCAACCCGGCTTCCCTCAAGAAGTTCATGGTGGAGAAGATGAGCACGCTGGGCACCGCTGCCTGCCCGCCCTACCACGTGGCCTTTGTGGTGGGTGGCACCAGCGCCGAGCTCTGCCTCAAGACGGTGAAGCTGGCTTCCACCAAGTACTACGATGCCCTGCCCACCAGCGGCAATGAACACGGCCGCGCCTTCCGCGATGTGGAACTCGAAAACGAGCTGAAGCTCGAAGCCGAGAAGCTGGGTCTGGGTGCCCAGTTCGGCGGCAAGGCCTTTGCGCTGGATGTGCGCGTGGTGCGTCTGCCGCGCCATGGTGCTTCCTGCCCGGTGGCTCTGGGTGTTTCCTGCTCTGCCGACCGCAACGCCAAGGCCAAGATTACCCCGGAGGGCATCTTCATCGAAGAACTCGAATACGACCCAGGCAAGTACATTCCCGCCGAGTTCCGCGAGACCAAGAGCGAGGGCGTGCCGATTGACCTGGACCGCCCGATGCCCGAGGTACTGGCAGAGCTGACCAAGTACCCGGTGAAGACCCGTCTTTCCCTGACCGGCACCATCATCGTAGGCCGCGACATTGCCCACGCCAAGCTCAAGGAACTCCTTGATGCCGGCAAGGACCTGCCGCAGTACATCAAAGACCACCCCATCTACTACGCCGGTCCGGCCAAGACCCCCGAGGGCTATCCCTCCGGCTCCTTCGGCCCCACCACCGCCGGCCGCATGGATTCCTACGTGGAGCTCTTCCAGAGCCACGGCGGCAGCATGATTATGATTGCCAAGGGCAACCGCGCCCAGTGCGTCACCGATTCCTGCAAGCAGTACGGCGGCTTCTACCTGGGCTCCATCGGCGGCGTGGCTGCCGACCTGGCCAAGAACTGCATCACCTCCATCGAGTGCATCGAATACCCCGAGCTGGGCATGGAGGCTATCTGGAAGATTACGGTAAAAGACTTCCCCGCCTACATCCTGGTGGACGACAAAGGCAATGACTTCTTTGCCGATATCCGCGCCAACTGGGCCTGCCCCGCCTGCGCTCACTGATTGGCAACCTTGATTTCTGGTACACCCCCGTTGCCCGCGCAGCGGGGGTGTTCTGCAACCCGCCGCACCCCACATGCCCCCCACCCAAAAGCAGGAACTGCTCACCCGCTTCTGCTGCGCAGCTGCGGTGTTTGCACTGGCTTTTCCCGGGCCGGTACTGCCGCTCACGGCCATGATGGTCTGCGCGCTGGGGTCGCTCATTTTTCTCTATCGCTACCGCAGCATGAGCGGACAGCCCGCCCGGCTGTGGTATCTGGCCATCTGTCTGCTCTGGCTCTGGGTGAATACCGGTATCAACCTTTCCGATTTCTTCACCTGCGCCCCCCTGAGCCTTGCCCTGCTGGTGGTCGCAAGTCTGCTGAGCATGGGTGGCAGGGGCTTATCCCTGAAGCAACGCTTCCAGCGACTCGGAGCCTTCTATGTACCCGTGGTATTTCTGGCGCTTATTCCCTATGCTCTGCGCGCCTCTGAAACCGGCACTCTGCTCACGCGGCTTGCGCTCGTCCTGCTCACAGCGGAGTGGGTCTTCAGCTGCACCGGTGCGGCCTGGCCGCGAACCCGGCAGCACTCCCGCATCTTCATCACACTGCTTGTGGTCATCATGATTAGCTCCTGCGTGGCAGCCTGCTTCATCGGGGGGCACGTAGCCCCGGGTATCAAGCTCATTCTGGGGGTATTCTGGCCCACGACAATGCCCACGCTCGTGTGGGGACGCCGTATTTCCGACTATTTTCAAAAAACATGCGGCATCGGGCATTCCACCTGGCTTTGCCTGCTGAGCGCTCTCACCGCGCTAGCGCCACTGGGCATCATGTGCTACGCCTACAATCTGCACGTATTTTTCTTCTGACGCCCCGCAGACTTGACATTCAGCGGGATTAAAGGCATACTCCCCGCGTTATGCTACATCTATTCGATACACAGTCGGGGGCGATGAAGCCCGTGCAGGCAGAAGACGGCAAGCAGCTGCGCTTCTACTGTTGCGGCCCCACCGTGTATGCTGCAGCTCATATTGGCAATTTCCGAACCTTTGTGGTGCAGGATGTATTCCGCCGCGTAGTGGAACTGGGCGGGCTGCGCACCAAACATGTACGCAACCTTACTGACGTTGATGACAAGACCATCCGCAACTCCCAGGCACAGGGTATGCCACTGGGCGAATACACCGCCAAGTGGACAGCCAAATTCCACGATGACTGCAAGGCGCTCAATTGCCTTTCCCCGCATGTGGAACCCAGCGCCGTAGGGCATATCAAAGAGCAGCTCGATATCGTCCAGAACCTCATGGACAAGGGACATGCTTACCAGAGTGAGGACGGCTCCGTCTACTTCCGCATTTCTTCCTACGCCGATTACGGACAACTGGCTCACCTCGACCGCCAGGAACTTGACCTCGGCAAGACCGCCCAGACCCGAGCCGATACAGATGAGTACGAGAAGGACAGCGTGGCTGACTTTGTGCTCTGGAAGGCCCGCCGCCCGGAGGACGGCCCGAACTTCTGGCCCTCTCCTTGGGGCGAAGGGCGCCCCGGCTGGCATCTGGAATGCTCAGCCATGAGCCACAAATACCTTGGCGATACCTTTGACCTGCACTCAGGCGGCGTTGACCTGGTGTTCCCGCACCACGAGAACGAAATTGCGCAGAGCCGTTGCGCCTGCGGTGGTCACTTTGCCCGCCACTGGTTCCACGTAACACACTTGCTGGTGGATGGAGCCAAGATGAGCAAGAGCCTGGGCAATATGTACACCCTTGACCAGCTTCAGGAAATGGGCTACACCCCCGCTGCCTTGCGCTATGTGCTGGCCGGGGCCTACTACCGCCGCCCGCTCAATTTCACCCTCACCGGCATGAAGGACGCCACCAGCGCCCTCAATAAGCTCGGTCGCTTTGATAAAGAACTCGCCAAAGCCAGCGGCGCCAAGGAACCCACCTACCGTGACCTCGTGAAGAAAGCCCCTGCTCTGGGAGCCTTCCAACCCGCCTGGGATAGTCTGGAGGACGACCTGAACGGACCGGAGGCTCTTGGCCATGTATTCAGTGCTATCAAGGGTATCAAACCATCTGAAATGGAGGCCACCGAGGCTGAAAAAGCATGGAAAGCCTTCCGCTTCATCATGGAAGCACTGGGGCTTCAGCTGCCGGATCCGGATGCAGATATCGAAGTACCGGAAGACATCAAAGCCATTGCCGATGAACGCTGGGCCGCCCGCCTGGCCAAGGACTGGGCCGCCGCCGACGCTCTGCGTGGCAAGCTTGCCGAACTCGGCTGGGCAATGAAGGACGGCAAGGACGGCTACAAACTCACCAAAGCCTAAGATTATGGATAATAAAGATCTTTCCCTGCTCGGCAAACACAGCGAATTCTTCCGCACCCCGGAAGAAGCCACACTGGAGGCCTTCCCGAACCGCAGTCCGCAGCGCCGCTACGTGGTCACGCTGGATACGCACGAGTTTTCCTCGCTTTGCCCTGTGACCGGCCAACCGGACAGCTGCCACCTCACCATCACCTACTGCCCGGCAGAAAAAGTGGTGGAAACCAAGAGCCTGAAATACTACCTTGTCTCGTTCCGCAACTATGCCGCCTTCAACGAGCAGGTAGTTAATCGCATTCTGGATGACCTTGTAGCAGCTGTTGACCCGGCCTGGATGAAGGTCACCGGTCGATTCGGCGCACGCGGTGGCATTCAGCTTACCTGCGAAGCCGAGCATAATCCCAAGAACCGCCCCGCATGAAAGTAGCCGTTCTCCTCTCCGGCGGGTTGGATTCCACCACAGCCCTGCACTGGGCGCTGCGCTACCACCAGGTGCTTTGCGCCCTTTCTTTCGACTACGGCAGCAATCACGCCGCACGAGAGCTTGCCTGCGCCCGCTGGCAAGCAGAGCATTGCGGCGTTCCATACCACGAAATTGATATCCGCACCATCTCCGAACACCTCGAAAGCGCCCTGCTCAGCGGCGCCGATGCCATTCCCACCGCCGACTACGCCGAGGAGAACCTCAAGCAGACCGTCGTTCCCTTCCGCAACGGCATCTTCCTGTCCATAGCGGCCGGCATTGCCGAAAGCAAGGGAGCTGAAGGACTCGTCATTGCCGCACATGGGGGAGACCACGCCCTCTACCCCGACTGCCGGGAGGAATTCATGGCTGCCATGTCAGCCGCCATTGAAAACGGCACCTATGCCCGGCTGCAGATTCTGCGTCCCTTCATTGCCAGCACCAAGGCAGAAATCACCGCTATCGGCGCCGGACTCGGCGTCGACTTTGCCCACACCTATTCCTGCTATTGCGGCGGAGAACAGCACTGCGGCCAGTGCGCTACCTGCCGCGAGCGAAAGGAATCCTTTGCAGCAGCCGGCATACCCGACCCGACTTTATATAGACTCCCATAATAGAACGGACTATGGAGGCATGTATTATTCGGGATATGGCGCTTGTATGCAACATGGGTGACAATGTGCATACTATTCTCAACGGCCTCGCTGTCGGCGAATATGGCGAAATGAAGCTAGTCAGAATGGGCGAAAAACAAGCGCCGGCAGGAATTGTTTCCTTGCCCCTGCCTGAAATTCGAGAAAAGGAATGGAATACACGGACAAATGCGCTCTTAAAGCACTGTCTGAAAAAACTCCGCCCCATATGGAGCGATGTGGAGCCAGCAAAACTTGGTGTTGTTATCGGCTCAAGCAATGCCGGGATTGAAGAATACAGCGAAAGCTGGTCTCCGGACTATGTCGATGAAATTGCCCTTAAACAGCTTGAAGTTGGCAACGTTGCCAGGTTTGTTGCACATGAGGTCGGCGCCCAAGGCCCCTGTTACACCATCAACACCGCATGCTCATCATCAGCAAAAGCACTTGCCAGTGCCAAACGCCTGCTGGATTCCGGCATATGCGATATGGTCATAGCCGGTGGTGGAGATGGCCTGTGCCACTACGCATTGTGTGGGTTTGACGCCCTGCAACTCATTTCCGACACACGGAGTACGGCTCTGACGCTGAATGGGGGCGGCGTCAATCATGGTGAAGGAGCAGCTCTGTTTGTTCTTACAAGGGGCATTCCTGAAGCTGGGAATATCCTCATTGCGGGGTATGGCGAAACAGCAGATGCCCACCACACAACCACTCCAGACCCGGAGGGTATTCAGGCTGTTGATGCCATGCAGAAAGCTATGCGTATGGGCAGAATCTCGCCACAGGATGTAGGTTATGTGAATCTGCACGGTACTGGCACAGACGCAAACGACACCATGGAAATTAATGCTATGCTTACTGTGTTTGGAGACAAGCAGCCGCCCTGCAGCAGCACCAAGCCATATACTGGACACACACTGGGAGCAGCGGGAGCAATCGAGGCAGCGCTCTGCATAGCCATGCTTCAGCGAGCTCAATGCCAATTACCCCTTCAACCCTGGCTCAACGGACTCACAGATTTGCCCCCCCTCAACCTCTCTGCACAAACAGAGAAACCACTTCGCCACATCATCAGTAACTCTTTTGCCTTTGGAGGCAACAATATTGCACTGCTCGTCTCACGCCATGCTTAATTTCAATCCTACAGAATTGATTCCTCACCGGGGTCCTATGCTTTGGGTACTAGGGATACTTGAAGCTGATATCGAACAGGGATTCATCATTGCGCAGGCTCAATGCACTACGAATCATTTGCTATACAATGAAAACTTGCGGGGGGTTGAACCAAGTGCAGCAGTCGAAATCATGGCTCAAACCATAGGACTGCTTTCTGGTTATACTGATACCATGCTCAGGCGTCCATTGGCAAAAACAGGCAAACTTCTCTCCATTAAACGGTTTGATACCTTTGTAAACGCATTGCCCATCAATACTCTTTTTCAGGTAGAAGCCAAGTGTGTACTTGTTTCTTCTCCCATTGGAGTCTATGAATGCAAGCTGTTTGCTGGTGAAGAATTACTTGCAAATGCAGAAATAACAGCAATCAGAGAGGATGCGTAATGATGAAAATCTCTGTTCTCCACACCGTTGCCTTCAATGAGCTGGATCCCATGGGGGTTGTCTGGCATGGTAATTATATTAACTACTTTGAGCTTGGGCGCTCCGCATTGATTGCTGAGCTCGGGCTGACGTATCCGAAAATGGCGGCAATGGGACATACCTGGCCAGTTGTGAAGCTGAAGTGCAAATACCTTCATTCAGCCACACTCAACCAGCGGCTGAGCATCACCGCAGAGCTGAAGGATTACGTCAATTCCTTAACCATAGCATTTTGTATCCAGGATGCAGACACCGGGGTTATCATAACCAAGGGTGAGACCGTGCAAATGGCAGTCAATATTGCCACGAAGGAGACATCTATTATCAACCCCGATTATTTCATCAATCTAGTTAAGCAGAAACTAGACACCCTGGAGAATTGACCCATGGCAGTTTATCGTCCCTGCATCTTAATACCCTGCTATAATCACGCACGAGAACTACAAGGTTTTCTACCTCAAGTTGCACGTAATGGAGTAAAAATATTCGTCATTGATGATGGGAGCAACCCCGAAGAAGCTCTCCAGATTCAGAGAGTATGTGCTCATGAAGACGTGGAACTTATCAAGCGGTCTACAAATGGCGGCAAGTGGGCAGCAGTAACAGATGGGATGAAATTAGCAGTCTCCCGAGGATATACCCATACCCTGCAATGTGATGCCGACGGCCAGCATGCGGCCGAATGTATCGGTCGATTTCTCGAAATATCGTCACAGCATCCTCAATCTCTGATTCTGGGGACACCGAAATACGGAGAAGATGCACCCAAGGCTCGCCTGTATGGGCGAAGAATCACAAACTTCTTTGTCTGGCTGGAAACAGCCGGAGCCTGCACCTATGACGCGATGTGCGGGTTCCGAATTTACCCACTGCCCCGAGCAATCGCCATTATCAACCGATATGGGATTGCACCGGGAATGGCAGGAGACATAGAATTCCTCGTTCGCTGCTACTGGGATGGAATGCCCATTATCAGCGAAAGTGTCAAAGTTTGCTATCCGGAAGGGGGGAGAAGCAACTTCCGGATGCTGCGGGACAACATCCTCATTTCAATGGCTCACACGAAGCTGTGCATCGAGGCACTGCTGCACCCTTGGCGGCTGATGAAAGCACATAGGCCACGGTAAGCCCTATGCTGACGGCCACGCCCATATCGTGAGTTACGGAAAATTCGGTAATTGCCAACACCCCGAACATGAACCACGATGTCAGGAATGACAACAGGACGGCCAGTTCCAACAAGGAAGAATCCTCCGGTGCGGAAGATTTGAAGATAGCGTAATCGCATCCAAGTCCGAGAATCAAATAACAAGCAAGCACGTGAAACAGCGTCAGCGCTTGCCCACATATTGCAAGGCCCCCGGCCACAGCTAACACCCCGGCAAAAGCCGGACCACAGATACGGAAAGCAGAGCGCACTCCTGCGTAACAAGACATCATCAAAATCACCAGCAGCATGACGCCTCCCAGTATAAGCATCAGGTATTCGCGCCAGGATTGAATCTGCATCTTCATGTCTTTGTATCGATCAGCCCACTCTACCCACTCAGGCAGAGCCATTGTTTCTAACTGCTCGCGGTAACTTCCAGGAATCAGCACCACCCCTGATTGCTCAGACCAAAGCGCCGCCATGGATGCGAAGGGAGAATCCTTCCCCAGAAGTTGAGCAGGAAGCAGCGGTGCCTCCCATTCAGAGGGCATATCAACCGGCACCTCTTCTGCATATTTGTCTACCTGTGCTCGCACCAATTCAAAATTCTCCTTCTGAATAGAGGCAGATGGAATCAGCGCAGCAACATAGGTACTCGTAGAGATGCCAGCCTTTCTGAGCATTGCAGCTAACTCCTCCTGCCGTTGCAGAACTTGTTCTTCCGAAGTCCCGTTAACGCAAAGAGTAATAACTCCCTGCTGCATGCCATTCAACATGGCCATCTCTTTCTCTGCATTCAGCAAAGCCGGCGAGGGCTGGTAAAAACTACGCAAATCATCGCGAGTCTTCAGCTTAAATAAACAAAGGCCTATGCAGACAGTGACCACAAACCACGGAAGCCAGACCGGCACTCGCAGCTTTTCAAAATAAGCGCCAATTCTCATTGCATAAGGTGACAACACCGGTCTTCTTCTTCCTGTAAACACCACAGGATAAAAGGCAAGAACAAACAACATGGTCGATGACAAGCCCACAACAGATATTGTTGCGATCTGATACAGCAAGTCTACCTGCGTTATGAAATACGCTGAATACCCCAGGACACTCGTCATGAGCCCCAGTAAAAGCGAATTCCTCAACTTGCTGGAAACATGTGTGCCTTCGCTCCGGCTGCAATCTACCAGGTAATGCACAACGTAGTCACTGGAAATACCAACCAGAGAACAACCAAACACCAGGGCAAGAATATGCACATTCCCATATATCAACGAGGCCACGGCAATCGAAACAACCCCGGAAGAAACCAATGTCAGGCTCATTGCCACCAGCCCCCACATTGAACGGAACACGCCCAGAAACAACACCAGCACGATGACTGAGGACACAATACTCAGCATAGTCATGCTATTCTGGCTCGACGCGCTGGCAATCCATGTATGCACTGGCGTTCCGGACAGCATAACATCCTCCCCATCACAGCAGTCAGATATCCGTTGCATAGCGCTCTGCAATTCCGGTAATGAAAACTCCGCGGTCTCAGGCAAAACAAGAGGAAGATACGCATAATGCACACCGTCGCGCTCTGCAAGCAACATATCATCCTGCAAGCGAAACCCATTCTGCTTCAATGCAGAATTTTCCAAAAGAAAAGACGTTACAAACCCATATGGTTCCTCATCTACCGGAAAGAGAGAGAGGGGAAGGAAACTGTACAAATTTGCAAGAGCCTCATCCCTCAGCTGAGGATTTGGCCCCTGCTCTTTCAAAAGCGACCGGTGCGCATCGGAGAGGAGCTGGAACCGGTAGGGGCGCAAAATCTCAGCCATCTGCAAAAGCCCGTTACGGCTTATCATCAAAGTGACTCCCTCCGGCAGAGAACGACGAATTTTCTCAGCTCGCTTTACAACAGTCTCAACCGAATCCCCCTTAATCAATACATTTACCTGCCGGGAACCAGCCTTAGCCATGCGCTCCAGATTACGCATAGCCGGACTTTCCTGGTGTGGCAGCAAATCAAACAAACTTGTTTGTATAGCAACGCCTCTGCTCAAAAGAAGCGCAACGGATACAAACAAGACTGCAACAGCCAGAACGCGCGAAATCAGTCTGCACATATGGTTAGCACATCTCGGTTTACAAAGTAAAGGAGCCAGGGGGCACGGTATCCGAAAGTCTTATATTCCTGAAACGCACTTCAGTTTTTCCCTGACGAGAAGACTCATAGTACACCTCACACACCTTCCCATTGGATACGGTAATCTGCAGCCACTTCAAATCCCATCCCCGGCGCTTAGGTTTAAGCCCCAGCACCAATTCTCCGGCCTCTTTATTCGTGCGACACGTCAAGGAAATCCTTTTCTCTATCTGACGAAAAAAATCCGCATTTAACTCATTCACCAGGACGGCAGAAAACTGACCAGCAGGGCTGTCCGCCAATGAAACCCGACGCAATTCCCGGCCCTGAGCATCATACAATCGCAAGGTCTCCGCATCAATAACCATTGTGTTACGAACAGGATATTCCGTCTTCCACATCATCCCCATGCCCTTCCGGCACTCGAAGGTTCCCCTGCTCTTCAAGACACGCCCGGAAGGCAAGGTTCGCTCCATCGCAAAATCAGCAATTGTATGAGGTGCATCAATAAACCATGAACGCAATGTTTCAAAATTATTAACCGGGGTAACAGGGAATTCCGGCTGTTCTCCAGCCAACACAATACCCACCCCCAATATCAGGCTAAACCATATTTTTCTCATTTCCAGAAATTATAAAAATTAAACCAATTAACTGAATAATCCCGACAAAGCTGCTGCAAATTCTCCACGAAGCGTTCCAGAAGCACCTCGGCCTTTTCGCTTCCATTAAGTGACAGGCAATCTATATGCAAATCATAATACCCTTTATTCTCAAGTAAAGCAAACGAATACACCGGGCAGCTCAGGGCCGCAGCCCAGCGAAAACACCCCCGAGGGAATTGTGCAGAACGCCCCAGAAACATTTGCTCATAATTAGCGCTTGCGTCATCCCTCCACACTCGATCTCCAGTCATGACCATCATTGCCCCATTCTCCACCTTTTCAGCCATCATCATAGAAAGAGCAGGACTGAGTTGTTGGACATCATGCACAAATGACTCCAGATGGCGGCTTCCAAATTGCTGCTGCATCCGGGAAAACGCTAGAGTGGCCAGCTTATCCATGAATACATGGATTTCACCCTTCATCCCCTTCTGCGTGCAGTCAAACATGACTCTCAGCATATCAAAACACCCCAGGTGAGAAGTAATGCAAAACATACCACCTCCCGATTGATAAAGCTTATTCAGGGAGGCATAATGTTCAGGTGACAATATGCGAATTCGCCTGGTATCAAAATATCCAGCTCGGAAGGCCAGCCGGTCAGCCAGGGTATAAGCAAATGTCAGGATATGCCGGAAGCCACTTGGTGCCTTCTTGCCGCAATACAGCTGCCACTGGCGCCGATACACTCGGGAAACCCTGCGTATCTTACCCAAAAACGGGTAGGCACATGCCACAACGGCAAAAATCATTGCACGGCATGCGCGAAAGCCACAAAAACGATACACCCAGAGAAGAATAGACGTGCCACAGTGGCTTACCGGAGTCTCCTCAGCTCTGTTTACGCGCGCGCACATTGCATCAGAGAATACTGGAACTTACCCAACGCATGCCACGATTGCACCACGCGCAAGCCAGCCTCCTGCACGCACTGTTCCATTTCCTTTGCAGAATAGAACTTGCTGTTACCATTGGCCATGCACGTAAAATACAACGACCCCTGGGTAAGAGAATAAGTTGCAGCCTCGTATGTTTGCTTATCGATAAACGGTTCTGCTATAAAGATGCTGCCGCCGGGCTCCAATGCATTAGCTGCTTTTGCGAGGATTGACACCACCTGTTCATGAGAGAAACAATCGAGGAACTGTGACATCCACACAATACTGGCACCCTTTGGCCATGCTGCATTACTCAGTACATTAACCTCAGCATAGGCACAGCGTTCCCCCGCCCATGCCATATTAGCTCTGGCAACCGCCAATTGACCAGGCAAGTCAACAATCGTCACCCTGGCATCCGGTACAGTTCGCAGCAAAGCAGTCGCAAACTTTCCGGTATTGCCGCCTACATCAAACACATTCGATACAGAGGCATGCTGCTGCATCAACTCTATTGCCTGTGGAAAAAAGGCGTCTGAATACAAATGGTCAAACGCGAACCAACTGGTTCTCGCAGGCTCCGGCAATTGCGATAACCCTTCGTATATTGTCGGCCATTCTCCAAAAACGTTCAGACCAGCGGGCTTACCTGTCTCTAAGGATTTCCACAACTGTTCAGCCCCCAGATAACACACATCTGACACAAAATCGAAGTTCTTCCGTGTCATCTCATCCTCCAGCAGACAATACCCTACATCACTTAATGAAACCTCATCATCTCCTGTAATTTCAATTACACCAGCAGTCAACGCAGACTCACACAGAACATTGGTGACATACCGGCCATACACTGCAACCAACGACTCCTGCGAAACAGGTTGATTAGCTGAAATATATTCTAACATGCCATTCTTCATCATGGTTCGCACAGCCTGAAAAGCCAATGGAGCAAATGCTATTCGCTGAGCATCGGCCAGCGCTCGAATCATCTTTGCCTGTTTCTTGCGTTTTCTTTGTTTATTTGAGTGTTCCATTATTTTTAGACCGCCCATATGTAACAGATTTTCAGATTCATGTCAACCCACTTATCATAGTTAAGGCCGTCAACGGGGCTGTTCCAGATTTGCTGGTGTTTTTATCTAGTGTAAACCGTTTTATAGGATTTAAGACATTGACTGTCTGCTTAGTAATACTCAGTGTCATAAAAATTGTATTTATGCAAATTTATAAATGCCCTAATATAGCGTTTTAGAGGACTGTTCTAAAGAACATAAAAGCACTCGGCTATGCATTCATTATCCACGAGTTACATAAAGTCGTCTTTTCATAGCTACTCTTACCCTATACCTTCAAGAAAGCTCTATTTTGCCTATTTTTACCAGCAGATTTGAAACAGCCCCCGTCAACACCAGATACGCCAGATATTGCCATTGACAGCAATTTCTTCTAAATGTTATAATCCTCCAGCTTAACAGGCCGGATAACAGGTAAGTAATCATAAATACACATGCAACATTCTCTTTCAGAAAGGTGGTGCCTCGTCACGGGGGCTAGTCGGGGTATCGGTGCTGCGATTGCACGCAGATTGGCCACGGATGGTTTTTCCATCGTACTGCACGCGCTTAAAAACAAGGAGGCCTGTGAACAAATTGCCGACGAATTACGCGCAAAAGGAGCGCAATGTCGAGTACTCATGTTTGACATATCAGACCGGGAACAAACACTACAGACTCTGCTCGCTGATATGGAAGCACACGGCGCCTATTATGGCATTGTATGCAACGCAGGAGTTACCAGTGATGCTCCGTTTCCGTCTATGGAAGGCGCTGCATGGGACAAGGTGTTACGGACTGATCTGGACTCTTTCTACAATGTCCTTAATCCTTGTATCATGCCAATGATTCAGACCAGGAAGGGAGGAAGAATCATTACAATTTCGTCAGTATCCGGTGTTATAGGGAACCGTGGGCAAGTTAATTACAGTGCGGCAAAAGCCGGTATCATAGGCGCAACCAAAGCACTTGCTCTCGAACTTGCTAAGAGAAAGATTACAGTCAACTGCATAGCTCCAGGCATCATCGAAACAGATATGGTTGAAGGATTACCCATAGAGGAAATGAAAAAGCATGTTCCCTTGCGGAGATTGGGTACGCCGGAGGATATTGCAGCGTCAGTTTCATTCCTGATGTCAGACGAGGCGTCTTACATTACCCGACAGGTTCTTAATGTGAATGGAGGTTTAGCATGAACAGAAGAGTAGTTATTACTGGCATGGCTGCAATCAGCTCTCTGGGGCGCACCCAGGAAGAGATTATGAAAAGCCTCAAAGAGCAGAAGAACAAGACACAATTCATGCCTGACTGGGCGAAAATAGAAGGTCTTCGCTCACACTTATTTGCTCCTATTCCTGGCTACAAGGTACCAGATACGCTTACCAGAAAGCAACTTCGGACGATGTCCGGTGTGTCCATCATCTCCGTTGAATGCACCCAGGAAGCACTGCGCGACGCAGGGCTGGAAAACTCTCCTCTGCTGAGCAATGGGCGAACAGGTGTAGCCTATGGCTCCTGTTCAGGCTCTCTTCGCGCAACCAAAGGCTGTGTTACGATATTTGAGCAGAACAACACTCGTGACATGAACTCGGCCACCTACATTAAGATGATGGGTCACACCGCTGCGGTCAACCTGTCTCTCTTCTTTAAAACAAAGGGCCGATTATTTAACAGCAGTACAGCCTGCACGTCCGGCAGTCTTTCAATAGGCATGGCCTATGAGGCCATTCTGATGGGTAAGCAGGACATTATGATTGCAGGCGGAGCGGAAAAAGCGAGCGTTGTGCAAACAGCCGTCTTTGATACGCTTTTCGCCACCAGCACTCGCAATAACACCCCGGAAATAACCCCTGCGCCATTCGATAAAAACAGAGACGGCCTGGTTCTTGGAGAAGGTGCATGTACCCTCATTCTGGAAAGCCTTGATCACGCCTTGGCCCGCGGTGCCCGCATATATGCAGAAATCATTGGTTACGGAATGAATACAGATGGCGTTCACATTACCAATCCGAACTCATCCACAATGAAGAACGCCATGATTGAGGCTCTGGAACAAGCAAATCTCCAACCCAGTGACATAGGGTACATATCACTGCACGGCACTGGTACAGCAAATGGAGATATCGCGGAATCAGAGGCTACACGCAGCGTGTTCACACAGCCGGTTCCGGCAAGTTCACTGAAGAGCTACACCGGGCATACCCTCGGAGCATGTGGTGCACTGGAAGCCATGGTATGCATTATGATGATGCGTGAAGGATGGTTCCATCCGAACCTGAACCTGAAGCAGCTCGATGAAGCCTGCCATGGTTTGGATTTAATTACAGGAAATGGGCGTGAACTGAATACGCCATATGTCATGAATAACAATTTTGCCTTCGGCGGCATCAACACCAGCCTTATTTTCCGCAAATGGGAGGCTTAACCATAGGCTTTCGCATTCTCGCAGAGTTCCACAGCAGGGGAGCCGCCCCCAAAGCACCTAAAACGGGCTTTCCCTGTCCCCTTCCCCGGCGAATGAGTAAACTCAGCAATGGGGTTTTATACTGTGTTGCCCAATTGGCAGAAACATATGGGGAGGGGGTATTTCAGCTCCCCACTGTTTACGCCAGCCGGTATGGAGAGCTGGACAGGACTCACGAGCTGCTGGAGGAATGGCGCAGCTATGGTGAAATGTCACCAGCTGGATTTTCACTTTCTGTTCACAATGCAACAGCCACACTTCTATCGCTCGCCTGCAAGAACCATTGCACCAGCACAACTATTTCTGCCGGTGAAAACAGTTTGTCAATGGGGTTCCTGGAGGCTTGTCTGCTGAGTAAGGAACATGGTTGCCCGTGCCTGTTTCTGTACGGAGACAGCCACCCCGACTTACAATTCTGTGCCATGGTTATCGAACACACCACAGAAGAACAGCACAACGTACCCAATACCATAAAAGAACTTTCAACTATATGAAAAAGGAAATTCCTCCCATGTCATGGTCCACGCGCATTCGCAGTGCCCTTGCCGTTTTTGACTACGTCTTTTTTGGGATGGGAGGAAGTTGCGTATCCCTGATTCTGCTTGTCATATCCCCCTTTTGCCGAAAGAAAAAGGCCCACATTGGCAGCAGGGTGCTGCAATATTCCTGGAAGCTGATGTGTTTTGTACTTCGCATCACTTATAATCTTAAGCTTACAGTCCGCAAAAAGGCTCAGATGGAGCAGATCAGAAGGTCCATTATTGTAGCGAATCATCCATCACTCATCGATGTAGTCATTCTCACCTCGATTATCCCGAAGTGCATGCTTATCGTGAAACCAGCGCTCTTGCGCTGGCCATTTCTGAGACCTATCTTAAAGCATCTCTGTATCATTAACGATGGGAACACACCACAGATGCTCCAACAGGCAGCCATTGCCATGAGCAAGGGGTTCAATATCATTATTTTTCCAGAAGGTACCAGAACCACTCCTGGGAAAAAGAGCAAATTGCACCGCGGTGCATTTCATCTCGCAATTCACAGCCATGCACCGCTTGTTCCAATACATATAGACGCCAATCCTCCGTTCCTGACAAAGGAATACCCATGGTGGTACGTTGGCGAACGGTGTCCGCATTTCACCCTCACCCTGCATTCCCCCATCTACGCCCAGGAAAACCCCAGTGCCCACAAGGAAGCAGTCCGTCTCAGCAATACGGTAGCTGCACTCCTTGGGTTGGATTGAGAAAATCTTTCCGAACGGAAAATCAAGCCAGCGACAACCGTCCTTGCCCTGACTTTTGCTGCGTGTCAGCCAGAACAATGTCAACCATTGCGATTTTATGCTTTAAAGCAATCTCAATCTCCTGGTAGTCCCCAGGCCTCGCTTCGGCACTGAATTTAAGGCGTTTGATTCCGCAAACCCGAAGATTCCAGTATTTCTCTATCGCAGCGCACAGTGTCTGCAGGATAATGACGCCCGGTACAATTGGGTATCCGGGGAAATGTCCATTGAAGAACACGGCATCGCGCACATATAACACCCTGAATTTCAAGAAATCAGGCGATATAGACATCGGAAACATTATAGGGAGCTGAAGTCGAGATGCAAACAACGACTGAACTGCCTTTATATCTATTTTACCCTGAGAATTACATGGGAAATTACCCACAAAGCGCCACCTACGGGGCAGCATAGCAGGCTCTACCTGTTTCGCAAGGATTTCTCGTAAAAGCTTCTTATAACCGGCAAATCCCTGTTCTCTCAATACCAGTTCGCCCTTAGCCGAAGGAACAGCTGCTATGGCTAATCTGCCAACACCCTTTACAGGTAAAACAAGCGCACAGGCCTGCTGAACCAGGTCACTTCGCTCAAGACACTGCTCTACCTCCGGTAAAGAAATTCGTTTATCCGCCAGCTTGACAATGCGGTCCAACCGAGGTTGAAGAAGGAAACGGCCATCTGGTTGCATTTCTGCAAAATCACCCAATTCTGCAACAGCCCCTTTTCCAACGGCAGAAGAAGTCACCTGCATCCCCTGCCCTGGCAACAATTTAAAAGTAACTCCCTCAAAAGGCTTCCACACTTCTTGTTCCAGCGGGCATCGATACGCCATCACCCCCGTCTCAGAACTACCGTATATCTCAAAAATTTTCGCATTATATGCCGAAGCCACAATCTGCGCCGATTCCACAGGCAAGGGAGCACCTGCCGATAATACTCGTATTTTCTGTGACAATGGGCACAAATCCACGTTCTCTGCCCATATGCGAAGAAAGGCAGGCGTTGTCACCAGGCTGGCTATCCTTCCTGGTGTTGTATAATTCAAAATGCGCGCGTGCCAATGCTCCACCCCGCCAAAGGGAGTTACATCAGTAATCCACCGACGGCTCATCGGCAAAAGAAGGCCGAAAATTATGCCATAAGCATGGTGAAAGCATACGGTCGAGAACACATCCGAAACAGGTTCGTTCTCTGGAAAAGCCTCCTTCAGGAGTTCCAACTCGGCCTCAAGACAGGCATATGTGCGCACTATCCTCTTAGGTTCGCCTGTGCTACCGGAGGTAAAAAATTCTACCGTTGTTTCTCTTTCCACAACAGGCAGCGCGGCATCTCCCATCTGCGAGGGCGTCAACTCACATACAAAAACGGTGTCTTCTCCGGTCAGCAGCTTTCGGGTGTTGTCACACCAATTCCCCGGCAAAACCGTATGCAAACCTGCATGCATACATGCAAACACCCCCACTGCAAAATCATAATTGTCCTCACTGTACAGAACGGCACGAGAGGCGCCACTATCCAGCAAGGCTCTCACCAAACGGCTTACCGAGTCCCGGAATTCTCCCAGTGTCACCAAATTGCCATAGCGGCGGAAAACCGGAGTTTCAGGGTCCAGGTCAGCACGCAAGAGTTGAGATGGCAAAATCATATTATCCGCGATTACGTTGTTGAACTATGCGACGAGTACACCACTCGCAAGCCATAATGACACCTATGAGCACATACGATATGCAGCCATTATACCATGCCCACACTTCCCAGCTGCCCAGGAATGCAGTTGCTGCAGAAATCATGATGTTGACGCAAAAAAAGGCAACCCACACTATTGTCACCTTGCGACAATATGCAATTGTAGCTTCATCTAATGGTTTCCCTTTATTTCCCAGCAAGGCGAACCGTTCTACCACACAGGGGGGACTCAAGAGGGAGCCACCAAACTGCATCAACATCAGACCTGACACAAGTATCGGGTACAGCTTGAAAAACTGAGGCGAATCAGTCAGCGCAACAGCGCCAAACAATAGCATCGCAATGGCAGGAAGCACAATATCACCCGGCTTCCGGGATTTCCCCCACTTTACCAGACACACAATCGCAATAAGAGGCAATGCGACCAGGCAAATGGAGCGCACATGCTCCCGAAAGGAACTCAGCGCCCATAATATAAGCAAGGGATATAAAACCGCACAAACCGCGCTCAGGGCTTTCAGAAAGCGCACCATTACGCCACGCCTGCAATTCGGGAGATTACATCCACCAAATCACCGTAATTCTTCACGCTTTTGAAGTCCTCAGGTTGCAGGCTGATATTAAACTCCTTCTGCACTCGAACGACCAAATCGACAGCATCGATACTGTCCAAATCGAAAGTCTCAAACAAGTTCGTATCATCGTTGAGCAAGTCCAGATCGCAGTCAAATTCCTGCTCCAACACTTCTCTCACGTAATTATCTATTTCATCCCGGGTCATACTTTTAGTTCTGTTTGTTTGCAATTACAAAACGAGCCAGCGATGCAACTGTTGCAAAATGCTTGTCTACATCTTCAGTTTCCTGATTCAGAGTAACCTTATAACGGCGTTTCAGTGCCACGCCTAATTCCATGGCATCAATAGAATCCAGGCCCACTCCATCCTCTGTAAACAACGGTTTATCTGGAGAGATATCTCCGGGTGTCAAATCTTCCAATTCGAGGACGTCAACAATGAGGCGCTGAAGTTCCTCTACAATTTTTTCTTCTGCTTTATCTATTTCACTTGCCATGGGGGCGCGTATTCTAACAATACTTTGCCCGGCTGTCAATTCTTTGTTATCAACCTGTACAATTATATCAGCTTACGCACTTTCTTCTTGTGTCATGCTAAGTACCATCTCCTTGCACCGATACAATTTCACCCCGATATTGGCACAAATCTGTATTTATCTCATGCCAATGGGACATCCGGCGAGGTAGCCTGAGTCATCTGGTCATGCAATCTAACCATGGGTGATTGGATATTCCGGCCCAGGCAATCCACCAGGCGGCAGACAGCCTTCCCCTCACAAAGGGCTTCATACTGCTGCAACCATGTCTGAGCTTCGGCGGAATTGGAGGATTCCGAATCCATTGGTCTGGGGAATCGGGTAATGCCCACGCGGTATGGCTTGGGCGTAAGGCGGGCGCGCCAGCACTGCTGCCGGCAGCAGAGCGATTCATACAACGCGTCCGCATGCAACGCCTTGAACAATTCGTGCATGCGGGGAGAATCCGGTGCAATTCCCTCACCAGCCAGCACCACGCGCCAGCCATTGTGGGTCCGGTACAGGCGGACACCGAGACTGGCATCCCCCTCACAAAGCTCTTGCAACCGCTGCAGCAGCTTCTCCTCCGGCGTCACTTTCCGACCAAGGAAACCGCGCAGCATATCCCCCAGCGAAAGGGGAAACGTATCCACATCCACAAAGCAAAGGGAGGTGCTATTGAGTACCTTTACCCCATAGCGGTTACGGGTAATGATGTTGGCTTCATCCACCTGCTCCAGAACAGGCTCCAGCAAGAGCACACTGTAATCCTCATTCTGCAGCTCATCCAGCGCCCGCAAACGGGCGCGGTGCTCAGCCACCTCTGCCTCACTTACGCTTCGCCGCCGGGCAAACTTCTCGCGTAAACGCGCACGCTCCGCCAAACGCTCGCGCGCCTCCTCCATGGAGCGATAAGAAATACCACGCAATTTCCACATACTGCCATCACACCCGCGCCTTTTCTCAGTAATCCAAAATGGGGGAATCTTCATAGCGATATTGTAACTCACTCCAACTTAATGTCAATAACACACTTGACAATTTAATCAATTTCCGGCAGAATAACTCAGAAAGTCCCCAGACATTTACCATGAGATACTTTTCTATTCTTCTGATGCTGGCATTGAGCAGCTGCACCTACCAGCAGCAACAGCAGCACGACCGGGTAATGCAGGAGGTGGAGCTGTTTAATGAAACGCATCTGGAGAAACTGCATACTGAAGCAGTAAAGGAGCACAACGAAGATTTCGGAGGGTTCAAGAAACAACTGGGGAAAGCGCTGAAAGCTGCGTGGGTTCGCGAGCGCGGCGATTGCTGCTGCACGGGGGCCGAGCTCGACCCGATTTCCCCCTGTCCGCTTTCCAAAAAGGAATTCGGGGAGGTCATGGAGATGCTTTCCCTGGCACAGGCAGAACCTGCCCCCAGGCGCGAGGATATGAAACCGGAAAAACTGGCATCTGCCATGTGGAATGAGGAAGAGGGGCGCTGGCAGACCGTCTTCTGTCCCCAGGAACCGGTTATAATGATTCCCTGGGATGATTTGCAAATTGACAAGCTGAGCCTCATGGATGCCAAGGGGGAAGAGCTCTTGAGCATCAGCTTCGATTTCACCCGCAAGAAAGACAACCAGGAATTGAACTTCCTGAAAGCAGCCTGGGGCGAGGCTCAATCCCAATACCGAAGCATCTGGATTGAATTGCCTGGCGATGCCTATTCCCGCTTCCAGAATCACCCGGCACGCCTGCGATTCAAGAAAAAAGTGGATGCTGCCGATAAGTAGATTCTACTTCCCCTCCACAACAACGGGTTCCTGCTGCTGGGGCGCTACCTGAGCGGCAACATCACACACACCATCTCTGACACTGATGCAGAGCTCGCAGAACGGCAGACTGATGGCAACCGGCAGGATACAAATCAGCGAAAGCGGCACATCTATCGCGATGGCACAAACACCCGCCAGAGGATAGGCCCAGATGGCATGCGGGGTCAGACTTGTATCACGGGTGGAAAGAACAGCTTCATCCAGCCCGGCATGTTCCAGTTTTTCGCGAGCCAGCGCAGGCAACGCTTCCACACCCTCCGGCAAACTCTCCAGGGGCGAGCACCATAAGGCGACTTGTCTGCCACCGGAGCCTAGCCAAAGTCCATCGCCATGAATATAGGCTTTGGTGACAGGGGCATCGGAAACGTGGGTGAAACTAGCCCCATGTTCGCGTTCGAGCATCATAGGGCGTATCATCCTTGCACCCCGACGCGTATACATGCTGCGCTCCCCCTGAAAATAAACCGTCTTCGCTCTGAATCCAGGAAGTTTTTTCCCATTCTGACACACCACTGCTGCAGGGCGGGTGCGATACCCCACCCAGCTGGGGGAATCCTTTCTGAGTACAACACAATCGTACTCTCGACCATAATCTGCCATGCGTTCAGCGGTGTGGAACGAGCAGGAACTCATTACCAGTGAGCTCAGAACCAGTAGTATAACCGGGGAAACGAATCTCATTCTTCTTCCTTTCTATTTCCGCTGCGGAAATTACGTGGGCGACAAGGTGATTCGGAAGCCCAGATGCCCCTGCCCGCAGCACGAGCGCGAGCCTCTGCTGCTGCCAGCAACTCATCGTCAGCAGCATAATGGCGGTAGTGCCATGCAAGCCCTTCCTTGAGCATAAAGCGGTTAACGTATCGGGCTCCGGCATAGACCTTGCCCACGTAGCGACCATATTTATCAATATCCTGCACCTCCACGCGGATTGGTTTATCATACACCAGGCGAGTCAGCTTCTTCCGGGCAGGCAGGGCAAAATCCTGGTCTTTTTCCGGGGCGTCAATACCGTAGAGCCGAATCCGCACGCGCTCACCGTCCGGCAATTCCAGAGTCAGGGAATCACCATCGGACACCCCCACGCAGATGCCTTCAAGCACCTGCAGGAGTACGATATTGCTATCAGGAGCAGACACTTTATTCTGCTTTCAATTCACCGCTGAACCCGATTCGCTTGTGAACCGGGACTGTTACGGTCTTCGGCTCGCCGTACGTTTTCATAATCACGGAAACCTCTTTTATCCCATCCTCAAATCCGTATCCCAGGCTTACTTCATTCATGCCACTCATGGTTGAGGAATGAAGGATTTCCGCTTCTGCCCCGGACGGAGTCTTGAACGAGCAATCGGCAATGGCGCGGCTTTGCTTACCTGACGTGGAAAGCTCCAGTTCATCGTCCTTATCCCATTCGACCGTGATATCGAGCCCCGGGATATTCAATTTTCCCTTTTCCCCCATTTTGACGGACTGGGCGGGATGAGTAATGATATCACCAGAGATCTGAGCCTTTAAATCACCCTTGATTTCCACCCAGTCGCCCTGTGGCACGGTATGAATTTTGAAAACAGTCACCCCTTTTGCTACTCCACAGATAGGCTCTTTTTCGGAAAGAGACCACTCGAGGGTGTTTCCTTTCGCATCGGTAATGGCTATGTTTCCGGCGCTAATTTCCTGAATAACTTTTTGTTCAGATGGGACCGCAAGTTTCAGCTCCACAGTCAAAGGCGCATCTGCATATTTACGCGCCCAGCGCGGCACATTGGGCTCCACTGGCTTAGCAGCATAATTACGGGTCAATGACTGCAACTTGCATTCAAGGACATCATTATCGGCCGCTGAGACGCAGAACACGTTAGCAGCAAAGACAATAAGAAGAAAAGGAAGTTTATTCATAACACTTTCAGCATACTCCCGCCGGCTTTCACTGTCAAGAAAAGACGAATCAGGCCAACAAGAAAGTTTAACGTCAAATTGGAATTCAGCTGCGCCGCAGGCGTAGGGAATTCAATACATCCGAAATTAAAAAATCCAGCTCACCTGTACCTGTCTTCCGGGAAATTGCGGTAGCCAATCTTGAGCGGGCTCATGTCGTCCAGCAGGCGGCGGTCGTAGCGTCGCTTCGGGGGCTCCAGGTTGCCAAGAGTCTTTCCCTTGTCCGGCTCAAAGAAGAACTGGAGATAATAGTTGCCGGTGTAGCCGAGGGCGTGGGTATCGCGAATCATGCGAAGAATATCGGCCTCATCCAGCAAGTCGGGATGCACGGTGGTGCGCACCTCGTGCTGCACACCGTAGAGAAGAAGGGTTTTAAGTGTTTCCTGGTAGCGATCAAACAGGAGTTTGCCGCCAGGAAGTCTCCAACTGCGGTTGGAGGGCATCTTGTTATCAAGAGCCACGTAGTCAATGAGTTTTTCTTCCAGCAGGCCACGGATTACCTGCGGGTTGCTGCCGTTGGTATCTACCTTGATCAGGTAGCCCAGTTTCTTGATTTCGCGGCAGACTTCAGCAATATCGGGGTTGAGGGTGGACTCTCCCCCGGAGAGCACAACGGCATCTAAAAAGCCGGCGCGCTCCCGGAGGAAAGCCATCTCATCCTGCCCACCACCATGACTCAGAACAAGTTCCGGGTTGTAGCAGTACGGACAGCGCAGATTACACCCGGTGTACCAGAAGATACAGGCCGCTTTTTTCGGGTAATCCAGAAAGGTAAGCGGGGTGATATCTGCGGGGTGACGCATAACCTATGGTTCGCAACGCGAATTACTTGAGGATGGCGTCGCAGCCACAGCCGCAGGGCTCTTCGAAGTGGGCGCGTTCCTCGAACTCACCCTGCTTACCGGCGTTGAAGGTTTCCACCGGGCGGTGGTAGCCCATCACGCGGGTATACACGGTGCACTTGGTGCGCTCCTCGGCATGCTCGGCGAGGATCTGCTCGTCAGTTTTATATACGGGTTTTACTTCCGGGTTGCTCATGTTCGTGTTGTTTCTATTGGTTTGGGGTTAAATATATCCTTATCAGAAGAGCGGCAGCTCAGGCTGTTCCTCGGTGCGGGCGCGGTCGATAAGCTCCTGGTCGCAAAGCGGACAGAAGTCGTGGCGTCCGCGGAGGTAACCATGCTTCTCACACACGGAGAAGAGCGGAGTCACCGTGATGTAGGGCATCTTGAAGTTGGTGAGCACCTTGCGTACGATATCGCGGCAGGCTTCAGGGGAGGAAATAGCCTCGTTCATGTACATGTGGAACACCGTACCACCAGTGTAGCAGCACTGCAGCTTGTCCTGCATCTGCAGAGCCTTGAACAGGTCATGCGTGTAGCCGGCAGGCAGCTGGGAGCTGTTGGTATAGTAACGGTGGCCGGGGGTACCGCTCTGGATGATGTCCGGGAAGCGCTTCTGATCTTCGCGAGCGAAGCGGTGGGTCGTACCTTCGGCGGGGGTGGCCTCCAGGTTGTAGAGGTTACCGGTGGATTCCTGATAGCCGCGAATGCGTTCGCGCATGAAGTGCAGCACCTCTTCAGCAAAGGCGATGCCCTGCGGCTCTGCCGTGTTCATCGTGTCGTTAGAGAAGTTGCGCAGCATTTCGTTCATGCCGTTCAGACCGATGGTGGAGAAGTGGTTGCGCAGGTGCGGCAGGTAACGCTTGGTGTAGGGATACAGGCCGCGCTCGTAGAGAGTGTTGATGAACACGCGCTTCTTCTCCAGGGTGTCCTTGGCCAGGTCCATGAGCTCGCCGAGCTTACTGTACAGCAGGTTCTTGTTGCCCTTGTACAGGTAGCCGAGACGAGCCAGGTTGATTGTCACCACGCCGATGGAACCGGTCATTTCAGCAGAACCGAAGAGACCACCACCGCGCTTAAGCAATTCGCGCAGGTCAAGCTGCAGACGGCAACACATGGATCGCACGGCATCCGGCTTGTAGGCTTCCTCGTCAATAACCTTGTTGCCGTTCTCATCGTACTTGTACTGGGAACCCACGAAGTTCTGGAAGTAAGAGGAACCAATCTTGGCAGCGTTCTCGAAAAGCAACGGCACGTTCTCGCCCTCCCAATCGAAATCCTCAGTGATGTTCACCGTGGGAATCGGGAAGGTGAAGGGCTGGCCGGTACTGTCGCCTTCGGTAAGCACTTCGTAGAACGCACGCTGAATAATCTTCATTTCGTTCTGGAAGTGCTTGTAGGTCAGGTCCGTAAGGCTTTCCACACCACGTTCTCTGGCAATGGCAAGCAGGTTTTCGTCCTCCAGGCCTTCGAAGATATGCTGGTTGCCGGACATGGGGGTCTGCTCGCGCAGGTCGCGGGGTACCGTCCAGTCGATAGTCACGTTGGTGAACGGACTCTGCCCCCAGCGGCTGGGCACGTTCAGATTGTACACAAAGCCACGCAGAGCCTTCTTCACGGCCTTGTAGGGCAGCTGGTCCTTGAAAAGATACGGGGAAAGATAGGTATCAAAGGAGCTGAAAGCCTGTGCACCGGCCCATTCGCTCTGCAGAATGCCCAGGAAATTAGCCATCTGCCCCAGAGCCTCGCGGAAGTGCTTGGGAGGACGGCTGTTCACGCGGCTGCGCACACCGTTGAAACCCTCATTAAGCAAAGCGCGCAGACTCCAACCGGCGCAGTAGCCAGTGAGGCAGTCGAGGTCATGAATGTGGTAGTCGCCATTGCGGTGCGCGGCACCTTCCTCCGGGGTATATACCTGGTCGAGCCAGTAGTTGGCAATCACCTTGCCGGCAGTGTTGTTCACCAAGCCGGCGTTGGAGTACGTGGTGTTGGAGTTGGCCTTGATACGCCAGTCCGTATTGCCCACATATTCCTCGATGGTCTGCTTACAATCAACCCAGGTATTGCCTTTGTAAAGGCCTGCAATCTGCTCGCGCTGCAGCTTGTGCAGGAAACGGTATTTGATGAAATTGCGAGCTGTGTCGTAGGCGCCGGCGCGCATCAATTCCTTTTCGATGCGGTCCTGCACCATTTCCACAGGCAGATATTCTTCGTGCTTCAGCTTATCCAGCACATTGGCGTATACAAGAGGATTATACTCCTCCTGAGAGGCGTGAAAGGCCTTCTCGATGGCCTGCTGTACCTTGTAGGCCTCGAAGCGTTCACGCTTACCGTTTCGTTTGATGATTTCAGGCATATTGCGTAGAGGTTGTAGAGAGTTTCTGGAGCCCGTTTACCGGGGCGTTCCGGCAGGCGGGTCCCTGCGCGGTGCACGGGGTCAACTCTATCATCCACTACCCCACTTTGCAAGAAAAAAGTTGTATACGGTCGCACTTTTCTTTATACAAAATATAGAATAAAGAAAAGCTCACATATACCACATATTGTATAGTTGAGTAAATTTGGCTTTTTTAGAATGCTTCTCATTTAAGAAAAGTTAAGCACCGACGCAATGCGTTGAAACAAGGGGATTCCACACACCAGAAGTCCATTCTTAAAAAAGGCTGTATATAGTGCAAGGCAGCAGGTCACACCCCAAAATATAGCGGGTAGAAAAAAGAAATTAAATCTGCGCCCAGATACACTTCAGGTAGTCCTCGCCGTCAAAATCGAAGGGCATAGGCACCGAAATGAGCCTTGCAGAGGGAATTCCAGCCGACACCATGCGACGAAAAGCCGACGGCGTCAATTTGCGGCAATTGGTGGAGCAGAGAATACGCCCACCGGGTGCCAGAATAGCAGCCGCCAGGCACACCAGGTGGTCATAATCCTTTTCCACACGCCAGACACGACCCTTTTCATCGCGTGAGAAGGTGGGAGGATCAAGCACGATGATATCGAACTTTCGTCCCTGGCGGGCAAAGCGATCCATCCAATGCAGAGCATCCCCCTTGCAGAAGAAATGGTCATCGGGGTCAATATCATTGAGCGCCATATTCTCCCGGCACCAGCTGAGACAGGGCTGAGCCAGGTCAAGAGTAGTAGTCTGGGCACCGGCCAGTGCCGCACACACGGAAAAAGCCCCCGTGTAGGCAAAGGTATTGAGCACCTTCATACCAGGGCGGCACATGGAGCGAAGCTCGGCGCGATTATCGCGCTGGTCCAGGAAAATTCCCTGGGAGTACCCTGCCCCCATATCCATGAGGTAGCGCACTCCGTTTTCCTGAATTACAAATCGGAGCGATAACTCCGGGCCGCAAAGGAACTGCGGCGGTTCTTTCACATCTTTATCCAGGCGCTTTACATACACCGGACGCCCGGTTGCCCTGAGCATATCCTTGAGCGCCGGGGGAAGCGCCGTATCACGCAGCGAAACCAGCAAGCGGTCTGCAAAAGCATCAATGAACACCCCTGGCCAGGGCGCCCCGTCGGACACACGGAAAGCATCCGTCTCCGGCGGCAGCTTGGCCAGGCGTTGCTCAATGATTTTCTGCAGAGTATTTTTCACAGCAGGAAGGTTTTGGACGCCACATCGGCAGCCCTGCGAATAGTGGAAGCCATAGATGTGAGCGCATTGGCGCGAGTGGAAGCCAGATGCTCCTTCAGCCCGCAGTCGTCCAGCTTGCCCAAATCGGCCTCCAGAATGGCAGCCGGGGTCAACCCTGAAAGAAGACGGATAAAGAGCGCGATAAGCCCCTTGGTGATAAGAGAATCGCTATCGGCATGGATGATGAGTTTGCCATCCTCCATTTCTGTGCCAACCCACACACGGCTCTGGCACCCCTTGATGAGGTTGCAGTTCTTGCGATACTTCTCGGGCATGGCCGGGAGGCGCCGCCCCTGTGAGATGATGAATTCGTACTTCTCTGTCCAGTCCTCAAAGACGGACATATCATCGAGAAGTTCCTCTATGCGCGATTCGTAATCCATTACTTGCAACGGCTTTTGGCCAGCGTGTAAAGCACAGCCTTCTGGGCGTGCAGACGGTTCTCAGCCTCGCGGAAGATGACAGGGGCATTGGCCTCCAGCACCTCATCCGTGATTTCATAGCCACGGTAGGCCGGCAGGCAGTGCAGCACGATGTGGCCGGGGGCGGCCAGCTTCAGCAATTCATCGTTCACCTGGTAGGGGAAGAAAGCCTTTTCCTTGGTACCCTTCTCTGCCTCCTGGCCCATGGAAATCCAGGTGTCAGTGTTAATCACCATGCAATCACGCACGGCCTCGGCGGCATCTGTGGTGCAGATAATATTCGGGCAATCAAGCGCTGCAAGCGTTTCAGCCTTAGGGAGCGCCTGCTCCGGCCCGGCCAGCATCAGCGTAAAACCAAGGCGCTTGGCGGCCCACATCCAGGAGCGACCCATGTTGTTGTCCACATCGCCCAGGAAGGCAATCTTCATATCCTTCCAGGAACCCACACCATACTGCTCCTCGATGGTAAGCAGATCTGCCAGAATCTGGCAGGGATGCTCTAAATCCGTAAGCGCATTGATGGTGGGCAGCTTGGAGTAATCGGCAAAGTCCACGACATCCTGCTGGTCATAGGTACGGATGATGGCACCGTGAATCATGCGTCCCAGCACACGAGCCGTATCCTTGATAGGCTCGCCGCGCCCCAGCTGAATATCGCGAGTGGAAAGGAACATGGGGCGACCGCCCAGCTCAGAGATTCCCACCTCGAACGAAACGCGGGTGCGGGTGGAGGACTTGGAGAAAATCAGAGCCCAGGTCTGCCCGGCCAAAGGCTGTTCTGTGTGGCAACCGCGCTCGGCCTTGAGCTTGTGCCCCAGGGCAAGCAGTTCACAAATCTGGTCACCGCTCAGTTCTTCGATAGAAAGAAGATTGTTCATAACGTAAAAAAAATCCGGGAAAGCAGCAAAGTAGCACGTTTCCTCTACCCTGTAAAGTTCAGAGTGAGTCAGCGGCAGGATTCTTTGACGAACCGTGGAAGGTTTACACGCCACCTTATGGGGGAGGGTCCTCGGTTCATTCCAAACCTCCCCCCATTGATACCAGAAACAACAGGCGTTTTCCTCATACTCGCCAAGGCAGAGATACAATGAGCCCCGCTCCCCGAAAAACCGGGATAAGCGGGGCTGAAAACAATATCGCCGGACAGCTTACTTCTTCAACTGCTCAGGAGAAGGGGCAGTTACCTGCACCGGCACCTTGATTTCCGGCAGTCCTTCGGCCTTCACGGTAACAGTGGCGGTGCCACTTTCACCACGCTTACCACGCACCACGGCCAGAATGCGACCGTTGAAGAACCGCTGATCCGGATCCTGCAGGCTGGTGTGGTCAATAGGGTTACCATTGCAGAAGCCAGCCAGCACGGCGGGGCCTTCAATGCTGAAGCTCACCTTGCGGCTGTCGGTGGGCACCACATTGCCCTGAGCATCGGTGAGAGCCAGTTCCACATGGGCGATATCGCGGGCATCACCCAGAATAGTGCTACGGTCCACCTTGGCAGCCACAGCGGCGGATTCACCGGTGGTCACGCGCTTAGCGGTAGCCCAGGGCTGCCCGTTCTTCTTCACCACGACTTCCACGGTACCGGGTTCGTAGACCACATCTTCCCAGGTGAAGCGGTACTGATTCTTGCTCACCACCAGGCTCTTATCTTTCTGGGTAAAGGTGGGGCCCTCACCACGGCGGCGTACGCCCTGGCTCTTACCGTTCACAAAGAGCTCAGCCTCATCGCCGCTGGTGAACACCATCACCGGGGTCTTCTGACCCTCACGACCAGCCCAGTTCCAATGCGGCAGGATGTGGGCCATCTTCTTCTCCGGATTCCACTGGCTCTGGTAGAGGTAGTAGATATCCTTCGGGAAACCGGCCAGGTCAATCAGGCCGAAGTAGGAGCTGCGGCTCGGTGCCTTATTGCCCATAGCCTTCAGCTGCTCCATGGCGGCCTTTTTCTCAGCCTCACTGGCGCCGATGTAGTTGCCGATATTGGAGGCATCCTGGTTATAGGGAGTCGGCTCGCCGATATAGTCGAAACCGGTCCACACATACTCACCGGCCAGGTCGGGGGCCTTGGTGTGGGCGTGCATCTCGATATCCGGGCAGGAGCCCCAGCCGGTGGAGGAAAGAGCGTAGCTGCTCACCTGGAACGCGCGGGCACCGCTCACCACGTCCCACTTCATCGGGAAGAAATAGGTATCGCGCGTGGATACGCAGCTGCAGGTTTCCGAACCAATGTAGGGCATATCAGGATGCTTCTTACGGAAATCACGGTAGAGATGCGGCTTGTAGTTGAAGCCATAGACATCCATAGTCTCAGAGAAGCCATTCTTGTATGCATTCAGATTATTGCAACCCACGGTATAGGGACGCGTGGTGTCGTACTTGCGCACTTCATCGCGCAGATTGGTAGCAAGCTTCAGGTTGCTGCGGTGAGCCTTGATATCGCTGTTTCCCTGTTCCGGGATTTCGTTACCACCGCTCCAGGCAATAATGCTGGGGTGGTTGCGGTCGCGCTTCATGAAATTGTGTACATCCTTCTGCCACCACTCAGGCCAGTAGAGGTGGTAGCCGTTCGCCTTGTCATACTTCTGCTGACGCCAGATGTCAAACAACTCGTCAATCACAAGAATACCGTGCTTGTCGCAAAGATCCAGTACCTCCGGTGCGGGCGGGTTATGCGTCATGCGAATGGAATTACAGCCCATCTCCTTCAGAATCTCAATCTTACGTTCGTACCCACGAGCATGGAACGCAGAACCGAGAGCCCCGAGGTCATGGTGCTCGCACACGCCCTTAAGACGCACCTTTTCTCCGTTCAGGAAGAAGCCTTCCTTCTTCCACTCAATGCTGCGCACGCCGAATTTGCTTTCCTTGGTGTCTGCCACCTTGTCGCCATGTAGAACCGTGGTTTGCAGGGTATACATGTTCGGGGATTCACAGCTCCAAAGCAGCGGGCTGGGCAGACGAAGTTCCTGCTCAACCGTGCCGCTGGTGCCGGGTTCCAGAGTAATAGTGGTGGGCATGGCCTGAGAGCCGTTTACCTTCTGAAGCACGGTAACCTCAGCCTCCTCATGGCTGGTGTTGGTCACCGTCGTCTGCACCTTCACCAAAGCATATTCCTTCGTGATTTCGGGAGTGGTGATATAGGTGGGCCACTGGTCAAGGTGCACAGGACCCGTCTTTTCCAACCACACATGGCGATAAATACCCGCCCCCGGATACCAGCGGGTGGAAAGCGGCAGATTGCTCGCCATGACCGCTACAAGGTTATCCTTACCAGCCTCCAGATAGGGAGTGATATCGACGCGGAAAGAATTATAACCGTATGCCCAGTTCCCAGCAAGCTTACCATTGACATATACCTGAGGATTGGACATCACGCCATCGAAATCAAGATAATAGCGGTCTTTTTCCTTGCTGAAATCCGCGGGCACAGCAAAGGTCTTGCGATACCAGCCCCAACCGTTCCACGGCAGCTTGCCGGTTTCGTTGGGTTCTTCCATCAGGAAGGGGCTTTCAATAGCCCAGTCGTGCGGCAGCTGCACGCTCTTGTAGCCCGTTTCATCGGCACCTACTGCCGCGTGGGATTCAGCAGGCAGACCACGTTTCACCTGCAAGGGCTCGCCATCTGCCCCGGTGAACATGACTTCACGAATGCTCGCCCAGCAGCTGGGGGAAGTCCCCTTCACAGTAAGCTTCATTGAACGTACAGGCTTCTCTTTTAACCTGATGAAAGTCGCAGCCTGATGCCCCACCCGGATACTGCGGGTCTCCATGGAATCACCATAGTCCACCTTAACCTCCAGCAGCATGTTATTACGCTGTTCCCAGTACACGACAGCCATCTTCGCAGCCCTGTCTACGCCGGGACGGATCTCAAGATAATGTCCTTCAGCACTATTTTTGGCACACCAGCGGGTCATCAGATTACCATCCACAGCATGGGCGGCGGGGTGGGTTCCCTGGAAAGAATCAGCACTGACAGGCACGCCTGCCTCAGCCGGAGACCCCGAGCCGCAGTACTTGAACTTCCAACCAAAATCAAAAGATTCACGTTCGCCAGCCTGGGCAGCAGCCACACTCAATGCCAGCAATGGCAGCAGATATTTTGCTTTCATGGTATTCATAAATACGAAAATACAGGTATCTATATTTCACGTTAGTATACCAAATTCACGGTCCCACCGCAAGGCAAAAAAAATCCCAAAACCAACCGTGGCAAGCACCATCAGTCATGACTGACTTATTTCCAAAGGACTGCTATCAGCAAAAACTCCCCCCCTGAGAAATTTCCTTGCCAAAATCTGAATAGTCTACCACCTGCCATCTCAGAGACTTTCCATGAAACAACATACTTTTCCACTATTTCCCCGCAACTACTTCTTGATTTTTTCTCTTTAGCTGGTAGAATACTCACAAACCCACCATATCTATAAACCATGAAAGTACTCATTACCGGCGGCGCCGGATTCATCGGGTCTCACATTGCTGAGCATTATCAGGATATCGCAGAAGAAATCCGCGTGCTGGACAACCTGCGCACCGGCTACAAGAAAAACCTCGACGGTCTCAAGGTGACCTTCATCGAAGGCTCTATCACCGACCGCGAGCTGGTAGCCAAGGCCGTAGAGGGCGTGGATTACATCTTCCACATGGCTGCCATGGTTTCCGTACCGGAATCCATGCAGAAGCCCCGCGAAACGGTTGACCTGAACGTGAACGGTCTGCTGACCGTGCTGGAAGAAGCCAGCAAGGCAGGTGTGAAGAAGGTAGTACTTGCCTCCTCTGCCGCCATCTACGGTGACAACCCCATCGTTCCCAAGGTAGAAACCATGTACCCCGAGCCCAAGAGCCCCTACGGCATCACCAAGCTCGATGGCGAGTACTACATGGAAATGTTCCGCACCACCGGCCAGGTGAACACAGGCTGCTGCCGCTTCTTCAACGTATTCGGTCCGCGCCAGGATCCCAAGGGCGCCTATGCCGCCGCCGTGCCGATTTTCATGGAAAAGGCCATCAAGGGCGAAGACATCACTGTTTATGGTGATGGAGAGCAGACCCGCGACTTCATCTACGTGAAGGACATTGTGGGTGGCCTCACTTACGTGGCTGAACATCCGGAGGTTACCGGCGTATACAACGTGGGCTACGGTGGTCAGATTACCATCAATGACCTGGCCAACATCATCATCGACGCCGCTGGTTCTACCTCCAAGGTGGTACACCTGCCTGAGCGCCCCGGTGATGTGAAGCATTCCCGTTCCTGCGCTGACAAGCTGCGCAATGCCGGCTGGACTCCCAAGTACACCCTTGAGGAAGGCCTCAAGACCACGCTTGAATACTTCAAGAGCGTTACCAAGTAACCCCATTCTCACGCAACCGGGGTTCCTCTGCGGGAACCCCGGTTTCTTGTACCCACCCTATGTGCGACGACTCACAGCCCCGCCTCAAGGCTGCCGATTTGCAAAAACTGGCACAGCAGCGCCTGACCAGGCTGCAAGCCGAGGGCGAAGAGCTGCACCCGGTCGTCAACACCACCCGCAAGCTTGCGGCCAACTTCTGGGGCAGCGCCTGGATGAAGCAGCTGGCCCACTGCGAATCCGGCGGCATGTGCCTGGCGCCAGGGCGCACCCTGCTGCGCCATGGCTGCGTGCTCGATATCCGCATCTCCCCCCGCACCATCAGCGCCATCATCAGCGCAGACGAAATCTACGAGGTCAATCTTAGCCTCGCACCTCTTGATTCTGAACAACTGGAAAAACTGGCTACCGCCTGTGGAAGCCACATTGACTCCCTGCTCTCCCTGCTGGAAGGGAAAATAAGCGCCCCCGTACTCCAGCAACTCTGCCACCCGGAAACCGGCCTGCTGCCCACCCCGGCAGATTGGCACATGCACTGCAGCTGCGCAGATTGGGCAGAACCCTGCCCCCACGCCGCAGCCGCCATCTACGCAGCAGGATGCCTCATAGATACCAACCCAGCCCTGCTTTTTACCCTGCGCAGCATCGAGCCGCAATCCCTGCTTGCCAAGCCGGAAGCCCCTATTAGACTGGATACCGGCAAACTCTCATCCATCTTTAGAATTGAGCTCGATTCCCCATTGTAAAACATGCCAATATGTCAGCAATCAAGAATTATTCTTGCCTAATCTGGAATCATTCGATATAATGCAGGCAACAAAACATATGGCAACTACTAAAACAAGTTCTACCCGAAGCATGGCCACCAGTCTGGTGCGCAAGGCAGGTGTGCGCATGACCCAGCAGCGTCGAGCCGTGCTGGAAACCATTTTAACCTCGCGCGACCACCCGACCGCTGCCATGATTTACGAGCGAACCAGGGCACACATGCCGGGCATTTCACTGGCCACGGTGTACAACTGTCTGGAAACCATGGCCGAGGCAGGCATCATCAACCATCTGAATTTTGATAATGGCCCCTCCCGGTTCTGCCCGAATCTGGAGCCGCATGTACACCTGCTGGACGACACGAGCAATCGCGTACTGGACGTGCAGCTCAAAGATGGTTTACGCCCGGAAGACGTGTTTGATTTGCCGGAAGGAACGTGCGTGACACGCATGGACGCTTGCCTACACGGCAATATTCCTGTATAATCCCCGCCGCAATGAGCCTGGTCATCAAAAATCTGCATGCGCGCGTAAAAGATGGCGCGCCGATTCTCAACGGCATCAACCTGGAAATCCCCAAAGGCGAGGTACACGCCATCATGGGGCCCAATGGTTCCGGCAAATCCACCCTCTCCAAGGTACTCTGCGGCCACCCGGACTACGAAGTGACCGCCGGCAGCGCCGAACTCGACGGGCAGGATTTGTTTGCCATGAGTGTGGATGAACGCAGCCGCGCCGGGCTTTTCCTGGCCTTCCAGTACCCGGTGGAGGTACCGGGCGTCAGCAATGCCAACTTCATGCGCGCCGCGCTGCAGGCCCGCCTGCCCAAGGGCGAGGAAATTGACGCCGTGTCCTTCTACAAGGAACTGCGTGGCAAGATGAAGCAGCTGGGCATGGACCCGAAATTCACCGCCCGAGCCGTGAACGAGGGCTTCTCCGGCGGTGAAAAGAAGCGCAACGATATTCTGCAGATGATGATGCTCAACCCCAGCTACGCTATCCTGGACGAAACCGACAGCGGTCTGGATGTGGATGCCCTGCGCATCGTTTCCGAAGGCGTGAATGCCATGCGTGCGCCGTTCCGCAGCTTCCTGGTCATCACGCACTACAAGCGCCTGCTCGACTACATTCGCCCGGATGTGGTACACGTGCTCTACAAGGGGCAGATTGTGCGCACCGCCGGCTTCGAGCTCGTGGAGCAAATTGAGGAACGCGGCTTTGATTTCCTGAAAACACCGGAGGTCTGAAATGGACGAATCCACCTTCCAGATGGATACCCGCGGCGCGTTCTCCATGCCGGAGAATCACAAATTTGATGCCGGCTATGGGCTCACCGAGGAAACCATCGACTACATCTGCGATGCCAAAGGCGAGCCGGACTGGCTGCGCCAGTTCCGCAAGGACGCCCTGCGGAAATTCAACGAAATGCCCATGCCCACGCACTGGGCACCAGAGGGCATCAAGAATGTTGATTTCGAGAACTTCCGCTACTATCTCTCGCACGGCGCCACCCCCAGCCGCAGCTGGGACGAAGTGCCGGACGACATGAAACGAACCTTCGAGCGACTGGGCGTGCCAGAGCAGGAACGAGCCTTTCTGGCAGGTGTTGATGCCCAGTACGACTCCGAGACAGCCTACACCAACATGCGCGAGGAGCTCACCAGGCAGGGTGTCATCTTCGTGAACTCCACAGAGGGGCTCAAGGAATACGAGCATATCTTCCGCCCCTGGTTCGGCAAGGTCATTCCCGTGGGCGACAACAAATTCTCGGCCCTGAATCACGCTGCTTTCTCCGGCGGTTCGTTCATCTATGTACCCAAGGGCGTGAAACTCACCCAGCCGCTGCAGGCCTACTTCCGCATCAACTCCGAAAGCATGGGGCAGTTCGAGCGCACCCTCATCATTGCCGATGAAGGCGCCGAGCTCATGTACATGGAGGGATGCACCGCCCCGCAGTACGACAGTGCCACCCTGCACTCCGGCGTGGTGGAACTGGTGGCGCTCAAAGGCGCCAAAATCCAGTATGTCACCGTGCAGAACTGGTCTACCAATGTCTACAACCTCGTTATCCAGCGAGGGCTCGCCATGGAGGATGCCGAAATCCGCTGGATTGACTGCAACCTGGGCTCCGGGCTCACCATGAAATACCCCGCCGTGGTGCTTCAGGGGCGCCGCGCCCGCGGCGAGGTAGTCAGCATCTCACTGGCACACAGTGGCCAGCTGCAAGACACCGGTGCGCGCATGATTCACGCAGCCCCGGAAACCACCTCGAACATCGTTGCAAAATCCATTTCCATAGGCGAGGGTCGCGCCAGCTACCGCGGCGAGGTAAAGGTACTCAAGGGCATGAAAGGCTGCAAGAACAACACCGAGTGCGACGCCCTGCTCATCAACCCCGCCAGCCGCACCGATACCTACCCCGCCATCACAGTGAATGGCAATGCCAGCGCCGTGCAACACGAGGCCTCCGTCTCCCAGGTTGATGAAGAAATGCTCTTCTACCTCCAGCAGCGCGGCCTCACCCGAGCCCAGGCCATGAGCCTGGCCGTGAATGGCTTTATCAACGACCTCGTCAAGGAATTCCCCATGGAATATTCCGTAGAACTCCGCCGCCTGATTGACCTGGAAATGGAAGATTCCATCGGCTAACCCCACCCTGCACTGCACAATACTATGGATTTCCCCGATAGCATGAGCATCGAAGAAGCCTTTGCCAAAGCCGAGGCCGAGGCCAGGCTGGCCGCAGCCCTCAAGGAAAGCGAGGAACGCTTTGCCCAGGCAGAGTTTCCCAACCGTCTGAACGAGGACTGGCGCTTCGGCCGCCCGCACAAGTATGCCAGGGACTTTGCCAAGAATCTGGATGCCCGCATCGAGCCCTGCGGTGAAGCCCGGGTACACAACGACCAGGGCTCTGCTGTCCCCATCAGCTCGGAGGATGAAGATCTGCGACAAACCGAGATGCTGATGCCCACCATCGGCTCCGATGCGCTGCTCGGCCTGCATCTCCAGCACTTCGGCACAGGCTACGCCCTCTATATCGAAGAGGACACCAAGGCGCCCATCCTGCTGAACTACGAAACCCGCTGCACCCTCGCACCGTCCACCTTCATCATGGTGGCCCCCGGGGTCAAGGCCGAGGTGGAAATCTTTTACGGATGCCTGGAATGCGGGCATATCCTTGCCACCTGCAACATTCAGGTAGCCGAGGGGGCTGACCTGAAAGTGAAAGCCAGTGCCGCCACCGATGGCGGTGGCCGCTGCATGCTCATCAACAACATCCAGAATATGGGCGGCAAGGTGCGGCATCTCACCAGCTTCGAAGGGCTGGCATGGGCACGCGAAGAAACAGTGGCCGAAATCTACACTCCGGGGGCAGATATCCAGCTCTACTCGGCCAACAAGCTGGATGCCTCTGCCGTGCTGGACCAGCACACCAAACAGATTCACCACGTGGGCGGGGCCACCAGCAATCTGCTCTACAAGAACGTACTCAATGACGAGGCAACGGCTACCTTTGCCGGCAATATCTATGTGGCCCCCGGTGCGCACAACACCGATGCCTACCAGAGCAACCGCAATCTTCTGCTCAGCGAGGATGCAACGGTCAATTCCCTGCCCGGGCTTGAGATTCTGGCAGACAAGGTGCGCTGCTCACACGGCAGCGCCTCCGGCCCCATGGATGAAGAGCAGCTCTTCTACCTTCTTTCGCGTGGCATCTCAGAATCTGATGCCAAGCAACTCATCTCCAACGGTTTCCTGGCTGAATCAATGGATAAATTCGAGGCATAACCCGCTCCTTCTATCACCATCGTCCCCTTTATGCATTATTCTACACTCCTGCGTCTCCTTCCGCTGACGCTCGCGTCTTTTGTGCTTCCCCTCAGCGCAGCTCCCTCTGCCCCAATCAACTCAACACTTGCCATCATTCCGCAGCCTCGGGAGATGGAACAGGCAGAAAACGCCCCTGGATTCCTGCTGCGCGACGGCATCCGCGTTGATATTGCCACCAGCCACAGTCCAATGGGGAGAGCCGCCATCCGCGCCCTCATGGCTGCAGGCTTCACCGTTCTCCCCGAGGAAATGGAGGGGGAGCTGACCGTCCAGCTTCTCAAAGCCCCCACAAACACCCACCAGGGAGCCTATGAGTTGCAGGTCACCCCACAGGGTATTACCATTGGTGTATATAGTGCCGATGCCGATTTCCATGCAGCAGCACAGACTCTGGCCCAGGCCATCACCCAGGATAGCGCAGGCCAGCCAGCCCTGCCCACCATGAAGGTGAGCGACCTCCCGGCGCTACAGCACCGCGGCATCATGCTCGACCCCTGCCGCCATCCCATTTCCGTGGCAGATACCAAGCGCATTCTTGATTTAATGGCGCGCTACAAGCTCAACCGCCTGCACTGGCACCTCACCGATGACCAGGGGTGGCGCATCGAAATCAAAAAATATCCCCGCCTCACCGAAATCGGCAGCAAACGCAAGGAAAGCGCCTGCTGGATTAACCAGGAGCAAAAAGACGGAAACCCCATTGAATTCTACTACACCCAGAACGACATCCGCGAAGTAGTTGAATATGCCCACAGCCGCGGCATCACCGTCATTCCCGAAATTGAAATTCCCGGCCACGCCAGCGCTGCCGTCACAGCTTACCCCCAGCTCGGCAACCAGGATTGCCCGGATTTTGCACCCGAAGTCGTCACCGGTTGGGGAGTTTTCCCTCATGTCATGGCGCCCAATGACTTCACCTTCCAGTTCATCGATGACGTGCTGGCAGAAGTCTGCGAACTTTTCCCCCGCGCGCCCTACATCCACATCGGCGGCGATGAGGTTCCCCGCGACCAGTGGAAGAACAGCCCCGCCGCACAGGAATTCATGAAACGGCACGGTTACACCCGCGAAAGCCAGATTCAGGACCACTTCACCCATTTCTGCGCCCAGGTGCTCCGTAAACATGGCCGCCGCATGGTCGGATGGGATGAAATCATGTGCGCTCCGCAGCTGCCGCAGGATGCCGTAGTCATGGCATGGCGCGGCATGGACCACGCCAGCATTGCCGCCAGCCGCGGCCACCAGCTCATCCTCTGCCCCATTCACGCCTTCTACTTCAATTTTCCCTACGGTAAAAACCCGGAAGATTCATTCTACACCGGGCTCACCGGATTCGACAACATCGACTGCGCCCACGTGCTCAACTTCAACACCGCAGTTCCCGGCAACCAGGTCATTGGCATGCAGGCCAACCTGTGGAGTGAATGCATCCCCAACATGCGAAAGCTCGAGTTCATGCTCGTACCCCGCATCTGCGCCCTGGCCGAGCACGCCTGGCTCTACGGCTCCCGGAACCGCCCGGATTCAGAGCACTTCACCCGCCGGCTCCAGTCCCACTTCCCCTACTTCGATTCCCTGCGCCTCAACTACCGCCAGGAAAATGGACAACCGGCTCACCCGGCTTCATAAAACGCCTTATCCTCCTTTTTTTTACACAGAGCGGCATTCCCCTCGTGGCGCACGCCATCATCTTCCACCTCAGCGTCAATTTCAAAGCCATAGACCTGGGGTTTCCTGACTCAATTTTTGTTTTAAACAAAAATTGAGTCAGCCATCGCAGCAGAGAGCCCCCGATCTGCCAGGGTCCCTGATAAATGCGTTATTTCTGCTGAAGCTACCGGATATTTGCTTGCCTGTGGGGAGGATTCGTATATAATAGCCGTACTTGCTATGATTGACCAGTTACGCAAACGACTTCTGGACCGGGAAAACCCGGTGCGCATTCATCTTATTGGCGTGGCAGGTGCCGGCATGAGCGGCATTGCACGCATGCTCCTGGAAATGGGGCACCGGGTGAGCGGCTGCGACCGCGTCACCAGTGAAGAAACAGAGCGACTCCAGCAGAGTGGGCTGAAGTTTGCCTGTCCGCACACAGCCGATGCTGTGGCTGATGCGGAAATTGTGATTTACTCCAGTGCTATTCGCGAGGACAACGTGGCCTTGGCCGCCGCCCGCCAACTGGGTTGCCTGTGCCTGCGCCGCGCAGAGTGTCTGGCCGCTATCCTGAACAACAAAAAGGGAGTTGTGGTAGCCGGTACTCACGGAAAGACCACCACCTCAGCCCTGACCTCACACCTGCTGCGCGAGGCACGCCTGCGCCCCTGCCACTATGTGGGTGCAGAAATTCCGGTGCTGGGAGCCAACGCACACTGGAACGCAGACAGCGATTACCTGATTGCCGAAGGCGACGAATCTGACGGCACGCTGGTGAACTATATCCCCGAGCACAGTATCGTGCTGAATATTGAAGCCGAGCACCTGGATTTCTACCGCGACCTGGACCACATCAAAGAAGTATTCCACACACTCTGCCGCCAAACCCGTGGCAAGATTTTCTACTGCAAGAGCGATGCCGGGGCTGCCGATGTATGCGGGCAGTACCCGAACAGTGTTTCCTACGGCTGGGAGGACGCCGATTACACCGCGGCAGATGTAACCGTGAAGCGTGGACGCACGCTCTACACCGTGTGCCACCAGGGCAAGAAACTGGGGCGTGTGGAACTGGGTATCCCTGGTCGCCACAATGTGCTCAACTCGCTGGCAGCAACGGCAGCAGCGCTGGAAATGGGCGCAGATTTTGCCAGCATAGCCCGGGGGCTTGCCTCGTTTGCAGGTGCCCGCCGCCGCTTTGAAACCAAGTATCTTTCCAAGGATTACCGCATCGTAGACGACTACGGCCACCACCCCACAGAAATTGAAGCCACTGTGCAGACCGCCCAGAGTCTGAACCCGGATCGTCTTGTCATTTTCTTCCAGCCGCACCGCTTCAGCCGCACCAAGCTGTTGCGCGATGATTTCGGCAAGGTTCTGCAGAGTGTGGACAAGCTTTTTGTGGCAGATGTATACCCGGCCAGCGAACTGCCGATTCCCGGCATTTCAGGTCAGACGATTGTGGACGCTGTGCACGACTTTGCCCCGGAGGCAGATGCCACCTTCCTGCCGAATATGCCGACAGCGCACTATGTGGTGGGCAACCAGCTTAAACCTGGCGATTTATTCCTGACGCTGGGGGCTGGCAACGTGCATGAAGCCGGCACTCGAATTGCCAGAGATCTGCGCCTGCTCACCGAAATGCAGAACGATTGCGGCAAGGATATAACAGCCCGCCTGTATGAACCGATGCGCAAGCACACTACCCTGGGAGTGGGTGGCGTAGCTCAGTTCTGGATTGAACCCAACACCATCCAGAGCATGCAGGATGTAGTTAATTTCTTCAAGGAACGCAACATTCCTGTGCATGTAGTGGGTCGCGGCTCCAACCTGGTAGTTCGCGAGGGCGGTATACGCGGTGCTGTCGTTCACCCCACAGGTGGGGAATTCGACAAGTTGGAACTGGTAAACGAAACCTCGATTGTGGCAGGTGCTGGCGTAAAGCTTAAAAAGCTGGCTGCTTTTGCCGCCAAAAATGGAATTTCCGGTTTTGAATGGATGGACGGCATTCCCGGTTGCGTGGGTGGTAGCCTGCGCATGAATGCCGGCTGCATGGGCGGCGATATGTGGCAGGTGTTCAGCTCAGCTGTTGCACTTGATGAAGACGGCGAGGAAATCGAATTCACCAAGGCCGACATGACGCCCGCTCGTTACCGTAGCATTCCGGATTTTGAGCACAACATGGTGGTACAGGCAACATTCTGTGGCACTCCCGGCGATGCTGCCGAAATTGAAAAAGCCATGGAGGAATACCGGAACCGTCGAAAAAACAGCCAGCCAGTGGAACCCAGTGCAGGCTGCACGTTCACTAATCCGGAGGATATTCCCGCAGGCAAGCTCATTGATGAGCTGGGGCTCAAAGGTTACAGCATTGGCGGCGCCCAGGTTTCTACCAAACATGCCAACTTCATCATTAACACCGGAAACGCCAAGGCTACCGATGTTACAGAGCTTATCAACCACATTGAACGAGTGGTCAAGAAGGAACGAGGCATCATCCTGCACGAAGAGGTGCAGGTAATCGGCGACCGGGAACCCCAATTCTGATACTAACAAAAATTTCGCACCATGAAAGAACTCAAAAAGAATATCCGCATTGCCCTGCTGATGGGCGGACCTGGCTCTGAGCGAGAAGTTTCGATTACCTCCGGCAACGGTGTATTGGAGGCCCTTCGCAGCGAAGGCTTTACCAATGTGACCCCGGTTATTGTGGATAGCGAGCGCCCCACCATTCCTGAAGGAACGGAGCTGTGTTACAATATGATTCACGGCACCTACGGCGAAGACGGTGGGCTGCAGAGCTACCTGGAGGAGCTGGGTATCCCCTACACGGGTGCCGGGTCAGAAACCAGCCGCAACTGCTTTGACAAGGTACTCACCAAAAAATTCTTCATAGCGGGAAATGTACCCACCCCATTAAGCGAAACCATCGCCCCCGGGCAAATGCCCACCCTGCCCGTTCCCTGCGTAATCAAGCCCCCTTGCGAGGGGTCATCTGTAGGCGTTCACATTGTACACACCGCCGAGGAGCTGCCTGCTGCCGTGGCAGACGCAGCCAGATATGGCAAAGAAATTCTTGTAGAAGAATATATTAAAGGAAAGGAACTGACCGTGGCTATTTTCAACGGTGAAGCTCTGCCTGTGGTACATATCTGCCCGCGCAGCGGATTCTATGATATGAACAACAAATACCCCTCCCTTTACGGAGGCGTAGGGTCAGATTACATCTGCCCGGCAGATATCAGTGAGAAGGATACCCAGGCAGTACAGGCAGCTGCAGTAGCAGCGTATAAAGCACTGAACGTAGAGGTTTATGGGCGCGTAGATGTACTGTTGACAGATGATGGCAAACCCTATGTACTGGAAATAAACACCATTCCGGGCATGACCAGTGCCTCCCTGTTCCCGAAGGCGGCGGCAGCTGCCGGCATCACATATGGCGAGCTCTGCACCCGCATCGCGGAAGTATCGCTGAACCAGCCGCGCGGCTGAGCTAACCACTCGCACGCGCACTCAGCATGAAAAAACGCAACCAGTACCGCAACCACTATAGCGAGGAGCATGGGGCTTCGGCGAACGTGAAATTGCTTGAAGCGGCTCTTTCGCTCAAGCACAGGCTTTTCAGCATAGTGGCATTGCGCCGCGGATGGCGGCGCCTGCGGCGTGGCTTGCTGATTCTTCTACTGGTCATCCCCATTCTCGCCGGCATTTTCTGGGGCGGCAAAACGGCGGTAGAGCAAGCCTACCAGCTCAGCTTGGACAAGGTAAGCTTTGAGGCTCGAAAGGGCTTCATTTCCAAAGCTCAAGCATTAAAAATTCTGGGCATAGAGGGGCCAATCAGCATGACCGAGCTGAACAACACGGCCAAAATGCAGGCCATGCTGGAAGCAGATCCATGCATCGAATCGGCTTTCATTCGCGCAGAATTGCCCGACACGCTGCACATTGAAATCAATGAGCGTGTTCCTGTGGTTTATGTAGAACAGGAAAGCGGCACCGATACCGGTAGCAGGGTTCGTTTTTTCATGGATCCCGCAGGAAAACTTTTCCCCGTCATGCCAGAGTACCATCGCCAATTCATGGGAGTTCCTGTATGGTATCTGCAACCAGGCGATATCGCCGAGTTCAAATCCGGCAGCACCATTGCTGAAGAAAAACGCAGGCCGATTGTCGAGCTCGTGGCGGCAGCCAATCTCTATACTCTGGTAGAGATTCCGGCCATTCGGGAGATATTCCGCCCCAAGGAATGGAAAATCATCCTCACCCTTGAAAACGGAGCAGAAGTACTCATGCAGGTATACGATATCAAGGGTCAGATGGAACGACTGGCCATGATTCTGGAACACTGCCGCGCCACGCAAAGAGCCCCACGCAGCATTAACGTGGTGCCACGCATCAACCCCACAGTCACCTACGCCAAATCCCCCACCGCCACCCCCAAAAAGCAGGAGGATAAGGATGACAAATGACAAATAACAAATATACAGTCTTTTGACATTGACCAACAAAAGGGGGTATGCTACCATAGTAGCTGAGTGTACGAAAAGCTCTGCAATAACGGATATGAAGGAAAAAATCATGAATTTGGCAGACTATGTTCCAGGAGGCAAAAAATGGCCGGAGTGGCTGCTGAACATAGGAGAAAGACTGCTGGGATTCCATGATTTCAATGCAGCTAACCTCAGGGTGAAGGCCGACCAGAAAGCAGGTAATACAGAAAATTTCTTTCGTCTTGCCTGCAAACACCTGCCCCTTAACTACAATGTAACAGGTCTGGAAAACATACCGACAGAGGGCGCCTGCGTTATTGTAAGCAACCACCCCCACGGCATGTCCGAAGGGCTGATGATAGGCGACATCGTTATGAAACGACGCAGCGATATCCGCATTGTCGTTAACGAATTCCTGACCTGCGTGCGTGACATGCGCCCCTACCAGATAACGGTAGATGTATACGGTGGAGAGGAAGCCCGGCGCGCCAACATGGCAGGGCTTCGTGAAATGATGCGCTGGCTGCGCGAGGGGCATTGCCTGATAATCTTCCCCAGCGGCTCAGCGGCCTCGTGGTCCCCCGAACATGGACGCGTTGTGGAAGACCCATGGCAGACCAACATGGCCAGCATCATCCGCAAAAGCGGAGCACCAGTTGTACCCATGCATTTTTCCGGACAGAATAGTTCACTGTTCCAGTTTGTAACCAGACTCTGCAAAAATAAACGCTCGGCGCTTTTGCCGCGTGAAATCAAACGAGACCGGCGCACACTGCACCAGGTGCAAATTGGCAAGCTTATTCCCGCCAGCCGCATGGAAATGCTGCCAGACGACACAAAGCTCTCTGACTTTTTGCGGCTGAGCAGCATGCTTCTTCGATATCCGGACACGGCCTCCAACAAGCTTCATGTCAACACGCGAGTCATGGCAGACATTGAACAACCCACTGCTCCGGAACTTCTGCAGCAGGAACTTGATTCTCTTCCCGCCGAAGAACACCTGCTCTATACCCATCCCAGCACCGGTTTACAAATTTATACAGCAAAAGGCAGAGAAATTCCCCATATGCTGCACGAAATCGGGGTGCAACGCGAAATTACGTTCCGCGCCGTTGGTGAAGGCTCGGGATTAGCCTGCGACACTGACGAGTACGATTTGTACTATGACCATCTCATCATGTGGGATCCGGAAAAAAACCAGCTTGCCGGTGCCTACCGTATGGGTAGAACAGACGATATTGTCAACAGCCTCGGCAGCACAGGCATTTATAACTCGGAATTCTTCACGCTGGGTGCAGAATTTGTCAACCACGTCAAGCACGGCCTCGAAATGGGAAGAGCCTTCATTACTGCCCCTTACCAGAAACACCCGGCCTCCCTTGACACCTTGTGGATGGGAATTGGCCGATTTATCCTCAAACACCCGCATTACCGTTACCTATACGGCACGGTGAGTGTATCTTCCGATTATACCGTTCGCTCGCGAACACTGATTCATGAATACCTTAAATGCCACTGCATGAATCATGACCTATCCAGCCATGTAACGGCGAAGACCCCGCCAAAAAGAATGAATCTATTGAGCGAGGATGCCGCTCTACTGCCCACCGCCCTGGGTGATTTACGGCTGCTTTCAGCCTTGGTCAGCGATGCCGAACCAGATGGCCGCAGCATTCCGGTTCTCCTGCGGCAATACCTGCGGCTGGGAGGCGAAATGATTGCGTTTAATGTAGACAAAGAATTCGGCGACACTCTGGATTGCATGGTTCTGGTAGACCTCCACCACGCACCAGAACGGCTTACCACCCGCTACTACGGCAAACCATTAAATTCTATACAGGAACAGACGAGAGAAGCTTGACAACAAAGTAACTTTCAGGCATTATATCTCAAGCGCCATGGAGACTTTTCACCCAAAAAGAAACATACGGCAAACTTTGCTTCTAATTGCGTTGATGATGGGCAACTTCGCCACCTCTCATGCAACTGCTGCTGAATTTGTACCACTGCCAAAAGACATCTTCGATAAACAGGAAATGTCAAACCCTGTGCTGGATGTCACCAAGAGAGCGATATCGGAGCTGAGCAGCATGACGCCAGAAGTGCCCAACATGTTGAAGGTTACGAGCTCAAACAGCACGATTTCTTACAACAAGGAAAAAAACGCTTTCCTTTACAACGCCGACTCAGAAAAGCCCATCCGCCTGCGTACGGATGGTGGTTCTGATATTCACACCCCCTCCATTGAGGCAAAGCTCGACTCCTCCGATGCTATGCTCACCGGGCCGCTTACCATTTACCAGGATGAAACGCTGCTTCGCAGTGAGGAGGGAGGCTACTACAACTGGAAAGACAAGCGCACCTCCGTATCCAAAGCAAGACTCAAGGTCAACGGCATGTTGATAAGAGGCTCCCGCATGGAGTACAACACAGATATTGACGGCAAGGAATATATCACGGTGTACGATGGGTATGTGACGGTGGAAGACACGCAGAATCCTTCCATCTGGGTAGGCACAGGAACGCTTACTGTGTATCCCGGAGACTATGGGCGAGCATCTCGCCTTAGCATTGCAACCGATGAAGCAGATTACACCGTACCTGTATTGGGTTGGTTCACCTTCTCTCACTCTCTGAACCCACGAGAAGGCTATCTGCCTGGTGGTGGTACCCGTTCGCACTGGGGACCTTACATTGAAAACAGCTACGGTATCCTTTTTGGTAACAGGCGAGTAGATGGTATCATGCCCACGGCTGATTACCTGGCCACCCTGCACCTGGACTACCGCTTACGCCGTGGTTTTGCATATGGCCTGGATTTGGAAGACATCGCCATGTCCAAGAAGTACAAGGACATGACCGGGTTCTCTGCCTATTTCATTTCTGATGAAGAACCCAACGTCAATCCTACAGAAGGCGATCGTAAACCCATTGGCAGAAACCGTTATCGCATAGCCTTACAGGCACTCTGGGATGTAACCCCCGCAGCAGATCCCCACGGCAAATGGCAACTTGCCACCAACGTCAACATCTTGAGTGATCGTTACGTTCTGCGTGACTTCTTCGAAGATATCAGCGAGGTAGACAACAGACCTGATAATACCGTACGTTTGCTGCGTCGCACTGCTACTACCCAAAGCATGATATACACACGCTTTGCGGCAAATGATTACTATGAGACCAATGAGCGTTTAGAAGCTTCGTTCTATCGCGTGCGTTCAGCCATCGGCAATACAGGAATCAACTACGAAACAAATAACTCTGCCAGCATCATGCGGCAGTATCTTCCTCCTGAAAACCGCCTGGCTCACCTCTTCACCCTCGACAGCATGCGCGATGGTGCAATGAAGGACTACTATACACGCCTACTGAACACAGAAAGTTTCTTCCGCGTAAACACCACTCATGAGCTGACCACCAATCTGACCGCGTTCAACTGCCTGAATATCACGCCCAAGGCAGGCGGTGGCTATACCGGTTATTACGATGTGGGTGGCATTGGCAATGATAACAGATTCCTTGGTTATGTGGGGTGTGATTTCAACATGAAATTCCACAACAGCTACCCGGACTTCAAGTGGGACACATATGGGCTTAAAGGGATGAACCACCTTATTCAACCCTACGCCACCTATTCACAGGGATTCATTACATCCTCCAATAAATATGTACCTCAGATTGACTCGTGGTCGAGCATGTGGAGCGGTAACACCTCCCCCATGCCACTCGACCTCATCGGCTTCGACTCCATCGACAGCTGGGGTAACTGGCACGTCTGGCGTCTGGGTATGAAGAATGTCCTTATCTCCCGCGCCGAAGGGGATCGCATTAAATTCCTGTTCTGGGATTCATTTGTCGACTACAATGTCGACAACCCGAACTCGGAGCAGAAATTCTCCAATTGGTATAACATCATCAGATTCTATCCTTCCCGTCGTCTGGAAATCTCCCTGACTTCACAGACTCCGACATTCAGTGACAGTAAGGATGGATACAGTGAATACAGTGCATCCCTTCGCATCATTCCCTGCGAGTGGATAGAAGCCGTTCTGGCCTATCAGAACATAGACAACCATCCTATTCTGAGCGATGCTGAGCAGATTTCCTTCCGCACAAATATCCGCCTCAGCGAAAAATACACATTATCAGCTCAGCTTTACTTTAATCTGGACACCAAGACATTCCCGCGCCAGCAGTATACGCTGTTCCGCCATTCAGGTATCTGGTACTACGGAACCACCATATATCTGCGCGATAACGGCGGCAAGAGTGAATACGGCATAGGATTCTCTCTTACGCTGGGAGAACTGGGAACAACGATGCCCATCAACCTCCTCTAAACAAACAAAAAAGCCTGCGAAAAACGCAGGCTTTTTTCTTTGCCCTGAATAAAGCCTCCCGAAGGGCACATGACCTTCGGGGGGCTATTTTATAACACCCAATCGGTATTAATAAGTACCATCGGGCTCAAAGCGCGAATTATTGGTACCGTGGTAATACATACCATGAGCGCCTACAGGGATGTACCCCACCTGCTCAGACACAGGCTGAATCACAGAATAAAGCTGATTGGTACCATCTATGCTGACAGTGAGAGACTGCCCCTGCGTGCGACCGGTAGCATCAACAATATAACGACCAGCCAAAGCACCCAGAACGCCGAAACCAGCAGCAGATACCACTCGACCGGAACCACCGCCAAGCATCTGCCCCGCCCCGGCGCCTACAACAGCACCCACACCAGTAGCAACATTCTTGGCCGTGCTGGACGTCTCAATGGTCACATTCCGAGCCGAAACTACAGTAGCAGGAAAAGCCTGAGCGCCGTACCCAACCTTATTGGGCGACACGTAATTATTATTAGACATCGAAGCACAGGACGAGGTGAGCAAAGCACCACCAAGCATCATCGACATAAGAATGTATTTCTTGTTCATATCTTCTGGTTTATTGTGGAGATTTAATAGACACCGAGTTCTGTTTTATAGTAACCCAGGTACGGTTGTGCGTCAAGAGGAATTAGGCATCGAGGCGCACCATCTACACCCTATCAAGCGCACCGCATGCAGTTTTTTGTGTAGATATATTAAAGAAAAGTAAAAAAAACAGAAATTTGGCTTGCAATTCAGATGGTTCTGCTGTATAAGAAGCGACCACATTTCCGCAGTGATGCGGTGTTAATCTTTACCAAACACACAAATATGTCTAAGCACTCCACACTCAAGGCTACTGGTACCGTTGGCGGCAAGCGTTCTGTTCTCAAGCGTTTCGAGCGCGTGAAGCTCATGAAGGAACGCGGTCAGTGGAAGGAAGGTCAGAGCCCCATCGGCCTGCCCAAGACCAAGTTCGAGGCCTGATTCAGCCCCTCACGAGAGGGTATTCACATTTTCTGGAGCCCCCGGTTATGGCAACCGCGGGGCTTCTCTTATCAGCACTTGTAATTATTTTCTTAAAATGACTGAAGATAACGGCTATCCAGCAGCCCCGGAAGGCAGCGTTCGGCTGAATAAGTTTCTGGCCATGTGTGGCTATGAGAGCCGCCGTGCAGCAGACCGTCTCATTGCTGAAGGTCGAGTTGAAGTAAACGGTAAAGCCGTAGACACTCCCGGGCTTCGGGTTATGCCCACCGATTTTGTGAAAGTGGACGGTCGGCGTGCTGTGCCACAGGAAGAGGTGGTCATTCTGCTCAACAAGCCGAGAGGATACGTGTGCAGCCGCGATGCACAAGGCGCCATCGGCACCGTATATGATCTGCTTCCAGCAAAGTATCGGCATGCCAACTATGTAGGCCGGCTCGATGCCGATAGCGAAGGCCTGCTCATTTTCACCAACAATGGAAGCATGTGCCAGAACCTGGCACACCCCAGCGGCGGTGTAGAAAAGGAATACTGGGTCACGCTCGACCAGGCATTCGATAGCAGCGTACTCATCCAGCTGCTCAAGGGGGTTCGCATTCCAGAGGGACAAGCCAAGGCCAAATACGTATCGCGGCTCTCAGCCCGCCGTGCGTGTGTGGTACTGGAGCAAGGATTGAAACGCCAGGTACGCCAGATGTTTGCCTGCCTCGGTCTGCGTGTAAAGAAGCTGGTGCGGGTGCGCATTGGTTCTCTGTGGGGGGGAGATCTGGAGCCCGGCCACTGCCAGCTCATGGATGCAGAGCAGATTGCCCAGGCTGGTACCAACCCTCGCCGCCGCAAGGGGCTTATGGGTGCTAAGCAGGTGTTTAAACCAAGGCCCACCCCGACTGTCGGCAAGCAGGCAGAGGATGATGACGATGACAACTACGTTTTCAACCCTGCCGATTTCGAAACGGAGGAAGAGGCTCTGGGCATTGCCACCAAGTTTACAGAGGGTGAATCCTTTGAACCCGAGCGAGAGGATACACGCCGTCCCTTTGGAAAAGCACCGCGTAACCGCCGCGAGGACTCACGTTCCTTCGGCGAGCGCCGCAGCTTTGGTGACCGCGACCACAAGCCGTTTGGCGAGCGCCGCAGCTTTGGTGACCGCGACCGCAAGTCCTTTGGCGAGCGCCGCAGCTTTGGTGACCGCGACCGCAAGTCCATTGGCGAGCGTAAGTCCTCTTTTGGCGGGCGCAAGCCGTTTAACCGGAATGGAGGCGTTCGCCGCTTCGGAGGATTCCGCAGCGGAGAATAATCAGCATCTTGATACGCCGGTGCTGATTTGATACCCTATCAGCATCGGCTTTTTCTTTCAACACTCTGCCCACGGCTGTATTCATATACACCATGAAACCAACGCTTCTACTAATAGCAGCCCTTGCCCTTCCCCTGCTGGCAGAAGATACCACGGACAGCCTCAGCTGCAATGATGCAGCACTCGAGGCTAACGTAGCTAGCCTTAAAGATGCAGCAGAAAAGGGAGACGCCTATTCCCAGCGCCAACTTTACCTCCGCTATGCATTGAAAGGTCACCAAGTGCAGGCAGCCGCCTGGGCTGATAAACTGATTGCCAATCTCACGCAAAAAGCCAACGACGGTGACCAGAAAGCCATGTGGATGCTGGCTCGGCTTTTTATGACGGGTGACGAGGTGGTTCCGGCAGACACAGAGCGCAGCATTGAGTGGTTCAACCGTTCTTCCGCCACAGGCGAACCATCCGCTGCATTCATTCTGGGCGATTTATACACCAAGCAGAACAATCCCGAGGCCGCAAAATCGGCCTATGCGAAGGCATACGGCATCTTTTCAACCCAGGCAGCAGCCGGCAACAATGAGGCGCTTTACTGGCAAGGGTATATGGAGCTAAACGCCCTGGGGGTCATGCAGGATGCGGCCAAGGGTATAGCCAATCTGGAAAAAGCAGCCGCCGCCGGCATACGGCCCGCAGCTTACCAGCTTTTTAAAATTTACACCAAGGGGCTGGGCACCGCAGCAGATGAGAGCAAGGCACTCGCCTACGCCACCCAGTTGGCCGACCAGGGCAACGATGCCCAGATGGCTTATGTAGTGGCAGATGCCTACCTGAAAGGAAAAGGCATAGCCGCAGATGAAGCCAAGGGCATGCAATATCTTGAAAAAGCTGTTGCGGCGCAGGTTCCGGCAGCAATGTATCACAAGGCATGGTTGCTCCAGGAACAGGGTAAGAATGAGGAAGCTCTGACAGCTTACCGCGCCGCAGCACTTCAGGGGCATGCCGATGCCGCAGTTAAGGCCGGGTCCATGCTTCTCTTCGGCGACGGAGTGGAGGCTGATTCTGCCGAGGGGCTCAAACTTCTTCAATACGCCGATAACGTACTCAGTAGCCCCTTTGCTCCATACGAGCTGGGGCGCTACTACGACAGTGTGGGAGAAAGCGCCCTTGCAGACGAATACTACCTCACCGCCAGCACGAGAGGATTCCCCGCAGCCATGGCCCGCCGCGGCCTCATGCACCTGAATCCAACGGCACCGGTAGTCTGGAATCCCACCGCCTCCTACCACTGGTGGAAAATCGGGGCTGATGCCGGAGATGCTACCTGCACCCTGTATCTGCGGCTCTACCTATTCGTCTTTATTCCCCTGCTCCTTGTACTGGTGTTCGGATTACCGCTCTATCTGGTTCACCAACTGGTCAAGCGCCGGAAAAATAAGCGTTCACACACACCTTCCTCCTCTGAATAGCCTTCTATGATATGAAGCTGAGTATGCACAGCAATGCAGAGGCGGGCCTGCTTCTCATCGAGTTTGACGATGAAGGACGCGAGCAGCTGCTCCGGGATATTGAACGCACCATCCAGGAAGAGGACCACGAGTTCGGCACGCTAGGTGACAGACTCACACCGGTGGAACCGCGCGGCGGCGACTGGAAGCTCAACGATTTCTACAACATTGTGTGGAATGAGGATGAGGAGGCGCCGCTGCATGTGGACGACAGCGTTTATATTTCGGGCGGCAAAACTGCCCTCATGGATTTGTATAACCGCATCCGCCTGCTGCCAGCTGGTTGCAAAGAATTCGAGCTTGCCGCCGAGCACTATATCCCTCGCCGAAGGCGTTTCCGCTTCTCCTGGCTGCTGGGTGGTGTTCTCAGCTTCCTCTTCCTGATTCCCTCGGCAGATCGCTTCTTCGTGGCAGCTTTCAGCGGAAACGACAACTACTGGTTCCAGATGTGGTGCTACCTCGTCATCGCGGTAGCTGTACTGCCCATGCCAAAGCTTATCACCCTGCGCAGCATCTGGAGCACGAGGCTCAACGCGGTACTGGGTCTGGTGAGCGCGGGAGCGCTCACACTGCTGAATCTTGAAGTCTTTGGCGCGCCAAGCAGCTATTTCTTCCTTCCGCCCCTCGCCTGCCACATTCTTCTCTGCCTATTTGCCACCCTCTTTGCCGCAGCAGCTCTCTGCGCCTTCTTCCGGCGCGGGTTGCGACGCGCCACACATTCCGAGCAGAAAAAGCTGCAACTAAGTCGCAGACTTCTCATCATCCTTCTCCTGAATACGGTGATTGCCTTTGCCTTGCTTCTCGGCGGGCTGATGCATGCCATCCGGCATTGCGAAGGGATGGAACCCCCCGCTTTCTGGCACCACATCGTCATCTACCTCATGTTCTTTGCAGCCATCACCCAGCCCCTCTGGCTGCTAGCAGAAGTTCTGACAGCAAGGCGACTCCAGAAATTCTGCTTTTTCCTTTCGGGGCTCCTGTTGATTCCTGGGCTGCTCGTAGCCGCACCCGTCTACCTGTATGACACCGGCATCATCGGCATCGACTCCTACGCCACGCGCCTTCCCCTGGCGTTCTTGTTCTTTCTTGCAGCAACAGGCATCTTCTTCTACCTGCGCAATCGTATTAAGGAGGATTAGCACAAATAGCCATTAACTACTCGTCAGCAATCCTTTATATTACACATAATAAACAAGAATCATTCGCTTACTTTAACTGGCGACGGCATCGTCGCCAGCTTTTTTAATTTTTTCCATCCTACAATAAATATAGGATTGAATACCATTTGATTCCCGCGGCATCTGCCTTTGGCACACGCTCACTTTTTCCCGTCTGAACCAAGTCACGGTAACCCGCGTCTGCACTAGAGCGACGTCTCTTACCGAGCCCGATTGACTGCAAGCTCAGAACCCCGCAACGTAATCACACACCTCCGTGTCGATGAAACGGCACCCCTGTGCCCACGCAGTCCTCCTACCCGAATAAAAAAAGCATCCCTGGAATCTCATTCCAGGGATGCTTTTTTTTACGACAACGAAGCCGTCCTTAACGCTTCAAGTCATATTGTTAATGGCGTACCACAGGAGGAGATGACTCACCACCATCGGCGTGATATACAGGGCGCTGGTGATAAGACTGCGCTTCCATCCCTGCTGCAACACATAACGGAGCACAAAGAGAAAGCACAGCAGAGTGATAATGATATTGACGTAGACAATCATATCACCCATCGCCACAGCGGCTTTGAGATTCGAGAAAAACAGACCATGCAGGGTCAGGTAAGCACCAACAGCCAGAAGTGAGCTCAAATTTCCCCCCATCTCGCTCTTACGGGAACATAACCAGATGAACAGCCATATCCAGGCATAATCAAAAATAACATTCCCCGCCAGGCGCAAAACAAACGAAACATCCTGCACATCAAATGCGGCAATAAAAAGCCCCGCTATGCTGCATACCAGTGAGTAGATACCGAAGGAAAGAATCACGCGACGCCACGGGCACTTGAGCATATACACCCCCAGCAGATACAGCAGCACCGCCACCGAATGCTTCACCAGCACAAGCGCCTGGTGCTGGAATGCCAGCGCATCCTGCATCAGCAGCACATACAAGGCACCGGCTGGCACCAGAATCATAGCATAGCGAGCCGCCTCATGCTTACCGGGACGCAGCCAGAGCAACGCGGCAAATATTCCCACCAGGCTCAGCAGAAATTCATCTACGGTTTGAGAAAACATAGTAATCAGGCATCTACAAGAACCTCACGGGCACGGGTCGCGCCAGAGGGAGCGGAAATAACGCCGTTCTCCTCCATCATGTCCATAATCTTAGCGGCGCGGCCATAGCCGATGCTGAAGCGGCGCTGCAGCAGCGAGGTGCTGGCCTTGCGCTCGGTCACAACAAGCTGCACACATCGGGTGTAGAGCTCGGAATCTTCATCGCTCATGCCCTTGGTGCCGATACGGCCGCCGTTATCGGCATTCGGAGAGCCCCCCTCGGCATTATCCATTTCGGCAGCCACGCCCTGCTCAAACTTCTGCTTGGCATGGGCGGCACAGTGGGCAATAATCTTGGCAATTTCGGCATCGCTCACAAAGGCACCCTGCACGCGGGTCATCTTGGTGATACCGCCGGGCGGCAGGAACAGGCTGTCGCCCTTGCCGAGCAGGTTTTCAGCACCAGCCGTATCCAGAATGATGCGGGAATCCAGCGGACTGGCCACGCGGAACGCGATACGGCTCGGAATGTTGGCCTTGATGGTGCCGGTCACCACATTGGCACGCGGAGTCTGCGTGGCCGCCACCAGGTGAATACCGGCGGCACGAGCCTTCTGAGTCAGGCGGGCAATGTAGTTTTCCAGGTCTTCCTTCACCACCATCATGAGGTCTGCCAGCTCATCAATAATGATGACCACATACGGCAGCTTGAGCGGAATCGGCTCCGGGTCATCGAAATCGAACTCATCCTGCTTCTCCTCACCCAGGGGGATTTCCTCCTCGGCCTGGCGCTCAATTTCGCTGGCCCAGGCTTCCACGGCAGCGTAATCAATGGGAGAATCTTCCTCCTCCTCCGGCTCGTCCACAGGGCCATCGTCCTCGCGGTTGTTGAAGTCCTCGAAATTGCGCACACCCACCTGGCTGAACAGGCGGTAGCGGCGCTCCATTTCATTCACAGCCCAGCGCAGCGCACCAATCACGCGCCCCGGCTGCGTCACCACCGGGCAGATAAGATGCGGCAGCTTGCGGTAGGGCTGCATTTCCACCACCTTGGGGTCAACCAGAATGAGTTTCAATTCCTCCGGGCGGAACTTGTAGAGCATGGAAAGAATCATGCTGTTGATGCACACGGATTTACCGGAACCGGTTGTACCAGCCACCAGCGTATGCGGCATGGCCGCCAGGTCGCCGATGACGGCATTACCATACACATCCTTACCCAGTGCCACGGGAATTCGAAGCTTCGGGTTGTTGAAATTATCAGACTGCAGCAGTTCGCGCAGGTATACTGGTGATTTCTGCGCATTCTCCAGTTCGATACCCACGGTATTCTTGCCAGGAATGGGTGCCAGAATGTTCACCGATTTCGAACTGGTGGCCATCATGATATCCTTATCCAACGCGGCAATGCGGTTCACACGCAGGCCACGCGGCGGATAGAATTCATAGCGGGTGATACTCGGACCACGAGTAATGTCACCCGGTTCCACCAGAATCTTGAAGGTATCCAGCGTCTCGATGATGCGCTGCTGCACATCCATCATCTCGCGCTGGGCGGCATCTGTCACCTCCTGGGAAACAGGTTCAAACTTCAGCAAGTCATACGGAGGCAGCGGATAATCCTCGTACTGAACGCGCGTATCCTTCTTGCCCACCGCAGAATCACCCTTTCTGGGCGTATTAACCCGGCTCGCCGGAGCGGGTGCCGGTGCAGCCGCGCGCCGGGAAGCCGCAGCGCGCGGAGCTGCAGCAGGAGCTGGGGCGGGCGCGAGTGCAGGAGCCGGGGCCGGGGTGCGTACTCCCATTCGGCGGTCTACCTGAGCCGCCAGCTGAGGCTTCACCCTTGCTCCACGGCGCGGAGGCAGCGGCAGATCATCTGCTCCCGGTGCATTCTGAAGGGCGATTTCCTCCTCCACCGGCGCCATCAAATCCAACAGATTGCTGCGCTTGTTTGCAGGGGGACTGTAATGACTGCGACCACTCGGCGGGCGCTGCGTTTCCACTCGCTGAGCCTCACGGCGACGGCTCTCAGCCATCTGCTGTTCGAATGATTGCACCGGCGGATAATCAGGCTCCTCATAGGCAGGTTCCACATAGCGGCGCGGCTGGGTCTCAGCTCGCTGCCGAACAGGTGCCACAAGCTGGTCATCGGTAAAGAGATAATCCGATTCGCCGGAAGCACGGCGAGCCTCTGCAGCCGCCACCTCGGCATCTGCTGCTGCCGCTTCTTCTGCCGCGGCCAGCTCACGCGCCAGCTGTTCCTGCTGTTCGCGCAGGCGGCGCTCGCGCAGCTCACGGCGCTGCTCACGGCGCATGACCCGGTACTCGCGCCAGCGGCACCACATATCCGACAAATCATACCACACTTCCTTCCAGAATCGAATAAAGGTAAACCGGGCAAAATAAATCCAGGCAGTTGCATGCAGTAACAAAAATACCACAAGCGACCAGCGGGTTCCAATCAGCGGCTCCACCACGCAGATACCATCCAGATATCCCAGCAGCCCCCCCACTGAATACAAATTATGCGCTCGCTGCCACCCGCCCAGGAACCATGGCTGCAACGCCAAAATAGCGCAGGCAAAAATTACCAGGCAAATCATTGCCACCAGCTGCATCACGTATGGACGCCGAGGCCATATGACCAGCCCGGTGCAGAAAATTACAACCAGAGCCAGCGCATATAACGAAGCCGCACCTAACATCCAGTTGCACAGCCCCGCCAGATAAAGACCTATCACTCCAAGCCAGTTAGTACAAGGCGCCTCCTCTGCCGCCGCCCCCCCCGTCGGGTTCAGAAAATCCCAACCCATCTCTGCATGATTGTAACTCAGCAGACTGCAAGCCATCACCACAGCAAAGAGCACCAGACAAGACCCGGTCAATCGCGTGGGCCATGTCTTCTCATTTCGGTGGGGCAGCTGGGGTTCTGTCTCGTACTCCATATAACGGCAGCGCTATCATACCCTCACATGCCCGAAATCGCAAGCTCAAAATGAATGCAAGACAGTATGCAGCATACGCGCGGAATCCAGAGATTTCACAACTTGTTGAAGTGTGTATACCAATCTGAAATAAGCCCCTAAAAAAACGGACAAGAAAGAAAACGTTGTTTACATGTACAATGTACGAGGTGCAAAGGACAATTTAAAAGCTTGCTGCGCCCTGAGGGCGCAGGGAAAAGCCTTGCATTACCATATCCCCGGATTTATACTATCCCAGTCCACAGCCCCTCTCTACGCACCATGTATATCCACATTGAACCCTACATCTTCCCCGTTTTCGTGCTGCTGGTGCTCGGGTTTGTGGGACGCATGCTGATTAAAGCCCGCCGGAACGGCAAGAAGAATGGCTGCGCGCTAGGGTGCTTCGGGCTCATCTGCCTGGTACTGACTGGTCCCATCATCAGCCGTTTTCTGGACACCAAACCGCTGTACGACAGCGGCAAACGTCGCTGGTATATGCATACCTACTACGTCGATGACACCCTGTTCTATGGCATCGAAGTCTCTCCGACAGAGGGGTTGAGCGATACAGCAGAGCCCTGGTATTGCTGTCTGGGCTTCCAGGGCGGCGAGGCGGGCTGGAAAAACAAACCCACTGAGCTCTACCTGCGCCAGGAACAGGGCACGCTTTTCTATTTCAATTTTGAAACAGAGGAAATCATGGAGATGGGAAACGTTCCCGTAGACGTTCCCATGTACCCCATCGAGAAGTTCTTCCGCAAGCTCTGACCGCCCTGCCCGGTCACCCCTATTGCCATCGTTGCAACCATCGCGCGTCGAATTCAGCTATCGCTGTACACATATAACCAGGAGGGGGAATCATATCATCCCCCTTGCAAGTTGTGAATACAGCCAAAGACTCATTCACGAATTTAGCCTGTCTGACACTTGAAGCCACAGAACAACTGGGCAACAGGAGACCGCAGGAGCGGCATGTTCCTTAGTGCTTCTTCCAGCCGGGTTTGTGGCGGGAAGCCAACTCCTCAATCACCTGCTCAATGCGCAGACCTTTGGAAGTCAGCAGCACAATAAGGTGATAGAACATATCGGAAGCCTCGTAGATAAGACGCTCATTGGTGCCGTTGCAGGCCTCAATACACGCCTCAAGAGCCTCCTCGCCCACCTTCTGCGCCATTCGGTTCACTCCGTCGCGGAACAGGCTGGTGGTGTAGGAACCTTCCGGCATTTCCTCGTGACGCTTGTTGATGAAATCCTGCAACTCAGTAAGAAAAAGCAGAGGGCTGGCCTCATTCACCTCGCCCCAGCAGGTATCCGTGCCGGTGTGACACACAGGACCATGCGGTGTGGCCTGAATAAGCAGCGTATCGTTATCGCAATCCACCTTGATGCTCACCACATCGAGATAATTGCCGCTGGTTTCCCCTTTGGTCCACAGGCACTGACGGCTGCGGCTGTAAAAGCACACGCGCCCGGTTTCCTGGGTCCGGGCAAAGGATTCTTCGTTCATGTAGCCCATCATGAGCACCTTGCCCGTGGCGGCATCCTGAATAATGGCGGGCACCAGGCCGCCGCACTTGTCGAAGTCGATTGTCATATGCGGAATTAAGCGGTTGCGGGCAAAGTATACCACAAGTTCGGGGAATTGCCACCTTTTTTTACTGCTACCCGTATCGCTTGCGATATTTCAGCACCAGAATGCAGGAAAAACAAATCAGTATGCAGCCACCACACTACGGAAGAAAGCGCCCAGCGGCGCGGTATCCGGCTCAGCGGGGGCAGGCATGTTCTGCAGCATGGCATCGAGCACAGCCAGTTCGCGGGCAATGAAAGCATCTGCCACGGGATGTGCCGGACCGGTGGCTTTTTCGGTAGAGCCATTGCGCAGAGCCAGCAATTCATCGGTCACACTCTGCATTTCCTGCGGCAACAGGGGGCGCAGGTCTGCAAAGGGAACAGGGGCAGGGGCCAGCTCCTGCATCACCCAGCGGGCAGCCAGAAGAGGACGCAAAGCGTAGAAATACTGCTTGTAAGGCACCTCGCCGCGCTGCAGATAGCGGTGCATGGTAGAAGCAGCCATACCCAGATAACGGGAGGCCAGCATGCGGGGCTGCATCACCGAACGGATAACGCTGCGGAACTCCTCGTGCCAGGGGCTGGTGCGGTACACAATGGGTGAATCAGCCCACTCAAAAACGGTAAGATTCGATTTAAGCGCCAGTCCAAGCGACTTCCGCAACTCCCAGCCGGTGATATCAAACACCTCGTTGAGCTCCCATTCCACCGTGTCGCGCGGCAGGCGCACATCCAGATACCGCTCCTGCGGGTAATAGTAGATGCAGCGCACATCATAATCACTATCCTGCGAGGCATAGCCCCAGGCGCGGCTGCCGGATTCGACAGCCAGCAGCAGGCGGCAGTTCTTCTCCGCCTGCAAAGCATCCAGCTTCTGCTGAATTTCCTGTTCAATGGGATTCATCGTGTAATCGGATTCGGAGTTGGGCAAGTTCCTCCCACATGCCATCAATCTGCGGAGTCTCAGGCAGGCCGGAGGCATCATAAAGAGGCTTCAGAGCAGACATTTCCTCTTTCGCCATGCACATCAGTTCATCCAGTGGCAGGCGACCGGCACGCACTTCGCGGAGGAAGGCATTATCGTGCGTGCGGCGCACATGAATGCGCCCTTCGACAGCAATTTCCCGGGCAGTGTGCAGCAGACGGAACACGTGGCCCATGTGTTTGGTATCGTAACTCCCCTGCCCGGATTCCAGCGCAGCATCTGTCACCAGGCGCGCGGGGTTGCGTTTTTCGAGCCACTCGCGGTACTGGGCACAGCGACGGTTCTGCTGGCTGTAGGCCGCAGCCCGGAAAAGCATGACACCCAGCAAGGGCGTACTCTCCGGCATGCGTGGGGTCGAAATGCTGGTACCATCCTTACCGAAAAGCCCGTGAGACGATTCATGGCGGTACAGGGCATAAAGATTTTCATCTCCCACCAGATGCCGGGCAGCCACATCGCACAGGCCGAGCCCCTGCTCTGCCAGCCAGTCAACCAGGGGCAGCATGGCAGCGCCCTGCAGCACAAGGGCGAAATCCTGCGCAACAGCGGGTGCAGGTGGTGGCTCTGCTGCTTTACTGTGTGTGGAGCAAATGCGCTTGAGTTGCCGCTCAGCATTCGCCATGTAGGTGTAATAGCAACGACGGGACAGGAAATCATAACGCCCCAGGAACTCGCGCAACCAGGGAGCGCAGTACAGTTCCTGCTCGCCGCCCATGCAGGCCCACAGCTCCATGGCACCGGAGTTATTCAGCTCCAGCTCTCGGCAGAAAGCCCCAAGCTCCGTATACTGGCGGTCATGCTTCTCATCCTGCACCATCGAGAGTGCCTGCCCGGTGAGCACCAGCGGCAGGGGCGCCAGAAACACCCCCTTGAAGTCATCATCGCTCGCCGGAGTATCCAGACCATACGCCTTGCTGCCTGCCACGCAATCGAGGCAGACAAGCGGACGCACGGAATCAATATCAATCGGCATCAATCGTTTACAGACGCACACAGATACCTTCATTATGGAGGTACTGCTTGAGTTCGGGTATTTTAATTTCGCCGAAGTGGAACACGCTGGCAGCCAGGGCGGCATCTGCATGCCCCAGGCGGAAAGCATCGGCAAAGTGTTCCCTGGCACCGGCGCCACCGCTGGCAATAACCGGGATGCTCAGTTCATCAGAAAGGCGGGCGAGCGCTTCATTCGGGAAGCCCTGCTTCACGCCATCGTGATCCATGCTGGTAAAGAGGATTTCGCCAGCTCCGCGGTCTGCTACCTCGCGAGCCCAGTCGAACAGCGTGCGCTCCACGCGAATGCGACCACCATTCACATAGCAGTACCAGCCGTCGGCATCGCAGCGGGCATCAATGGCCGCCACACAGACCTGAGAGCCGAAGTGGGAAGCAATCTCATTCACCAGCTGCGGGTTGCGAATGGCAGCGGAATTGAGGCTCACCTTATCAGCCCCGGCCTCCAGGAGACGCGCCACATCAGCCAACTCATGGATACCACCACCCACAGTAAAGGGAATGGAGATAGCCGCCGCCACACGGGAAACCATATCAGTAAAAGTCTTGCGGCCTTCGTGCGTGGCTGCAATGTCGAGAAACACAAGTTCATCTGCCCCCTGCTCACTGTAGGCTTTGCCCAGCTCCACTGGGTCACCGGCATCGCGCAGGTTTACGAAGTTGATACCTTTGACGGTGCGGCCGTCCTTGACATCCAGACAGGGAATGATACGCTTTGCAAGCATAATGATTAATGATTAGTGATTAAGGATTAATGATTAGTGATCAATTGTTGGAGGTCTATGCGACCTTCGTAGTAGGCCTTGCCGAAAACAACGGAGGGAATGCCGGCGGCATCGAGAGCGCGTATATCCTCGGTGCAGCTCACACCACCGCTGGCAATGAGGCGGCAACCAGGATGTTTCGCCATGATTTCCTGGTAGAGCACCGTGTTCGGCCCCCCCAGAGTACCATCGCGAGAAATATCTGTGCAGAGAACACGTGTGATGCCGTGGCTCATGTAAAAGCTCACGAATTCATCCAGACTCATGCCACCATCCTCGCGCCAGCCTTTAATCATCACGCGGCCATTCAGCGCATCTGCCCCCACGATAAAGCGGTCGGGGCCGTATTTCTCTGCCCACTGCAGCAGACGCTGCGGGTCAGTGGCAGCCAGGCTACCCACCGTAACCATCGCGGCGCCGTGGTCAAAAGCGGCCTGCAAATCGCCTTCCTGCTTGATACCACCGCCAAAATCCACCGTCATACCCAGAGCGGTTATTTTCTCCAGCGTAGCAAGATTCACGATATGGTCAGCCTTGGCACCATCGAGGTCAACCACATGCAGACGCCGCACGCCCATATCGTAAAATCGGCGCGCCACCTCCTCGGGATGGGCATCATAGGTCTTTTTGGCGGCATAGTCGCCCTTGGTCAGGCGCACACACTGGCCGCCGATGATATCAATGGCAGGGATCAGCTCAATCATGGCAGAGGTAGATGAAATTATGGAGAATACGCAGACCTACATCGCCGCTTTTCTCCGGGTGAAACTGGGTGGCATAGAAATTACCGCGTTGCAGGGCGCTGGCGTAGCAAATACCGCCGTAGGTGGTGTGGGCAATGGCCTCTGCACAGTCCGGCACGTAGAAACTATGCACAAAATACACAAAATCGCCCTCTTTGAGCCCCTCAAACAACGGAGTTTTAAGCGTTTCAATGGAGTTCCAGCCAATCTGAGGGATTTTGACACGCCCCTCCTCACAACTGGAGGGAAACCGCACCACCGGGCAGTCAAACACCCCAAGGCAAGGCGTATTGCCCTCCTCGGAATGAGCACAAAGCAACTGCTGACCAATACAAATGCCCAGCACCGGCTGTTTCAGGTTACGAATCACGGCATCGAGACCGCTTTCGCGCAGATAAGCCATGGTATTGGCGGCCTCGCCCTGCCCCGGGAAGATGACGCGGTCGGCAGCAGCCAGCTCGGCAGGGTCATCCGTTACCACCGGCTCCACCCCAATGCGGTGCAGAGCATTGATGACCGAGCGGATGTTACCCGCATTGTATCTGACAACGGCAACCTTCATATCATTAAAGAGTTCCTTTACTGGAGGGGAGCACGAGGTGGCGTACATCTCGCTGCACGGCAACGCGAATGGCACGCGCCAGTGCTTTGAATGTTCCCTCTATCTTGTGGTGTTCATTTTCGCCCTCCGCCTTGATGCTGAGGTTCATGAGCGCAGCATCGCTCAAACTCTTGAAGAAGTGGTAGAACATCTCCGTGGGCATATCTCCTATGCGCTCGCGCTTGTATTCGGCCTCCCATTGCAACCAGGGACGCCCGCCAAAATCCAGAGCAGCCTGGCACAGGCAATCATCCATGGGCAGGCAATAACCGTAGCGGGAAATACCCAGCTTATTGCCGATGGCCTTGCGCAGGCATTCTCCCAGCGCCAGCCCGGTGTCCTCGATGGTGTGGTGCTCGTCCACATAGAGATCGCCTTTCACGCGGATAGTCACGCCCATGCCGCCATGGTGCGCCAGCTGCGCCAGCATGTGATCAAAGAAACCAAGGCCTGTACTCACCTCGCAGAAGCCGGGGCGGTCAAGCTCCAGTTTCACGTAAATATCCGTCTCGCGAGTGGTGCGCTGCACCTCGGCACTGCGCTCGCCGGCCACCAGAATCTCGGTTATCTTCTTCCAGTCCATGCCGTCGGTGCCAATCTGAAGTGCCTTGCAACCCAGATTCTGCGCCAGTTGCACATCTGTAGCACGGTCACCAATCACATAGCAATTTTCCAGGTCATAGGAACCATCCATGTAGGCAGTGAGCATGCCCGTGCCGGGCTTGCGGGTGGGGGCGTTATCCTGCGGGAAATGGCGGTCAATGAGAATGTCATCGAACTCCACTCCCTCGCCTTTCAGCGTATCAAGAATGAAGTTATGCACCGGCCAGAAGGTCTCCTCCGGAAAGGAATCGGTGCCGAGCCCATCCTGGTTGCTCACCATGACGAATTCGTAATCGGTCAGTTCGCGGATGGTGCTCAGGGCGCGGAAGGTGCCAGGCACAAAAACCAGCTTCTCGAAAGCATCTATCTGCTCATCTGCCGGCTCCTGAATAATCGTACCGTCGCGGTCAATGAAAAGGGCTTTTTTCTTCATGGCTCAGAACTTTTTGAGGGCTGCCAGCAATTCGTCGTTCTCTGCGGGGGTGCCGATGGTAATGCGCAGGCAGTTCCGGCACATCATGATGCGGTGGCGGTTTCGCACGATAATCCCCTGCTCAACCAACGCATCGTAAATGGCACAGGCATCGGTCACGCGAGCCAGGAAGAAATTGGCATCGCTCGGGTACACCTCCTCGCAAATGGGGAGAGCCGCCACAGCCTGCATCATGCGGGTGCGCTCGGCCAGAGCCTCATCCACCCAGGCGCGGATTTCATCCATGTGCTCCAGGCGCTCCATGGCTGCCCGCTGGGTGAGAATGTTCACATTGTAGGGGTACTTCACCTTGTTGAACAGCGCAATGATTTCCGGGTGAGCCAGCGCCATTCCGAGGCGGATACCGGCAGATGCCCAGGCCTTGGAGAAGGTGTTGAGCACAATGAGACGAGGATATTCCTCCAGCAAGGCACTGGCAGAGGAACCAGCCGGGGCAAAATCAATATAGGCTTCATCCACCACCACAATGCCGGGGAAGATATCGAGCACCTTGCGGATTTCGCTCAGCGGCAGCAAGTTGCCAGTGGGGTTGTTCGGGCTGCAGATGAATACCACCTTGGTACAGGGTGAATAAATGGACTGAAGGAAAGTCTCGGCATCGAAGCGATAACCCTCTTCCAGCGGAATGGCGTTGTAGCGCACGTTGTTAATATCGGCGCATACCTCATACATGCCGTAGGAGGGAGCAATAGCGGCCACCGCATCAACTCCGGGGGTGCAGAAGGTGCGGAAAATCAAATCAATAGCCTCGTCGCTCCCATTGCCCAGGAAGATACGCTCGGGAGCCACGCCCTTATAAGCAGAGATTTTTTCCTTCAGCTCCCACTGCAGCGGGTCGGGGTAGCGGTTATTCGGAGCATTGTGCGGGCATTCGTTGGCATCCAGGAACACATGCGCCGCCTTGCCGGCATATTCATCGCGTGCGGAGCTGTAAGGCTTCAGTTTCAATATATTCTGGCGCACCAGACGAGCAATACCAGTATCCGCAGACTCCTGAGGGAGTGCGGCCACCTGCTGCAAACGCAGGGTCATGGCGCGGGCGTGGGCATCAAGCTGCTCTGCCTGAGCCATAAGCTCCACCGTGCGGCCAATGCTGCGAATTCCCTCAGCAGAGAGGGTCTGAAGGGTCATTTTGCGCTGGAAACTATCAATACACAAGCTGCTGTAAGCACGAACACAGCCCATGGTGGGCAGAGTGTGGTTGGTGCCGCTAGCATAGTCCCCCGCGCTTTCGCAGCTGTAATTCCCCAGGAAAATGGAACCGGCATGGGTGGTTTCCTGCGCCACGGTGGCGGCATCCTCCATAGCGATGATCAGGTGCTCCGGTCCGTAGGCATTGGTAAAATCTATACAATCCTGCCTATCAGCCAGCACAATGATGCGGCTGTTGGCAATGGATTTTGCAGCAATCTCCTTGCGGGGAAGTTCAGCAAGCTGCTTTTCCACCTCAGCGGCCACAGCCTGCGCCACGGAAACCTCCGTCGTCACCAACATAGCCTGGCTGTCCGGGCCATGCTCGGCCTGGCTCAGCAGATCAGCCGCCACAAAGGCAGGTACACAACTCGAATCGGCCAGCACCTCCACCTCGCTCGGCCCTGCGGGCATATCAATGGCCACCCCACAGAGCGAAGCCAGTTGTTTCGCCGCGGTCACATAGGCGTTCCCCGGGCCGAAAATCTTGTCCACCTTCGGCACCGAAACTGTGCCATAGGTCATGGCCGCTATAGCCTGAGCGCCGCCCACCTTGAAGATGCGCTTCACGCCGCAGAGCTCAGCGGCAAAGAGAATGGCCGGATTCACCTTGCCATCCTTACCAGGAGGCGTGCAGAGCACCACCTCCTCGCACCCGGCCACTGCGGCAGGCACCGCCAGCATGAGTACCGTGGAGAAAAGCGGAGCCTGGCCCCCCGGCACATACAAGCCCACACGCTGAATGGGCAGCGTGCGCTGCTCGCATACCACACCGGGTGCCGTTTCCAGCTTCACCGGAGCCTGGGTATTGAGCTGCAGTTCATGAAAATCATAGATATTGCAATATGCCAGCTCAATGGCTTCCTTGAGCTCTTGCGGCACAGTGGCCACAGCCTCGGCCACCTCTGCCCCGGAAACGGCCAGAGAATCCAGCTCCACTCCATCAAAACGGAGCCCATATTCATGCAATGCCTGGTCGCCATGCGTATGCACAGCGTCCATGATGGGGCGCACCACATCAAAGAGTTGCGTGACATCGAAGGCCGGGCGGCGCACCAGCTCTGCCCATTGCTCACGATTCGGTTCCGTTATGATGGTCATGGGATTAGGATATAACTTTGTAATTACAGAATCATTTTCTCAATAGGCAGCACCAGAATACCCTGGGCACCGGCTTCCTTGAGACGCCCGATGATATCCCAGAAACAGGATTCATCCAAAACGGTATGAATGCTGCACCAGCCCTCCTGAGCCAGCGGCATGATAGTGGGGCTCTTCACGCCCGGCAGCACTGCCACAATCTGCTCCACGCATTCTTTGGGAGCATTCATGAGCACATAGCGCTTATCGGCCGCGGTCATCACAGCATCCACGCGGAAAAGCAGCTTATCCAGAATCTCTCGCTTCTCTGCACTCAGATTCTTGTTGGCAATCAGCACAGCCTCACTTTCCAGCACAACCTCCACCTCGCGCAGGTTGTTGCTCACCAGGGTAGCCCCGCTGCTCACGATATCGAAAATGGCATCTGCCAGACCTATACCGGTGGAAATTTCCACAGAACCTGTTATTACGTGGATGTAAGCCTGAATCCCCTGCTCCTCCAGCCAGCGGCGAAGAATCACAGGATAGGAAGTCGCGATGCGACGCCCCTGCAGCCACTGAGGACCGGTGTACTCGTGTTCCTTCGGGATGGCTATGCTCAGACGGCAACCACCAAAGCCCAGCTTCTTCACAATATCTGCATCACCCTGGCGCTCCAGATACTCGTTGAGTCCAACCACGCCAATATCGGCCACGCCGTCAGTCACAGTCTCGGGAATATCGTCATCCCGCAGGTAAAGAACCTCCATGGGAAACTTGCGGGCACTAACCAGCAGCGTGCGTTTCGACGAACTCACCTTGATTCCGGCTTCGGCCAGAATAGCCATGGTATCCTCATTCAGACGTCCCTTGGATTGTACAGCAATTCTCAATTTCATGTTATGGAAAAATCAGTTAGTTCTGCGGTTTTGCAATCACAGAACAAGGACGCGCCTATGGTAAAATAGATGCGTCCTCATTCGCTAGCACATATGTGTGCCCAGAATTTAGGAAACCTTAGCGGCAGCTTCCTTCAGGTTCTTACCAACCTTGAACTTCACTACCGAACGAGCGGGAATCGGAACATTCTTGGCGGGGTCCTTGGGGTTGCGGCCAACCTTGGGCTTCACCTCCTTCACAGTGAAAGTACCGAAGTTGCGCAGCACAACGCGATCACCCTTACCCAGAGCATCGGTAATCAGCTCGATAGTCTTCTGGATGATGTCAAGCACCTCGTTCTGCGTGAAACCGTTGTCCAGTTCAGCGCATACCTTGTTTACAAGCTCTCTCTTAGTAATCGTATTTGCCATAATAAAAAATGCCTTGTTAAAAAGCCGGGCACATTGTAGACCAAAAAAACCATTTTGTCTCGCCTAAAGTGATAAAAATTGGCATTTTCTGCGTCACCTGAACGATTTTCACCCAATTTTCCCGCATTTTGGATTGACGCACCAGCCATTTCGCCCCATTCTAATGCCAGACATGGCCAACCAATTCAGTATTCAGCTCACCAAACCCGAAGCAGATACCCTCAGAAAAAAGCTAGAGAGAGCTCCAGAATTCCTTTTAACCACGCGTGATTACACCGATTTCTGCTACGAGAGCGAGAGCGTCAACGTGGCCTATTACCCCAAAAAAGGAAAGCTACTCATCCAAGGGCGAGGCGCAGAGGCCTTTTTAAGAAACATTCTACAACTCCAGCCAGAGGCCGGAACCGCCCCATCATTAAGCACCACCCTGCCTGCACTGGTGGATACTACCCCGCATTTTGGTGTAGATGAAAGCGGCAAGGGTGACTACTTCGGTCCTCTGGTGGTCGCTGGGGTATACACAGATGAACGCTGTGCTGCAGAGCTTGTACGCATTGGCTGCAAGGACAGCAAATCCATTCCCGACGACAAAAAAATTCATGCCATTGCCGAAAAAATCAAAAAGACAGCAGGCGTAGTTTATGAGGTCATTTGCATAGGGCCGCGCCGCTACAACGAGCTTTATGCAGAAATCGGCAATCTGAACCGCTTGCTTGCCTGGGGACACGCCCGGGTCATTGCCGCCCTGCACGAAAAAGTACCAGCCTGTCCCCGCGCACTGAGTGACCAGTTCGCCAACGAATGGGTGCTTAAACGCGCCCTGGGACAACGGCACATCCCGGTGCAACTGGAGCAACGAACAAAAGCTGAAAGTGATGTAGCCGTTGCAGCCGCATCCATTCTCGCGCGGGACAGATTTGTTCAATGGGTACAACAGACTGCCGCAGCCAGCCAATGTCCCATGCCTCTGGGCTGTGCTCCACACGTCACCCGAGCCGCCCAGCACTTCATAGCCACCCACGGCCGGGACCGTCTTCAGGATGTCGCCAAACTTCACTTCAAAGTAACGCAAAAACTTCAATAACACAAAAAATCACTATTTTTGCAAGAATTAGCTTGCATACCCTCAATTTTTCGTGTATATTTTTGCCGCACCCCTTCACCAAGGATTCATGCCAAGCATGGGCAGGTGTCTGAGTGGTCGAAAGAGCACGATTGGAAATCGTGTGTACGTCAAAAGCGTACCGAGGGTTCGAATCCCTCCCTGTCCGTTGAAAACCCCGCAAGTTTAACCGCTTGCGGGGTTTTTGCATTCCACACGTTTATACCCTTGATTTTTTTCCGTTTTGTCCGTTATTATACGGGGTGTCCGTGTTTTAATGGTCACTAATGGTCATTAATTACATCGTTTTTCTCTATGCGGCAAGCCTCCCTTAAAATCACCCGGCAAGAAAATGCGTCCTCCGTTTTCTGGTCAATTTACGTTCCAGCCTACCTCAATCCTGCCGGAAAGGCAGGAAAAAATGTACTTCAGCACACGCGCTGAAGCAGAATCCAAGCGGTGGGAGCTTCTCGCCGCCACTCGCTCTGAGTCCAGAATCACCGAACTCAGCAATGTGCAGATACGAGATGCCCGGAGAGCCATCGAGCGTCTGGCTGAAGCTGGCGCCTTGACCTCACGCTGGATAAAGCCATTGAGCTCGCCCTTCCCCCCCCCTCAAAGCTACGGGCAGACAGATGACCGTGGACCAGATGCTGGCAGATTTTGCCATGTCCAAGAGCAATGACTGGAGCGATGCCAGCAAGAAATCTTTTGCCACATCAGCAAAAACGTTCCTTCGCCGCTGGTCTGGGTTCATGGTTTCCGCTATCAATCCGGATGATCTGGAAGCGTGGTACACAGTCACATTTGCAACCTCCGGCTATCGCGCGCACGAAATTCGTACTATATGCCCTACATTTTCCTGATGCTTATGGATAACACGCGGGAACTTACCCGTCCACGCATCAGCGCTGTACACCTCCGTCCCCTTCTCCGGGTCCACCATCGCCGGCCGTCCTATCAGCATGATATTCCCAGCACCGCCCCAGCTATACGGCTTATCCAGACGCGTCACCGCCACACTCGGCATCGGCATGCCCCCCCAGCTCCAGCGCACCCAGGAACCTCTCCGGACTCAGGCTATGCACCGCCGCCAGATTGCACTCCATCGAAAAGCTCAAAAAAAACAAAAAAAACAAAGGTGGCAAAAAATTATTATTTTTTGTTATTTCACTTGACGCGATTCCTCAAATCAGGTATATTTTTCCTGTCCTCGGGACTGGACGTTAAATAAGTTCCCGGGCTCGAAAGGGTCCGATTCATAGGGTAGTTGGGCACCTGGGAGTCTTCGGACTCCCAGGTGACTTCCTTTTCAGAGGAGAATCAGAACAGCCGCTAACGCGGCGGGAGTTCCCTTGCGGCTTATAGGGATTATTTTACTATGATTTTATCTAACGCTCTCTGGCTGAATTGCAAGACCAAATGCGACAATAGGAGTTTTTTCTTCTGATTAAGCGGCAAATTTGATAAAATGAAGGTTTTCGAGGCGTGCCTTTGTGCGTGCAGATTGTCCGTTGAAGATACGACGTGGATAACGATTCA
>JAZNIZ010000089.1:0-15768 GCA_045577775.1 Akkermansia sp. | reverse complement strand
CCTGGAGTAGCGGATGGTATGGGGGGCGGGGTGAGGTGTGCCGCAGGGGGGAGATTCGGTATCTGAGGCGGGGCGGGAACCGGAGGCGGCATCGGGTGGGGCGGTTGGTTGGAGTGGTCAGCTGGTATGCTGGGCAGTATCATGGGTGATGGTGCTGCCGGGGGTGTTACAGATGGTGTGTATTCAGATTCGGGAATCATGCGGTGTGGCTATTCTAGCTTGCGAGGGCTGTGGTGTCGAGCATAAAGGCTCGTGAGCCATAGGATTATGCTTGCCAAGGGGGTGAAAATAAGCTAATCTCTGGGCATGTTCGTAGACAATATCAGAATTTTTGCTAAAGCGGGTAAGGGGGGCAATGGCCTTGCCTCGTTCCGTCGCGAGAAGTTTGTGCCTCGCGGTGGCCCCGATGGTGGCGATGGAGGCGATGGAGGCAGCGTGATTCTGGAGGTAAGCACGGGGACGAACGATTTGCGTAATTATTTTTATGACCCGAAGCTGATAGCGACGGATGGTATGCCCGGCATGCATGCCCGCAAGCACGGCAGGGATGGCCGCACGGTGATTGGCAAGGTACCGCCTGGTACGATTGTTTACCGCAGTAATGCCGCCACTATGCAGGAGGCCACATGGTTGGAGCGCGAGGGCGATGGTATTGAGCTGGAGCAGATTGCTGACTTGACCGAGCCTGGCGAGCGTTTTGTGCTGTGCCAGGGTGGCAAGGGTGGCCGTGGTAACTGGCATTTCCGCACGGCGACAGACCAGGCTCCGCTGAAGTTTGAGTATGGTACTGAGGCTGAGAGCGGTGTGTTTTTCTTTGAGTTGCGCCGCATTGCCGATGCGGGGCTTGTGGGTTACCCGAATGCGGGTAAGAGCACACTTTTGACGGCGATTTCGAATGCAACGCCGAAGGTGGCGAGCTATCCGTTCACTACGCTGCAGCCGATTGTGGGTGTGGTGGAGTTTGAGGATTACCAGCGCTGTGTGGTGGCCGATATTCCGGGTATCATCGAGGGCGCATCGAACAACCGCGGCCTGGGGCACGAGTTCCTGCGCCATATCATGCGCTGTCACCTGCTGCTCTTTGTGGTGGATCTGACGGGGCTGGAGCACGATCCGGTGGAGGCCATTCAGACGCTGCGCAAGGAAGTGAAGCTGTATTCGGATGAGCTGGCTGCCCGCCCATGGGTGATTATTGCCAATAAGATGGATGAGCCTTGCGCGGTGGAGAATCTGGAGATTCTGCGCCAGCGTTTCTCCAAGGTGGAGATTATTCCGATTTCTGCCGCTATGGGGGATGGTATTCCTGCATTCAAGGAACGTTTGCAACAGTTGCTCAAGGAGGGTTGAGTAGGTGCTGGTAGCTGTTTTATCTGATATTCACGCGAATCTGGAAGCCTTGCAGGCTGTGCTGGACGATATGGAGTCCCGCGGTGCTGAGGGAATTCTGGGGCTGGGTGATTATATCGGGTTCAATGGCAATCCGGCGGAGTGTCTGGCGCTGGTGCAGCCGCGGCTTCTGGCTGCGGTGCAGGGGAATCACGAGGCTGCGCTGGTGGACCGCGCGGTGTTCGGGGTGCCGCTGTATATGGAGATGATGGACCGCACGCAGGCGCTGCTGAGCCCGGAGCAGGTGCAGTGGCTGCGGCGGTTGCCGCACCACATGGCGTGGCAGGATTGCATGCTGGGCCATGCTACGCCGGAGGCTCCGAAGCGCTGGGGTCGCATTGCGAATGTGAATGAGGCGCGCAAGGTGTTTGCTTCGGTGAAGAACCGGATTTCGTTCTATGGGCACACGCACCGCGCATCTATTTTCCGCCTGTATAAGGGGCAGGTGGAGAAGCTTGAGATTCGCTATGATGACCGGGGTAGTTTTGCTCTCCATATGCCTGCTCACTGCCGCTTTCTGATTAACCCGGGGTCGGTGGGGCAACCGCGCGATATGGATTGGCGGGCGGCATATGCTCTGTATTGCCCGGAGACTTCGACCCTGCACCTGCGCCGCGTGGCGTATGATGTGCAGGAGGCTGGCAACAAGATAGCCCGCACCGGGTTGCCTGCTTCGTTTGCAGAGGCATTGCAGCGTGGCAGCTCGCCCACGGGGGATTGATTTCAACAATATAACCGGAAAACGGTCATAAGAGATATGAAGATTTACCGTTCAGTATCGGAGCTGGTGGGGCATACCCCGCTGCTGGAGGTGGCTAATTACAGCCATGCGCATGGGCTTCAGGCTCGTTTGCTTCTGAAGTTGGAAATGCAGAACCCGGCGGGTTCGGTCAAGGACCGCGTGGCCATGAATATCATAGCCGAAGCCGAGGCTGCGGGGCGTCTGCAGCCCGGCGGAACTATCGTGGAGCCCACAAGCGGCAACACGGGCATTGGGCTGGCGGCCATGGGCTGCGCCCGCGGCTACCGCGTGATTCTTACCATGCCCGATACCATGAGTGTGGAGCGCCGCAATATTGTGAAAGCCTACGGTGCCGAGGTGGTGCTGACCCCCGGTGCGCTGGGAATGCAGGGCGCCGTGGATAAGGCGGAGGAACTGGCGGCTTCCATACCCGGGGCTATTGTGGCCGGGCAGTTTGCCAATCCTGCGAATCCTGCCGCGCATTATGCGACGACCGGCCCGGAAATCTGGGCCGATTGCGAGGGGCAGGTGGATGCCCTGGTGGCGGGTGTGGGCACGGGCGGCACACTTACCGGCACCGGGCGCTATCTGAAAGATCAGAACCCGGCTGTGCGTGTGGTGGCGGTGCAGCCTGCGGCGTCGCCCTTGCTGACGGGGGGTGTGGCCGGGCCGCATGCCATTCAGGGTATCGGTGCCAATTTTATACCGGAGGCGTTGGATTGCAGCGTGTATGATGAGGTGATTTCGGTGGACAATGACGCCCCGCTGGAGATTGCCCGCGAACTGGGACGCCTGGAGGGTGTGCTGGTGGGGATTTCCGGCGGTGCGGCTCTGTGGGCCGCCACGCAGCTGGCGCTTCGCCCGGAGTGGGCGGGCAAGACGATTGTGGTCATCATGCCCGATGGCGCAGACCGCTATTATTCCACCAATTTGTTTGTATGAGCAAGGCTTTTGATTTGAATTTGTACCTGGTGACGGATTCGCCGGAGCGCTGCCGTCATGGTCTGCTGGAGACGGTGCGCCGCGCAGTGGCGGGCGGGGTGAGCATAGTGCAGTACCGCCGCGATCTGGATGACCACGCCGCCGTGCTGGCAGAGGTGCTGCCGCTGCGCGATTTTCTGCGCGGGGCGGGGGTGCCGCTTATCATCAATAATGATGTGGCACTGGCTGTGGAAATAGGGGCAGATGGCATTCACATAGGCCAGAGCGATATGCCGGTGGCTGAGGCGCGCGACCTGATTGGCCCGGATATGATACTGGGGCTCACGGTGGCGAATGATGCGGAAATGAACGCTGTGAACCCGGCCTTGGTGGATTACGTGGGCTGTGGCCCGGTGTTCCCGACTATTTCGAAGGATGATGCACCGCCTGCGCTGGGGGTGGAGAAGTGGGGTGAGCTGGCAGCGCGGTGTCCGGTGCCGGTCTGCGCTATTGGCGGGTTGGATGCCGGGCGCGCCCGGGAGGTGCGTGCCACGGGGCATTGTGCTGGCATTGCAGTGGTTTCAGCCATCTGCGCGGCAGAGGATACAGAACAGGCAGCGCGTGCGTTTTTGTCATGAAAGAGAAACTTGCCCAGGTGCTGGAGCGGTTGCGAGAAGAAAAACCGCTCATTTTATCACTGACCAACAGCGTGGTGCAGCCGATTACGGCCAATATGCTGCTGGCGGTGGGGGCGTCCCCGGTTATGCTGAATGACGCCGATGAGAGCGAGCAGCTTATCCATATCTGCGCAAATGGTCTGCTGGTCAATGTGGGTACGCTTTCGCACCCGCAGGCGGTGCAGATGCGCCGCGCGGTGGACGCCGCCCAGGTGGCAGGCATTCCCTGGGTGCTCGACCCGGTGGCCGTGGGCCTGTTGGATTTTCGCACCGAGTTCTGCCGCGAGCTGCTGACCATGCACCCGTCCCTTATCCGTGGCAATGCTTCAGAGATTATGGCGCTGGCGGGTGAAGCTGCCGGTGGGCGCGGTACCGATACCACCGAGGAAAGCGCCGCGGCGGTGCAGGCTGCGCAGAAGCTGGCGATTCAGTGCGGGTGTCCGGTGCTGGTGACGGGGGCGGTGGATTATGTGGCCGATGGCGCTCGCGTGCTGGCGCTGAGCAATGGAGATCCGCTCATGACCCGCGTAACGGGCGTGGGGTGTGCCATGGGTGCTCTTGCGGCGGCCTGTGTTGCCTGTGCGCCGGATGCCTTTACCGGTGCAGCTGCCTGTGCGGCCATTCTGGGGCTGGCGGGAGAGCGTGCGGCGGCGCGGTGTCCACGGCCCGGTAGCTTTGCAGCTGCCCTGCTGGATGAGCTGGATGCTCTCGCCCCTGCCGATGTGGTCAATTTTGCCCGCGTAAGTGAAAAATCCTGCTTGCGATGAGCCTGCCATTGTGGTAGAATAGGTCACAATGCAGAACGAACAGTTTTCACTTGAATGGAAACGCCTGGCTGATTTGCCGGACGTGGAGGGGTTCGCCGGCTCATATGCTGGCGTGAGTAATGGTGCCCTTATCGTGTGCGGTGGGGCGAATTTTCCGGAAAAACCGCTCTGGGAGGGTGGCCCTAAGCGCTGGACCGACCGTGTTTATGTGCTTCCGGTGCATGAACCCGGTTGGAAGGATGCCAGCCCGCTGCCCAAGCCGCTGGGGTATGGTGCCACTGCGACTCTGCCGCAGGGCGTCATGCTGATTGGCGGCAGCAATGCCGAGGGTGCCGTGGCAGATTGCTACATGCTGACGTGGGATGGCAGCGATGTAAGCTGCAAGGCGGTGGCGCCGCTGCCCACCACGCTGACCGGGCACGCAGCAGCCGTGATGGGTGGCAAGGTTTATGTGCAGGGTGGTTCCATTGCTCCCGGTGAGCAGGATGCCGAGGCCCGCATGTGGATTTATGACCCGGAAACAGACTGCTGGAGTGAGGGCGAACCCATGCCCTGCCGCGGCCGTTTCCTGCAGCAGATGGCCACTATCGGTCACACCATTTATGTGCTGGGTGGCATTGGCCTGCAGCCGGGTGAGGATGGCCGCATGGCCCGCGAGATGCTGACGGATGCCTGGAGCTGGAGTGAGCAGACCGGCTGGCGCCGCCTGGCTCACCTGCCGCACTATTGCGGTGCTGCCCCCACGCCTGCCCCGGTGATTGGCGGGCGCATTTACCTGCTGGGTGGCGATGATGCCACGGTGAAGGGCTTTACGCCACAGAATCACCCTGGTTTCCACAACCAGAGCCTCTGCTACTGCCCCGGCAGTGATACCTGGTACGATGCCGGTGAGATTGCCGTGGCTCGCGCCGTGCTGCCCTGCGCGGTGTGGAATGGCATGGCCGTCATTGTGAACGGCGAGCAGCGCCCCGGCAAGCGTTCCAACCAGGTGTGGGGCGCCAAAATGTAACTTATCTTTCCTGTTATGTTGACGAAATTCCTTATATTGGCTGCTGCAGCAGCGCTGCCCCTGGCGGCCCAGTGCTGCCATAGCTGCTGTGCACACAAGAGTCATCCCACCCGGGTGAGCGCCGTGCCTTTGGAGCAGAGTGCCACCATATCCGATAAGGTGGGCCGCGCCGGTATGGTTGCCAGCCTGGTAAAGACGGCTGAAGACCTGCGCATTCTTGCGATTGGTGGAGCCAACTTCCCGAACGCCAAGCCGGGCGCCAAGACCCCCGCAGAGCGAGGCGCCAAGGTGTTTTACGATGAAATCCTGAGCATCACTCCGCAGGGAAACTGCGAGGTGCTTGCCAAGCTGCCGTACCCCATTGGTTATGCGGCGCATACCAGCAAGGGCTGCAGCATGGTCATTGCCGGTGGTTGTAATATGGAGGGGCATGTGGCTACCGTGACCCGCATTGCGGCTGATGGCAGCTGCGAGACTCTGCCCAGCCTGCCTGTCACTACTGCCTATCCTGCCTTTGTGCAGGCCGGTTGCAAGCTCTATGTATTCGGTGGGCAGGAAAAGGCCGAATCGGTAACCTGCCTGAACAACAGCTATGTGCTGGACCTGAAGAACCCTGCCGCTGGCTGGAAGGAGCTTGCCCCCATGCCGGGCGAGGGCCGCATGCTGGCTGCGGCCGGTGTGTGGGTAGATGGCCGGATTTACGTGGCGGGCGGCTGCTCCCTGCATCCGGATGCCAAGGGGGCCGCCGAGCGCACATACCTCAAGAGCACGCTCTGCTATGACCCCGCCACCAACACATGGAGTGCCGCAGCAGATATGCCGGAAACCATCGTGGCGCCTGCTACTCCCATGCCCACCACCCGCGGTGGCATGCTGCTGCTCTGCGGTGACCCCGGCAACTATTACCGCGCCAGTCTGGCAGGCAATGCCCCGGCTGAGCACCCCGGGCAGAATACGACCGTCTACTGCTTCAACCCGCGCACGGGTTGGACTACGGCTGGCCAGAACAACATCGGCATTGCCACGGCTCCGGCTGTCAAACTTATGGGCACAGTCTACATCATTTCCGGCGAGACTCACCCCGGCGTGCGTACCCCCATCATTTCTACTATCAACACTAAATAACAAACTCTACTATGCCTGAACCTAATCCCATCCTGATGTTCCTGGCCGATCTCACCCCCTGGGTGGCCATCGCCATTGCTGTGCTTGCTATCATGGCAACTTGCAAGAAAGGACTCGCTAAGCCCTCCATCTCTCCGAATGCACCCGTGACCAAGCCCGGCAAATGGGCCTGGATTGCCGTGGCTGTGCTCTGGGTCGTGGTGATGCTTAACTACTTCGACCGCCAGCTGCTGGCTGTGCTCAACAAGTCTATGACCGAAGGACCGGGCTGCATTGAGATGACGCAGGCTCAGTTCGGTATCGTGACTTCCGCCTTCCTCATTGTGTATGCTGCCCTTTCCCCTGTGGGTGGTTACCTGGCGGACCGCTTCAGCCGTTCGTTCATCATCATGTGCTCACTGGTCGTGTGGTCCATTGTGACCTGGATGACTGGTAAGTCCGAATCTTATGAGGAACTTATCTTCTGGCGTGCCATGATGGGCGTGAGCGAGGCATTCTACATTCCTGCCGCTCTGGCTCTTATTACCGATTATCACCGTGGCAGCACCCGCTCCCTGGCAACGGGCTTGCACATGAGCGGTATTTACGCTGGTCAGGTGATGGCTGGTTATGGTGCCATGATGGCTGGTAACCCCTGCCAGATGGGCTGGCGCCTCACCTTCGAGGTGTTCGGTTTCATCGGCGTGGCATACGGTCTTATCGTGCTCTTCTTCCTGCGCGACCCGAAGGCTGCGGACGCTCCTGCTGGTGCCGGAGTCGAGGATGTTTCTGCTGCACCTGCCGCTCCTCAGTTTACGCTGGGCCAGATGCTCAAGAGCATCTTCACTGGGCGTGGCATGTATCTGCTGCTGCTCATGATTTCATTTGCCGGTTTCGCAAACTGGTTCCTGCTGGGTTGGTATCCGCGCCTGTTACAGGATATGTTCAACATTTCAGAGGCCGATGCCGGCCCCGCTGCCACCCAGTGGATCAACATTGCCAAGTACATCTCTGTGCTGGCCTGCGCTGTGATTGCCGACCGCTGGTATCTGCGCAACAAGAATGCCCGCGCCTATGTGCCCGGTATCGCTTTCTGCATGGCGGGTCCCTGTGTGCTTCTGGCCATGATGTTTGGTGCAGAGGTGGGATTGGTGACAGTGCTGGCGCTGGTGTCGATGCAGGGCGTGGCGCAGGGCGCTATGGATGCCACACTCATGCCTGTGCTGCGCAACACAATCGACGAGCGTTTTGCCGCTACTGGTTACGGTCTGCTTAACCTGACCTCCGTGGGCGCAGGTGCTCTCGTTTCCTGGCTGGGCGGTAGTCTCAAGGATTCCGGCACTCCGCTTTCCACGGTGCTGAGCCTTGCTGGTATTCTCATGATGCTCTGTGGCATCATCCTCTTCCTGCTTCCTAAGAAGAACAATGCGTAAGGCATTGAAGGTGCCTTCATGTCTTCTGAGTGCCGCTACCATGATGGTAGCGGCATTCTCATTCTGAGAAGAAGGTAGCTGCCAGCGGGGTTCGCGGAGCATGAAAAACCGGGGGAAGAGCGCATGTCTCTTCCCCCGGCCTCTTTGTTTCAATAGGTATGGTTAGAGAAAAATCTTACCACTTGCCCTTGCGGATGGCGGCTATGCTGAGACCGCCCAGCAGCACCAGAATGCCAATGCCGGTAAACACCCATTCGGTGGGGGAAAGCCACTCGCCGCGGGCTTTCAGGAACTTGCGCTGGGCTCTGGCTGCCTGATTCGCGGCTTGAGTTGTCAGGTTGGTTGTGTTGCGGTTGATGTCCGGGGTAACAGAAATGATTTTAACCAGATCAAGATTGGCATCTATGGCGGAGAAATCTCTGTTGTCGGCGGAGGCGAGCAGGGGATAGGAAATAATGAGAGAACCGTTCACATCATAACCCATGACCCCGCCGATTCCATTCCACCCGGCACCTTGGCAGCCGGAGAATACAACGGTGAAGGTCATGTAGGTGGAGCCATCTCTCGTGAAAGAAGCAGGGTGGGTGCAAAGTTTGCCGTAGGGAATGGCCTCACCCCAGGGTTTGCCGTGCCAGTTGCCGGAGATGCCGTTTGGGGTGGCCATGAGCCCGAGTTCGTGGTTGCTCACCACCGTCAGGATTTTAGTGGGTTGCTCGACCCTGGAAGCCGCCGTGAGGTCGATGGTGACAGCCACAGCTGCCGTGGCGGCGTTGGATTTGCGGAAATGCAGCACATTATAAATGGGCAGGCGGGTGTAGAGCGCGCCGAAGTCGCCGGTCAGTCTGCCATTGGTGCAGGTCACGTTCTCGCGCACGGTTGTGCTGCCGGGGTCGGTGAAAAGTGCCGTTGCAGATGTTGCTGGAATGGCGGTGAGAAGCCCAAGTGCCAGCATGAACAGATTTTTTTTCATGGTGATAGCAGAATTGATTTTAGTAAAATTAACGTATTGTGCGTGCCATTGCAAGCAAGAATTGCGCTCTATGGTTGGAAATGCTGCATTCGTCTCGTATTTTGTGAGAGATTTACGGCTTCCTCCTTGACCTTTCAGGGGATAAAGGGTACACTCCCGCGCATGCAGGAATTGGAAATCATGTCCCCCGCGGGGTCATTTGAATCGCTGGCTGCGGCGCTGCGCGCCGGAGCTGATAGTGTGTATTTTGGTGTGGGTATGTACAACATGCGCGCTCGCTCCACGGTGAATTTCACGGTGGAGGATTTGCCGAAGGTGGCGCGCCTGTGCCATGCGTGCGGTGCCAAGGCGTATCTGACCTGCAATGTGATTATTTATGATGAGGAGCTGGAGGGCATGCAGCAGCTGCTCCGTCAGGCTAAGGATGCCGGGGTGGATGCGGTGATTGCCGCCGATCTGGCCGTGATTTCCTATGCGCACAGCATCGGGCTGGAGGTGCATATCTCGGTGCAGGCCAATGTGTGCAACATGGGGGCTGTGCGTTTCTTTGCCGCTTATGCCGATGTGATGGTGCTGGCGCGTGAGTTGAAGCTCAGCCAGATTCGCCATATCATCGAGGGGATTAAGAAAGAAAATATCACTGGTCCCTCCGGTAATCTGGTGCGTATCGAGGTGTTTGTACATGGGGCTCTTTGCATCGGTATTTCCGGTAAATGCGGTATGAGCCTGGCGGCCTACAACGCCAGCGCCAACCGTGGGCAGTGCTACCAGCTCTGCCGCCGCAAATACCGCGTGACGGATACCGAAACCGGCTTCGAGATGGATATCGATAACCAGTACATCATGTCGCCCAAGGATATCTGCACCATCCGCGTGATTGACCAGCTGGTGGAGGCGGGCGTATCGGTGTTCAAACTGGAGGGGCGCGGCCGCTCCGAGGCCTATGTCTCCACCGTCACCTCTGTTTACAAGGAGGCGGTGCAGTGCTGCGCCCGTGGCGAGTGGAGCCCGGAGAAAGTCGGCGCCTGGGAGGAGGAGCTGCTGCGCGTGTTCAACCGCCAGTTCTGGCACGGTGGTTATTACCTGGGCGAGGAGTGGGAAACATGGAGCGGTTGCTCGAATAGCCTGGCGCTGGAGCAGCGCCAGCACCTCGGCCGTGTGATGCGCTGGTATGCCAAGGCCGGTGTGGCAGAAATTCGTCTGGAGGCTGGTCCGGTCTCCCCCGGCGATAAAATTGAGATTACAGGCGTGACCACCGGTATTGTGCGCGTAACGGTACCCGAGGTGCGCTGCGACGATGAAAATGGCGAAACGCAGGTGGTGCAGGTGGCGCCCAAGGGCGCGACAGCGCTTATCGCGGTGCCTGCCAAGGTGCGCCACGGCGATAAGGTGTACATGGTGACTCGCCGTAAGCTGAAGTAATGACGATTGAGCCTCTCTTTTCTGCTGACCAGATAGCCACCGCCGTGCAGCGCATGGCGGCAGCGCTGGAGACGCACTATTGAGCCGAGCGCCCGGTAAAGGTGCTTGCGCTCATGAATGGGGCGCTGTGGTTTGCGGCCGATTTGCTGATGCTCAATGAGGGTTAAATGCTTGCTTTCATATAACGCTTTGGTACAATTTGCCTGGGTGCTTTTCATATAGGTACGTGTTGTTTGTATTAGTTTCAGTCCTGGCATTATGCCACCTACAACACCGGAAAGCACCCTTTTTCTGTTTCATCACGGTCTGCGGGGGAAGGGCTCATTGCCGTCCTTCCCCCACACCCCTATCCAGGCTAATGGGTGTTTTTTTTGATTGTCACGCCATGATATTTGTGATAGAGTTAATGAGAAGTGTGGTTTGAAACAATTATTTAAATACACAATATGTCGAAGGATCGTATCAAAAAGTCGCTGCTGGCGCTTCTGATTTTGGCAGGCGGAGCGGGTTGCTATCTCTCATTAAGTAAGGGATACGTATGCACTCCGGGGGATATAAATAAGGGTAATGAATACACTCTTGGGAATAAACACATAGATGCCACGTTTAACTGGAAAGCCGGGGGCGTGGAATTCGGCGGTCTGAAAGGAGCAGACGGAACTCCGCTGATTGAGGCTGGTGGCCCTGTTTTCACGATTTCGCTGGCAGATGGTCGGCAGATGAGTTCTCTCAACATGAAGGCCACGAAACCCGAACGCGTGGAATTGACGGGGAACAAGCAGGCCCTCCGTCTTTCGGAGCAGGTGGGAGGCCACGCCGTCGCAGCCACCTTTACGGCGCCGGATGATTCGTTCAGCATTGAATGGAAAGCAGTTTTGCGAGAGGATTCTCATTACCTGCGCCAGGAAATCACCCTGAAGGCGGGTGAGCAGCCCGTGCCGTTCAGCACCATTACTGCGCTGGAGGTCATGCCCACCGCGGAAGGCGGTGTGCCATCTGTTTCCGGCAATACCACGCATGGTACCGTGGTGGTGACAGATAAACTCTTCATGGGTCTGGAGACCCCCATGTCGGTCATGACCGTGGGCGCCCAGGGTGCGGCTAAGGAAGGCTCCTGGGCTGCAGAGAAATGGACTCCCGATATGTTTGGCAGCGCGTTTGCCGTACCCGCCAGCTTCCAGCCGGTATATGGTGATAAGTTTGATGCCAAGAAGGGCCCCGTGCTGCGCGATCTGCTGGTAGCCGAGGGACCGGTGAACTTTGCACAGGCGGGAGATTGCCAGATTACGTTCCAGTACGAGAAGGGCAACCATCGCCTGAACATGGTGGGTGTGCAGCTGGTGACGGACAGCGGCCAGGTTGTTGCAGAGGATATTCACCCCGGGTTTACCGGTAAGAAATCCGGAAACTCCACCTATACTATCCGCGTGCCCAAGGCAGATAAATACCACCTGCGCTACTGGGTCGAGAAGAAAACAGAACCCGTGACCAGCAGCGGGCGCATCTCGCTTTCCCTGCCCATGGAGGCACTGGAAGACACCACCCCTGCCGTACCCGATAATCTGGTGCGTGGCAACTGGGTACGCAAGACGAATCTGACTAAGGAGTTCCCCTGGAAGATAAGCTCCGTTATAGGTCTTTTTGAACCCGGTCAGCAGCGCCGTTCCTTCCTGCGCTACATTGAGCGAGAGAGAGCAGTTCCCTATCGTCCCTTTGTACACTACAATGATTGGTATGAGGTAGGTATTACTTGTAATAATGAGGTAGATCCGAAAAAGCGCAGCAATGAGGAGCTTTCCCTGAGCATCCTCAATACATGGAAAAAGGAACTCTTTGAAAAGAGGGGCGTCAAACTGGATGCCTACATACTTGACGATGGCTGGGATGATTTCAACAGCCTGTGGGACTTCCACTGCGGTTTCCCGAACGGTTTCTCCAAGCTTAATGAGGTCTCCACCAGCATGGACTGCGGCATGGGCACATGGCTTGGACCGGTTGGCGGTTACGGTGCAGCCAAGAGAATGCGCATCGGCTACTGGAATAAGACACACCCGAACAACTGCATTGCTAATTTCGAGCTTTCCAATCCCGAATACTTCAACGCCTTTGTGGGGCGCTGCTCGGACATGGTGAAGAACTATGACATGCGCTATTTCAAGTTCGACGGTATTTCCACCAAGTTCCACGCCAAGGGACCGGGCGCTCTGGAAGACTGCGAAGGTATTCTGAATGTGCTCACAGCTCTGCGCAAGGCTCGCCCCGATATCTATCTCAATACAACGGTGGGCACCTGGGCCAGTCCGTTCTGGTTCCATTACTCTGATTGCGTATGGCGCCAGGAGAATGACTTTGACCAGGTGGGCAACGCTGGAGATGCCCGCGACCGCTGGCTCACCTATCGTGACCGCCTGGTACACGAGGTGTTTGTGGAAGGGGCACCGCTCTTCCCGATTAACTCGGTCATGATTCATGGCACCATCATCACCAAGAATGGTCCGCCCCGCGTGATGAGCAAGGACCCCGCCAACTGCGTCAAGGAAATGCGCACGGCATTCGCCAATGGTTCCAGCCTGCAAGAGATTTATGCCGACACTGACCTGATGAATCAGGCGGGTGGTGTGCTCTGGGACGAACTGACCGCCTGCATTGCCTGGGTTCGTCGCAATGCCGATGTGTTGGCAGATACGCACTGGGTTGGCGGTAATCCCTGGAATAAGAAGACGCAGGACGGCGATATTTATGGCTGGGCATCCTGGAACCCGGAGAAGTGCACACTTTCTCTGCGCAATTCTTCTGCGCGCGAAAAGACCCTGCGTGGCACCCTGCGCCAGATTCTGGATGTGCCGCCGACCATGACCGGCAAGGTCACCCTGCGCAGCAGCTTCGATGACCAGACCCGGCTGCCCATCATGGACAAGGCAATCGATGTGGATGCCCCCATCGAAATCACGCTCAAGCCCTTCGATGTGGTAGTCATGGAAGGCACCTGCGAGGTAAAATAATACTTCATTCCCCCCCCCCCACCCACCTTTCGTCCCCTTTCCACCCTGGGCGAAAGGTGGGTTTTCAGTACCATGAATTCGCGCATTATCAGCATCGATGCCCTCCGCGGGCTGGATATGCTTCTGCTTTGCGGCGGGGCAGCCACACTGCATCTCTTTATCGCCTGGGGCTTCGGGGACTCAGCCCCCGCCTGGCTGATGCAGCAATTCAGCCATGCAGACTGGGGTGGGGCATTCACCTGCTGGGATCTGGTGATGCCGCTGTTCATCTTCATTACCGGCGCCAGTATGCCCTTTGCCTTTGCCAGGTACCGCGAAAAAGGGGGCGCAAACTGGCGCATCGGGACCAGCTGGCGCGTGCTGCGCCGCGTGGTGCTGCTCTTTCTGCTGGGCATGCTGGTGCAGGGGAATCTGGCCTCTGCCCGGCCGGAGCACATGAGCCTCTTCTGCAATACCCTGCAAGCCATTGCCGAGGGCTACCTCATTGCGGCGCTGGTGCTCATGTTCTGCCAGCTGCGGGGGCAGCTTGTGGCCTGCGCTCTCTGCCTGGCCGGCTATTGGGCACTGCTGCGTTTTGTGCCCTACAACGGCCAGCCGGGTGGCCTCTTCCTGCCGCATAACAACCTGGCCATCTACCTGGACCACCTCCTGCAAGGCTCCTGGCAGGACGGCACTCCCTACAGCTGGATTCTCACCTCGCTTTCTTTCGGGGCGCTCACGCTCATGGGTTGCATCTGCGGGGCGCTCATCCGGGCTCAGCGCGGGCTGCGCACAGCCGGTCTGCTGGCTCTGGGTGGCGGTGCATGCCTGCTGGCTGCCCGCGCGCTGGCGGCCGATACCCCGCTCATCAAGCACATCTACACCACCACAGCCGTGCTCTGGAGCGGCGGCTGGTGCATCCTCCTGCTGGCGCTCTTTCACCTGTTGTTCGACTGCTGCTGCGCCGCCGTCTCCAGGCTGGCGCTGCCGCTCCAGGTTATCGGCTGCAATGCCTTGCTTGCCTATCTGCTTACCGAGGTGCACGGCCCGGGAGGCCGCAGCATCTGGTGGGGAGTGGCGCATCCGCTCTTCCATGGCATCGCCTCCCACTGTGGCGAGGCTGCTGCCCCGGTATTTACCCTGCTCAGCCTCTGCCTGCTCTGGGCGTGCCTCTTCTTCCTGTTCCGCCATAGAGCCTTCCTGCGCGTGTAAAAAAACTGCGTCGGCAAAATAGGGGATATTGTGCCCCCAAAACGCCATTCTTTTCTCGTTTTTGTGCACCTTGTCTCACTCTTGGGGCTACTTTCGGGCCTTTTCTGGCTTAACTACTTAACATCTCCGTAACAAATTTTAATTTTTTTTCAAAAAAAATGAAATTTTCCAAAAATTCGTCTGTACACAGCATTCGGCATGCTGTATACTGACACGTGTTCCGGGTAGGCACGCGGGGGAGCTTTCCATCGCGCGAGGAATACCCTGCCAACCCACCCCGGGCAATCCAAACTCAAACCTATACAAACATACAACATGAAAAAAACACTTATCGCACTTCTCGCCCTTGCCGGCGTGGCTGCTGCTGCTGACTCTACTGTCGGCACTATCGACACTATCGAGGCCTCTTGGGGAACCATTCCCGAGAAAGTAGGCGACTTCTGGGCCGGTGACTACACCCTCACCTTCACTCTGAATGAACTCTACACCCTCGAAGGCTCCGGCAGCGTTATTGGTTTCTATCGTGGTTCTGGAATAAATGACACTTACGGTTACAACGCTATCGTTCTGGGTGGCACCAATGAAGCTCTTACCCTGACCATTGGTCGCGGCAGGGCTTATGACACAGTGGACAATGCAACCGGCATCAGTAAAGAAACGTCCTTCACATTCGCGTCTGCTGTTGATGATAAAGTTACTTTCACCACCACCATTCAGAAGGGTGTGACATATACTCTTTCCGTAAAAGGTGGAAATCAAGCAATGACTCCCACGCTGACATGGGCTGGTGGCTCCGAGGTACTCACTTCCTACAAGGGTAACATGAACAGCAACGCAGCTCTTACCTGTGTGTTGAACACGGGCACCATTCCCGAGCCCACCACTGCCACGCTTTCCCTGCTGGCTCTGGCAGGTCTGGCAGCTCGCCGCCGCCGCAAGTAATTGCGCGTACAATATAGTTATATTTGCCAGGCATTCTGCGGGTGCGGAATGCCTGGCTTGTTGTACGACCGACGCGATATGCGCACTGCGGTGAAAGTCCGCGCGGAGCCGCGATGATGCGGAATCCCAGACCTGAAGAACAACTGCGGGGAGGTAACGAACCGTGGAAGAGGAAGTTCGAGGGGAAATCCCGACTGTACGA
>JAZNIZ010000088.1:0-8208 GCA_045577775.1 Akkermansia sp. | reverse complement strand
AACTCGGCGCTATAACGCCCTCTCTTATGTATCTGTTCGTTTTGCATGTGCGTGTGTTGGTTTGATTATACACACGCCCGATGAATTGCACAAGCCAAAGAGGGCTTAATGCAGTGTCTCAAATCCCGGCGCCATTATATGCCCTAGTTGCGTAACTTTTAAATTACCAGTACGTAAAATGGACTCTAGGTGATCAGCTTTTGTATAATAGTACAACCTAAAAGTTCGAGGTGCTAATCTTTGTTTAATGTATTCATTAAATCCTCGTATATATGATGGTAGTTTAAATAAATTCATTTTCAAATCCGGCAAAAACCTTGTCTTGTTGTTTTGAAAGTAGCTGAGTGCTTTCTCTCTCGTTCTGGTCACGATTCCCACTGCTCTTTTATTGAGTGCTAGTCAAAGGATAAACACGTTCTCCCGGTGCCATTGTAGATACGTTCGATGCTCCGGCGCCACCTGTGGGAGAACTTGTGCTACAGAGTGTAGTCCCAACGCCTGAACGTTTTCTTCTGTCAGACGGGTGGAAATCAGAAGATCTCCATCATCGGTAAAAGAGATATAGCCTTGGTCGAAAAGGGCATCCATGCGGGCTTCAAGCAGGAATCCATTGTATGGATCAACGCGTTCGGTATCTGTGCAATCCTTCCATGGTTTAGCATGGCTGGCTCGCAGTAGTGCCGGTATGGATACCCCGGTCAAAGGGCACTTGCCGCCCCACATCATTTCTAATGCTGAGCGGTAGCGGCTCTGCGCCGTGCGCGTGGTGATCATTTGCTGGCGCTCTGTGCGCAGCGGAGGCTCTCCCTTCGGTGCGGTATCAGTCTCCGCAAGATTGCGCAGTGTACTTGCCAAATCAGTCAGCGGTACGCGACAGATGGGCTGGTATGTTGGCACAATCACGAACAAATCATCTTCCGGGAACACATGCAGCAGCCCCTCGTGCGCAGTGGAGCTCAGCCAGCGACCGGTGCCGTCGGCATCCGGCTCGCAGTTATCCCAGCCGTTGCGGTAGGCATCCCGGCGTATGTAGGTGTCGAAGCTGATGGGGTTCATGTGATGTCTTAGTAGAATCTCTTGTATTATTTGTTGACCATGCTTCTAATTTGCTCTGCATGTTCAGGAGAGATGGTAAAGGTCGTCGGTTGAGGTATTACCTTGTTTGCAAAGGCATCAGCCATTGCCTTTTTGTATATTTCCGCCAAAAGACCTGGATGAACTACGGAAATCACCCCCATTTCCCCATCCTTTCGCAGTCTGAACAGAGACAGCTCCAACTCCGAATCTTCACTCTTTTTCCTTGCGAGATAGTATTCTTCATCCTCATTGTATCGGAGGCAATAAACAGAATCCAATCGATAATCATCGCCGGTTAATCCAGTAAAGCTGTATCCATTTTCTCCACGCGCAAGTTTCCAAGAGGAATTAAGGAAATACTCAAGACGCTCCTCATTCAGTGTTGTCCGAATATCCGGATTAAAAGCAATATCTGAGTTAAATGCAAATGTTTTATCGTCAAAATTCACTTTCATTACACGCACTTTTTTCTCAGAATACCCCAATTGATTGAGTTCCGAGTCATTCTCGTATTCTCTCATTAGTGCTTTGACTTCTTCAATCTGGTACGGGAATCTTGTGCCAAGCATAATAGCACTTAAGTGGGAAATCATTCCTCGTACATAAAAACGGGGCACCGGCGACCCTACCTCCCTGTCTATAGTGACTGTATCATTCTGTGCCAACCTGTACAGGATTCTATATTCTTTCTCATGCTCCCACTCTCTTGACTTCCTGAAAAAAAACGATGTATCAAATCTTTCGTCTTGCTTACTAACAGCTGGAAGACGGTCTTCGCTGTATTCTATCCGCCTTATTACATCACGGCTGTAAAAAAAAGCACCCTTATCCAGAATGTCGTAGCGACCACTGGAATCATCTTCGTCTGACTGAACCTCAAAATCGAAGGCTAAACATGCCCCCTTGCTGCGATCGGCATACAATCCCCACATAGCAGGAGAATGAGGATTGGCAGAAAAACATAGGTATCCAAACTCCTTTACTCCTTCTGATTGGGTTGTTGCCTGCTGGGCAACACATTCAGTCACATCATTTGTGTTCCACGGAAGAGATAACCGCAACAAACCACTTTTGAGGATTTTAAATAACGAATCTTCTGACACATACATGAACAAACGAAAAAATGTAGTTCTCACATTCGGGCGTGTGTCAAAAAAGTACGGGACATCCACATTGTTCCTTGATGTGGCTTCTCTTTGATTGGCATCGGATGATTTGATTTCACTCATATCTTCTATGCTTCATGAAACTATTATTGTATTACATCCCTTGTCGGGTGAGGTCGTTGTATGCGGCGAGGACGAGGCGCTGGGTGCGGTACTCGCCGTACTTCTTCATCTCGTTGTTCTGGAGCGTGGGGAATGTCACAGTGGGACAGTCGGTGGGATATTTGGTCGTGGGGTCCAGGATGTAGGCCAGTTCCTCACGAGTCAGGCCGTAGAGCTTGGCGTAGTAGGCATCCAGTTCCGCCTTGAGTTGGGCACGGCGGTCTTCATCCCACGGGAACGGCTCGCCTGTGTACCCCAAGGCCTCCGCCAGCGGACGCATGCTGTGGGAGGTGTAGCTCAGCTCCAGCACGCGGGAGGAGATGTAGGCAATGTCGGCTTCAGTGTAGGAGTCGGGCGGGAGAATGGGGAACTGTTTCAGATAGTTATAGGTCATGTGTACACCACCAACCTTCTGACGTGCGATATAATCAATTACAAGGCTATTGGCGTTTGCGATAAAGCAAGATTCTCTGTTTTTCTCCTTAGTAAAGAAGCACAAAGGGTTAGTATGTCCCACTCCAGCAAACGGCAGGAACGACATAATAAGCGTGCGTTCGTCAGTTGCGCGGCAAATATCGCGAAACCCCATGAACCACTGGGGGATAGCCTTGACATCCTTGGGGAGTTTGGAGATAACATCGCCCCGGCGCACCCAATAGCGGGGCGTGATTTCGCAAGTCGGGTCGTTGTGTTCTTCCGTCGTCAGGTTGCGGACATTTTCGCCTTCTCCGGTGAAGATGTTGAAGCGGTGGTCGTAGTGATGGATAAGCTTGCCTTCATACAGCGGCAGCACGTCCTCCCCTTCCGGCTTTTCGGTGAGGAAGAGATTGCTGTCATTGCTCATGTGCAGCATGGTGCCGAAGCGGATACCCCATGGGTTTTCGCCTGTTTTCTCATTGATGAGAATGGGAGCCTTCTGGTAGAGCTTGACTGCGAGCGCGGCATCTGCCTCGCAGCGGAAGAGTGGGCAAGTACCGGTGTTGGGGTTAATCCCGGCAAAATCCTCTATGCTCAGGTGAGCAATGCGGCGCCTGTCTTCCAGCTGCTTGGGATGGGTCATGTAGCAGGCCACGGATATGGTGTCAGAGGGAGCGAGCGTGAAGCAACTGAATCGTTGGCGGCTATCCACTTCAGGGAACAGCTTGGCGCGGTTTTCCAAATCATACAGCGAAGATATTGCCTTCTTCTCCACCAAATGACCAAAGAAGGCGCTTGTTGCTGCATCTGTTGCAATATTGGTCGGTACAATGAACCCCGCACGCCCGGATTCTGCTTTGAGGGAGTAATTTGTCTCCGCAAAGAGCGCATACATGTTCACATCTCCCACGCCGGAGAGGGGGTAGCGACCACCATTCTTGCCAGTGACATGAAAGAACAAGCTGCAGGCACCTGCCAGATGGAGAGCCTGATGGAACTCTGCGTGCAGATTGACCTGCGCCGCCGGTTCCATGCCTGGGAGCTCACCTTTGCCCAAGGCGTCAATCAAGCGCTTACGCGCGGCGGCATTGCTGGCCTTAGCCACAGCCTCGCAGCGGTTGGCGAACCACTCTTTTTCCTGAATCTTGGCTCGTTCCCACGGCGGATTACCCAGCACACAGTCGAAGCCTCCTTTTTGGAATACCTCCGGGAAAGCCAGATGCCAGTGGAAGACATCCGCCTGACGGCAGGCCTGTTGTGCGGCTATGACTGCGGGATGCTCAGAATCAGCAACACCATGCAGGAAATCATCGATGAGGCCGCTTGTCGGTACAGATTTGATACATGACTTTGTGACTAGGAAAGCGCCAATCCATAAATCGGCAATTACGGCATCCGTGCTGTGGAGAAGCTCCTTCTGCTGCTCTTGCCAGGCTTCAGCGATGGCTTGTACCTGAGAGGGTGAATCTTCCGGCATGTTGTCATCCTCAATAAATATCTGAGGCTTGTAGGGTAGATAGGGTTCGGCTGATTTACTTGCTCTGTCTTTAGCATGTTTGCGGTTGGCTACTGCAAGTTCTTTACACACCTCAGCATCGTCACCCGGCAGACATTTGTAGGCATCTGCGGGGACGGGATATTGTTTCGGCGTGTCTGCTGAGAAAATCCCCAGAAGGGAGTTACCACAGCGCAAATGCGCATCGAGGAAGGAAAGCGCCTTGCCGGGTTGGTAGCCCTCCAGCCAGAGGTTCATGCGCACCAGCTCAATGGCCATGGGGTTAATATCCACGCCGTAGATACAGTGGCGAATGACATCGTGCATGGCGCGGCGGAAGCCTTCTTCGGAAGCGATGCCTTCATAGCGGCGATTATATGCCTCGGCCAGGCGTTCTGCGATGCGGCGGGCGGCACCCAGCAGGAAATGACCGGAGCCACAGGCCGGGTCAATCACACGCAGCGCCAGCAGCTTTTGCTGCGCATAGGCCGGATTCTTGCAGCATTCATCCAGCAGGGGGGCAAGCGTCGTTTTGAGTACCTGTTCCACCAGACAGGTGGGTGTGTAATAGGAACCGGTGAGCTTTCGGGCGTTACCCTTCTGCTTTTTGTCGGCCTGCTCCGGGTCGTTCATTCCTCCCATGAAATAGAAGGTGCGCTGTTCCGTAGAGATACGCGGCGTAAGCTCCAGCAGACTCTCGTACACCGAGCCCAGTTCTTCTGCGCCGATGTGGGCATAGTCCACCTGAGTACGCTTGCCCTCCGTATTTGTCCAGCACAGGGAGCGCAGGGCTGCGAGGAACGCACGATTCGGCAGACGGCAGGCATCAAGCGTGGTGCATTGGTGTGTGTCAAACAAACCGCCCAACGCAGGCAGCGCAAGCGCGGGCTCTCCGCTATCTTTTGCCAGAGCGCGGAATACAATCTGCTGCGCCTGCCAGAGATCATCGTGGCGACTGTCGGCATCATCCCTCAACGCTCGTTTGATGAGACGGGAGACAGAGTATCCCCGGCGATAGAGCTCAGCCTGGTCTCGGAGTCTCGTGTTATGTTCATGAAGGATATTGCGCCCTTCCAGCACGGCTAGGAAAATAAGGCGGTAAACCGTGCGCATGAGCTCTTGGTAAAAGGCCTGCGTGGTGAATGAACCATCCTGTAGAGCGTTACGAAGAGCCTCATTGCCCGTTCCGGTACCTTGAAGGAACCCGGTACCCAACTGACAGATGGCGTTTTCTACGCCTTCGCGCAGACCATCTCGGGCGCGTGCTCCGTGCTCCTCTAGATCCTGACGCCATTTCTCCCAGACACATGTATCGCCGTTTTCCGAATCTTTTCGAGATGCCCGTGTAAAGTGCAACAGATGCCAGAAGAGGCCATCAAAAGCGGTACTGTCCTCTTCCTGCATGAGGAGATCGAGATCGATATCAAGATAACAGGGGCGTGACAGCGCGGGATTGTCGCGCAGCAGACGCCAGTTAGCGCCATTGGTCACGATAGCCCAGGTATAATATTCGGACGCATTGAGGAAAGACTGCATCATCTGCGTGGCAGAGAGCGTTTTGCCTGTAGAGAAACGAATTTTGTCGTCCAGCGATTTGTTCGGCGGAGCAATGATGACTGGCAATACCGGGTATATTCCACCGTCCAGAGCAAGCAGCGTGATAGGGTACAGGGTCTTATGCGCCGGGTGTTGTTCACCCGGAATATGCATGAACTCAGCAAGCGGGAGGACATCTGCCCGGGGATCTTCTGCGGTGATGCCGGCTTGATCACAAACAGCACAGTAAGTGTAGCCCAATACCTTTGTCAGTATGTGCTCGACATAGCGGTGCAGTCGTGCTTCTGTAGGTTCTTCTGCCAGAGAATCGTGCCAGGCTGCACGTGCGAGTCGGTAGGCTCGTTGCGCTTCATCGCGAACAGAAAGCCCCTTATCTACCGGTACGGCATACTTCGAATCCCTATTGAATACGCGCTGCACGAGATCCGGCGAGAACAGCAGACTGGATTGCTTGTAATAACGGGAGAAACTCATGACAGAAATCAGATGACGGGTTGGCAGATGAGGATGGAGAGAAGATCCGGCGGGGTGCAGCAAGAGACAGAGACAGAGCCGTAACGCTGACGGGCGGCCTCTCGCACACGGAGATGGTCTTGCAGTAGATCGTTGGCTCGCTGTTGGAGCAACTCCTCAATCGGGAGCTGCTGCCACTGATTCAGAGCATGAGTGAGCTGCACCTTGGCAACTGCATCCGGCACATTGCCTTGTGGCGCAAGCTGCGTAAAAAGAGTCTGCTCTTCCTGTGACGCGAATCTGAGCGGCTGATTGCCTACGCGGATAAGTGTCACTAATTCCTCGGCCATGGTGTGGCGGCTGCGGCCTTCGTTGCTGAAAGTGAGATTGTGGCGTAGGCGCAGATTGTACAGCGTTGTCAGTTGAGGGACGGCTGGATCTTTCACACGCACTACAGCGCAACGAGGAAGCGAGTACTCGCCCGGTTGCGAATCCAGCGAAAGTTCTGCCAGATAGTCCGCAAGGCCGGCAACAAGCGGATGTGCACGGGAAACAGAGGGAAGCTCCGAGCCGGCGGGGCGAAGAGAAAAGCGGAAGGCATTTTTCTTGTCGACCTTGATACCGCCTTCCAGCAATCGTCGGGAAAGTTCCTCCGGCAGATTGGACAGGCGCAGGCTGTAGGCATCTTCCTCCATAGGCAGCGACTCCAGCGGCGCACCTAGGCGTTTACATGTTTCCTGCAAGAAGTGGCGAAGCTCCTCTTTGGTACCCAGCAGCTCCTTCAATCGATTATACTCCGGCATGACATCCGAGGGCTGCAAGGCCTGCTGAGCAAAAGTTGTGGCGCGGGTTTTATCCGCAGCGGACGCATCCTTCCAGGCGATGTCAAGAATATCATATTCATCGAACCCGGGAAGGATATCGGGACGAATCATCAATTCTTCAGCCGGTTTCTCATCATTGAGTAGAACTGCATGCACCAAGGCTTCGCCGGTCTTCTTCTCATCCACCGGCACAGGTACACGTACCCCGAGCTCGTTGCTGATGGTCTCTGCCTTGCGAAGAATAACCCTGAGGATGAATCCGTCCACCGGGTTATTCTGCCCATAGAGCATGAGACTGCGAACAATCTTCTTTTTCTGACCGAAGCGATCCACACGTCCCTCTCGCTGTTCGTGGCGGGTGGGGTTCCATGCCAGATCGTAGTGCACCACGGCATCAAAACCATTCTGAAGGTTGATACCTTCGGAGAGACAGTTAGTAGCCACAAGGATGCGTTTTTCCTGTTCGATAAGCGCCTGTGCTTTCTCTGCGCGTTCTGCCGGTGACAATTTGCCCGTAATAGCTCGCACGGCATACTTGGGGAAGGCCTTTTGCAACGCCTCTGCCACATATTCCGCTGTACTGATATACTGGCAGAAGATGATAGGATGATAGCCATCCTTGAGCAAAACTTTGACTGCGCCTTTCAATTTATCGAGCTTGGGATCCTCTGCATTTTGTCTCAAAACCTGAGCCTTGCGCAATAACTCTTCAATGCGTCCAAGTTCCGGAGCGGGCGCTTCAAGGTCATCTTCGGAATCGTCGTCAGACGGGTCTGCGAGGTGGGAGATGTACTCATCCTCTGATTCCGGCGGAAGTTCGCCACGCAGTTTGGCCTCCAGTGCAGATATTGCTGATGCCGGGCTGGAAGAAATACAGCGCAGCATCGCCAACATGGCGTACCAAATCATGCGATTATTGGTAGACTGTGCTTCGTGGAGGCAGTATTGGCGCACTTCCTCGAAGAAATCCCCCCAAGGACCGGCAAGACGATAGGTCATCTCCACCGTCTCCTTCTCAGGGAGCACGTCCTGCTCCTGCCAGAGTCGCTGGATATCTTTGCGGCGGCGCTGCACCAGATGGCGGGCCAGAGCTTCACGCAGAGAATTACGCTGACGC
>JAZNIZ010000087.1:0-8113 GCA_045577775.1 Akkermansia sp. | reverse complement strand
ACCTTTCTTTTTCTTTCCCGCTCATCATTAATTGCATGTAGGTATTATAGTGCTCTTAATTTTGAGGCAACCAAGATTTTTCATCACTGTAGGCGAAACGGCGATTCCTCGTTGGGTTCGATTTTTTTTGAGGCAATGCGTGGTTGCTTATTTTTGAGCTATAACACCACTAACTCTTTGACATGGTGGAAGATATGCGGTAAAATGCGGCCATGCGCGCTTTTCGTACATTGATTCTTCTGTTTGGGCTTGCCTTGTTGACTGCATGTTCTGCGCCGTTGCTCCCGCCTGCCTCATCTCCCACGCCGACTCGCCAGAACCAGAGCGATGCTGACCTCATGACCCGTCTGCAGGTAAACTGGCAGCTGTTGGAGCAGCGTAATCTGCCGGAGCAGGAGCGGGCCATTGCACTTCGGGATTATAATGCTGATCTTCTTCTTCTGCTGCGCCGCCTGCGTTATGATGCTGAGCAGGCCGAGCGTCGTATCCGACCCAGCCATTTTGACATTCGCCACCAGCTGGGGGATGAAAGCCTGCGCCTCATGTCTCTTTATGATGATATGGTCCCGGCGGCAGATGTTCCGCTGGAATCGTTGCAGGAGCGCTATACCGACCATGGACTCGGTGTGCCGCTGGTGGGGGTTATCCCTGCTTCCAAAATCGGTAACAGCCGCGATAAGGTGTTCAACATTGCAACCCGCGGCACCGTTACCCCCATTACCTGCCTCCTTACGTTCCCGAAAAACGAGAAACCAAAACTGGTGCTGCTGCCTCGCGTGAATGTGGATTCCTACCAGGTCGGTAAACTGAAATACCAGCTTGCGGCAGACTGGAGCGCACCACTTGAAGTGTACTGGAACCTCACCCATGTGCAGGATGATCGCATACTCGGGCTTCTGCGCCCCCAGGAGTTGAGAGATACCACCGGCCTTTCCTGCATTGAACCCTATAACCCGAACAAAATCCCCGTTATCCTGACGCATGGCCTCGCCTCGTCGGCTAATACCTTTGATAATCTGGTCAATCGCCTTTATTCCCACCCGGAAATTCGTAAAAATTACCAATTCTGGTATTTTAACTACCCCAGTGGCATTGCCTGGACTATTTCTGCTCGTATGTGCCGCGAGTCTATCCGGAATTTACGCAACAGAGTAGACCCGGAGCATCGTAATCCCAACTGGGAGAATATGGTTGTAGTCGGTCACTCCATGGGTGGTCTCATTACCCACTATAACCAGTGTACTGACCCCTGGAATATCCTGCTGGGCTCTGATATCCCGCAGGAACGCCTCAAACCCCTGCTGAAGCCGGAATATGTAGATAAACCCTTTGGTGACCCCTCTTTGGAATACCTGCGCCAGGATTATTTCTTCCGTCCCGTAAAGGCTGGCCTGGTGGTTTATATGGCTACCCCGCATCGTGGTGCTCCGGTTGCTAAATACCGTTTAGTCACCATGCTTACAAAGTTGGTAACGCTTCCACAGTCACTGGTCAAGGAGGCATATAATCTGGCTACTTTGCGGAAAGATATTCTGCTGCTTAACCCGGAGGATGCCTATCTGTGGTTCACAAGCGTGAACCAGCTCAAACCAGACAGCTATTCAATCAAGGGTTTGCAGAAGCTGACCGTGCGCGATGTCCCCACCCACTCCGTGATTGGCGATCGCGGGTGCAACGATTGTCCGGAATGTTCAGATGGCATAGTTCCCTATTGGTCGAGCCACCTGTCATGGGGTACCCAGACCATTGTACCGTATGACCACTCCGTGCAGGATGGCCCGGAGACGGCGGTCGATATGAAAAAGCTCCTTGATGCCTACTCTGCAAAGCACCCGGCTAAGACTGTGATAAAGCCGAATAGGCTGCTCGCTCGGCCGTAGTGTATGGCGCGGCAGAACCATCATAATTGCGCCGTGAAGAGACTGTTTTTACCACGGCGCAAATTTGGGCATCTTTCAAAATATCAAAATTCCACTCAATTGAGCTGGAACCTATTCTGACAATGTGGCAGTGTACTGACACCTCGTCAAAGAATCTCAGTGGGGCGAGGTAGTCTGCCTCTGCGTGTACGCGTGGATAAAGGTAACCATCGTGGGAGACAATGCTGCCGAGCGAGGCGATGGCATGTGTTTCTGCCTCTTCTGCCAGGTGAAAGAAGTTGGCAAAATAAACCACGCCGGCGGCGTCGGTTTCGTGGAAAGCTATGCGGCGTTTGTAGGTGAAGGTGGCCATGGTGTCATTAGTGGAAAAGGGCTCCCCAGTCGTTGCCGATGAGACGCCGGGTTTCATCTGCCACGGCATCCCAACCGGCCTCTTGTAGTTCAGATACTATAATGGAGTTATCCTTGGCGTCCGGACGCACATAGAGCACGCATATACGGTGGCCGTCGGTAATGGTCAGAAAACGGGTGCGGTTTTCGTACATACTGTTGGTAGAAGCCATTTCGATGGGGTGGTCATCGCGCAGCCAGGTGCGCTGAGGCTCTGGTATCTTATCGAGTCCGAGCCAGGCCTCGGCCTGTGCGAAGCTCATGCCACCCAGGCTTTCCTTGTCGGATATATATTTCATTACGCGAGCGGCGGCATGTACCGCAGCGGTGGTAGCCAGTGGGTAGCCATTGGCAGTCACCCTGTATTGCAGCATGGTGGTTAAATCGCGCTGCAGGGCTTCCTCCTCGTTCGGTTGAGGGTAGCAGGTAAACCAGAGCACAAGCAGCAGAATGGCCGCAAATGTGCATGCTGTGCGTATTTTACTGCGGAGCACCAGCCGGTTCATCATCAGCTGGAAGCGAAGCACCAGGCTGTTATCTGCCCCCCCGAAGCGGAAGTGGTGAACTGTGGGTTTTGTTTGCGCGGCAATTTCCTTTACCGTGGGGGCTCCCTCCGGGTTCAGTTCTGAGGAAGAGACGAAGCCGATTTCGAGCTGGTCATGAAGTTCCTCCGGAGGGAACATGTAGGTGAGCAGCACCAGCCGCAGTGCCAGGCTGATTCCGGTGAAGCTCACATAGTACAGCAGACCGGAGGAAAGCATGTTCCCCTGGTAAGTGAAGGTGGGTTTTACATACTCCGGGCGGTAGGCTTCCAGAAGCGGGTAGGCAATGAGAGCTACCACCAGCACTGTGAGCAGCGCACTGAACCACACCAGGTTACGGCGCGGTCCAAGAACGCTTGCCAACTCCATAAGCAGCACTGGTGCCACCCAGAGTACAGGCTTGAGCGAGTATAGCGAAAAGACTCCGGAGTCTTCATATACCGGGTTGGGTGGCATTATGGAATCCGGATACGAAAAAGCATAGAGCAGCGCGGCTGCGCCCAGTAGGCACAGAATATAACGCAGCGTAATCAGCAACTTGGTCATTGTCAGCGTGTTCATTCTAAACGCCTGCAGTGGGGCTGTCAAGGCGGTGTTCTGTTCACACGCTCTGGCACAGCAGCTCCACATCTTCGCCGATGAGACCGCGCGAGCAGGCGACCTCCAGCAGGCGTTCCTCCACATCCGGGGCAGGGGGCATGCAGCGGTGCGGTAGATCTGCCGTCAGCAGCTCCAGCGCGCAGGCATTGTGCAGCGCCATGGTGGTTTCGATGAAGCGCATGGAGGTAGGCTCCTCCAGGATGAAATTGAGCGGTTGTTTCCGGTTCAGCACCCGGCTTTCCGGAATCAGTGCACCGTATTCATCCTCTACGCCCAGGTTGGCCAGCAGCGCTGGGCTGGGCAGCACCACCGAGGGGCTCAGCACCCGCCGGAGCGCAGCAATGTGACCGGTCACCGTTACCGTACACCACGAGCCGGCAATGGCCGCGTTCAGCGCCTCGGCATCAGCCGCATCCACAAACTGGACATTGCTGGGTAGTTCATCGCTCTTGTCCTCGATATCGGCCACGCTTACCTGCATCTTATGTTTCAGGGCGTAGTAGAGCACGCCGCGCCCCACTTTGCCGAACCCGATGATGAGCAACCGGCGACCGCCCAGCTCCCGGTGCCCCAGCTCTGCCAGTGCCCGGAAAAAGCTTTCGCCTGTACCCAGTACGGTTTCAATGCGTTTGATACGCCCGGAATCGGCCAGAATCACCGGGTGGTGCGGGTGTATGTAGCGGTGAACCCCGGAGCGTGTAAGCTCGGCAAATCCCAGGCGGGGGTGCAGCTCACAGAACTGGCCGCTGCAATCCAGAATAATGTCAAAATCATCCATGTTGCGAGGGGCCCGGTGAATGCCGAAATCTTCTACCTGCTGCATAATCGTGGTATCATACGGCATGCCCGGGCGTGTCGGTATCCATACATCTGCTCCGGCAGCCAGTAGTGCCATCAGCTTGCCTAGCGTGTTGCGGTATAGCGGGGTGCCATCCAGCACGCGCAGGCCCTCCAGCGGGCGGGATTTGCTCCACTCCTCTGCCTGCCAGAGCAGGGTGGGCCATTCTTCCGGGGTATAATATGAACTCAGATAGTCACGAATCTTCTGTGCCTGTGCATTCATGCCTCCACCAGTCTACTCCCACCCCGCCGAAATGCAAGCCTAAAGCAGGTGTTCTTTACAAATCCGGGTCTGCATGGTAAGATTTGGGCAGTGAGCAAGAAGGAAAACATCAAATCTATTGCCGCTGCGTTGCTGGAAAACTTTGACAAGGAAACCGTGCATGCTGCGGCTGAGTTTTTGCATACCATCGAGGTGCGCAGGAAGTGCTATAAGCCGGATGATACGCCGCTGTCTCCTGAGCGATTGCGCCTGGAACAGCGGATTATTGAAGCCTTTGCCGGTGTAACCTGTTACCGTGAGGTGCGTGTGCTGCTGGGCGGCGAGGCCGAGGATGACTACTGGCCTGCGGATGCTCAGGCTCTGTTATCCCCGCTGGAGGAGCGCGAGAACTGGCAGGATATTCCCGATGATTTGCTCTTTGCCTGTTCCAGCTCGCTGATCTACGCAGGGCCGCATGCCTATCGCTTCCTGATGCCCCGGTTCATGATTGGGGCGTTGCACGGTGTGGTCGAAATTTATCCTGGCAATAAACCGGGCAGCCGGTTTATTGAACTGGAGCGTACCCAGTGCCGGGAACTCAACGAAGCCCAGCAGACCTGTATCTCTGATTTCCTGAATCTGATGGTGGTGGAGGAAGAGCGCTGCCAGCGTAATGATTGGATGCCCTGGGAGCAGGATGAATACGCCGCAGCCTATGCTTCCACCCTCACCCATGCGGAATATGGGAAGCTGCTCATACGGCGTTTTCTCGGGCAGGAGTAACAGCGTGAACAGCTTTGGTATAACAGCCCGCAATGCGGGCTTTTTATGAGCCTTCCAATATGCAAAAAGCGCGCCTTTCCGGTGGGGAAAGGCGCGCGAAGTGTTATCCGGGAAAAACGTCGGCTTCTTACTTGATGCGGTCGTTTTCACCGGTGCCCCAGGAGGGCTTGAAGTCCGGGATGCGGTGGCCGCTGCCGGGGCAGTCGGCGGGCACGCGGTACTGCTCGCGCACCTTGTGGTAGGTCTCCGTGAGCTGCTTCATCACCTCGGCATAGGCGGGATCCTGAGCCACGTTCTTCATCTGCTGCGGATCCTTCTCGTTGTCGATGAGCATCCACTCATTCTCAGGCTTGCGTACGCCGCTCTTGCGTTCCTCGCCGGTCGGGGTCCAGATGCGGGCGAAGGTATAGCGCTGAGTGCGCAGACCGTCGTGACGCGGGGCGTTGTGTTCGCCGGGCTGCTCATAGAAGGCATAGTACAGCGGGCGGTCTGTGAACTGCGGAGCTTCGCCGGTCTTGAACAGCGGGGTCAGCGACACACCTTCCATGGTGCGGGTGTTCTCCGGCGTGTCGGCCTTGGCTACCTCAAGCAGCGTGGGTGCATAGTCGATGTTCTGCACCATGGCCTGGCTACGCTTGCCGGCAGGAATCTGCCCCTTCCAGCGCATGATAAGCGGCATGCGCATCGATTCTTCAAAAATCCAGCGCTTGTCGTACAGACCGTGTTCACCCAGGTAGAAACTCTGGTCGCCCACGTAGATAACCAGCGTGTTCTCAGAAAGACCGGCGTTGTCCAGATAATCCAGCAGGGAGGAGATGGATTCATCCAGCGAGAGGATGCAGCCCAGGTAGTCCTCCATATACCAGCGCCAGCGCTGTTCGGTCATATCGCGCTGCGTCTTGTACTTGCCGGCGCGGAAATCGGCCACGAACTCATCGGTGCGGGTATTGAAGTGGTTGCGGTATACACTCTGCAACCCGGGTTCAATCCAGTCCATGCCCCAGCCCAGATTCGTTCTGGGGGCAAACTTCGGCTCGTGCTTCTCGATGTCGAAGTCTGCCGGAATCTGCCCGGCAAACTCGCCGTTCTTGATTTTGTTGCGCAGCTGCCCCTTGGGGATGATTTCCTTCATCACATCGAAGGGGATTCTGTCTGCCACCAGGTGCACATCATTCCAGTTGCAGAGGTTCCAGCCCACGCTCTGTCCATTGTGGCGCAGGAATTCCGGGCGGTTGCTCCAGTCATCGTGCAGGGTGGCGGGCGGGGTCATCTTGGCCACGTGCTTCTTGATGATATCCAGGTGGCGCACAGCCGGCAGCCAGTTGCGGTGCGGTGCCTTGTGACCCACGATAAGGGCGAAAGGCTTGCTGCGGTCGCGGCTTTCCATCCACGTGATGGCCATGTTCGTGACCACATCGGTCACATAGCCGCGCATGCGGTTGCTGCGCGTTGAGTTGTTGGGGCCTGCGGAGAGGAAGGTCGAGTTCAGGTAGTCGCCCTGGCTGGGGAACACCTGCCACGAATCAAACCCGGTCGGGCGTGAGATAAGGTGCCATTTGCCCACGATGCCGGTCTGGTAGCCTGCTTTCTGCAGCATCTTCGGGTAGGTGGGCTGGTCACCGTTGAAAGCAGGACCGCCATAGTTGTACAGGAAACCATTGTTGTGCGAGTGGCGCCCTGTGAGCATGCAGGCGCGAGACGGTCCGCACAGGGAGTTGGCGCAGTAGGCGCGGTCAAACACCATGCCCTCATTGGCCAGTCGGCGGAACCCGGGCAGGGGTACCGGACTGTCCTTCTCGCAGGTGCCCAGAGCATTCGTGCCGTGGTCATCGGAGATAATGAACAGGATGTTCGGCCTCTCATCTGCACTCAACGCGGTGCCCATGCAGCACATGGCAGCCATTGTTGTGAAAATGTGAGTTAACTTCATAGCTCCGCCATTCTATCAAAAATGCTCCCCTGCGTCAATCGTAGAAATCTCTAACAATGCATGTGGCCCTCTGCCCCCCCCCCCTGCACTCGCCTCCGCAGGAAATAAGGCTTGACTTGCCGGGTGGGCAGACATACCATGCAGGTGATATGATGAGGTTCCCGCAACTTTGTGCCCTGTGTACACTGCCGGCTTTACTGGTCGGGTGTGCGCAGGTGGATACGCTGCAACACCGGCCGGAAAAAGCATGGGAATATACAGAGGTGGCTTGCATGGCCCCGGATAAATCATACCCGTTCCCCTGCGGTAAAGGTGAGTTGCGAGTGCTGGAGCTCCCGGAGGGTGAATATTCTAAATGCCTTACGTTTTCAGATGCCTCGGGAAACAAGGTACCGTTAATGGAAGGTGAGCGCACGTTCGGCTATGCTGCGTGCTGCCATGAACCGCAGTATATAGTACTGTTCGATAACTTTGCCAGCAGGCAGAACCGGGTGCATGTGTATCGCATAAAAGATAAACAGCCAGTTCTTTACTACGACGGAACAAAAGAAATGGAGAACTCGATCGCGCGCAATTCCTGGCGGGTGGCTTCTTGGTTTGAATCGGGTATTCTGCTGGAGCAACAGGCAGAATCTTCCGCTCCGTGCTATCATTTCCTTCCGTTAAAAAAATAATCTTTTAACTCTAACTCGCACGAAATATCGGGGCTTAGAGCGAAAGTGCAAAAATACTGCACAAAAAATCTCAAAAATACGCTTGACGCGAAAAAGAGTTTATGATATATTCTGCCCCGCACCCCGCCACGGGGTAGCTCGAAAGAGAAGGCGGCACGCCGCTGACTCCACCGAGCGAGGCAATTTTCCAAGTATGACTTTCCGAGGCGCCGGGAGCTGCTGAAAAGCGGTTTCACTGGCTTAACAACCTGCCAGGCGGGGCGCCGGAGAGG
>JAZNIZ010000086.1:0-8277 GCA_045577775.1 Akkermansia sp. | reverse complement strand
CCCAGCTGCACCGCCATGCTGCGGTTGGCGATGGTGTTCACGAAGGCTCGGCTGGTTTCTACCAGGCCCCAGTTGGCCTGCACCAGGGCATCGGCCACGCCGCTGTAATCCGGCAAGCTGGTGTCTGCCGCCTGCACAGTTGCCATCTCCGTAATACGGGCCACGGCGCGCGGGGTGTTTTCCTCTTCCTGCTCCTCCCCGGTTTCGTCTTCATCACCAGCGGATTCTGTTTCATTCTCTTCCTCCGGGTCAGTTGAAGCCAGTGAGGTTGACTGAGCAAGTGAGGATTGATAATCCGTCCAGGTCTTGTCAGCGTTGAATTTAATGGTGATACTCTTTGCATTCAGCGACAGCGTAAAGAATTCGGAATCCAGTCCCAGCAGGGTATACAAATCCGATGTATCCATGGTGGTTAAATACCAATTGTCTTCCAGATTTCCTACCATCTTCAGTGCATTCTTGAACGTGAGCAACGTGTACGATTTACCTCTTACAAGTTCATAACCTCCCTGGAAGGAAATTGTATTCTGCCCGCCCAGGATCAGGTTACCACCCACTTTGATAGTCTGGAACTTGTCGCCCGCGAGAGTGATAGAGACTCCTCCAACGAGAAGGAGGCTCTTGGCACTGAGTCCCCCGGTAAGATTCAGCGACGAATTCAGCATCGCCAGATCCCCCTTCACGGTAAGCCCCATGGCCTTGGGCTTGCTGCTCATATCGCGCAAATGAATACGGCTTCCCTCAAGTACATACAGATTACCAGCTACATTTATGCTGGCATTGGCCATAATATCGGAATTGTAGAGCATATTATCTATTGCAGCCTTCGTCACAGCATCCTTCGCCTGGGTCAGCGATATACTCTGAGCTGCCGTGATATTGTCCAGCTTAATACTGGCATTGCTCATTTCGAGACTGCCGGCACTCAGCTTGCCGGTGAGATAGAGGGATTCCTCATGGCCGGTCAGCTTACCGTCCATTGAGAGGGCACCTTTCACCGTAAGCCCCATGGGTTTGGCTTTATCCTTGGGATTGCTTGTATCCACCGTATCCAGGAGCTTAATGCTGGAGTCGGTCATGCTCAGGCTTCCGGCTACGCTCATGCTGCCATCGGCCACGATGCTCGAACCAGTCATACTGTTGACCACAGGCTGCTTATAAGCATCCTTCGCCAGCGTCAGCGTGATGCTCTGCGGCGCAGCGATGTTCTCCAGCTTGATACTGGCATCGGTCATGGTCAGACTGGTCGCACTCAGCTTACCAGTAAGATAGAGTGATTCCTCATGGTCGGTCAGCTTACCGTCCATTGAGAGGGCACCTTTCACCGTAAGTCCCATGGGTTTGGCTTTATCCTTGGGATTGCTTGTATCCACCGTATCCAGGAGCTTGATGCTGGAGTCGGTCATGCTCAGGATTCCGACCACGCTCATGCTGCCATCGGCCACGATGCTCGAATTGCTCAGCGTATTGGTCACAGGCTGCTTAGCGGCATCCTTTGCCAGAGTCAGCGTGATGCTCTGTGGCGCGGCGATATTCTCCAGCAGGATGCTGGCATTGCTCATGCTCAGGCTGCCCGCACTCAGATTGCCGGTAAGATAGAGAGATTCCTCCTGATTGGTATTCTTGCCGGACATAGTGAGGTCACCCTTCACCGTAAGGCCCATGGGCTTGGGTTTGGTTGTGGCTACATCCTCCAACGAAATGGAGGTGTTACACAAAGTCAAATCACCGGTCACATTCATGGCTCCGCCCACTGAAACCGTGGCATCGGTAAGCGAATTCTCAACGCCCTTGCCCTTGATATCGAGGTTAGCCGCCTTGGCTCCGTCGATAGTAAGAGAGCCACCGTTCATATCCAGCTCATTGGTGCTGAGCTTGCCTTCCGAGGTAAGGCTACCACCGTTGATGGTAAGTACGGATGCTTTGGTATTCATGGCCAGTCCCTTGGCGCTCACATCCAGAGAGCCGGAAACCGTCAGGCCATTGGCTGTAATCATGCCCGTGGGACCCAATTTCACATCACCATTAACCAGAACTGTCCCCGCGCCCGAAAGAGTGCCGTTCAGAATGCCGCCGTTAAGGGTGGCCGTTTCTGCTACATTGAGTGTCGAACCCTTGAGCAACATACCGCCGTCCATGGTGAACAAGCCAAGGTACTTAGCTCCGTTCTTGATGGTGGTTACTCCATCCAATGTAATGTCATTGGCAACGGCTTTACCGGCCAGGTCGAGCGTGCCACCGACAATATCAATCGCCCCGGAACCGAATGAAGCAGCCCCACCAGCTTTCACCGTGCCTTTCACGATGTTCGTACCGCCGGTGTAGGTATTGCCATCGTTCAGTGTCACCGTGGCCTTGGCTGCGGCATCTACTGTAATGGCCGTATCCCCCACAATCGCGCCGGAGTATTCCCCGGTCTTCCTGTTATAGGAGGTCTTAAATGCCAGGCTCTTCTGAGCATTGATAATGACAGCGCCAGGTGCAACATCACCCACAATGGAGACAGAGCCATCGAAGAAGGTTACGGTATCGCCATTCTGAAAATCAACTCCTTCATACCAACCTGTAGAACCTACCTGCCAGACAGCCCCCTTCTGATTAGCCCATGTCAAATCAGAGGCCAAAATTGACAACGTGAGTGTCAGTTCATTTCCGCTAATTCCAAATTCCGTGTTGAATCGAGAACTCAGGTGATTCGCCTCAAGCACCAGATCTGATAAATTGACCGTTATATCGTCATCGGCAGAAATCAGCGTATACGTTCCCGCATCCGTAAATTCCTCGTCAATTTTAACCAGAACGGACGAATTGATGGCTAATGAATCCACACTGATGGAAGTCCCCAGATTCGTAATTTCAAGCGTACCCGAGCTCACCACCAGAGAGCCGGAGATATTGTCATCCAGTCTCAATTTACCACCACCCAAGGTGATATCGCAGGAATGAGCACTCCCCGCTGCCGCCATAATTTCGGAAACGCCATTCGTTGCACCGCTGTTAATGAGATATGATTGGTAATTCACCAGTCCGGCATAAACAGCCTGCCCTTGCTCGTTCAATACAAGGTTTCTGCCACCATAGGTGAAGCCTGCGCCGCCATTCAGAGAGACGCCGCCCTGTACCACTTGAACCGAAAAACCACCGCTGACAAGGAAGCCACCATTACTTTCGGAGCCATCTGTATCTATATAATAGCTATTTCTCCCGACGCAATTGAGCGAATCAAGCGCAAAATTCCCGCTCAGAGTCAGCGTACCACTATTCTTTATGGGACTCTTCAAGGCAAAGAGGGTTCCCGCAGCAACCGTAATTGAGCTCGAGCCAGAGCTGGTTATCGAGCCAGTACCCAAGGCTGAGGCATTTGCCACCGTAACTGATGCATTCCTCAGCTGAGAGCCACCGGTATAGGTATTGGTTCCAGAAAGTGTCACTTTGCCAGTAATATCCACCGCTCCAGCGCCGGACAACACCGCAGAAACCTCGCCACCCTGAAGCGATGCCGTTTTCGCAAGGCGCACATTACCGGAAAGCTTGCCATTGAGCATGGTAAGTTTCCCTGCATAGCTTGTGCCATTGAGAATGGAACAGGTGCCGGAAACCGTCACCTCATTAGAGAGCGCCTTACCATTCATATTCAGCGTGGCATTCTGAACAGAAACAGTACCTGCCCCCAAAGCATTGACATGATTTGTCTGAAGCAGACCGCCGGTAATTTCGGTACCCCCGGTATAGGAATTATCGGTACCGATAACCAACGAGCCCGAGCCGCTCTTGACCAGGCCGGTGCTACCAGCAAGGGAGCCTGAGCCAGAGAACGAAACCTGAGAGGAGGAATTAACAGTGATTGCAGCCGGGCGAAGCTCACCCGACAGCGTTACATTGGCCGCATCAATGAAACTCACGGTGTCCCCCTGACGGAAGTTACGGTCATTTACGGCAGCATACCAATCCCTGGTATCGTGGCCAGATGCAACCGCCCAGGTTCCGCTGGACGTCTGCCAGGTCAACGAAGCAGGAGTATCACGAGGCCTGAACATTCCACCATCCTGGATATCATACATCAGGGTGTATATGGTGGAGTTCCCGACTACCTCCTTAACAAGGTAACTGCCGGGTAGGAGAGAAGTCAACCTGGTTCCCAGCGTGTAGCCAGAATCATACTCGATGAGTTTGTACGAATCTGTGTATAATTCATTTTTGTTATACGAAAGCGAAATTGCATCCAGATTCAAACTGCCATTCCCGCCGGAAGCAAGAGTTAACACCGGACTATCCACATTACCAGTCGAAAGCGTAAATGACCAGGATGTCCCTTCAACATCGGAGGCCTGAATGCTGTTGGTTGTCCCAGAGAAAGACGCACTCGTTGAAACCAGTTCTTCAGCTTCAAGCCGACCATTTACCATTTGGAGAGAGCTACCGGCACTATAGGAGCTCCCCACAGTCAGGCTCGCGTTCGACACACTGGTGCTGGATGCCGCTACCGAATTCTCAAAATGCAGTGTTCCCCCCTGAACAGAAATGCTACCATTAAAGGCAGTCATATCGCCAAAGAAGGATTGAGTTCCCTTGCCTTTCTTCATCAAGCTGAGGGATTTTCCTACGCTGCCGTAGAAATTATAATCAGACTCAGCATTGATAGTCAGCGTATGAGCTTCAGCCTGAACCAGATTATTGATATTAACGCCGGCCTGAATTGTGCGATTCGTCTTATCTATCTGTCCACTGTAAAGAATTGCGCGGGTCTTGGGATTCGGGGTGGAAGCAATGCCCCCCACCGTGGCATCTGCCGTCAGGCCAATAGCGGTAAAGAAAAGAGCATTAGCAGATTCCTTGTAACATGGAGTCAGGTTCTTGATGAACAGAGAGCCACTCATCGACACATTTCCCAGCTCCAGCACAGTCCCCTGTTGATACGCCTCATTACTCTCCCAACTCATGCTATCATGCAACACAGTAAGAGTGCCGGTATAGTCTTCCGCGCCGACAGAATTCAGTTTATACGGCGTCATTGTCATGAAATGAGTGCCACTCAATGTCAGATCACCAGTTCCAGTAAGGGAATTGATTATCACATCATTCGCATTTCCAGCACCATAATAACTTGAAACAAGACGACTCTGCACAGTTCCCCCAAGCTCACCCACAGATAAGTGTGAAATCTGCCATTCAACCGCAGATCTGGCCGAACAACGGTTAGCCGTAAATGAACCACCATCCAGATGCAGTTCTCCTATCTTGAACACAGGAGCATCGCATTCGATGTAGAAAGTTCCAGTAACATCAGCCCGCTTCAATTCCGGGCACGTATTATACACCCCAGATTTCCCATCTGCCCCGGTAAGGCCGGCTTTCCCCCGGACCTCCAGAATAGTATTTTTATCCAGGGTCGGAGTGCCAGATGCCCCCGGAGCAAATACCACCTCCGCACCGGGCATCACAACAATTGAACCACCAGCACCTATGGTTGATGCCGTATATTGCCCGGAAGAATTCAGCACTAAGCGCCCCCCCTCGTACAACTGATACGTTCCGCCGGACAAGCCGCCATCTACCTGGATTGAAACTCCATTTTTAACAGAAACATTCCCCGTAATGCCATCCATGCCGGAATCAAAAATGTATGAGATGGGGTAAGATATGCCACTTGCTTTTTCCAGAATGAGGTTTCCATCAATATCAACATCTCCTTTGATATTCAGATTATTGGCCGATTTCAGCGTAAGAGTACAACCAGAATCCAGACTCAACGAGCCCATACCCAGCACCTCCTGAATCACCAGATTGGATTGCACATTCAATGTCGTATTCTTCGTACCAAAGAAGCTGAGAAGCTCCGTATCCGGCAGAGCAGAAGAGAGCGTCAGCGTAGCGCGGTCCCCCAGCACAATAGGCATACCAGTCAAGGGCACCTCCGTACTCAATGATGCATCCCCGGTAATGTTCAAGGTTCGGGAGCAGGAGATAGCGGCATTTACAGAGCCTGCCTTAAACGTATACTCACCATCAGAAACGGTAATGGAATAGGGGGATACTACACCATTTATCGTGACAGCGCCGCCCGTTGTCCCGTCAAAATACACACGGGCATTGTCCGTGTTCTGAGCAGCCCCCTTCCACAGGCTGGCAGACCATGTGCCAGTCGCATTTCCCCAGTGTAAATCAGTAAGCGGGGTATATGTCAGATACAATGTATTATTGGCATAGCTCAGAGAACCAAAGCTCGTGGTAAACAGGGAACCCCAGTTGCTGACCGGTTTAGCAAATGTAATCAATGCGAATTTCGACCCTGTTGTAGCGGTTCCCTCGTAAACCAGGTCAATAGATGAACCAGAGCTGATACTGCTATTGAGCGTCAATACGGCTGAATTAGAGAAGACAAAGCAACTACCCTCTGAGGCAGTGAGAGAATTTGCCGTCAACGAAGAGGCCCCCGAAATTTTCAACTCACCAGCAGACAGGGTCAGTGCGCCAAAGCTGGCATTCCCCCCATTCAGAATAAAGGTCGCTCCACGGTATATGCGTGCCGACTCATATGCCATGGAACTCTTGTTCTGCAATGCAAGAGTTCCCTGGCGAAGCTCCACATTCTCACCCTGCAACCCGACCGAGGTAAATGAGGAAACACCGCCGCCAGTTACAAGAAGAGTATCGGCGAGAATGCGAGCCGATGAATTTCCGGTGAAAGTATAAGAACCGGAGTTTGCCAACTCCATCTCAGGAGTACGCACCTCGCCCTGCACCGTTACGTTGCCAGTAGCGGCATAATCGTCAAACCTCACCTTGCGTTCCGGATCTCCATAGGCATCATAGTATTCAGAGCGGATATTCACCTTCCAGCCAGATGTGGCATCCGGCAACACTGTTCCCATGGACGGCAGATCAGACTGACTCCAGACGGAAGTTGCACCGCTCCAGACCAATGGAGTGTCCGCATCGGTGTAGATGGAGTACAAAGATTTAAGCGATTCCGGCGTGTTAATGCTGAACATTTCCTCGACATACCAGTAACTGTCTGCGTATCTCCACAATTTGCTGCACTCTGGATCCGTGTACAAGTACGCCCAGTTCGAGTTACGGCGTACATACAGGGTAAGCATATCATATTTACCATCATCCGAATTCGTCACCTTCAGAGAGGTAAGATAACCTTCATCATCGCAGGTAAAACCATAGCACGTGATTGCGTGCCCCACAGCATTTCCATTCGAATCGTATCCTTGAAGTCCCAGGTATACAATCCGCCCCGCCTCGGCTTCTGTATATGAGGCATCTGATTTCTTCCTCATGCCGAACAGCCCCGCAAGATTATCAGCGAATAAACGTCTATCTGTCGCATATCCGCTGCAATAGGCATAACAATCCTCATCCTCGCCGTAGAAATTACTGAAATAGCCACCCTGCCCCTCAGTTTTCAGAGTTGCCTTCTCATACTCATACCCCTGAAGATACCACCATATTCCATATACAAGATTACCGCCGGCATTTTCCCAATTATCATAAAAGAGTGAGCCCAGCTTAAGCGACTGGGTACCTCCCAGGTCATCCACATACTCCTTATCATAATTATATCCATTCACCAATGGACGCTCACCCTTGTAAAATACGCCATAATAACTCTGCCAATATTGCAGCACGTTCGATGTTACCTGATACCAACAAGTATCAGAATCATCATCCAACGCATTAAACGAAGATGCTGTGATACCGGACGAAATATCCACCTTTTTGGATAAATCGCCCAGGAAATTCATACTTCCCGTGCTATTGTACAAAGAACGCACCGTATCCAGGTGGTAGCTCTTCCAATAATATCCCTTGCCGGTATCATAGAAGCGCTCCGATTCCTGAAGATTCGATAAATCCACACCATCAACAACATAGGTTGTCGAGGCAACAGCCACACCAGCCCCGGCCATACAACTGAGCAGGGCACAACGCAAAACTTTATTGAGACGCAATTTCATAAAAGAGAGAAGAGGGTAAAATAATCAACTGCCTAAATTTACCAAATTCTCCCCCGAAATCAAGCAAAAACAACGGTTTTGGTACTGACTGCGAGTTGTAAAATCAAATGCGACATCGGAAAGCTCCCCAAACAGTCACTAATGGTGCCCAAACTGCCCTAGCCAGGATGGGGGGGGCGGGGGAAGGACGGCAATGAGTCCTTCCCCCGTATGCCGCGATGAAATAAAAAAGAGGTGCTTTTCGGTGTTGTAGGAGGCATAATACCTGTGAAACTTAACTACAAACAACACTTAACGATGATGAAAAGCA
>JAZNIZ010000085.1:0-6078 GCA_045577775.1 Akkermansia sp. | reverse complement strand
CCCGGAGCTTGCTAATTGCTCGGAGAATTGCCCTTTGTGGGCTTTGAATATCTGACCAATTATGGAAAAGGACTGCAATCTTTTATTTCTCATTGCATTAACATGCGCTGGAGGAATTATTTGTCAGCAAATCTGAAACAGCCCCGTTTTATCTATGGGACAGACATGTTATGAAATAGCTCTATGTCCCACGCTGTAGAAACTTGACAAGTGGCTTGGGGTGTGAGATATTAACCGTGTATGGTGAAAGCTGTCAAAATAGGTGCTGAAATCAGAGCCCGTAGAATCAGAGAGCGAGTCTCCCTGGAGGAATTAGCGGCGCTAACGGGGGTTGGAATCAACACCTTGAGTCGTTTAGAACGAGGTGTTGGAAACACACAGTTGAATGTATTGCTCAAGGTGCTGGAGACTTTGGGTATGGAAATAGAGCTGACACCCACTCGCACCTTATACAAATAACCAGCTATGAGTTCTCGCAAGGCCATTGTATATGTCAAGGGAATGCCTGCTGCGGTGTTGAGTAAGCATCCGCACCTGGGACAGCGGCAGTACGAACTTCAATATTTACCGGAATATTTGAAGAACGCCCCCTGTCATCCGGTGTGTTATCATCTGCCTCCACGCCCGGAGGCGTATTATAGCGAACACTTGTTTCCTTTTTTTGAGAGTCTGCTGCCCGAAGGGGAAAGCCTGGAGTACTTGTGCCGTGTGTTGAAGTTAGACGAGCAGGACCGTTTTTCTCAATTGCTCAGACTGGCCAGATACGATACCATTGGTGATGTAACCGTACGCGAACAGAACGAAGAATGAAACCAGCTTTCACAGAATATACCAAGGCGCAGCAGCTGGCCTTGTTTGGAGAGAACGCAGGCGTGTCCCCTGTTCTCCCGTACAGCTATAAGAAGGATTTTCTGGTGGGTCAGGATGAGCTTTCGCCGCTGGCTATTTCAGTGTCAGGAGCGCAGTCAAAAATGTCTCTCATCATTGAAAACGCCACTTTGAGTTTTACTGCAGCCGGGCAACAAGGAACGCACATTCTGAAACCTCACCCACTGAGGTTTGCGTTGAATCGCGATATTCCTGCTAACGAGGAATTCTGTATGCGCATGTGCCGCGATGTGTTCCGCATTCCTACGGCTGAATCTGCCCTGTGCTTTTTTCTGGATGGAGCGCCGGCTTATCTGACACGCCGGTTTGATGTTTTGCCCGATGGCAGAAAATTGCACATGGAAGATTTAGCATCTCTTTCCGGAATGCTTATCAGAGGGGATAGCAATGCGAAATACCATGGAAGCTATGAGGAACTAGCGGAGGTCATAGCTGCAATTTCATGCGCCAAACTGCTGGATTTACGACAGTTCTTTCGCCTGGTCCTCATCAATTTCATTTTATGCAACGGAGATGCCCACGCTAAGAATTTCTCTATGATTGATACCGATAACGGGGCGTGGCGACTCGCTCCTGCATATGATATCATGAACACCAGACTCCATGTTGCAGATGCTGATTTTGCGATGCAAAAAGGGCTGTTCAAGGATAATCGCGAGTGTCCGAAATCCGGCCTTAGTGAATTCTTCTGTTCCTGGGGTGAAACCATTGGGCTGACAGCCAGACTGGCTAGACTGGAAATCCGCCACTTGCTCGCCAAAGCACCTGTCATTATCCAGCAACTGCCTTTGTCCCACATGTCGCAAAAGGCTCAAAAGGTGTTTCGATATCACCTCAGTCAACGCCTGCAGAGGTTTTGAGGGTCTTTTTTTCTTCATAAATGGTGAAGTTTGCCATCTTGAGCCTCTGCGTTGCTCCTTGTGTGTATCTTTTCACCGCAAGTGGTGAAAAGATACACGGGCAGAAACACAAGGCTTCAGGGTAAAACATGATGATGCGGCGATAATCAAACCCGCTGCTCCGGAAATCCAGAGCAGCGGGGTGAGACTGTAAATTGTCAGTGATATGTAAAGCCGGAGCTTACTTGCGGCGGCGGCGAGCTGCCAGACCTGCGAGGGCCAGCAGGCTCAGCGTAGCCGTGGCAGGCTCGGGAACAAGGTATGCCTTGCCTGTACCCACGGTATATGCCACAGACCCAGATTGCAGAGTGGTACTGTTAGCAGCCTTGTTATTATCGTTATAATTCTCCCAACCTGGAGCCACATTATTAATGGAATACTTTGCGGCTTCACCACTCGCGGTATCCCATTCCATTTTAGCCCAGTCAAGAGAATCAACCTTGGTCAGCTCCGTTCCGGAGTCTACGACTACAGACACATCGGCCTTCCTCGTAGTAGCATCGCCCTGCAATGTGATGGTCACAACATGGTCACCGGTACCCATATCGGTAGAAAACTCATAACCCACTCCCGTATTATGCTTTTCAGAAACGATAAGATTGGGGCCGCCATTGGCATAAATGGAAAAACCGGTATCTTTCTTACCAACATGAAGAAGAGCCTGGTAATACCCACAGTTACTTCCAGTGTAGTTGATATTCAAATTGAAAGTAAGAGTACCTCCTTCCACGAACACGCCGTACAGATAGTCGTAAAGGGTAGAATCACCAGTGGTCCAATTATCCATTTTAAGGGTGTAGCTTCCTGCTTGGATTGTCGGATCATCATAACTCCACGTCGGTTCAGCAGCTGCCGCTACCCCAGCGAGGGCGAGAAGTGCGATAAGTGTTTTTTTCATGTTGTATGTTTGTATAGGTTTGAGTTTGAATTGCCCGGGGTGGGTTGGCAGGGTATTCCTCGCGCGATGGAAAGCTCCCCCGCGTGCCTACCCGGAACACGTGTCAGTATACAGCATGCCGAATGCTGTGGGCGGCGGATGTGGGATGAGCTGGCCGCCTGCATCAAGTGGGCCCGGAGGAATGAGGATGTGCTGGCGGATACGCACTGGGTGGGTGGTAATCCGTGGGATCAAAACCAGGGAGATGGCGATATTTATGGCTGGGCGGCCTGGAATCCGGCCAAGTGTACGCTGACGCTGCGCAATTCCTTCAGCGACCAGCGGTGGATTCCAGCCCTGGTGGGTAAGGCGGTGGATATTGATCAGGAGATTCGAATCACCCTGAATCCGCAGGAGGTTGTGGTGCTAGAGGGTGTTTGCGCTGCAGGTGCAGAAAAAGCGGCTTCCGGCGATGATAAGGCTGGTGGGGATAGCGCCAAGGGTAAGAAGAAAAAGAAGGGGAAGAAGTCCGGAAAAGGGGTGTCTGGCCGGGTGGATGCTGCATGACATCCGCCCGCCTGGGCGTTATTCTTCTTTGCCGCCTTTGCCGCGGAGGGTCTGGCCGTTTTCGGGGGCAATGAATTGCCACTGGGGGATGCCGGCATGGCGGAGGGCTGTGGTCAGGTCATCGAGGGTTTCCTGGTAGCCCTCATTGGCGAGTTGCCAGGTGCCGAAGTGGCAGGCGATGGCCTGCCGGGGCTGGAGGTGCTGGAAGGCTTCCACTGCTTCAGCGGGTGAGATGTGGCCGTTGCGAATCCAGTCTGGTTTGTAGGCTCCGATGGGGATGAGGGCGACATCTGGCGCGCCGAGGCGCTGGCGAATCTGGCGAAAACAGTCGGATTTGGCGGAATCGCCCGCAAAGTAGATGGCCGGTCCGGTGGTGGAGGCCAGGTAGAAGCCGCACCAGAGCGAGCGGTTGCGGGTGTAGGTGTAGCGGTAGCGGTTGCTCCAGTGTTTGGCGGGGGTGAGGGTGATGTTCAGTTCGCCGTGCTGCACGGTTTCCCACCAGTCTGCCTCGATGATGCGGGTGTGTGCTCCGCAGTGGTATTTCAGAAGGCTGCCCAGCCCCAGGGGGACAATGAAAAGCGGGTTGTGTTCCTTGGCCAGCTGGCGCAGGGTATCGGCGTCGTAATGGTCGTAGTGGTCGTGGGAGATGAGGCAGATATCGATTTTCGGCAGCTCATTCCATGCGATGCCGGCGGGGCGGCAGCGTTTGGGGCCGAAGCCTTGCACCGGGCTGGTGTAGTCGCTCCAGACCGGGTCGGTCAGGATGTTGAGCCCGGCAGTGCGGATGAGCATGGTGGAGTGGTTGACCATGGTGACCTCCCAGTCCTGGCAATCGACGCTGGGTGCAAGCCGGGGCTGGTGGGTGTTCTGCTGCACGGTGGGGTAGTCGCCTTTCTGGTGGCGCTCGCTGAGCCATTGCAGCAGGTTGCTGCTTTTATACAGGGTGCTGGGCTCGGCGTTGTAGAAGAAGATGCCGTCGAAATGGTCTGTGACCGGGCCATCCCACTCGCCGCCGCGGCAGAGGCAGCGGGGCATCAGGAAATCGCCTGCCAGCAGGGTGGTGCCTGCAGCTGCCAGCAGCAGGGAGGTAAGGCTGAATTTGAGGCGGCTGGTCATGATTCGAAGCGGTGCTGGATGAGCACGTTGAAATGGTCGCCTGCGCCGGGTACGGCGATGAGGTGGCGGTCTGCGGCGCTGGTGGGGTCGGCCAGGGGGGCGAGGTAGTCGTGCTGGCTCGTGTATTGCACGCGGTCGCCCACGCAGTTCTGCGCCAGCCGCAGAAGGTCGGAGAAGTTGACATCGGTGGTCACATCGCACCGGCCGGCGAGGGCGGGCAGTTCATCGGCGCTGACCAGCTGGTGGGCTTTGTAGCCGCGCAGGGTGCCGGCGGGGCGGCGGTGGTAGAGGGTATCGTTCAGCTCGCCGTAGTCAATGGTGACCATGGTGCCGCATTTCCAGAGCGGTTGCCAGGCGGCGTACCATTTGTGGTAGCTTTCCTGCACCTCGATAATCTGCCCTTCGTAGGCCCAGCGGGTGAAGGCGCAGGATTGCGGCAGCGGGCGTTCTTTCACGGCGCGCACAAACTGGCCGTGGTTTACGGAGTAGCCCAGTTCGAGCCATTTGGCGTCCTGGTACACAAACTGGCGGGTGGGGAAGGCATCCGGCAGCTCGTTGGAGAAGATGAAGGCTCGGCCACCGGCGTGCCTGAGCGCTTGTTCGATGGTTTCGTACACGCGCACGAAGTTGCCGCCTACCATGAGCTGCACATCGCGCAGGGCTTTGGAGCGGTCTACCATGTAGTATTTGACGCGCAGGCGGTTGAAGAAGCCCAGCGCGCGCGCCATGCTCACGGCCATATCGCCGTTGCCGCCGCCAATTTCGATGATGGGGAGCCGGCGCCCGCAGGCCTGGCAGCTTTGTTGCCACTGCTGCACCAGGCGGCGGGCCAGGAGGTCGCTCATGGTCGCGGTGGTGGAGAAATCGCCGCGGTAGCCGATGTCGGCAATGTTGGTGCTGTAGTAGCCTGCTTCCGGGTCATAGAGCGCCATTTCCATGAATTCCTCCATGGAAACCCAGTTGCCGTGTGCCAGGATGTGCGGGGCGATGTTCATCAATTACTTGGAGAGTTCGAGCATGCGCTCCAGCGGGGCGGCGGCGCGCAGGCGCAGTTCCTCGGGCACGCGCACCTCGGGGGCCATGTCGCGCAGGCAGTTGCGCAGCTTTTCCAGGGTGTTGAGCTTCATGAACTCGCACTCGGCGCAGGAGCAGGTGCCCATGTCCACCGGTATGAATTCCTTGCCCGGCACCAGCTTGCGCAGGCGGTGCAGAATGCCGGTTTCGGTCACGATGATGAATTGCCCGCACTCGCTTTCGCGGCAGTAGGGAATCATCTTTTCTGTGGAGCAGATGTGGTCTGCCAGCAGGCGGATGGCTTCCTGGCATTCCGGGTGGCACACAATCTGCGCCTGCGGGTATTTTGCTCTGGTGGCCAGCAGCTGGTCGCGGGTGAAGCGCTGGTGCACATGGCAGGCGCCGTTCCACATGGTCATGGCGCGGCCGGTTTTGAGCGCGGTCCAGGCGCCCAGGTTCTGGTCGGGTACAAAGAGGATGGGGCGGTCTGCCGGGGCGGTTTCAATGATGCGCTGGGAGTTGCCGCTGGTCACGATGACATCCGCCAGCGCCTTCACACCGATGGAGCAGTTCACATAGGCAATCACGTAGTAATTCTTGTCCTTGTTCTCCTCCAGGAAGGCGGCCAGTTCCTCAGCGGGGCACGAGGCTTCCAGCGAGCAGGCGGCATTGGAATCCGGCAGCACCACGGTGCGGCTCGGGTTCAGGATGCAGGCG
>JAZNIZ010000084.1:0-6722 GCA_045577775.1 Akkermansia sp. | reverse complement strand
CCGCCTTCGCCACTGGTGTTCCTCCTAATATCTACGCATTTCACCGCTACACTAGGAATTCCGTCTACCTCTCCGACACTCAAGGGGTACAGTTTCAAATGCAGTTTATGGGTTAAGCCCATAGATTTCACATCTGACTTGTACCTCCGCCTACGCGCCCTTTACACCCAGTAAATCCGGATAACGCTTGCCACCTACGTATTACCGCGGCTGCTGGCACGTAGTTAGCCGTGGCTTATTCAACAGGTACCGTCATCATCTTCCCTGTTAAAAGAAGTTTACAACCCGAAAGCCTTCTTCCTTCACGCGGCGTTGCTGGGTCAGGGTTTCCCCCATTGCCCAATATTCCCCACTGCTGCCTCCCGTAGGAGTCTGGGCCGTATCTCAGTCCCAATGTGGCCGGTCAACCTCTCAGTCCGGCTACTGATCGAAGCCTTGGTGGGCCGTTACCTCACCAACTAGCTAATCAGACGTGAGCCCATCCTTCGGCGATAAATCTTTGGTATTCGGGAGATGCCTCCTAAATACATTATGCGGTATTAGCAGTCGTTTCCAACTGTTGTCCCCCTCCGAAGGGCAGGTTGCTCACGCATTACTCACCCGTCCGCCACTAAGTCAAAGGTTCAATTGACCGAAGTCTCTTTCCCCAGTGCTTCGTTCGACTTGCATGTGTTAAGCACGCCGCCAGCGTTCATCCTGAGCCAGGATCAAACTCTCAAAAAATGGTATCTTAAAGCCGAAGCTCTAAAATCTATTTCTCGAGCTAAAATCTTAGCTTCTCAAAAGAATCTTTTTCGTCATTCCTGACGTTTAAAAGCCCTCTTCTGGTGCTTATTTGCATAAGCTTCGATATGTGTTGGACAACACATATCTTCTTACATTGTTTAATTTACAAGGTGCACGCCCTGCCGTTCGACAGGAGCTTCAGTGTAACACACTCGTCTCGCTTTGTCAAGAACTTTTTTTCGTTCCTTCCGCTCGACCCGCTCCCGCGCCCCAGCAGCTTTGCTAATATACCACCCCCATCCCCCCTTTGTCAACACTTTTTTGCATCAAATTTCACACTTTTTTTAACTTTTCTTTTTTACCCTAAATATTGTTCCCAACATGGGGCATAATACCCCATATGATGTGTTACGATCCAAATGAAAATCACAATGCGGAAGGCCAAATTCCCTTTCATCCGCAAAATATGCCTCAATATGGCTGTCCACTGTGCGGAGATAATCTTGAAATTATTTTTTCAGATTGCGCCGATTTTGTAAAACGGACAATTTTTGTCGGAACCGACGCCTTGACGCTTCACTGTTTTTTCCTTGACGGTCTAATCTCCGGCGCGGATACCGCAGAAACCGTTCTTCGTCCGCTCACGGACGAGATGCGTTTTGGTTCTGCATCCAGCGAGGCAGAGATCTTTGATCTCGCGCTCGGCGGCGGCATATACGGCGCAACCGTCAGACCGTGCGATTGCATGGATGACGCAGTCAATGCGATGCTCAACGGTTTTGTGCTGCTTGTATTCGACGGGCTGGAGCGCGCGCTTGCCTTTGACGCCCGTTCCAACGCGCGCCGGGGCGTGGATGAGCCGGTCAGCGAGCAGTCACTCAAAGGCGCGCGGGATTCTTTCACGGAAACTCTGCGCATCAACACCGCCCTTGTGCGTCGTCACCTTCGCAACAGCGCACTCAAATTCCGCGCGACGACACTTGGCCGCAAGTCCAACACGCGCGTGGAGCTTGCCTGGGTAGACGGCGTGACCAACCCCAAACTGCTCGAAATAATCCAAAACCGGCTCGACGCGCTTGAAACCGATGGTCTGCTCACCTCCTCCTCAATCGAGGCAATCCTTTCGGACACACCGCTCTCGCCCTTCCCGCAATACATGCTCACCGAGCGCCCGGATCGTTTTGGGATGAATTTGCTGGAGGGGCGCGTTGGGCTGCTGGTTGACGGGCTCCCGCTCGGCTGGCTGCTGCCGGCGACGCTGCCGCAACAGCTTCGCGTGCCGGAAGACGTATCCAAGCACAGCTTTATTGCCTCCACGCTTACACTGCTGCGCCACTTTTCGCTGTTCGTGGCCATTCTGTTCCCGGCGCTCTACGTCGCCGTTGCACTGTATCATCAGGAGATGATTCCCGTGCGGTTACTGCTTTCGGTGATCGAAAGCAAGCAGGCCGTTCCTTTCTCGACTGCAACGGAGATCGCCGGCATGCTGATCGCGTTCGAGCTTTTGCAGGAGGCGGGCCTGCGGCTGCCGCCCTCCGTCGGCGAGACGGTGAGCATCATCGGCGCGCTGATCGTCGGCCAAAGCGCGGTGGAGGCAAGAGTTATCAGCCCCATTGCCGTGATCGTTGTGGCAACAGCCGGCATCGCAAGCTTCACAATCCCGAATCAGGATCTCGGACAGGCGCTCCGACTGACGCGCTTTGCCCTTGTGCTCACCGCCATCGGCGCGGGAATGTACGGCATCGCAGCCGGCTGCATCGTGCTGCTGTGGCACCTGTGCAGCCTCAACAGCTGCGGCGTTGCCTATCTCTCGCCAATGGCAGACGGCGGTTTGCGCGATTACCTCCGCGCCGTGACCGTCGCGCCACGCCACCGGGATAAGTTCCGCGACCCAAGACTGAACACGCCGGACAGACGGCGGGAGAGGTGAGGCATGAAACGAAAACGCTGGCTTTTTCTTTTCGCTCTGCTGCCTGTTTTTTCGCTTCTGTGCGGCTGCAGCTCGCTGTATACAAATTATAAGGATATAGAAATGCTCCAGGTCATTCAAACACTTGGAATCGACCGCGGAGAAAACGGCGGCGTGGTGCTTTCCGTTGCCTCGGGCGCAAACGTCAACGGTGGGGAACCCACCGTGATGTCCATCACAGCGCCCTCCATCGAAACCGCCATGGAAAAGCTGCAGGAGAATTCCGCTCGCACGCCCTTTTTCTTCGCGCACACGCAGTTTCTTGTCATCGGGGAAGACGCGGCGCGCAGCGGCATCTCTGCTTACCTTGACTATATCCGGCATATGCCGCTGCTTCGCACGGATGTGCGGCTTTTCCTCGTGCGCGGCTGCGATGCCAAAACGCTCGTCACCGGAGCAGCAGACGGGAAATATGACATTTCGGACGAGCTGTCCTCCCTTTTGCTGGACCTGGAACACCAGAACGGCATGCAGGTTTTTTCCTGCGCGGAGGTCTCGCGCTATCTCATGGAAAACGGCGCTTCACTCGCGTGCGCCATTGACGCAGTTGATACCGAGGGCATCGTTTTCTCCGGCAGCGGGGGACTCTCTGCCGTCTCGGCCGGCTACGGCGTGCTGGCCGACGGCGCCCTCTTGGGCTATATCCTTGGAGACGCCGCACGAGGCATTGATCTGCTCTCTGGGTCGCTCAGCGGCGGGCCGATCGCGCTGGAATCAGAAAGCGGAATCGTCACCGTGCAGCTGCATGACGGAAAAACGACCCTCTCTCCCGTCTGGGATGCAGCCGGAAACATAACCGGCCTGCGCGCGGAGGCCACCGTCTCCGCGGAAATTGCCGAGGTCAGCGACCCGGAGGCAGCCGAGCAGCCGGGCTTTTCCGATTCTATTGCGGATCTTCTTGCCCGGCGCGCGGAAAACTGGCTGCGTGAGACCTTGGACTTCTCCTCAACACTTGGGGCAGACTTTCTCTCTTTGGGCGAGCGACTGGAGCGACAGAACGCGCGGCGCTTCCGCGCCATGCCGCGCGCGTGGAGCGAAACGCTGCCGCTGCTTCGCTATGACGTCTGCGTAAAAGTCGAGATCACCGGCGGCCACAAAACCGGCACACCGTCCGATATGCGGGAGCAGAGAAACGGAGGTACAGAATGATCCACGAAAACGAGATGATTACCCGTCGGCAATACATCTCCGTCTGCTTTCTTGCTCTGCTTTCCCCGCTCATCCGGCAGCTTCCGCAGCTTGCCCCGCTCATCGCGGGCAGCGCCGGTTGGCTCGCCGGACTTGCTGCGCTGCCGGTCCTCATCCTTTTCGAGCTGATGATGACCCGCCTGACCAAAAAGCGCGCCGAGGGCGAGGGTATGGCCGATATTTTCCTGCGCGTCTTCGGGAAACCGGTCGGCAGCGCGGTGCTGCTGCTCTATGCCCTGTGGATGGTCGCCTATGCGGGCTTCGTGCTCGTCGGCGGAGCCGAACGTCTGCTGACGACGGCCTATCCGCGCGGCGGACGCAATCTCTTTATTCTCATCATGGGCGCGCTCGGCGTGATGGCCTCACTCGGCAGAGTGCGGACACTTGCGCGGATGGCCAACATCCTGCGTCCGCTTCTTCTTGCAACGCTTTTGCTCGTGATCTTTGCCGCCTTTCCGTATTCCCGGCTCGGCACACTCTTTCCCGTCACGGTGCAGGACATCCCTCCGGTTTTCAACGCAGGCGTGCGCACAGCAAACGTGCTTCTGCTGGTGGTGGCCTTCCGTTTTTTGGAGGATCGCGTGGAAACCTCCAAAACCGGCAAACGCACGCTCCCGTTCCTGCGGCTGTTTCTGCTGCTGGCCGTGCTCTCAACGCTCCTGCTCGCGGCCATTCTGGCCAATTTCGGCGCAGCCTACACGCTGCGGCACACCTATCCCTTTTTCGCTATGGCGGGAAATATTCGTCTGCTCGGATCTTTGGAGCGCCTCGAAGTGCCCATCCTTGCACTGTGGGCTTTCACGGATTTTGTGCTCCTTGCCGCGCTGCTGCTCAGCGCGGCCACCATCTTCCGCAGGGTCCTGCATTCGGAAAGCCGCCTCATTGCGCTTTTCTGCGCCCTAGGCGCAACGATTGCAGCGCTCGTCTGCTCTTTGACCAACCTTGACCTCAGCCTCCTTGCCGAAACCATTTTCCCGCTCTCCGGTGCGATCTGCATTTTCGGGCTTTATCCCCTCACCTTCCTCGTCGGCCTGATCAGAAAAAAGATATAATATATAAAGGTATAGAGAAAAGACGGGGCAGCCATCGGGCCGTCCCGTCTTTTTCTCTACATTATATATAATGTTATATTCCCGCTTCCGAAAGCTCCGCCACGCGGTAGAGCATCAGAAGCTGCAGCCGCTCGCCGGGAGATTCCAGATCAATGCCGAAGATCTCCGAAATGCGCTTGGCGTGGTAGATGACGTTGTTGCGGTGCATATGCAGAACTTCGGCTGCTTTGGTGAAGCTGCGCTCCAGACTCAGCAGCACATACAGGATGCGGTAATAATCCGTGCCGTGCTCCAAATCCCAACGACGGATGTCGCCAAGCCGCCCGAGCTCTCTGGCCTTTCCGCAGAGCAGGCCATAGGTCAGATAATCCCGGTACAGGAAGAATCGGTCCGCTCCCGCGTTCGGCTCAAGGAAACTGTCCACGCGCTGCGCGGTGCGCAGCTGCCGCCCGAGCTCCAGCGCCGCGAGCGCCTGCTCATAGCTCCGCCGCAGCGTTTCCAGCCCCACAAAGGTCTCGCTGATGCCGGCATAGGCGCGCGAAGCATCCAAATAATCTCCCAGCATGGACATAAAGTGTTCCCGGCGCGGCGCGTCCGCCCGAAGGTCGGGGTGCAGAATGATGTTGCCGTTATAAAGGATCTGTCGCACGTTCGGGAAGATGGCGTTGAGATTCTGCATCGCGTGTTCCAGATACATCGCGCCGGTGTTCTCGTGCGCGATGAGCACAGTGTTATATTCCGCCGTGTATGCCGGCGGATAGACGAGCGCGCGCCCCATGATGCCCTGCGGCGTAGAAATGCGGCCCACAATGATGTCCACAATGAAATAGTCGAACTGGTTTTTGATGTAATCCCCCGTGGCAACGGCAGGCTTGAGATAATATTGCAGCTTCTCAATGAACACGCCGAAGATCTGCTTCAGACCCGGAGAAAGAAAGGTGTTGGTGCAAAGCATGATCACCAAAAAACCGACTGCGCCGTCATGCGTGACAGCCGCCATGACGATCGGCGCGGTGCTGCCCTCATCCGGTTCAAGCGTGCGCACCTCGCCGGTGAGCATATCCTGGTCAAAGCAGCCGCGGGCGCGCAGCCGCGTGAAGCTGTCCTGCGTCAGATAGCCCAACTCCAGCAGCTCGCGGAAAGTCGGATCCTCCGTCTCAAAATCCCAGGTCGCCGCAATGGTTTTGAAAGAAGTCGTGATCACCGCCGTCGGGTTTCCGAACACACGGCCGCTGATGTCCAGCAACCGCTGCACACCCTCGCGCCGCGAGATGGACAGCTCCAAATCCTGCTCCCAGCTGCGGATCAGGTTCTGCATTCCGAGCATCTCGTTGAAAATTTCCACAACGGACATATCCGTATGGAGGAATATACAATTCGTCAGGTTGTCATCTGCCCGCTCATCGCGCCCGCACACCACAACCATTGGCACGCCGCGGTCAAGCCCAACCGCCGCACCGCTTTGGGCAAAATAGAGATAGCGCGCGTCCAGCCGACCCGTCTCCGGCATCAGCTTGATGCCCTTGATCCAGCCGCCGCGCTTGTTCAGCCGCACTTCCGGGTTCAGATAGCCCATGTAGTCGATGAGCAATTCAATCGGTATGTCCATGAAAACCCTCGCTTCTTATGTGATCCTGCGTTTCTGCTGCGGCCTTATTATAGCACAGCGCTTTGTAAATAGCTACAAGAAAATTTAATTTTTCTGCGCTGTCGCCCTCATTTCCCTGCGACGGAAGGCGCGGCGCGCCCGGGTGATATGTATTTCTCGCGGAAAGGCTTGACAATCT
>JAZNIZ010000083.1:0-15944 GCA_045577775.1 Akkermansia sp. | reverse complement strand
GATGAATCGTTATCCACGTCGTATCTTCAACGGACAATCTGCACGCACAAAGGCACGCCTCGAAAACCTTCATTTTATCAAATTTGCCGCTTAATCAGAAGAAAAAACTCCTATTGTCGCATTTGGTCTTGCAATTCAGCTGATTTTACGCGCTTTTGAGCATACAGACGCAAAAGCGGCACATGGGTGCTGCCCATGCGCCGCTTCTGTGAGATATTGAAGACGAATTTACTTCACCACGGTAAGGCTTTCGGCCTGCTCGCGAGTCAGCTCGATGCAGTTCCAGGGAAGGCCGTATTTGTTGAGCGCCTCCATGAAAGGATCCGGGTCGTTCTGCTCCATATTGAACACACCCTGGCCACTCCAGGTGCCGGTAAGAATCATGCGGCCTCCAATAGCGGCGGGAACGCCTGTGGTGTAAGAAATAGCCTGGGAGCCAACTTCCTTGAAGCATTCCTCATGGTCGCAGATGTTATAGATGTACACGGCCTTGTACTGGCCGTCTTTCTTACCCTGAATCACGCAGCCGATGCAGGTGCGGCCATGGGTGGTCTTGCCCAGCTCACCGGGGTCGGGCAGCACCGCCTTGAGGAACTGCAGCGGAATGATTTCCACACCATTGTACATAACTGGGTCAATGCGGGTCATCCCCACATTCTTGAGCACGGTAAGGTGGTTAATGTAGTTCGGGGAGAAGCTCATCCAGAACTGCGCACGCTTGATGGTGGGGATGTGTTTCACGAGAGATTCCATTTCCTCGTGATACATGCGGTAGATTTCGTAGGTACCCACGCCGTCCGGACAGGCGAAGGGCTGGTGCATGCTCATGGCACCGGTTTCCTGGAAATCACCATTCTCCCAATGGCGGCAGGGGGCGCTCACCTCTCGAATATTGATTTCCGGGTTGAAATTGGTGGCAAAGGCCTGGCCGTGATCACCGCCATTCACATCGATGATGTCGAGATATTCAATCTCATCGAAATGGTGCTTGAGCGCCCAGGCTGTGTACACATTAGTCACACCCGGGTCGAAGCCGGACCCCAGCAGTGCATACAGGCCAGCCTGCTTAAAGCGGTCCTGGTAAGCCCACTGCCAGCTGTACTCGAACTTAGCCACATCGCGAGGCTCATAGTTGGCAGTATCCATGTAATTCACGCCAGCTTCCAGGCAGGCATCCATAAGGGGAAGATCCTGGTAGGGCAACGCCACATTCAGCACCAGATCCGCCCCCACTTCCTTGATGAGTGCCACGGTTGCAGCCACATCATCGGCATCGACGGCATGTGTCGTAATCGTCACGCCTTCACGCGCAAGCACATCTGCCGCAATGGCATCGCACTTGCTCTTGGTACGCGAGGCCAGGTGGATATTCTCGTAAACATCCGACATCTGGGCACACTTATGAGCCACTACGTGACCCACACCACCAGCTCCGATAATGAGTACTGTCTTCATCGCACGCGCAGAATGCACGATGCAACTCGACAAGTCAAGATTTTTTACGTTTCATGCCGTGAAAATCGCACTGTCCGGACACAAGAAAAACACCCATCCCCCCTCTGGGAACGGGTGTAAACTCTTGCTTCGTTGGTGCCGGAGGCTTATCCCCGGCGACGCCGTGCAGAGGCTTTGCGCTTCGCCACCGCCTTCCCTCTTCTAGCTCTGGATTTCTTCTTTGCCACCGACTTGCGACCTTTTGTTGTCTTGCTCTTGGCCACAGCACGTTTGGCACCGCCGCGCGCAGTACGTTTCCGGGTAGCCTTGCGATTCGATGCCATAGCCGAGCGCGGCACGTATGCGGGCACCGGAGTACGAGCTGTGCGGATAGCAGCAGCCAATGCCTTACGCTGGTCCGCAGCGCTGTAATTGCGTCCTTGCTGGTCGACAAAATATTCACGGTATGCTGGATCCACCTGGTTTATATTGGTGACAGCATCCGGAAAATTGGCGTATCTCACGCCCGGATCACTCTGACAGGAGGCCAGAATACCAACCACCAGAGCAATCAAACTAAGCATCAGCTGACGAGTGCCAAATGTCATATTAAAATTCAAAGAAAAGGTGATATCGGCCAGGTGAAACGCTCTCTGCGCTAACTTCCGGGTCATCGCAAGCCCCACCCCGCCGAAGCTATACTACCACACATACAGGCCCTCTGCCAATACTAAACTTTTCCTTATAATCACTTTTTTTCGAGTATGACTTGATTATCACGCCTCATCAGGTAATATAGGCGGACACATGATAAAAAATTCGACCAGTTCGAGAGCAAATGTATGCGAAGCCCTGGATTTTTTTGCACAGAGGCACCCAGAGCAGCGTTCGGTAGCCGACACAATTCGACAATTTATTCTCAGCACGCCAGATTGCTTTCACCGCACCCACCAGGCAGGCCATATAACAGGCTCCGCATGGTTAGTGAACCCACAAGGCAACAAGGTTCTGCTGACACTGCACCACAAACTTGGTCGTTGGTTACAACCGGGGGGCCACGCAGACGGAAACAGCAATCCCATGAGCGTTGCCCTGCAAGAAGCAACTGAGGAAAGCGGGCTCCAGGGAATCACCGCGCTGAGCCAGGATATTTTCGACATTGATATTCACCGGATACCAGCTCGACCAGCAACAGGAGAACCCGCCCATTACCACTACGATATTCGCTACCTGCTCAAAGCGCCTCATGAAAATTACTCCATTTCCGAGGAATCTGACGACCTGGCCTGGTGGGCAATGAATGATTTCACACTCAGACAAGAGGAACTTGATGAATCCGTTTTGCGCATGGCCAGGCGATATTTCTCAGATTTTGCGCAATCAGAGCACACGTGCCCCAAAGATTTTCTGCAAGGATAGCAAAACAGCAAGAATCAGAGCAAAGAAAATGGAAGGTTGATTTTTTCACCAGCAAAACGTATGCTAGTGTTTCTCCCAAAAACACCTTCCATGGGAACTGTACATCTTTTCTCCCAAGTAGCAAGCTTAATTGGTCGAACGCTGGTCAATTTTGCCGCAATAAAGCGACATACAGTCAAGACATGTGCAATCAGAGCGACCCTCGTACTTTTCTTCTGGACATCATTTGCCAACTATGCTAGACATAGTACAACATTCTAGCAACTAACATGAATTGTGATTCTAAGTCTCTATATTATGGATTAGCCCGCCAGGTGGTATATCTGGCCATCCTTACGGTGATTGTGGTCGGATTCTGGAAGATTGGCGATGTTTATAAAAACGCAGCCTCTCTGGAAAACGGGTTCTTCGAAGTCATGCAATCTGTTGTTCTAGTGCTGACCTCAATAAGCTTTGGTATCCAGGCGTACAAAAACAGGACGTTCCGCCCCATTCTCTTTCTGATGAGCATGCTGGCACTAACCGCAGTCATCCGCGAACAAGATGCCTACTTTGACAGCATCATGCCCACCGTTGGTTGGAAATGGTGCTGGGTTTTCCCCATCATCGGCATTGCCTACATCATCCGGCACCGCAATACCGTCATACCTCAAATGAACACCTTTTTCTCATCTAACACATTTCACATGATGATAGCTGCAGCCATCGTCATGATTCCTGTTGCCCAGTGTCTTGGACACCGAAGTTTCCTGGCAGATCTGCTTAACGATACATCATACAATGTTGTGCTAGTGCGCAGAATTCTGGAGGAACCGGTTGAACTCATTGCATATATAACCATTTTCCTCTCCTCCATAGAAAGTCTCGTTGAGTTCCGCAAAAAATAAAACATCTATCTTTATTAAAAAAGGCACATACCATCTGGTATGCGCCTTTTCTGCTTTCCTGAAAAATATAAATCAATCAATCTCCCAGGCAATGATACGGCGATACACCTCACCAGGTCGCAACTCAATACTGGGGAAATGAGGCTGGTGTGGAGAATCCGGGTAATTCTGAGCTTCTAACGCCACGCCACCACGTTGCAGCGGCAGATAATCGCCCGTATATACCTGCAGACCAGGGGCATCGGTCAGCACCCGGAGCGTTCTATACCCGTTCGTCAATACAGCCGCCAATTTTACACCAGGCGTCGTTGGCAGCACATAGTTATCATCATACCCTCCCTCAACAGCTCCAGCCGCATTGCGTTCTCCAAGAACCGCAGGCTTCCGCAAATCGTAGAGAGTTGCATCAACCGGAGCAATATGGCCCGTAGGAATATTGGCAATCATCGGGGTATATGCCGATGCCTTGACCTGCAGGCAATGAGAATCAATGGTTCCTTCTCCCGTCAGATTCCAATAGGCATGGTTGGTGAGATTCAGAAGCGTTGGCGCATCGGTAGCGCCCTCCAGCTGCAGCTCCAGCCGGCGCCCCTCCACAGTATAAGTAGCCCGAACAGTCACCGTTCCAGGGTAGCCTTCCTGACCATCCGGTGATATCAGAGAAAGCACCAGACGCGACTCCGACGCTTCTTCCACCACCCACGGCATGTCAGAAAAGCCCACAAGGCCCCCATGCAGATGATTAGGGCCATTGTTAACAGCAAGGGTATATGATTTTCCATCCAGAACAAACGAACCACCGGCAATCCGGTTGGCAACACGACCACAGATACTCCCGCAATAGCAGGTATCCAACGGCAATTCCTCAAGCGTCTTAGGACCATACAGGCAATCGACACCCTGGTATTCATAGCTGAGCACGCGTGCGCCGAAATTGGTAATGCGCACAACAAGCTCCTGTGTTTTCAATGTATAGATTTCTGCGTTCATAGAAAATTATCGGCGTTTTTCCCAGGCTTTCACCTTATCGTCATGGAACATAACCCATGCAGCCTCGCAGGGAACATAGGCAGTTGATGTGCTAATGCCTCCACCGTGCCAGTGAACCCCATGTGCACACCCAAAACCAGTGCTGACGGAATCAACCATGACAGGCTGGTAAACAGCATATATCCACTTTTCGTAACTGATACCTTCCTGCTGACCGGTTATGGGCGGATTACTCGGGTTACCCCACGCCAGATACACGGCATCTTTGCTCATACCCTCGCAAATTCTACCCTGTTGAACCAGAACCCGGTGCTCCGGGCTCAACATTTCATACATGAGCGGATTCTGGTTAATGCGCGTAGCTGGAGTGGATGTCTGACATGCGCCAAGAAGCAACGCAGCCAGCCCCGAAACCATTACCTGAATCATGCGAAACAATCTCATACCCGCATGACAATACCACCGAATTTCTTGCTTGCCAAGAAAAAAAATCAATGCTAAAATACACGGTATACGATATGAACCAGTCCTGTTTCTACACCGCTATACTGACTGCACCTATTGCACTGTGCAGTGCCACATTTGCAGAAAATGCACCCCAAGCCATTGCCGGCCTCCTTCCCTGCAACGGAACAGCAATTCCCGGCACTGTCATCCGCCCGGTCAGAACAGCTGAATTCGCGGAACTTCACCGCGCCGCAATTGAACGATTCCTGAAACTCCCCAAGGAAAAACAGCAGGCCATCAACGAAAAAGGCACAGCTGACTGTCTCATGCAATACGATGCCGATTTGTGGCCCGACAAGGAGGAGTACAAAAAATATGCCGAGGCATGGAAAGAGACTCAAATGGCCAGGCTGGCAGATGTTCAAGTGGGGCTGAAAAGTGAAGGTAATGGCCTCTACAAAGTTCTTTCTGCCACCCGGGTTTCCAATGGCGGCAACATGCCGCTCACAATCGGCTCCCTGCGCTACAACGCCCAGAATAACACATGGATATCCAACAACGGCGAATTGAAAGGAACCGCATATGCCGTGGATGAAAGTTTCGTCTACGGTCCTCAGACCGGCAATGAGTGGGTGTTAGAGAAAAAGGACTCCCTCTCCAACCTGAGAGAGATGATTCGTCTCACCAAAGCTACCGATGGCAAGGCGGTTTTCCTGTATTACAGTCTGGTGGAACAATCTGCCATCAGCGGTTCCGTTATTGCTAACCACGGCTATACCATTCTGTTCCCCATTACCTCTGCCAGCGCTCACGCTACCCGCCCCGGCCAGAAGTAACCCGAGGAGCCGTCTGAAACTACTTCCAACGGGAGTCGGGCTGATTTCACAGACTCCGGCTCCCGTTTCTCAATGAGAACACCTCACACAAACGCCATGAGAATCATAGCAGGTGCAGCCAAGGGACTTCCCATCAGAGTACCACAGGGAGAAGTGCGCCCCACACAGGACCGCGTACGCGAAGCTCTGTTCAATATCCTCGGTTCCACCATCGGGGGGGCTCGCATACTCGATTTATACTGTGGCTCTGGCTCTGTTGGCATTGAGGCTCTGAGCCGTGGTGCCGCGTCTGCTCGCATGGTAGATGCAGCCAGGACCTCCTGCTCTGTGGCCCGCCAGAATCTGGAACGCTCAAAATTATCCGGCGGCAGCATTGTACAAAGCGATTGTCTGCAATTTGTCAAGCGAGACACAGGCCGCTATGACTATATCTTCGCGGACCCTCCCTATGCAAAAGCCATAGGCGACCGCGATATGATAGCCGAACTCATGACTGATCGTCTGCACGAACTGCTGGCCGATGGAGGCTATTTTATTGCCGAAGCCCAGGAGGGATATGGTGTAGGTGACTCACACAGCCGCGAATTTCCCGGCTGGAAACTTGTTGACACCCGCCACTACGGCAAAAATGTTATTCTTTTCTACCAGGTCGGCCCCGTATGAAACGCTTTATCTTTCTCCTCCTCTACAACCTGCTGCTGCCGGTTTTCCTGATTATTTCCATACCAGGATACCTCATCAAGATGAAGAAACGCGGTGGTTTCGGCACCGGGCTTTCCGAACGCTTTGGAATTTACAAAAAACCGGCAACAGCCGAACCCAAGGGCGGGCTTTACGTTCATGCGGTCAGCGTGGGTGAAACCTTTATAGCGCTCAAATTCATACGCGAATGGAGCAAGACACACAACGAGCCAGTCATTCTTGCCACCAGCACAGCAACCGGGCATCAGGTCGCGAGAGATGCGGCGCTTCCCAATGTAAGGCCCCTCTATTCTCCTCTGGATGTACCGGGGCTTCCTGGGCGTTGTCTGAAACGTTTCAATCCCAGGGCTGTTGTACTCATCGAAGCCGAGCTCTGGCCCAATTTTGCAGAAGCATGCTACAGGCGCCGCATCCCCATGATTATGGTCAACGCCCGCCTTTCCCCCCGCAGCGAAGGGCGCTATGCCAAGGTGCGCGGCATTACCCGCTTGCTCTTCGAGCGGCTCAGCTCCCTGGGAGCGCAGAATGATAACGATAAAAAGCGATTTGCCCGAATCGGGGTCAACCCGGATATCATCACCGCCCCCGGCAGCATCAAATTTGATGTACTGGGGGACACTCCCCAGACTATCCGGGAGGATTTCCGCCAGTTACTCGATACGCTGCACGGTGGCAAACCCATTGTTCTAGCTGCCAGCACACACGCCGGAGAAGAAGCGCTCATTGCTACCGCCATACGCGAGGCCGGGGCCTTCCCGCTCATTGTACCACGCCATGCAGAACGCCGCGAGCAGGTCGTGACAGATTTGACGCAGGCCGGTTTTACCCCCCTGCTCCGAACCATCGGTAAGCTTCCCGCTGAAATTTCTGACAATGTGTGTTATGTAGCAGACACAACCGGAGAGCTGCGAGACTGGACTGCCCTGGCAGATGCCGTAGTCATTGGCAAAAGCTTCCTTGCCCGGGGAGGACAGAACCCGGTTGAGGCCATCGCAGCGCATAAACCAGTCATTATTGGCCCCGATATGACCAATTTTGCAGATCTGGTAACTCTGTTGAAAAACGAGGATGCCATTCTGAGTTGCAACGCCGAAGAGCTTGCCGCTACTATTCGCCAGGCACTAGACGGCAGCGAAACCACCAAGGCACGAGCTGAACGAGCCTACCAGGCTCTGCATATTCACTCTGGAGCAACCCGGCGCAGCGTTCAGCTAGTCGATTCCTTCTACTTACATACATGAAGTTTGACTATAACAAACTCGTTCAAAAAGTAGACACCTACCTGCGCAACAAAAGAGCAGCAAGCCGGGCATGGGCGATTCTTCTGCCTGAACGATTATTCACTCCCGAGCTCTGGCTCTGGGAACCCCGAAGCATCGCTACCGGAGCAGCCTGGGGAGCCAGCTGGGCCTTTGCCCCGGTAGTCCTGCAAATGGTATTCACCGTACTCTGCTGCATTCGCACACGCAGCAACATCCCCATATCGGTGCTGGCGTGCTGCATTTCATTTCCTGGATACCAGGTAATAGTCTGGCCCCTGCAGTGGTATGTCGGGGCTCTGCTTCTGCGTCCTTTAGGAATAGGCAGCGGTATCAGCATGGAACTGATGACCCAGGCCGCAGAGGCGGCGCTTCAGGGGAGGAGCGCTATAATGGAGGTCCTGAGTCACGTTAACCTCCTCATGGTCTGTGTTGAGCTTCTCCTTGGCTGTCTCATCACATGCACCTTTATCTGGGTCTGCACATATAGTCTGGTTATGCTGCTTCTGCGCAAACGCTGATTATCGGTCAAACTATTTAATGTTATACAGCTAAAAGGCATTTTTTCAGCTTGCAATCATCCGTGTCTCCTTTTATACTTTTCCCCATGGAATGGAATGATTGCTTCATGTCTCTCTTCAGAGAAGCAGTGGGACGCTACCAGCTCAACCCGCAGACTCCGGCAGACCGCTTCTACCTGCCAGAGGAGCAGGATTTTCTTAAAACCATAGGCTACCAGCCGGCAGAAATGCACGGTTATGTACGCGAATACGCAGAAAAGGGAGCCCCCAGCCCCAGCACCACACTGCTGATTGCCGCAGTACGCCGCCATTACTTCCTGAACGCCATGCGCGGTATGTCCGGCAATGCGCGCCCCATCACCGCGGCGGACCTCCCGCCGGAAACAGATGAATTCCAGGAAATACCCTACCTGCCCCGCATCATCCGCAAGGCCGAGGCCAAAATTTTCGGTATTCTGGATCCCAACATCATGTATGGCGACGAAAAGGACCGCGAATTCCTGCGCACACACGGCAATTTTCACCTGGCCGATTTCCTGCAGCTGGCCGCCGCAGCCCGCAGCGACCGCCAACGCCTGGTAAGCGCAGTGCTCAACGCCATGCGCAACCAGAATGAGCCCATTCCTGGCAACACACCTACTAACTAACCAACATGGAACAAAACGAGCAACATGTCAGCACTGAATCGCAGCGTCTGGCGCTGGAGGCCATGTCTGCCCAGCTGGTGCATAAGCTCAACGCCATGATTCGCGAACAGGAGGAACGCGCCCACGCCTTTGCCGCGCAGCACCATTCCACCCTTCCTGTTCCCCAGACCATCAGTATATCTCTTCCCTCTGCCCCGCAGGAGGAAAAGCGCCCCGCCATCCCTGACAAGCCGAGCATACCGGTGCCCCCGCCGGTAGCGCAACGCCCCCAGACGCCAACAACGCCTTTCATTGCCCCGGCTCCGGTAAAAAAACACGCCCGGCAGCCGCAGAAGAAAATAGAGAAAAAAACGCAGGAGGATAGCAACATCGGCATAGGCATGATTATTTTTGCCCTGGTCGGGCTCTTCATACTGCTTCGTTCCTGCACCTGACCCCTTTCACATCATAACCGATAACCATGACTCGAAACACGATTCTGGCCATTGCGCTGGGTGGATGCACACTCGGCACCCTGAACTCATGCAACCCGGGCGAACAATCTGCCCCCGAAACACAGGCCGCCATTCCCACCGTCAAGGTATTCAACCTCATGCACCAGGAAGTCACCGACTACGGCGAGTGGTTCGGCTATCTGCGCGGTGTTCAGGATACCGACATCCGCCCCCGCATCTCAGGATTTCTGATTTCACAGGAATATAAGGAAGGAACCACCGTGAAAGAGGGTGACATTCTCTTCCGCATTGACCCGAAGCTCTTTGAAGCCGAGCTGGAACGCTGCAAGGCCAATCTGCTGGCAGCCCAGGCCTCAGTGGCCGCTGCTGAAGCCACCGCGCAAAAAGCCGCGCTGGATGTCAAGCGCTACACCCAGCTTGTGCAGTCCGGCTCCATTTCGGAAAAAGACCTCACCGATGCTCAGCAGACTCTCAAGGCGGCTAATGCCCAGGTAGAAGCAGCCAAGGCACAGATTGGTCAGCAGGAAGCCGCGGTCCGCAAAGCCGAAATCAATCTGGATTACACCATTATCCGCGCGCCGTACGATGGTATCGTCGGCACAGCGGATGTATCCATCGGCGATTTAGTAAGTGCCTCCACCAAACTGACCAACATCACATCCATTGATCCCATCCGTGTTGATTTCTCGGTCAATGGCGACCACCTTCTCAACATTTTCAGCAAATACGGTAACATCGGCACCAACAGCACCGATGCCCCGCCGGCGCCCCAATTCCAGTTGCTCATGGAAGATGGCTCCACCCTGCCCCATAAAGGCACCCTGGTGGCCATGGACAGCGTACTTACCCCCTCTGGTCTGGTAAATGTGGAAGGCCACATTCCCAACCCGGACAATGTGCTGCGAGGCGGCATGCCGGTGCGCGTCAAAATTCCCCTGGCTACCGGCAAGGCGCTCCTGGTTCCCAAGGCAGCCATTCGTACAGTGCTGCTCAACACCTTCATTCTGGTGGTGGACAAGAACAGCATTCCTCACATGGTACCCGTGAACGTGGGTGGTGAATACCAGCTTGAAATCAACGAAGAGAATGGCTACAAATCCACCCAGACCGTCGTCTCGGTAAAGGATTACGGCGATATCTCCATCATCGAAAAACTCAAGTCATTCGGTTACGACAACCCGGCAGATGCCCCCGTCGTCACCGATACTGAAAATGCCCTCGCAGCCGTCAACATTTCCTCAGCCAACAGCCGCCTGCCCAAGGGCGCGACTCCCACCGGCATCAAGACAAAGCCCTTCACCTTCAAGCCGGTGCTGGACCCCGCCCTGGCCGCCGCCGCTGAGCAGGCCGAGTCCGGCAATACCGCCAGACCTGCCCCTAAAGGCGCCAAGCCGACTCTGCCGCCCTTCCCGGTCAAAATCGCCAACATGCTGCAGCAGGATGTGGCCGAAACCGGCACCTGGTTCGGCTCGCTGCGCGGTGTAGATGAAACAGACATCCGCCCGCAGGTGAGTGGATTCCTGCTCAAGCAGCACTTCCAGGACGGCACCATGGTCAAGAAGGGCGATGTACTCTTCACCATCGACCCGGCGCCCTACGAAGCCACGCTCAACGAAGCACGCGCCAATCTGGTGGCCGCCCAGGCCGCGCGTGAGCAGGCCGATGCCCAGCTCACCATGAGCCGCCAGACCCTGGAACGCTACATCAAGCTGCGCGAAGCCACCCCGGGGGCTATCTCTGATAAGGTGGTCACCGATACCGAAACCCTCGTTGCTACAAACGAAGCCGCCGTCCGCAAAGCCGAAGCAGCCATTGCCCAGATGCAGGCTGCCGTTCACCAGGCTGAAATCAACCTCGGCTACACCACCGTAGAAGCACCGTTCGATGGTCGTATCGGCATTCACAAGCCCTCCATCGGCACACTGGTCAGCCCCTCTGACCCGCAACCGCTCGTCACACTGTCCTCCGTCAACCCCATGCGGGTCGATTTCGGCATGAGTGGTCGCGGAGCCATGCAAGGCTTCATCAACCACCGGGTGCGCAAGGCCAACCCGGATAAAGCCCGCACTCAGGACTTTGACATCATCCTCGATAACAATTCGCTCTATCCGAAGAAAGGCTACATTGTGACAGCCAATAACACCCTGAGTACCAGCACAGGCACGCTTGAGGTGGTAGGTCATGTAGAAAATGACGACGCCATGCTGCGCAGCGGCATGGCAGTCACCGTGCGGGCAAAAATGGATCCAATCGTGAACGCATGCCTGATTCCCGCCCGCGCCCCGCTCAACGCCCAGGGCATGGACCTGGTCATCCTGCTCATGCCGGATAACACACCGCAGATGCTCCCCATTACCAAAGGTCCCATCATTAACATCAAGCGCGACAACGGCGCCGGTAAGGAACTTGAGCAGCCCATGCAGGTCATTGAACCAGACCGTAAGGTCATTACCAGCATGGTTCTTGCCAAAACGAAAGCACCCAACCTGGAGGCCGTCATCCTGGGCGGCGCCAAGGTGCAGAACTGGGGAGAACTCATCCTCAAGAAAGCAGGCGTCAGCAACTTCCGCGAATTGCTCGAAAAAGCCGCTGGTCATGCCATCCCTGATTCAGCCCTGCAGGAAGCCGGCGTCAGCGATTGGGGCGAGCTCCTGCTGCGCAAAAAGGCAGCCCCGAGCTTCCGCGACCTCGTACTCCGCGATGCCGGCGCCAAGGATGAACTCGACCTGATTGCCTATGGTGAAGGATGCAAAAACCTCATGGAACTCGTAGTCAAGCAAATGGGATTTGCCCAGGTGACCGATGTACCCGTTGTGGTGGAAGGCTCTATCATGGCTGCCCAGGTCTACGCTGCCAACAAAGAGGTGGGGCCGGTAAACAAACTTACCCCGCAACCGTTCATCTACGTTCCCACCAAGACCGTCACACCCTCCGTCACCGCAGAACCGGTCAAGGAAGTTCCCCAGTACAACAACTAAGCTCATTTTCTGAACTATGTCTCCGTTCTTCATCAAGCATCCCATCATTGCCGGCGTCATTGCGGTAGTCACCACCCTGCTGGGGCTTATCAGCATGGTGGCCTTGCCCATTGCCCAGTACCCGGACATCGCCCCTGTTACCATCCAGATGGCAGCAAGCTATCCGGGTGCCAACGCCACAGAAGTAGCAGAATCCGTTGCCACCCCCATTGAACTCCAGCTCTCCGGTGTAGAGAAGATGGACTATATGAACTCCACTTCCTCTAACAACGGCGCGTGCAGCATCAATGTTATCTTTGAGGCGGGCTCCAACCCGAACACCGACCAGCAGAATACCTACATGCGCTACAGCCAGGCCACAAGCCAGCTGCCGAACATGGTATCGCAAATGGGTATTACCATCAAACAGTCCTCTGGTCTGCCCCTCATGCTTTACGCTCTTGATTCCCCCCAGGGATTCTTTGAACCCGTGAGCCTTACCGGATATGCCTTCCTCAACCTCGTAGACCCGCTCAAACGCGTAGAAGGCGTGGGTGACGTTCAGGTATTCGGCGCCCGCTTTGCCGTGCGCATCTGGCTGGATACCGATAAAATGGCACAGAAAGGCATATCCGTGAGCGATGTATACAAGGCCATCAGCGACCAGAATGCCATCAACCCCGGTGGTGCAGTCGGCGCAGAACCCATGCCCGATGGTCAGGAATTCACCTACACCATCCGCAACCAGGGGCGCATGACCTCGGTAGAAGAATTCAACACAATCATCGTTCACCAGCAGGGTACCCAGGCGGTTTACCTCAAAGATATTGCCCAGATTGAACTGGGCGCCCAGAGCTACTCCATGGCCAGCCGAATCAATGGTCGACCGGGTACCGCCATCGCCGTCTACCAGGCCGCCGGCTCCAACGCCATTGAAACCGTCAACAACGTAAAAGCCCTGCTGGAAGAGAAAGCCAAGGTCATGCCTGAAGGCATGCGTGGCTTCGTTGCCCTGGACACCACCACCACCGTGCGCGACTCCATCTCCGAAATCGCCCACACGCTCTTTGAAGCCATGGTACTGGTGGCCCTGGTAGTATTCGTCTTCCTGCAAGGCTGGCGCGCCACGCTCATCCCGCTCATCGCCGTGCCGGTATCACTCGTTACCACCTTCATCTTCTTCCCCATGCTGGGCTTCACGCTCAACACCATCTGCCTGCTCGGCATGGTGCTGGCCATCGGCCTCGTGGTGGACGACGCCATCGTGGTAGTAGAAGCTGTGGAAGCCCACATGGAAAACGGCATGAACCCACGCCAGGCCACCTTTGCTGCCATGAAAGAAGTAAGCGGCCCGGTAGTAGCCATTGCCCTCGTGCTGGCAGCCGTGTTCCTGCCCACCGCCCTGCTGCCCGGCATCACAGGCACACTCTTCCAGCAATTCGCGGTCACCATTGCCGTATCCATGCTCATTTCGGCATTCAACGCCCTCACACTCTCCCCAGCGCTGTCCGCCCTCATGCTGCAGCCCAAGAAGGAACACCGTTCCCTGCTTACACCGCTCTACAACCTCTTCAACCGCTGCTATGACGCCGTGGCTGATAAATTCTCGGTTATCTGCCACTGGCTCTGCAAACACCTCACTATCTCCATGGCGCTGCTGGCCGGCATCACCGCCTGCATCATTCCGGTTTCTCAGCGCGTACCCGGCGGTTTCCTGCCGGCAGAAGACCAGGGCTTCCTCATCGGCGGCGTCATCATGAAACCCGGTGTCTCCCTTCAGCGCCTCACCGAGCAAGTCGTACCCGTTGAAAAAGTACTGCTGGAAGAACCCACCACCGATTTCGCCGTATCCATCATCGGCATGAACCTCGTCATCGGCGTGCAGACCACCAACGCCCTCTCCTTCTTCGCCTGTCTCAAGCCCTATGCAGAGCGACCCGTCATGGAAAATGGCGAAATCCCCACCGCCGATGATGTGCAGAAACGCGTGCAGGCCAAACTGGCCATGTGTGGCGTAGATGGCATGAGCTTCCTCGTAAGCCCGCCCGCCATTCCCGGCGTAGGCGTGGGCAACGATATTGCCGTAGCCCTCGAAGACCTCGATGGCCAGGGCGTAGGCCCCCTGTATGAACAAGCCAAGCGCTTTGAAACCGCGCTCATGAAGCACAAGGCCATTGCAAAGGCCTCCGACATGATGCTGCCGCAGGTACCCCAGAAGAGCATCGCCATCGACAAGGAAAAATGCCTGGCCCAGGGTGTCAACTACGCCGCAGCCAACCAACTCCTGCAATGCTTCAACGGCTCCAGCTTCGTGAACTACTACACCCAGTTCGGTCAGCAGTGGCAGGTATACATGCAGGCAGCTGGCGTCAGCCGCGCCAATACTGAGCAGATTGCCAACTTCTATGTCAGCAACGCCCAGGGTGACTCCGTGCCCCTCAGCACCCTCGTCACCATCAAAGATATAGCCGATACCGAATTCGTCTGGCGCAACAACAACTACAACGCTGCCAAAATCTCCGTATCCCCGGCAGAAGGCTACTCCACCGCCCAGGCCATGGCCGCCATTGAAGAAGTATTCAAACAATCCATGGACACCACCAAATTCGCCATGGAATACGTTGACATGAGCTACCAGGAAAAGAAAGTTCAGGATGGCCTCGGCCTTGGTGCCATCTTTGGTCTCTCGGCCGTGTTCGCCTTCCTCATCATGGCCGCCCTCTATGAAAAATGGACCCTTCCCATCGCCATCTTCATGACCGTGCCCATCGCTGTGCTGGGCGCCTTCCTGGGTCTGCTCTGGACCAAGCTTGACCTCAACATGTACGCCCAGATTGGTCTCGTCATGCTCGTTGGTCTGGCAGCCAAGAACGCCATCCTCATCGTAGAATTCGCCGTGCTGCAAATGGAACGAGGCCAGGAACTCATCGAAGCCGCCGTCACAGCAGCCCGCATGCGTCTGCGCCCCATTCTCATGACCTCCTTTGCCTTCATCCTTGGTTGCGTACCCCTGGTCACCGCAGAAGGCTCCGGCGCCCTCGCCCGCAACTCCATCGGCGTTGTGGTGGTCATCGGCATGAGCATCGCCACCGCACTCGGCGTCTTCTTCATTCCCTGCTCCTTCGTCTTCATCATGAAACTCTTCCGCTCAAAGATCACCGGTGGACACCATGGCCCCGATGCCGATGAAGTCTCCGCCTACGCCATGCTCGAAGCACAGGAGAAAGAATAAATTCCCAAAACACAAAACAAATCGTGTAGGGGGCTTTCGCCCCCTCACACACCACCGTACGTGCCATTTATGGCATACGGCGGTTTCTCGGCGTGTGATTGGTCCCGGAACTAACGTTCCTGCCGCAACTCTTTTATCTCTCCTCGCCGGATACCCTG
>JAZNIZ010000082.1:0-22705 GCA_045577775.1 Akkermansia sp. | reverse complement strand
GATGAATCGTTATCCACGTCGTATCTTCAACGGACAATCTGCACGCACAAAGGCACGCCTCGAAAACCTTCATTTTATCAAATTTGCCGCTTAATCAGAAGAAAAAACTCCTATTGTCGCATTTGGTCTTGCAATTCAGCCAATTAAAAATGCAAAATAATCCGCGCCACGGCGCGGAATTCCGGGGGCGTATCACCCCAGCTTGATTTTGAGCATGCGGCAGGCACCCAGGAAGCAGGTCTGGTAGTCCAGTTTGCCGTTGGGCAGGGTGGGTATGTATTTCACCGGGATGATGTGCCTGGGAGCCCAGCTGCTGGGCAGGTGCAGGTTGGTCACGCCGTAGCGCAGGGTGAGGTAGTCGGAGGGTATAACCTCCTTGTGCAGGGTGGAAAGCATGACGAGTTCTTCACCGCCAGTGCGGCTGGGTACGCTTACGACAGCCAGCTTGCGTTCGTTTTCTTCCGGTGTTACGTTGAAGATGTTATAGAGTATTTCCTCTAACTGCACATGTGGAATCATCTCGTTTCCCACCTGGGTGAAACGTACCTTGCGCCCCAGGATGGTGAGCAGCCCGTCAGGGGTCATGTAGCCCACATCGCCGGTGCAGAACCAGTTGCCGTGCATGCGCGGGGTATCCTCGTTGCTGATGCCCAGGTAGCTGCGGGTGACACTGGGCCCACGCAGCCACACCAGACCGGGGTTCGATGGGGTGGGTGAGGCTTCGGGGGTGTATAGCCCGGTGATGCGAACGGCTACCCCCGGCAGGGGGGCGCCTATGCCACCCTTGCGGGTGGTGGGCAGCATGGGGCGTGTGGAATCCGGGTCGGCCGCCGGGGCGGGTACGGATGCTGCGGCAAAGGGGAGTACTTCGGCACTGCTGTAGCACTCCAGCAGTTGCAGCCCGAAACGCTGCCGGGCGGCTTCTGCCAGATCTGCCGGCAGTTTGGCCCCGCAGCTCAGGCAGTAGCGCAATGGGGCAAAGGTGGTGGGCTCGGTGCCTGCCTTGAGCATGGCGCGCAGCCCTGCCGGGGTGTGGGCCGCCATTGCCACATGGTACTGGTTCACCAGGGTGCAGAGGCGTTTCCCGGCGGTCGGGGTCGGGTAGGTCACCATATCGTACCCGCCCAGCAGGGGCAGCAGCAGGCCGGCAATGAGGCCGGCGGGGGTGTAGGCGGGCAGAACGCTCAGCAGGTTATCGTGTCCGGGGCTTAGCTCCAGCCTGCTGCGCAGACTGATGGCACCGGCCAGCAGCATGCGGTGCGAGATGGGAACCCCCATGGGCTTATTCTCGGTGCCGCCGGTGAAGATGATGACGGCTTCGGCTTCCGGGGCAGAGGTTACCACCTTGGCGTGTTGCATGAGTTGCTGCGGGGTACGCAGTTTGCTGATGGTGTTCCAGGCTTTGAGTTTCCAGGGGCCTTGCTCGGCCAGTTCTGTATCGAGGTAGATGAGGTCGCGGCTGTGCGGCCAGGAGAACTGCCGCTGCTTGTTGACAAAGCGTGTTTCGGTGATAAAACGGGTGAGCCCGGCTTGTTTCACCATGTGTTCAAATTGTTCCCTGGAGGCCGTGTAGTTGATATTTACTGCGGTGATGCCCGCCAGCAGGCACGCCAGGTTGGCAATGGTGCTCAGCTTGCCCGGCGGCAGGATGATGCCCATGCGCGTGGTGCCGGCGTGTTTTTCCAGCACGCTGGTGGCCATGACTGCGGCAGAGAGAACATCGCGGTAGGGCAGGGTGGAATCATCAATGCCGTCAATCAGTTGTCCTTTGGGGTTGCGCAGCAGGGCTTCAACCAGCATTTCCGGCAGGTTGGTGTGCTCCAGCATGGGCAGTTGCTCCAGCTGGGCAACCTGGGCGCTCATCCACGCAGCCTGCACCCGGGTACCCAGCTGGCTTCCGGCTCGCACTGGCGGGCAAAAGCTGATGTGCAACCGGTCATATGGTTCGCGGGTGGTGATGGCGGCGTCAAAATAGTTATTGTACATGCCTGCATACACCGGCATGGCGTGCAGTGGCGTGGTGTCGAACAGGGAGAGCAGATGGGCCGGCACATCTGACAGCGTGCCAGGTGCCTGCAACGGACGCCCCGGAAGCAGTACTACATGGCGCCCGCGCTCCAGCTGCTGCCGCGCTTTCGCTATCACGGCATCGCGCCCCTGCTGGTTTACCGCGCACACGAAACCAGGCGATTTTGTCTCCCGCAGGTGGGTCATGATGGCTTCTCCCGGCATGAGGGTGCTTTCCACCATCCAGGCAATGTGCCCGGGGCCACCCAGCGCTTTCTCCAGCTCCAGCATGGTGGTTAAATCCACACGGTTAGGCAGCACCAGCATGGGCTGTGCCGGGATACTGTCTGTGCCGTCTATGCGAATTTCACTCATGGTTTGTCTGCGCGCTCAGTGTACCATATTGCTGCCAGCCTTGCCAGCATATTTATCGGCATGCAATGCCGATACACATGTGTCCCAAAGATTTTTTCCGAGAGACGCAAGTGCCGATAAATTATACCTGAGCGGAGCGAAGGAGTTTCATTGAGGGAACAGCCGCCCCGCTCAGGCGCAATGAAAATCCCCACCCGGTGCCACCGGGCGGGGATGGGGAAACGCTTGTTTCTTTGCGATTTACTTAATGAGGCCGAGCTCCTGCCCAGCCTGGGCAAAGGCGGCGATGGCGCGGTCAAGCTGCTCGGTGGTATGGGCAGCGGAAATTTGGGTACGGATGCGGGCCTGTTCCTTGGGTACCACCGGGTAGAAGAAGCCCATGGCGTAGACGCCAAGTTCCAGCAGGCGGTTGCTCATGCGCTGGGAGAGGGCAGCATCGCCAATCATCACCGGCACAATGGCGTGGCCGGCACCGGCCAGGGTGAACCCGCACTGCTCCATGCCTTTGCGGAAGTAGGCGGCGTTGCTCTGCACGCGTTCCACCAGTTCGGTGGATTCTTCGAGGATGTCCAGCACCTTGATGGTGGTGGCGGCGATGGCGGGCATCACGCTGTTGGAGAACAGGTACGGACGTGCCTTCTGGCGCAGCATGTCCACGATTTCCTTCTTGGCGGAAATGTAGCCGCCGGAGGCACCACCCAGCGCCTTGCCGAAGGTGCCGGAGGTGATGTCAATCTTGCCGAAGAGTCCGCAGTGCTCGTGCGTGCCGCGGCCGCGTTTGCCCAGCACGCCGGTGGCGTGGGATTCGTCGAAGTGTACCAGTGCGCCGTACTTCTCGGCCAGGGCATGAATCTTGTCCAAGCTGGCCACGATGCCGTCCATGGAGAACACGCCGTCGGTGGAAATCAGGATGGTGCGGGCGCCGGCAGCCTTGGCTTCCTGGAGCTTGGCTTCCAGGTCGGCCATGTCGTTGTTGGCGTAGCGGTAGCGGGCGGCTTTGCACAGGCGCACACCGTCGATGATGGAGGCGTGGTTGAGCGAGTCGGAGATGATGGCATCTTCCTTGCTCAGCAGGCCTTCAAACAGACCGCCGTTGGCATCGAAGCAGGAACCGAAGAGGATGGTGTCCTCTGTGCCGAGGAAGGCGCTGAGGCGCTCCTCCAGCTGCTGGTGCAGGGTCTGCGTGCCACAGATGAAGCGCACAGAGGCCATGCCATAGCCCCAGCGGTCGATGGCTTCCTTGGCGGCCTGCATCAGCACCGGGCTGTTGGCCAGACCCAGGTAGTTGTTGGCGCACATGTTGATAACTTGGCTACCATCCTTGAGCCCCACCTGTGAGTACTGTTGGGTGTCAATGTAGCGCTCCTGCTTGAACAGACCGGCGGCCTTCAGAGCCTCCAGATCGCTCACCAGACGATTCTTAAATTCGGGATTGTACATGAGAAAACCGGGGGTGTTGATAAAACCCGTTCCATTCTACTCCTGCGCTTCTTTATTGTCAATGCCGTATTCCGCTGCTGCTGCCCGCATGCCGCGTTTTCATTCCCGCGCGCCGAAGCTTGCGCTATCGCAGCGGTATTGACAATGAAAATAAGCAAAAAGCCGGAACGCGTCGTTTTATTCCTGCGTACCCGGGGTGGAGGCTGATTCTACCGCAGAGCCAGTTATGTTGTTTCTCATGCGGCTGGCCGGGATAAAAGACCGCCCGCTGGCGGCCTATGTAGCGCTTGCGGGCGGTGCGGGAAGAGGGGGAGTCGGGAAAATTACTCGGCGGTGGTAATTTCCTTGAGGGCTTCGTTGATTTTGCCCATGGTTTCCACAATCTGCTTGTTCACATTGTTTTCGTGCAGTTCGCAGGCCATGCGGATGGCGTTGAGGATGGCCACGCCGGTGGCGGACCCGTGGGCGATGATGGAGAGGCCGTTCACGCCGATAAGCGGGCTGCCGCCCACGGCGTCGGCGCTCATGCGCTTTTTGAGGGTCTTGAAGACGCTGCTCATGCCCAGTGCGCCAATCATGGCCATGATGCTGCTCTTAATGGCGGATTTCATGGTGTGGGCAAAGAACTTGGCGGTGCTTTCCACGCACTTGAGCAGGATGTTGCCGGTGAAACCATCGGTCACGGCTACATCGAGCCCGTGTTCAAAGAGGTCGTGTCCCTCGGTATTGCCCACGAAATCGAAGGGGAGCAGTCCCTTCTTGTTCAGAGCGTCGAGCAGGGCATAGGTGGCCAGGGAGGTTTCGCTGCCCTTGCAATCCTCGGTGCCGTTGCTCATCACGCCCACGCGGGGCTGCGGGCGGTTGTACACATAGCGTGACATGAGGGCTGCCATGACCGCGTAGCCTACCATGTGGCTGGGCTTGGCATCCGGGTTGGCGCCGGTGTCGCTCACCAGCACATTGCCGTGCGCGGCGGGCAGGGGGGAGATGATGCCGGCGCGCTCCACACCGGGCAGCAGACGCAGCTTGATGGTGCTGGCCGCCACGGCAGCACCCGTGTTGCCGGCAGAGAGCACGGCATCAGCCACGCCGCTCTTTACCAGATCCACCGCAATGCTCATGGAGGACTTTTTCTTCTGGCGTACGGCCATGATGCCGCTTTCCTCCATGGTCACAACCTCCGGGGCGTGTACAAATTCGATTTTCGGGTGGTTGGCAATGCCAGCTGCTTCACAGGCGGCTTTCACAGTATCGCCGTCGCCTACCATGTAGATTTTTTGCAGGCTAGGGATTTGTGCCAGCGCGAGTTTGGCGCCATCCACGTTGATTTGCGGTGCGTTGTCACCGCCCATGGCATCAAGTGCAAGCTTCATGAAAAGGAAAATGGTTGTGTGTGAACAAAACTTGACTCTACTCTAGCAGATAATGTTATCTTGTCAACACAAAAACAGCCCATACCTGCGGTATGGACTGTTGCTTGAAAAAAGATTTCCAGGCTGGGCGTGGCGGAATTAGTTCACCAGCTTCACCACAACCTCAGCACCACTCTGGGTCTTGTAGGTGCCGCACTGCGGGCAAGCGGTGTGACCGGGGACGGCTGCGCCACACTTCGGGCACTTGCCGAGCTTGGGAGCCTTCCAGGCCTGGGCGGCCAGGCGGGAGCGCTGCTTCATCTTGGACGTTCTGCGTTTCGGAGCTGCCATAGTTCTATATCTGGTTTAAGATTTTCGAGATGTGATACATTGAGTGGAGCTTCGGCGCTTACTTTTTGGGAAGCGAATCCAGGGCATCCCAGACGCTTTCGCCACTCGGGGTGGCAGAGTTTACACCGGGTTGGGGGTCTTTGTCCAGCCTAAAATCACCAAAAGTGTCATTTATTTCACATTCAAGGTCTGAAATTTCGCATTTTGGGTAGCTGGGCAGGGCAAGTACCACCTCCTCGCGCAGGTCTTCGGTCACATCCAGCGCCAGTTTTCCCTTCACGTCGTACGAGAATGCCAGGTCATCCAGCTCCACCACATAAGGGAAATTGTTCAGGCAGCGGTCGCAGCGCAGCTCAAAGGGGGCGGTGAGGCTGCCGCGCACCATGAGCTCGGTTTCGAAAAGCTGTACCTCCAGCTCATAGCTCAGCGGGCCGGTGCTGCGCAGGGCAGCGCTGTCGATGCCGAAGATGGCAGCATCGAGCTCGCCGCTCAGAAAGCGGCCTTCCTCCGGGAATTCCTCCAGGGAGATGATGAGGTTTGTCTGCATGTCCATTACCATACCGCGTGCTTGCCCGCGTTGCAAGCCTATATTCGGGCATGGTGACAGCATGGCTAGAACTGCCCGGAAATGGAAAACATTTTTACTCAATCACGCTCCAGAGGCGGCCGTTGCGGGCGCGGATGAGGCGGATATCGAGGTCGAAGGCGTTGCGGAGGTTCTGTTCGGTGAGTACTTCGCCCCGGCTGCCGTAGGCCTGGATTTCGCCTTGGCGCAGAATCATGCCGCGGTCAAATTCGGGCAGGATATCCTCGATGCGCTGGGTGATGAAGATGATGGTGAGCTCCGGGTGGGTGGCGGCCAGCTCGGCAATGGTGGAGAGCAGGAACTCGCGACCGGCGATGTCGAGGTACACGCTGGGTTCGTCCAGTATCATGAGCTCGGGGTTGGTCATGAGGGCGCGGGCAATGAGGACCTTGACTTGCTCACCACTGCTCATGGTGGCTACGGTGCGCTCCATGAGGTGCTCGGCGCGCAGTTTGCGCATGAGGCTGGCGGCTTGTTCCTCCTCGGCGGGGGTGGGGTCGCGGTAAAGCCCGATGGTGGCATCCGGGCCGCTGAGCACCATTTCGCGGCCAGTCCATTCGCGGTCGCCCAGCCACTGGTGCATGAGTGGGCTCACCCAGGCAATGTGCTTGCGCAGTTCCTGCAGGTTCACGGTGCCGAAGCGCCGCCCCAGCACTTCTACCGTGGCGCCGAACAGCGGCCAGGCGTAGCCCATGAGCATGCGCACCAGCGTGGTTTTACCGGCTCCGTTTGCGCCCAGAATAAAGCAGCGCTCGCCTTTTTTCACCTGCCAGTTGATGCCGTGCAGAATTTCCCGGCCGCTGAGGTAGACGGTGGCTTTCTCGACGTTGATGACGTGTTCCATGGTGCTGGTGTGCTGGGGGGGAGGATGGTGGTAAAAAAGATTCGGCGGGTTGCTGCAACCCGCCGAATCGAGATGTCGAAGTTGAATTAGTTGCGTTCGAAGAGGGAGCGGATCTTGCTGCCCACGATTTCGACCGGGTGCTCGGCCAGAGCTGCGCGCTTGGCCAGCAGGTTGGGGGCGCCGGCTGCGGCTTCGGCCAGCCACACGCGGGCGAATTCGCCGGTTTCGATGCGCTTGAGGCTTTCCTTCATCTTTTCCTTCACCTCCGGACCCAGAATCTGCGGGCCGTTGTAGTATTCACCGAATTCAGCGGTGTTGGAGATGACTCCGTTCATGGCCTGAATGCCCTTGTTGTAGATGATGTCAACGATGAGCTTGGCCTCGTGTACACATTCGAAGTATGCCATCTCAGCGGGGTAGCCGGCCTCGATAAGGGTTTCGAAACCATACTTCATGAGGTCTACCAGACCACCGCAGAGCACGTTCTGCTCGCCGAAGAGGTCTTCGTAGGTTTCTTGCTGCATGGTGCATTCCAGCACGCCGCCGCGGGTCAGACCCTCTGCCTTGGCCATGGCCAGGGCGGTCTGCTGGGCGTTGCCGCTCGGGTTCTGCCACACGGCAATAAGACCGGGGCAGCCGAAACCTTCCTCGAACACGCGGCGCACCTCAGTGCCCGGGCCCTTGGGAGCTACCATGATAACGTCTACATCTGCCGGGGGCACGATGGTCTTGAACACATAGGCGAAACCGTGGGAGCAGCACAGAGTCTTGCCTGCGGCCAGGTTAGGCTTGATCTGGGTCTCGTATACCTCGCCATGGTGTTCGTCGGGCAGGAGAATGTGGATGATGTCGGCCTTGGCGGCAGCCTCAGCCACGGGCATGACCTCAAAGCCATCCTGGGCGGCGGCGTCCCAGCTCTTGCCGGGGCGTATGCCGATAATTACATGCACACCGCTGTCGCGCATGCAGAGAGCCTGGGCGCGACCTTGGGCACCGTAGCCGATAACGGCCACGGTCTTGCCATTGAGAACGCTTACATCGGCGTCCTTGTCGTGGAGAATGTTCATCGTTATATCAGGGGTTAATGTATCAAACTTACTGGCGTTTGAACGTATGCCCGAAATTGTAGCAAGGTAGGGGGGTATTGCAAGCTAAATTTGTGTAATGGCGCGCGGAAGTGCTTATTTTTCTTGCGGTGGGGGCGAATTGTGGTAGAGTAGAATGCGTATGAAGCTTCACAATTCTCTCCGGCGTGCAGCCGGTTTCACAATGATTGAAATTTTGGTGGCTATTGCCATTCTGGCCGCTCTGGCCGGCATTGCCGGTACGGCTATTTACTCCCACATGGGGGCGGGTGATGAGGCCAGATGCCGTGAGCAGCTGACCCAGCTCGTGCAGCTGGGTACCAAATACAGCCAGGATATAGCCCACAGTGGCATTCTGCCCACCAGCGGTATGGAGGATGATGAGGATACCGAGGAGATTGACGAGAGCGAGGGGTGGTGGCTCATGATTGCACCGGAGCTGGATGCGCACGTGCTTCCTTCTGCCAAGGGTGCCAAGATGAAGGTTTCCTCCATTTTCCACTGCCCGGCAGATAAGCGTGCAGAGATCGGCTCCGGCAGTACCTTCGCGGCAGATGAACGCACGGTGTCCTACGTTTCCTGGACAGATGGTTCCGACGATCCTGAAAACCCGAACTCGCCCATTCGCACCACTGCAAAACAGAATCTTGATAACCTCCCCTGGCTGTCTGATGGTAATCCGGTCAAGGGGGAGAGTGTGAAAGACCTGGAGAGTTTTGAAACGATGGTGATTCCCGCTGCAGAGCGTCACGGTGGCAAGATTCTCGTGGCTTACGCCAGCGGTGTCGTCAAGTCTGTTGAGGTGGATATGGAAGATCACTCCTCCTCCGCTCTTTTCAAGAAGTTTGCTCCCGATATGGCCCGCAAGGCTGAAAAGGAGGCCAGAAAGAGCAAGAAAGGCAAAAAGGGTAAGAAACGCCGTAAGACAGTTCGCAGTGATGACGACGAGTGAGGATGACAAACCGGCGGAATCCCCGCTTTCCCTGGAGCCGGATTGCCTGCCCTACCTGCGCCAGCCGGTGGTGCTGGGGCTCAGCGGCGGGCGCGATTCTGTGGCGCTGCTGCGCATGCTGGTGCAGCAGGGGTGCGAGGTGCATGCACTGCATGTTCACCATGGTATCCGCACCGTCGAGGCCGATGCCGATGCCGCATTCTGCGCCCGCCTCTGCGAGCAGCTGGAGGTTCCTTTTGAATTGCAGAAGATAGACGTACCCTCCCTCTCTGCCGAGCAGAGCGTTTCCATGGAAACCGCAGGGCGCCACGCGCGCCGCTGGTTGCTGGCCGCAGCTGCCCGCCGCTGCAAGGGCGGGGTGGTGGCTCTGGCTCACCATGCCGATGATCAGGCCGAAACCGTGCTTTTCCGCCTGGCTCGCGGCGCTGCCGGCATGCGCGGCATGCAGCCGGTGCACCAGACCGGCAGCATCACCTGGATTCGCCCGCTGCTCAGCTGCCGGCGCGAGGAGATTACCGCCTGGTTGCAGCAGATTGGCCAGCCCTGGCGGGATGATGCCACTAATGCCGTGCCGGATGTGGCGCGCAACTCGCTGCGCCTGGAGGTGATTCCCACCCTGAACAAGGCCCTGGGGCGCGATGTTACACCCATTCTGAACCGCAGCGCCCGCTTGCAGGGCGAAACGCTGGAGGCGCTGGAAGCTGCCCTGGCAGCGCTGCCCTCCAAAGACCCGCAGGGGCGACTCTATCTTCCCTTTGTGTGGGAGCAGCCGCACGCTTTGCAGAAAGCCATCATCCGCCGCTACCTGCAGGATAACGCCGTGGCAGATATCAGCGAGGAGCTGGTGCTTTCGGTGCTGGACATTCTGCCGCCGGATGCCCCCACCGCCCGCGTGAACCTGCCGCGCGACCGCCAGGCCTGCCGCAAGGAACGCCGCCTCATCATCACCGAGGCGTGATGATGCCCTCCCCCATTTAATCGGCGCACAGGCTTTTATCCTTCGCAACAAAGCGCCCCTTTCCGGTGGTTCGGAAAGGGGCGCTGAAGTTTTTTGGGGCAGGCCGGTTATCAGTTCTGATACTCAGCGGCAGCCTCAGCGTGGTATTCCTGCAGGGTGCGCACGGTGGTCTCCTTGTTCTTGGCGTGGAGCATGGCAGCGGCGCAGGCTCGGGCGCTGGAGAGGTCCGTGGTGTAGGAGATATTGCTGCTCACGGCTGCGGCGCGGATGGAAACTTCGTCCTCGCGGGCGTCATGAGAGCCGGGGGTGTTGATGACGAACACAATATCGCCGTTCTTGATGCGGTCCACAATATCCGGGCGGCGGCGCTCGTGTACCTTGTAGGCGCGCTCACACTCAATGCCGTTCTGGAGGAGGTGAATCATGGTGCCCTTGGTGGCGCAGATATCGAAGCCTGCCTTTTCCAGCGTGCGGGCAATCTCGGTCACGATGTGCTTGTCGCGGTCGCTCACGGAGATGAACACCAGGCCTTCCTTGGGCAGGGCGTTGAAGGCGCTCACCTGGCTCTTCAGGTAGGCAACCTCCGGGTCGGTGTCGATACCCATCACCTCACCGGTGGAGTGCATTTCCGGCCCCAGCACCACATCGATGCCCGGGAAGCGGTTCCAGGGGAACACGGCTTCCTTCACGGTGTAGTACGGCGGCACCACTTCCTTGGTGAAGCCCAGGTCCTTGAGCTTGCAGCCGCTCATCACCTTGGCGGCCAGCTTGGCCAGCGGCACGCCGATGGACTTGGAAACGAAGGGTACGGTACGGGAGGCGCGCGGGTTCACCTCGATGACGTACAGCTGCTCGTCCTTGATGGCGAACTGGCAATTCATGAGCCCCTTCACGTTGAGCTTGGTAGCCAGTTCCTTGGCAGCGCGCATCATTTCCTTGTGCATGCCCACGGAGACGCGGTTCGGCGGAATCATGCAGGCGGAGTCACCGGAGTGGATACCGGCGGGTTCCACGTGCTGCATGATGGCACCCACCACGCTGGTCTCGCCATCGGCAATCACGTCTACGTCAATTTCCATGGCGTGCTCCAGGAAGCGGTCCACCAGCACCGGGCGCTCCGGCGAGGCATCCACCGCTTCGCGCATGTAGGTGCGCAGTTCCTTCTCATCGTACACAATCATCATGGCGCGGCCACCCAGCACAAACGAGGGTCGCACCAGCACCGGGTACCCGATGCGGTTGGCCACGGCCACGGCCTCGTCTTCATTGGTGGCGGTGCCGGCCTCGGCCTGCTTCAGGCCGATTTCGTCCAGCAGGGCAGAGAAGTACTTGCGGTCTTCTGCCAGCTCGATGCTGCGGGGGCTGGTGCCGATGATGGGCACGCCGCGTTCCTGCAGGGCGGCAGCGAGGTTCAGCGGGGTCTGACCGCCGAACTGCACGATGACGCCATCCGGCTGCTCCTGGTCACAGATGTTGAGCACATCTTCCAGGGTAAGGGGCTCGAAGTAGAGCTTGTCGGAGGTATCGAAGTCGGTGGACACGGTCTCCGGGTTGGAGTTGACCATGATGGTCTCGTAGCCCAGCTCCTTGAGGGCAAAGGAGGCGTGCGAGCAGCAGTAGTCGAACTCAATACCCTGGCCGATGCGGTTCGGACCACCGCCCAGAATCATGATCTTCTTCTTGTCGGTCTTGCGGGCTTCGTTCTCATCGCCGTAAGAGGAGTAGAAGTAGGGGGTAATGGCCTCGAACTCAGCGGCGCAGCTGTCCACCAGACGGTAGCAGGGCACCACGCCCTGAGCCTTGCGGGCCGCGCGTACCTCGTCCTCGGAGCAACCACGGGCCAGAGCAATCTGGCGGTCGGAGAAGCCCATCTTCTTGGCTTCCAGCAGGTCGAGCTCCTTGAGCTTCATGCCGGCCTCTGCCAGCTGCTTGAGCTGGTCGAGGAACCAGGGGTCGATATCCGTTAAATCCTGAATCTCCTCCAGCGTCCAGCCGTTCACATAGGCGGTCTGAATCCAGAAGATGCGGTCTGCATTCGGCACGGCCAGCTTGGCGGCAATCTCATCGCGGGTCGGGTTCTTCGGGTCCTTCAGGTCGAAGCCGAAGCCCCAGCGGCCGGTTTCCAGCGAGCGCAGCGCCTTCTGCAGGGATTCCTTGAAGGTGCGGCCGATGCTCATGACCTCACCCACGCTCTTCATGGCGGTGGTCAGGCGCTCATCTGCCTTCTTGAACTTCTCGAAGGTGAAGCGCGGCACCTTCACCACCACGTAGTCGATGGTGGGTTCAAAGGAGGCGGGGGTCACCTTGGTGATGTCGTTGCGCAGCTCATCCAGCGTGTAGCCGATGGCCAGCTTCGCGGCAAACTTGGCAATGGGGAAACCTGTGGCCTTGGAAGCCAGAGCCGAGGAACGGCTCACGCGCGGGTTCATCTCGATAACCACGAGACGCCCGGTGCGCGGGCACATGGCAAACTGAATGTTACTGCCGCCGCTCTTCACGCCGATTTCGCGGATGATGGCGAAGGAGGCCTCGCGCACAATGGCGTATTCGCGGGCGGTGAGGGTCATGGCAGGCGCCACGGTGATGGAGTCGCCGGTGTGGATGCCCATCGGGTCCAGGTTCTCAATGGAGCAGATTGCGATGCAGTTGTCGGCGCAGTCGCGCATCACTTCCATCTCAATTTCCTTCCAGCCCAGCAGGCTTTCTTCGATAAGTACCTCATGCACCGGGGAGAGGTCGAGTCCGCGGGCCACGATTTCCTCGAACTCGGTCTTGTTATAGGCCACGCCACCGCCGGTGCCACCCAGCGTGAAGGCCGGGCGGATAATCATCGGGTAGTTGCCTACCACATTCTTGGCGATATCCCAGGCCTCGGTCATGTTGTGCGCTACGCCGCTGGCCGGCAGGTCGAGCCCGATGCGCATCATCGCATCCTTGAAGCTCTGGCGGTCTTCGCCGCGGTCGATGGCCTCGGCATCGGCGCCAATCATGCGCACGCCGTACTTCTCCAGCGTGCCGTTCTTGTGCAGAGCCATAGCGCAGTTCAGAGCCGTCTGGCCACCCAGGGTGGGCAGCATGGCATCCGGGCGCTCACGGGCAATGATTTTTTCTACATATTCGGGCGTAATCGGTTCCACATAGGTGCGGGGAGCCGTCTCCGGGTCGGTCATGATAGTGGCCGGGTTGGAATTCACCAACACCACTTCATATCCTTCCTGCTTCAACGCCTTACAGGCTTGAGTGCCGGAGTAGTCAAACTCACACCCCTGACCGATAACAATGGGGCCCGAGCCAATGACGAGAATCTTCTTAATAGATGTGTCTTTAGGCATGGTCAGTGTAAACTTGCAGATATATGCCACACCTCGACCCAAAATGCAAGACTTATTTATAACGTTTTTTGCAAAATTTGCAGCCGGAACCCTGAATTTCAATCTTTCAGGCTCCGGATTCCTGATACTGAATGAGTCATCAGCCCGGCGGGTAGGAAATTCCGCTTGCGGCGCGCTGGCGCTTCTGATATCATGCCAGCATGTACAAGAAATTGATTTGCGCAGCATTCATGCTCGTAACGATGGCGCCGGCCTGGGCGGTAGAGTGGATGACAGATCTGGACGCGGCCAAAGCCAAGGCCGCCGCAGAGAATAAGGCAGTGCTGGTGGACTTCACCGGGTCTGACTGGTGCGGCTGGTGCGTCCGCCTGCGCAAGGTGGTGCTCGATACCCCGGAATTCGAGGCCTACGCCAAGGATAAGTTCATATTCATGGAGGTGGACCTGCCCCAGAACCCCAAGTTTGACGCCGCCCTTCGCGCGCGCAACGAAGAGCTTGCAAAGCAGTACGGCGTGAACGGTTTCCCCACCATCATGGTTCTCACCCCGCAGGGCGAAATTGCCGGTGGTTTCAACGGTTACGTCCCCTCGGTGGCTGCTGCTTCCGAAAAATTGAACGCTGCCCTCGCCACGGCTGAGCTCCTCAAGAAAGCCGAATCCCAGCAGGGAGCTGAAAAGCTGGATTCGCTCCTGAAGGCCTACCGCTCTCTGCCGAAAAAGATGCAGGATAGCGCCGTTTCCCTCCGCAAGCGCATCATCGCCCTCGACCCGCAGGATACACTCGGCATGGCCCGCCAGCAGAAAATTGAGGACCAGCGCAAAGCCTTCCAGTCTGCGCTCAGCTCGGCCCTCTCCAAGGCCGAAGCCCTGGCTGCTATCGAAAAAGCCCTGGCCGATGCCTATCCCGAAAACAAATCCGGCATCCTCCAGGCCAAATTCCAGATCCTGATGATGGGGGCCCAGAGCGTGGATGATGTGAAGGCCGCCGCCGAAGCTGGCCGCGCCGCCATGGAGCTCGACCCGCTCATCACCCCCGAGGACCGCCAGAAATTTGAAGCCTCTTTTGCCAATCCCGAGGCTATCCTCAAGCAGATTCAGAGAATGCGCACTCAGAAAAAGTAAAAAAATACAATTTTAGGCTTGCCAAAGCTCGTTGCTGCGTGTATACTCTCCTCACCAACCACTCCGGTGGTGCCAATGGCAGGGTAGCTCAGTGGTAGAGCAGAGGACTCATAAGCCTTTGGTCGGGTGTTCAAATCACCTCCCTGCTATTATAGGAGCGGTCGTAACCAAGACAAAATGGTAACGACCGCTCCTTTTTGCCATCGCTTGAATGTAATGTAGCTTTCACTCAGTGCAAGGCGTAATCGACTGCCTCCATGGACATTCGACTTTTGCCAATGTTGTCGCACCTTAATTTCGGAAACATAAGTTCAAGATTTAACATATTGTTACCCATTTTTGAGCTGCAAGTGGGTGATTACGGAACTTGATACCCACCGGTGGGTGACAAAAATGATTTGTTACCCATTTTTATTGAAAAGTGGTTGACAAATAAACAATGTATGCTACCATGCACGTATGAATTCCTCTTTTGTTCTTCCCTATTTACCAATTCCGGAATTGAACCGTAATAATTTATTTCAGACCTTTGGTGATGCGGTCAGTTCAATTTGCCGATATGATGGTATGATATATAACATGCCGTACGCAAATGTATTATTGTCTCCGCTTATGGCTCAAGAGGCTGTGTTATCTTCAAAAATAGAGGGTACACAGTCAACGCTGGATGAGGTATATTCGTTGGAAGCAGGAGAAGCCGGTACAGAAGAGCAAGAACGGGATGTTCAGGAAATTAAAAATTACAGAGAGGCTTTAAGATATGCCAATTTAAATGTCTATGACCGCGGACTCACCATAGGGCTGATTAAAGAAATACATGCCATACTGCTTGATAGCGTACGTGGTAAAGATAAGACCCCGGGACTTATCCGAACAACACAAAATTGGATTGGCTCCCGCGGGTGTAGCATTGAGGAAGCGAGTTATGTTCCCCCATCACCTGTCGCTGTTGAAAGTTACCTAGAAAATTGGTTGGAATACTTGAGTGCTGATAATGAGCACCCCATCATCAAGGCTGGTATCCTACATGCTCAGTTTGAGTTGATTCACCCATTCAATGATGGTAATGGACGTGTGGGACGATTGCTGATTCCTCTGATTTTGACCTGCAAACATACATTATGTCGTCCTGCATTTTATTTGAGTGAATATTTTGAGCGACATCGCAATCAATACACCAATCATTTAAATAGTCTTCACCAATCTCAAGAGGCATGGCAGGACTGGATTTTATTCTTTTTGGAAGCCGTTAATGTGCAAGCGCAAGAAAATAACAGACGCGCCAATGCTATGGTTAAATTGCACACCGAATTAAAAACAAGGGTTCGTAAAATTACGAATTCGCCATACGGTGTACCGCTTCTCGATGCTATTTTTGAAACTCCTATTTTCAAAAAATCGTACATGTGTAAGAGAATCCCGGAATTGACATCTTCGAGCTTACAACGGATGGTTGACCTTTTGGTAAAAGAGGAGATATTGACCATCAAATCTCCGGCTCGTGGTCGCACACCGGCTTTTTACCAACTGGCAGAGGTAACAAAAATTGCTGAGGGTAAACCAATACGTTATTGGGAATATTGAACATTTGAGACTAATTCCGTTCGTTATCCATTTTTGTGCACTCAGTGGGTAACTACGAGATTTGTCACCCACCGGTGGGCAATAAAAAGATTTGTCGCCCATTTTTTTTATTTAGTGGGCGACAAGATTGCCGAAATGCAACACGTTTATCCCTAAATCACGTCATAAATCACCTCAATGAGCATGCTGGTATGTAATGTTAACGTGTTTTGTAAAGCCTTAATAACAAGCCTTTTCCAAAACTTCCTGCAACCGTTATGAGATATGGCGAATTTTAGGGCAATTTTCAGAAAATGGCATTAATTTTTGTAACATGTTTATATGCAGTCTTTTAGAGTTGCTAAAAATCACAGTCACAAAAAGGCTATTATGGGAGCGGTCGTAACCAAGACAAAATGGTAACGACCGCTCCTTTTTTGTGCCTGGATTTCAGCGGGTTATAAAATCGCAACTCATAACGCAAACCGGACTTCCGGGGCTGATTTTGCATCCATTTTACCCCCGTTTTGCAGCCAAAAGGACTCGCTTAGACTCGTGCGTTCACAGTCACAAAAGAAAAAAGTAAGAAAAACTTTGCATATTTATAATAAATGTCTTATACTATACAAAGGAATTTTTTACCCCCTGTTTTTATGAATAAGAAGACAAGCAAAGCAAAGTCGGTAAGCGCAGACATCGAAGTCCGCGTGAAGAGTGCCACCGGAACCACCTACCGCGCCCTCGTGGAAAAGCGAAACAAGAAAGTCACCTACCTGTGACTTGTCAAAGAAGCGGCGTACGCCATACATTCACAAAAAACGAACCATTATTTTGTGGATGAAAATGTGCATTTCTTATCTTCGATGCTTTGCGAAGGAAAATCCACGCCTATGACTGCTTTATGGGAAGGCAATGATATGGATTTAATGAATATTATAATGGTAAATTTCTTCTACAAGCCGTTCTATCCGAGGGAGCATAAAATGAAGAGCTACGGATTGAGAAACCTCCACATCGGGGTGAGTCACAAAAAAACGTTTTAATTCCATTACAATATTTTGCCCCCAAAAAATTTCATTTTCTATCGACGTAGGAAGAAACTTGTTTTCTCTAGCTGAAAGTAAAAACACGTGCGCTTCATTCACAAAAGGCTCAATTAGGTGACGAACGTTTTCTTCAGCTTCTTTTTCTAAAATTTGATTTCTTATATTAGTTAACTTTACCAACATGTTTTTAGCATCTAACAAAAACGTGACGTTTTCGGAGGCTTTGATATTAGCCCGATCATCGAGAAGTTGCGAAATCTGCTGGACGGTCGCATTCTCCTCACTCTCCAGATTCGTGAGCATCGTGTGACCCACTTGATCTCGGGGGGCACTTTCGCTCATAGAGTACACGGGAAGCAAGAACGCGGTAATAAGTACAGAAGCACCAGAAAGACTCAGACTCATATTTATATAAAGCTGTTATTTGTTACGAAAAATATCTCTAATTAATGATTGGTTTACTTTGTCTATAAGCAGAATAGCGTATTTTTAAAGTTCATGCAAGGATTAATTTTCTTCAAATCTTTCCAGAACGAGTTAAATGCAAAAAAGAGTTGACAAAACGCTCTAATATGCTAGTATAGCTTCATCAGGAACGAAGATTCTGATAATGTTTTTCCAAAGACCTCCCGAGTGGGCGCTCTGGGAGGTCTTCTTTTTACCCCCTTGTGAGCCACATGTGTCCCAAAGATTTTCTGAAAGGGTAGCGAAATAGCAAGAATCAGGGCAAAAAAATGGAAGGTTGATTTTTCACCAGCAAAACGTATGCCGGTGTTACTCAAAAAAACACCTTCCATGGGTACTGTACATCTTTTCTCCCAAGTAGCAAGCTTAATTGGTCGAATGCGCCTTCGATTCCAGGGGACGCCGCGCATATAAAAAGGTAACAACCAACGGCAGCGTCGTGCTTCACCAGCGTTACATCTACCGCGGCTATCTCCAGATTGCTTGCTGCGACCTCACTCGCAGTAATCATCCCTGCCTGTGGCTCCTCACCTGGGATCCGTCTCAGCCTGTAGCTACTCGTCCGCTTGCCATCCAAAAGGACGGCACATGGTATACCTATGGCTGGGATTTGACAAAGAACATCTGCGAAGTCTACGGTCAGCATGGCTACATCCGCACAAACTACTCATACTCGCCCTATGGCGAGGTGACAATCTCCGGTGACGTGATTCAGCCAATTCAATGGTCTAGCGAAATCAATGATGAAGATACTTCATTAGTATACTACAACTATCGTTATTTCGATCCTCAAAATGGCAAATGGCTGAGTTTTGACCCATTGTTTCCTAAGTATACCAATAGCTACTTGTTTGCAAAAAATAATCCTTTGATTTTTTTTGATATAAATGGATTGAAACCGAGTTGGAGCAAAGTTGTAAACGCATACGACGAAGACGTATTGTTTGACGATTTAGTTGGTTCTATATCATTAAAAATTAAAATTGATGATGAAGATCCTGTGAATTCTAGTAGAATTGTATTTTATGGACGCGACGGCGATATTGTATACCAAAAGCACGACACAATCATTGAAGAAATAGACAATGAAACTAAAGTTATAACTTTTTCTGCAACTGTATCCGCATCTTTAGTAGATTATGGAGATGTGCTTATGATTGGTGGAGGAATAGCAGGCGGAGCAACAATAGGTGCTAAAATAGGAGGAGCTATTGGTACGCTTGCTGTCGGGACTGTAGCTGTACCTGGAGCAGCTGCGGGATCAATTATTGGTGGTGTAGTTGGGGGTATCGGAGGCGCTTGTTATGGGAGTGATGTCTCGGTATCTCTCCTATTAAAAGCAAAATTAACGTGCAAATGCACCGAATCTCAATGGATTCCTACTAAGATTGAGGACTTTTCTGAGAAGGCAAGAGGAAAAGCTAAGCGCAATGGTGACTTATACATTAATGTAAAGTAACACAAATTTAAATAGGAGTAAGCAACTACTGCTAACTCGCAACATCAGGTAAGCGGGTTAGCAGTAGTTTAGCCTTTTTAGGTATCATTCATCTAACCCATACGGACAAAAAGCGAAAATGTGTTTACATTTCACAGATAAAATCTTGCTTTTTTCGCTTTTACATGTTAGTATTTACGCCATGAGAAAAACAATAATTGCTAGCGTGTTGATAGTATCATTCATAATTTTTGTTTATCTTATATTGAATACTTATAAGATAAGGGAGAACAATGCTGCTTTTCTTTCATCTATAAATTGTTCCGATACTTCTAAGTCGACTAAGTCGACTTGGAGAAGAACGATAGCTACATATCAGGAAAATTTAATTTTGGAAGATTCTATTGTTGGGCTTATTTCTTTAGAAATGAATTTTCAAGAATCTTCACCACGCTTTAAAGTTGTGTCAAGCGTAGGTGCAATTTCTTTCACTCCAGATCTCAACTCTCCTAGAACAATATACAGCGATAATTCAGGATGCATCACATATTATTCGGGTGTTGTTGCTTCCAAATATGGAGATAATCAAGTATGTATCGAAGTTAAGGTTTGTGTGCGGTATACGGAGAATGGAGATTTTAAATTTTTTACAGATGAAAGCACAGAAGCCAGCGGAAGAGCTATTCGAAATAATGGTTTGTATATAAATACTGATATAAATACTGATATAAATCCTAGTCAAGAATAGTTTTGCGTCTACTTTGGGGCAACAAGCTCACAAAAATGCAACACGTTTATTCCAAAGTCGCCACAATGTGAATGTGAACAGGTAATGTTAACGTGTTTTGTAAAACTCTGAAAACAAGCAACTTCCGAAACTGTCTGCAACCCGTTATGAGTCACGCCGAATTTCGGGGTAATTTTCAGAAAATGGAGTCAATTTTCATAAGTTATTTATATACAATCCTTTAGAGTCGCTAAAAATCACAGTCACAAAAAGGCTATTATGGGAGCGGTCGTAACCAAGACAAAATGGTAACGACCGCTCCTTTTTTGTGCCTTGATTTCAGCGACTTATAAAAACGCAACTCATAACGAAAAACGGACTTCCCTGGCTGATTTTGCATCTATTTTGCCCCCGTTTTGCAGCCAAAAGGACTCGCTTAGACTCGTGCGGTTCCAGTCACATTTCCGGGATGTCAAAAGTATAAGCCGTTCAGACTTGAACGGATGATGGCTATATGCTAGAATCCTCCCGCTTTTCCGCCATCACTCGTCTGGTGGGTGGCTCGTTCACCTTCAGCGGAGAGTTAGCAGCCCTTTCCTCTGGGGTAACGTGTCCGCAAGGGTACGGAACAGCAGTTGAACTCGGCTGGCAGAATAGCAACCACAAATGCCTACATTAAAGTGGATTGAGCTTCTGGTTATCATAGTGCAGATTGTCCTGTTCATTATGAGCCTGTAAAGGAGCTCCGTGCAGCAGGAAGCGCAATCCTGTCTGCACGTCACTTTTCACTTAAAAAGAAGGCTTTTTGCTAAAAAAATCTTGACATTGGAGTAGTTCAATGTCATTCTATGGTCATGAAATCCATGTAGGCGTGGATTGCTTTTCTGTAGAACCTCTCGGATTGCGCCCGGGAGGTTCTCTATTTCTATCCCCTTGTGAACTTGTTAATCAGAATCCCCAACTGGGATTCAGGTGTTCCCTCGGGGATAACGAGGGTCTTGTTACCACGCTTCACCAGTTCAACCTTGGGGGCATTGCCGATATGGTGATTGAGGAACGCTATGGTGAAGCTCCTGAGTACTCCTATTCTGCGGGCAAAGCCAAGTTCAGCCAGGCTGTCAATGGTGTCCAAACGTGGCACGTTTATGAAGCTACCACGGAACATGGTGCTATCCATAAGCATACGGTAACGACAAAAGCGGATGGGGAACTGGTAGCCGCTCAGAGTCGAAAGAACGAGGCTTTCATCGCAGCGAATGACACGACAGTCTTTGAACAGGAATCCATCTGGGATGGTACTCAGTGACTTCTCCTCAATACGACGGAATATGAATACGATGCCCAGCATCGTGTTACCAAAACAACTCGTGGCAATGGACGATTCACGACAACCGTAACGACTCCCGCCGGGGCAACGCTTATTACCATTCAGAATACGGACGGCAGCACCGTCATCGAATGCGCCTACGATTCCATGGGCCGCCGAGCGCACAAGAAGGTAACGGTTAACGATACAGTAACGCTCCACCAGCGCTACATCTACCGAGGCTACCTGCAAATAGCCTGTTGCGACATCACCCGCAACAACCATCCATGCCTGTGGATTATCACATGGGATCCATCCCAGACTGTAGCCACTCGTCCGCTAGCCATCCAAAAGGACGGCACATGGTATACCTATGGCTGGGATTTGACAAAGAACATCTGCGAGGTATATGGTCAGCATGGCTACATCCGAACCTCTTACGCATACTCTCCTTATGGTGAAAGTAATGGGGATGGAGATGTTGAGCAGCCTATTCAATGGAGTAGTGAGTATTTAGATATAGAAACTAATCTAGCTTATTATAATTATAGATTTTATTCTGCTGAAGCTGGTTGCTGGATTAATCGAGATGCAATACAGGAGAAATTTACGCTCGGCTTGTATGTGTATTTAGATAACAATCCTGTGGTAGATGTTGATATTTTAGGCGAATCAGGTGCTAAAGCTAGAGAAGAAGAAAAAAGACGCACTAGACATAAGAAAAATCAAGAAGGTCGTAAGAAAAATCAGGAGATCGAACGCCAAAAATCAAAAAGAGCAGGACATGCTGCTGAGGCTGCATTAGAAGCATTTGAGGCAGCCGAAGCCATAGGCGAGTTAGTGAGCGACTCCAAAGATGGTGCTATCTACGAGGGACTAAAAAAATGCAACGAATATATGTCTAATAAACCAAATGTTTGCAAGGCATGTTGTTACATATATTTAAGTATGCATTCCAAAGTATGGGGGCAACTTAGACATGCTAAATATTCTCTTTATCAAGTAAAAATTACTACAGGGAACACATGTAGTTATATAAGAGAAAATCCAGGATTTTGGAATGAAGAATCACTCTATAAGGTACCTGGAGAAATTCAAGGTGTTCAGAATCTACTCAATCTCGATAAAACCATCTATGAACCCGTCATAGAAATGACCTTCGGAAATAACTAAATCGTAACACTAATATATCGGGAGTACAGCTCCCGGTATATTAGTGTTTTGCTCAAATTTCTTAAAGTAAGCAGGGATGAGCCGATTCTCTTGGACTAGTTATAAAGCGTAAATAAGAGTAGGGAGGTCATGAAGAATAGCTGAAAAAATTACAGGGGAATCGACATAACGAACAGAAACACTGCAAAACGACTGAATGAACGAGAGCACAAGAGAGCCGAAATACGATGCCGTGTAAAGAGTTTATATGATGAAACGTCACGCAGGAAACTTAAACATATAGTAATCGGGAAAAAGATTCTTAAGCATGAAAACATTGCAAATGCGTCGCGTTCGTATTGCCTCAAAAAAAATCGAACCCAACGAGGAATCGCCGTTTCGCCTACAGTGATGAAAATTCTTGGTTGCCTCAAAATTAAGAGCACTATAATACCTACATGCACTTAATGATGAGCGGGAAAGAAAAAGAAAGGTTCGTTTTGAGGTCTAGGCTTCTCTATGGCAAATGCACTACTCGCAGCCAGAAATCAGCCATCATAGACGATTTAATGCAATATATTGGCTATAAGTCAAGAAAACATGCC
>JAZNIZ010000081.1:0-8717 GCA_045577775.1 Akkermansia sp. | reverse complement strand
TAGCAGCAGAGCCAAGAAGTACTGAAATGTACGAAGCCTCGACTGAAAGATGGAAAGCGGTGCAAGTCCGAATCCACGTAACAGTGCGGAGGAGTTGACAGGGTATCCGGCGAGGAGAGATAAAAGAGTTGCGGCAGGAACGTTAGTTCCGGGACCAATCACACGCCGAGAAACCGCCGTATGCCATAAATGGCACGTACGGTGGTGTGTGAGGGGGCGAAAGCCCCCTACACGATTTTTTATATGCCCAAGCTCGATATAGACAGCAGGAAAATTGATACTAAAATGCCGCCGCGAGTACAGATGATTCGGATAATTCGTCATCTGAGGGGGGAGGGGCGGAACCCGGGGCGGAGAATGACCGGGAATGATTTTGAATCGCAGGTTTTCTTCCCTCTGCCAACAGTCCTGCTCAAACAGTTGAGGTAACTTTTTTTCTTGCATTTAATTACATATAAGTTAGAATACAACGCAGCCATATGGATATTATAGATTCACTTTCTCAGTTAGCGTCTCGACTTCCTCGCCTGCGTGAAACCGTTCAGACGGAGGAGGCTACCAAGAATGCCCTTGTAATGCCTTTCCTCCAGGCCTTGGGGTATAATGTCTTCGATCCTTTTGAGGTTGTGCCTGAATACACCTCTGATGTAGGCACAAAGAAGGGCGAGAAAGTGGATTATGTAATCATGAAAGATGGCTCTCCTGCCATTCTCATTGAATGCAAAGCGATTAATGCAGTGCTTAACATTAACCATGCTTCGCAGTTGTATCGATACTTTGCATGCACGGATGCCCGCTTTGCAATTCTGACTAATGGCGTAGAGTATAAGTTTTTTACTGATATTGAGGCGCCTAATAAAATGGATGATCGCCCCTTCTTTGAGTTCTCATTGGAGGATGTTGATGTTCGCAAGGTTACAGAGGTTAAGAAGTTTTCTAAATCAATGTTTGATTTGGAGAATATTCTCAGCAATGCATCCGAGTTGAAGTACAAGAAGCAAATCCGCCATCTGTTCAGCAAGGAGTTGGAGTCTCCGTCCGAGGAGTTTGTGCGACTTTTTGCCAAACAGGTATATGGAGGCATGCTTACTCCCGACCGCCGCGCTCAGTTTACTACGCTGGTGAGCCAGGCTTTCCGCGAATGGCTGAATAATCGCATCAGCGAGCGCCTTCAGAGCGCCCTGGATGGCGTGTCTCCTCAGCCTGTTGAACCGGAGGCTCCTGTATCCGCTCCTGCCCCTGTGCAGGAGGAAATGCCGGAACCGGAGGATGATGGCATTGTAACAACAGAGGACGAGCTGGAGGCTTACCACATTGTACGCGCCATCCTGTCTCAGTTGGTGGATCCCAAGCGTATCTTCCTGAAGGATACCCGCAGCTACTGCAACGTTCTTCTCGATCACAATGTCCGTAAGCCGCTGTGCAGATTCTATTTTAAGAACTCCAAGAAGACACTTACCTTGCTCGACAAGGAACGAAATGAGAAGAATATCGTACTTGAAAATATTGTAGATATCTACAAGTACTCCAATGACCTGATTGAGTACGCCAAATTGTATCTCTGATAGCAGGTTCTTTTCTTAAAACAAGCCCCCGGAATGTTTCCGGGGCTTGTTTTTTCTCTGGTCTTTCATAGGAAGGTCGTTGACACTATGTTGGAGTCTGCGATATGAGGAAAACGAAACAACAGATAGTATGATACGGCAGAAGATATACGACATCGTAGAACTGAAAGAGGTGAACTCGCTGGCTTCCCGCCTGTACAATCAGTTCATGCTCATTCTGGTCGTCATCAGCATGCTGCCGCTGGCATTTAAGGAAGATTACGCGATATTCGCCATTACGGATGTGGTGGTGGTTTCGGTTTTCATTCTCGACTACCTGCTGAACTGGCTCACGGCGGATATACGCTTTGGTCAACGCGGCATCTGGCCCTTTATCCGCTACCCGTTCTCACTGCCCGGCATCGTGGATATGCTGTCGATTCTTCCGGCACTGGCCTTCATCCACGATGGTTTCCGCCTGCTGCGTATCACGCGTGGTCTGCGTATTTTGCGCATGCTGGCTGTGTTCAAGATGGTGCACCACTCGCAGAACATGGCTCTGGTGGTGCGTACCTTGAAGGAATCCCGCGATTCATTGCTGGCCGTCGGCTACCTGGCCGTGGGGTATATCCTGGTATCCTCGCTCATCATCTTCAACGTCGAGCCCCAGACCTTCCCCACCTTTTTCGACGCCCTCTACTGGGCCACCGTCTCCCTCACCACCGTGGGCTATGGCGATATCTACCCCGTTTCCACCCTGGGCCGCTGTGTCACCATGTTCTCCTCCCTCCTCGGCATAGCCCTCATCGCCCTCCCCGCCGGTATCGTCACCGCCGGTTACCTCAACGCCCTCCAATCCCTCCAGAATCAGGGAAAGGAGAAGTGAGTGATGTTTTTCCTTTCATCCTAAAATAATCGCTTTCCCCTTCCCGAAAGAACGACCGTCCGATTACAAAATTGCGTTCCTACATTCCTAACACTCTAAGGCTTAAATATCGCATATAAAATTCCCACTATTTTCCCATTATTTTCAGCAAAAATTACTGCACAGCATCACCCAACAAGAAGTTATAATTCACATGCAAGCGCACTCTATTTGCGGTGTAACTTAGACGGCAATCGATGCTCTGCACGCCTGCATTCCAGCTTCTCGTTGACGATGTCTCGTTCTCATCAGCTTCCTGTTCAACTTGTATACTCAAAACGCCGATTTGGTTTAGCTCTACGAAGTCAGAACGGAGCAATGCCGCCGCCATAGCTTCAGGCTCGCTAGCAAAATCGATGCATACTGGGAGCTGAAAAGAGCCGCCCGCGTTTCCATACGCGCGAACGATTTGCGATTGAGCTCCGATGATAGGTTCTGCCGTCGTGGTGAATGTGCGGCTGAATCCGTACTCATCGGCTGCTATGTGCTGCCCGGGTTCCAATATATCCAGACCTGCGTATGTTGCTCGTATTATGTTGCTTTTGATTCTCATTTTTGTTTTTCTGCTTGAATTAACGACATTCGCATGAACACATGCTCGCGCTTCGCCTTGCTTCCATCTTCCAGCAATTCTCCGCAATGGACAAAGCTCGCGCCAAGGGCTCGTTCATTCTTCCCGTAGCCATCATCGTGCATTCCAACCAGGTGTCCAGCCGTGTATGGCACAAGCTCGGCGTGCAATGTTCGGCACAAGCATATCAGCTTGAAAATAACAAAATTTTCGGAATAAATTGCATCTTTGTTCCATTCTTTCCACTTCCACCGACGTCGAGTCTCTTCCAGAGCATAATTAACAGCCCATTTGCTGAGTCTGTATACACCGCATCCGGGCATAAGCATCCGCGCTGACTCGAAGCCCAGAAAATCGGCTTCAACCTCACCAGCGCGGGGCTGAATGCAGTCGCTACAGTTTGTCCATACGTCCGAGTCGATTTTTGTCACAAAATCGCCATTTTCTCGTCCGAGGATATACTGCATTGTCATCAGCTCACCCTCAATAGCTTCAAGCCCGTTGCCAGAACCGCCTCTGCTATACGATGTAAGCACTTCGGTACAGCCAGTCGGCACAGCAGCTCGGTCATTTTTATCATTTGCAACATACACCACAGATTGTGGCTCAACAGCACGAAGTTGAGCAATGCTTACAGCAAGCATCTTCTCGTCTTTTTTGCAGCTAAAATAACAATATATCATACTTCTTCAATATAAAAGGACAAGTAATCTCCAATGTGGAATGCCATAATTCTAAATCCGTTTGAGAAATTGCTCATCGGCACAGGACTTGTGCCAGCCAAGAACGTTGCCCACGGTATTTTTTCAGTAGTTTTGGCATTATAAAGACCCGCCGGGAAAACGGGAGATTTAGGTTTAGGTATCTTGATAATGCCATCAACGATGCTAAGACATGCCCCCTCATGGTACTCAATGCCGGAAATTGCACCTGGTGTATGAATCGACGTAGAAAGTTCCCCTTCTGAAGCTTGCGCTAACGGTATTATTATAGTGCCTTGTGAAATTACAGGAACCTCGCTTGTCGTACTTTCAATACATACGTTACCGATTACACCTTCGGTCGTTCCATTGGCGCGAGCAACTGTTATAGTTCCGTTTGTAATAGACCACGAATCGCCAGCTTGAACATTTATCATCCCCGCCGAAATATGCAGAACTCCATCTTCTGCCCATGGTTCGGACGAGTCGGCAACAACTGAGGATATAATACCTGGTGTGCTTGTCCTGCCATTACCAAACGTTGCCAATGGCACAAGGTTGAGCGCATTGTCCTCACCGCTGGAGTCGGTAAGGTCGTATTCATCAATTATTTCTTCACTGTCTGCCATGCTTACTGAACAATGTCGAATGTTAACTCTCCACCTTTTCTTTTTCTCCGAATTTTAACCTTTGAACCATAGACCCACTTCCCGCCGTTTGCTTTTCCGTCGATAATTTGCTTGTCTGTGTCCTCTATGTTAAAAACGAGTTGATTGCTCAGGCGTACCACACCGCCAGCCAAAAACACCGTGCCTTCGGGGTCTCCGTTCTGAAAATACAACGTAAACGGTTTGTGCCACCTGCCTGACGAATCTTTATCTGTCCCGGCTGTTATAGAGGGAGATATGCTCAATGCGCTATCTTCCGCTGCTGCCCCTTCCTCATCGTCGTTATCAAATGCAATATTCATCCTTTGCGATTCTTCGCTACTTCGGTTACGAGCCAGCAAACGACGCTCCAGAAGCTCATCGAAACCCATCGTTGAGCGTGGTCCAGTAGTCAGCGAGAGCTGCCCCCGTTGATAATCCCAGGAGACTGAGCGCACGACCGAATTCATTTCCGCACGAGCCCATTCGGAACGCAGACCGTTAACTCTGAGTAAACGACCAGTCATTGCGGCAGGGTTCAAATCCTCAGTTAATTTGAGTTCGATGTTTCCTTCGTGTTGCAACTTGCTGGCTGAAACGAAATACTGCTCCATCGCGCTTATGTAATCCGCTCTCGTAGCTTCGTCGTATTCGGTTTGCTCTGTCTTGTAGTCAGCGTCTCCAGCGCACAGGTTGGCATTTGCTGTGTTGTACACCTTCCTGCGCTTGTCGATTAAATTACATGTCAAAGTTTTTCGTACGTAAGCCCAGCGTTCGCCATTTGAGCGTCTGCGCCCGGGAAAAAGCTCTTGTGCAAGGTCATGCAATTCTTTCGGCAAATCGGTGTCTCTTGTAACAATCACGCCCAGCACGACACTCAAAGAAGCCTTGCACCACTTCAAGCCTGAAACATTTTTTGACGAAGTTGACGCGGCAGGGAAACTGCCTTCCGTATGCACGAAAATAGCATTGAATCCTGCGCCCTCCCATGTTTCGGGCTTGTCATCATAATTCTCTGGTATCTTTGAATCTTCGTCATCTTCTTCAAGGTCGTCGATAAAATCCGACTTGCTCACAACGTTTACAAGGACTGAACCGACACTCAAGTAAGTAATGAATGGCGCATATTCCGGAAACATGGAAAGCAAGAATCGCGCATCATCGCTCATTGGTGCTACTTTTTCGAGCTTAAACTCTTCAACACTACGCAAAAACTGTCTCCGGCGTGGAAGCGGCACCCCTTTAACAATCATTTTTTGGTTTCCTGCGCTCGTATTGTTTTTCAGCGGGACAGCATAAACGAAAGCACCGAGCGTGCGTATATCCGCGCCGCTTGGCCAAGTTTGATGAATATCACCAACCAAAGCGCAAACGGGCACCTGAATGTCAGTCCGTGGCTGGAATGACACGCTCTGCAAAAGATGTCTTGAAGTATCAAGGCGTAGTTCTTCCAAATTGCTTGCTTTTGTCAATAACAGAGTATTGTTGACACCATACCGCTGCACCATTACCGAGTCCGGAACCCAACGCATGGCATCGCCAAGCAAGGCTGAGCAAGGGGCAGTTCCATTGCTCGTCGGTGTGGGGATTCTTGCCGAACAGTCACACCGAAGCGAGCTCGGCAAATAGTCTCCTAACCACGACGAAACGGACGAACACACATCATTTACTGTTGTTGTCCGAGAATACGTCGATGTGCGAGCAAACACCGCTTTACCGTCTTTATTGAGTTTGGCGTAAACGGTATGGTCGAGTATATAGTAATCACTTTGGAGGTTGATTGAAACAGTTTCACCCTCGGCAGCCTGGGCGGCACATGTTGCACCGAGCGGAACGACACCGCTAAACACGATTCTATTACCCTGCCTCACAGTTAGACGGTCAAGCGGTGCTAACGGAAGCTCGGTATAATAATGCTCTGGCTTTAACTGAAACAATAGCGTATCAGGGCTGTCGGCGTTGTAAGTGAATTGCAGCGAGGTCAGCGCCAGTTCTTGCAGCTTTTCTATGGTCCAGTCTCGTGTCATTTGTCTATGAGGTTGAGTTTGGCGGCTTTCAAGTCGTTTTTGTACTTATCGTACGCCTTTTGAGTTATCATATTGTTGCTGATGGCGATGGCGATTATCTCCTGCAACAGCCGATGCAGGTTCTCATTCTGGATGTTGTTCTTCGCGCGCAGCGTCTTGAGCAATTTTTCGATTTCGCTTCCTGTCAGCTTTCCATCGCTTAGCATCGCATACGCGCCACCGCTCGCAAGAGCCAATGCGTCCTTGGTGTTTCCCTCGTACTGACCCTCCAGCGTCGCGGCATTTTGCAAGGCTTCTCGACGTTGAATTTCACGGCTATAAAGACCTATTCTCTGTTTCAGTTGGCGTTCTCTTACACTGCCGGATTTTGCTCTCCGCAGGCTATCAGAAATTTCATTTTCCTCTGCGCGTAGAGCGGCCAATGAAAGCGAATGAATCTTTTTCTGTTCGGCTTCAAGTTTTTTATTAAAAGTTTCCTCGTCTTTTTTCTGCTTCTTTTTAATCTTTATATTTTCTTTACGGATTTTTGCTGATTCTGCATCAAACATATTAGCTTCATCCACATCATGTTTTTTCTTTAAAACGGCATTTAAAGCTTTTCTTTGTTCTTCTTCGGCTTTTTCAAGTTCCTTTTTTAAGTCTTCGATTCTATCCTCCAAAGCTTTGTTTTTCCTTTTTATTTCATTATATTCCTTTGTATATTGGTCGAGTCCTAATTCATTCTTGCCATATTTCTTAACTATTGAAGGCAATTGTTCTTCAATATCAGCTAAAGCCTGTTTGTTTTTATTCATGAGCAGATATCGACTTGCAACTTCATCATATTTTTCTTTATAAATATTGTAGCCGAAAGAGCCAGGACGGAGAGTCGTTATAATTTTTGTCATTTCATCATATCTTTTTTTTGTACTAGCAAATTCGCTATCATCTTTGTCAACTTCAGCTTTCAACAACTTGTAGTTGTTTATCATGGTTTTTATTCTCTCTGGCTCCAACGTATACCCTTCATCGCTGATTTTCGCCTCTGCTTTTGCCTTTTCCAATGCTTCCTCGGCAAGCTTGACTTTTTCAGTAGCGCCGCTTAATGCGATATCCTTTGTTTTTAATTCTGCTTCTCTGCGTCGCTTTGCCGCTTTCATCTCCAGTTCAAGAAGCTTCTCCTGATATTTTTCTTCGCTAATTGTGCCTTTTAACTTTTTCTGCTGAAGTTCGAGCTTCTTCAATGCAGTGTCTCTATCCTCCGTTTTTGCAGTTTGCACCTCCTCGTACATGCGGGCGGCAATAGATTCATTTATCAACTTGACCTGCTTCGAGTATTCTTCATTTTGAGCTTTAAGAGCCTCGGAAAATTGCTTGGCTGCTTCAAGGCGTGCTTGGTCTGCTGAAAGATTGTACAAATCGTGCTGTGATTTCAGCAACTCTGAGTGCGCCTCCTTAATCGCATCAGCGTACTCTTTCGCGCGGTCAGCAGCTTCCTTTTCAGCTTCAGCCGTTCCGAAAAATGCCGCCTTTGCCTTTTCAAGTGCCCAAGAGATACCCTCCCACGCGAGCTGGATTGCAGCCAGAACTACGGTGGATTTTGCGAAAAGTTTGATGCCAAGAGTAAGACCTCGGAGCGTTAGCGTTCCATTGCGCCATTGGTTGACAACCTGGTGCATCACTCCCATGACGCTCGTCTGCGCACCTATCATTTTAGCGCCAGACAACTGCGTCTCGCGACCCATCAGGGTGATGTTCTTGCGGACGGCTGTCAATTGGCGGTCGATTGCCTGTATTTGCTCAGGAGTTTGCGCTCGTGCGCGTGCGCCAAGCAGTTGCGAATAGAGCTGCGTCAGCTCCTGATATGTCAGGCCAGTTGTTTCAAGTGCGGCTTGATATTTCTCCTCAGCTTTTATGGCTTTCTCGTTGTTCTTTATTTGCGCATTGTTGTACCTTTTCTCGATATTTACTGCGTTCCCGGCAGTAATTTGAACCTTTTGGTACATTTGTTCTACGCCCGCCGCGCGGTTCTCCATTTCCTGTAAGCCGGTCAACCAATGCTTGTTGTCCGTCGTCGTTTTATACAGGTTTTCCCAGTCAGCGATTTGAGCTTTAACACTTTCACTCAAATTGCTTTGGGAGAGAATTTGTCTATCTATCGTGCTGAGCAGTGACTCTAGCAGTTTATAATGGCGCCGGGATTTGAGACACTGCATTAAGCCCTCTTTGGCTTGTGCAATTCATCGGGCGTGTGTATAATCAAACCAACACACGCACATGCAAAACGAACAGATACATAAGAGAGGGCGTTATAGCGCCGAGT
>JAZNIZ010000080.1:0-107869 GCA_045577775.1 Akkermansia sp. | reverse complement strand
TTAGTTCCGGGACCAATCACACGCCGAGAAACCGCCGTATGCCATAAATGGCACGTACGGTGGTGTGTGAGGGGGCGAAAGCCCCCTACACGATTTGGCGAGGAGCAGCGCACCGGCCACGGTAGAGTCGTCCTCCTACCATCTTCTCAGGTTGCTTCGGGCCCGCCTCACGGGCCCTCACCCCCGCAAAGCGGGGACGATATCGCGGCACAGGCGCCGCGATGATATCTGCTGCTGGCGCAGCAGACGGAGGGGGACGAGCAGGGCTCGCGAATTTCGAACACCCTGATATTCCTGCTTGTCTAACAGATTGTCTGTGTTAAAATAGGGATATGAAGAAGCGTGTGATTCTGATTTTTTCTTCTCTGCTGGTACTGGTCTGGCTGAGCTGGGCTTTATCGCCGCTGTGGAAACCCGTGGTGTATGGGTATGCTCCGGGGGTTGTTGTTAATTTTGTTAGTTATGAAAGCGGCCCTTCCGGGCCGGCTGGTACGGTGGATTTTATGCCGTCTGCATTTGAATTGTCGGATGGCGTTGAGATTGGTTATGGGTTCAAGCCATGGTGGGGAGAGGATGTGGATACCCATTTCACATTTGATATGCCGCGTTATGGAAATGAACACGAGGTGCGGATACGGATTAATTCCGACACCAGAATTGTGGGTGCTATTGCGTGGGATAAGCAGATGGATGCAGACCCGATGTCGTATACACAGAGCGGGCTGTCACCCCGGGAGTGGGCTGAATCTCAGGGGCTGGAGTGGTTGGAGCTTTCCTCTGGTGAGGAATGGGTGGTTTCGCTGAAGGAAAAATCAGAACACCGGATTCTGCTGGTGTGTGAGGTGAAGCTGAAACCGGAAGCCCCGGCAGGCACACAACCTTATATTCTGCTGGGGGTGCGTATGCAACTCAAGGAAGCTGCAATAGAGGAAGGGCGAAAACGTATACCCGCCGGGCTGCAGTTGTCATCAGAGGCGGGGGGCATGTGAGCAGATGCGCCGGATGAGGCGCATGGCGGGCAGGGCGCTCAGGAGCACGATGACCAGGGTAAAGAGGGTGTGCGTCAGGTATAGCTCTGGTGTGGTGTGAGCGGGTAGCGACATATCCAGTACCTCGACCGGGAATGACTGTATGCCGATGGCAGCAAGCGATTGCCGTATTTCTTCGCGCCAGTGCAGGGTACACCAGGCAAGCGGAAGTCCCAGGGTAATGCCGCCTGTTGCTACGGTTCCGGCCATGCAGAAGAGGATGGCGCGAAGTCGCCCCGGGGGCATGCCGTAAGCAGACATGATGCAAAGTTCCTGACGCCGTTGCAGGCAGATGACCCAGAGCAGGGCTCCGCAGGCAAAGGCGGCCAGAGCAATGGAGAGGTAGAGGATGAATCCCATGGTCTGTTTGGCTCGCTGAATGATGCTGAGCCAGGCTGCGGTATCGGCGTGGGTGGGGTGGATTTCGGCCTGTGGAATTGCCTGGCGCAGATGGCGAATTGCCTGGTTGATGTCTGCTCCTGTATCCAGGGTGATGGCTAGTGCCGGGGCGCCGCCTGCCAGGGGGTGCGGCAGCAGGATATCGGGCACGAGCATGCGGCCTGGAACGCGGTAAATACCGGAGATGGTGATGATATGGGGATGCTCCGCAAGCTGCAGAGGGAGCGTGTCGCCAGGTTTCAGCCGTGCTTTCTCGGCAAGGCTCTGGGAAATAAGGGGGCCTTCCTGGCTGCCTCGCGTGATAAGCGGAGCCATGCGTTCCGCTCTGTGCCAGGTGCTGTAGCGGCAGAGTCCATGCGATGTGGCTGCCATTCCTGCCTGGCAGGGGGTAATGTCCCGGATGCCGGTCAACTGTCTGCAAAAATCGGGCTCGTCGGGGCTGTTGGTGATGAGTAAATCGGGTATGCAGGCGTGAACTCCGGCGTCAATTTCCTTTATCATGCCGTCCATGACACCGCGTACCACAATCTGGAGCATGAGCCCCAGGGCAATGCCCACTACGCATACCCCGGCCACGGTGCGCTGCGCCCCTCGCCGTGGCCAGAGCAACTGTTTTGCCAGGTGCAGGTTGTATGCCCATTGCCGCATGAGCTCACTATGCCACAGGCGTGTTCCTGAGTCAATTTTTTCCTTTACGTTGGGTGGCAGATTTGGTACTTTAGGACAAATGAAAGCTTCTACCTTATTGGAATTTTCGCTTTTCGGACTCACAACAGTTCTTTTTCGCCGCAAGAAACCGATTCTGGGTACCATTATTGTGACGGATCGCTGCAATCTGCACTGCAAGCATTGTTCGGTGAATAATCTGACGGCGATCATTCATCCCTACGCACAGGTGAAGGCCGAGATGGAGCAGTTGTACGCCATGGGCGTGCGCATTTTGTTTTTCTGCGGGGGCGAGACTTTCTTGTGGAAGGACAGCGGCAAGACCATACGGGATTTGGTGCGCGAGGCCAAGGAAATGGGGTTCCGCATTGTGAATATCGTGACCAATGGCACACAAGGACTCGATTTGCCGGAGGCGGATTTGATTCTGCTGAGCCTGGATGGTGATAAGGAGCATCACAACATTATCCGCGGTAATACTTATGACCTTATCATGAGGAATATCGAGCAGGCAAGCTCGGATAATATCTGCCTGTATATGGCGGTGAACCAGATTAACAAGGGTTGTATCCGCAGCGTATGCGACGTGGCTCGCCAGCAGCCGAAGGTGCGCGCGGTTTCCTTTAATTTCCACACGCCGTATCCGGACACGCGGGAGTTGGTGCTTACCCGCGATGACAAGGTGGCCTGCTGTGCTGAAATTGAGCAGCTGATGGATGAAGGATACCCCATTTTCAACCTGCGCAGTGCTTTCCCCTACATCATTGACAACAATTTCCCGACGCCGTGCCACCAGTGTGTGGTGATGGAAAATGGCGAGCTTTCCACTTGCGGCCGTTGTATTCATGTGCCGGGGCTGTGCGATGAGTGTGGCTATTTCTTTGCGGCTGAGTATGCGCTGGTGTTCCGCGGAAACCTGCGGGTGATTACCGAGATGCTGCGCACCTATACCCGATACGTCTGATTTTCAACCATGAGTTTACTCACCACAGCTGCCCGCACTTGGCTGACGCGTACCGCTGAGCCCTATCGCTTTACGCCGGAGAATGATGCCGTGCTGGAATACTCCGATTGCCCGGGGCTGGGGTTATATGTGCATATTCCCTTCTGCCGCTCGCTGTGTAATTTTTGTCCCTACTGCAAGGAACGCTATACACCGGAAGCCGCCAGTGCCTACACGGCTGCACTCCTTCAGGAAATTGAGATGGTGGGGCGCATGCGGTCGGGGCGTACCCGGGTGGGCAGCTTGTATTTTGGCGGGGGAACCCCGGCGCTGCTGGCTGCTGAGCTTGGACGCATCATTGAGACGCTGCAGAAGTATTTTGAGATTACCGATGGCATAGGCGCAGAACTTCACCCGGCTGATGTGAATGTGCCCACGCTTACCCTTCTGCGAGATGCCGGGGTGACTCGCATCAGCATCGGCATTCAGAGCTTTCTGCCGGAGTTTGCACGCTGCCTGGGGCGCCCTGCGCCGCAGCCGGAAAAGCTGGCAGCAGCGCTGGCTGCTGTGCCATTTGAGACCGTGAGCATGGATTTCATTTTTGCTCTGCCGGGGCAGAAGATTGAGCATATACGCCAGGATCTGGATACAGCCTTTGCCCATGGGGCTAACCATGTGGCTGTTTATCCCTTTATTGATTTTTCCTTTACCGGAAGCCCGGTGCATGCCATGCCGGGGAGGGAGAAACATCGTCTGCTTGACGAACTGACGGACTACTGCTTTTCCAAAGGCCTGGTGCGCGATTCTATCTGGACCTTTGCCACACCAGGGGGACACCGCTATTCGAGCATGACCCGCGATACCTTCCTGGGCTTCGGATGCTCTGCCACCACCCTGCTGCGCGATTCGTTCAAAATCAACACCTTCTCTGTGGGTGCCTATATCGAGCGCATTCGCAGTGGCCAGTTGCCCACGGCGCTCACCACCCGTTTTACGCGTCGCCAGCGCATGGTGTACTATCTCTTCTGGCGGGCTTACAGTACCCTGGTACACCGAGGCGATTTCAAGGATTTCTTTGGTGTGGAACTGGAATCGGAGTTCGGGGTGGAGTTCTGGCTGGCCCGGAAGCTGGGGTTCCTGACCCGGGAGGAAGAGGGCTATCGCCTCACTCCGCTGGGGGCGTATTATTTCCACTATTTCGAGAACTTCTACACGCTGGCTTACATTGACAAAATGTGGGGCATCATGCGGCACGAAGCATTCCCGGCAGGAATTGAATTATAGCGATGAGAAAATATCTACAGTGGGGACTGGTTGTTGGCTGTCTGATGGCATATCTGGCCTCTTTTGTCTGCGTTAAATGGTATGATGCTTATTCCCTGGCTGCTTGGCTTGGTGTTCTGGCGTTGCTGCTGAGTGGGGTGCTTCTGCTTATCTGGGGAATTCGTCTGCTTTGTGGTTTGTCCAGGTGGCATCCTGCGGTGCGGGAGGTGTTGATGCTGGTGCTTTCAGCATTGTTGATATGCTGGGGCTTTCGTGGTTTTGAGCCGATTACCTGGTATCGCCTGGATGTGGCCTGTTGTTCGGGTGTGGGCACTACGCCCACTTGGCATGTATCTCCGCTGAAACGCGCCTGGATGGCAGTATCTGACGATTGGAGCGAGGGGCGGTTCGGCCTGAGACTTGTGGCGAATGATGAGGAGTTCCACCAGAATTACAACCCTCGGGTGGGAAACGGCTTGTGCCGGGTTGATTTCAGCTATTATACTGGATTTACCAAGGCTGTGCGCGATGCCTTCACACTGGATTTACTGCCTGCTGGTTCCCGCTGCATGCGGTTGAGTCTGGCTGCAGATTCATCTGCGCTCGGGGTGATTGTGCTACCCGGAAAAACCACGCACGAGGCCAATGCTTCTTTCGTGGAAAGTAATCTGGAACCCAGGAAATGGGCCGAAAGCGCAGGCTGTACGTGGCATGCTGCCCACCCTGGGGAGTCTCTGGAACTGCCTGTGGAGGGTAATTGTGTTTGTTTTCTCCTGGTATACTGCCCAGGAGTGGAAGATGACAAGTCATCGGAGCTTTCGCCTTATGCGGTGCTGCCGTTTGGCGTTGCCCGAGAGTAAATAAAAAAAGCAGCAGATTGAATAATCTGCTGCTTTTTACTACCGGCTGTGGGACTCGAACCCACACTCTTTGGGGAACTCGATTTTGAGTCGAGCGCGTCTACCATTCCGCCAAGCCGGCGTGGAAGTGGTGATGTGCGCTAATTAAAACGTGAAATGCCCGCGGAGTCAAGAGAAAAGCGGAATTATGCCAGTATTTCGGTATTTATTCTTCTTCAGCCTTGAAATTGGGGCGGGTGGTGATATAGAGGAAGATGAAGCCGACGCAGAGGGACATGCAGCCATAGAGAATGAAGGCACTGACACCGGCGGGGTCATCAACCAGAGAGGCAAGGAATACGACAAGGAGGTTGCCCAGAGTGCTGGTGAGCAGCCAGAAGCTGGAAACGATGCTCTTGAGGTTCTTGCCGGCTGCGGTGTAGGCATATTCAAGCCCTGTGGTGCTCACCAGTATTTCAGAAAGGGTGAGCAGGAAGTAGGGGATACACTGCCAGAGGATGCTGAGGCGAAGCCCGGAGTCAATGAAGTATTGCAGCGAGGCTACTGCCGCATAGGCGATGCCTGCCATGAGGATGCCCAGACCCATGCGCTTGAGCGGGGCGCCCCAGCGTCCGATGTAGGGGTAGACGTAGAGCGTGACCAGCGGCACAAAAATCATGATGAGCAGCGGGTTGAAGCTCTGCATTTCCTCGGCGCCGAAGCAGAACTTGATGTTGCCGAAGCTCAGGTCGATGCTCTGCATTTCCTTGCCTTGCAATACCCAGGTGGAGGCGGTCTGGTCATACAGGCTCCAGAAGGGGATAATCAGGAGGAATACGATGAGCACGCGCGCCAGATTGCGTACGCCGCGCTGTTCGCTTTCGGCGAAGCGGAGGCTGGTTTCTTCCTTGCTGTTGAATATCATGCTGCCTGCCAGCCCCAGAAAGCCCTTCATGCCGGTGGCGGTTGCGAGTTTGAGCCCCGCCAGCGCCAGCACAACGATGTAGAGCAGGAGGAACACCATGCCGCAGAGCGCGGCGACTGTTTCACTGGCTCCGCTCAGGGTGGCAATCTGGAAGGCTCCGCTATGAGCCCAGTTGCCCAGCAGCACCACAATGGGAGCAATGACGATGAAGGCGGCAATACCGATGGCTGTGCTGGTGGCGCGGGCTACCGATTCGCCGCCAAAGCGTTCGCAGGCGCGTTCTGCACCGCAGAAGATGCGGGTGAGGAGGGCTTTCAGGAATTCCGGCTGGGTGGGGGCAACGTGGTTATATTTCTTGCGTCCGAGCCAGAAGATAAGGGTGGCTATGGCCATGAAGATACCCGGAATGCCGAATGCCCAGCTGTAGCCCCAGTTCTGTCTTACCCAGGGGATCACGAGGAAGGAGAAGAAGGAGCCCATGTTGATGGACCAGTAGAAGGCGGCGTAAAGGCGGGTGAGCGTGGTGCTGTCCTTTTCGCCGGCGGGAACCTGGTCGCCCACGAAGGCAGAAACACAGGGTTTGATGCCACCCGCACCTACTGCAATGATGGCAAGACCGACAAAGAGAACCCATTTGCGGGTTTCGATATCGCCTGCAAAATCGGCAAGCGCCAGTACGGCATTGCCCAGGCAGTAGAGCAGAGAGATGGAAAAGATGGTGCGGTAGCGACCCAGGAAACGGTCTGCCAGCCAGGCTCCGAGCAGGGGGAGCAGGTAGGTGCAGGCAATAAAGAGGTGAACGATTTCCGTGGCCTCGTTCTTAGACATGAGGAGCATCCCCGTCATGTATGCGACGAGGATGCTCCGCATTCCATAGAAGCTAAAGCGTTCGCAGGCCTCATTGCCTACGATGTATTTGGTCTGAGCAGGCAGGGCCATAACGTATCGTGTGTTCTATGTTTATTGCTGATTGTTGAGTTTAATATGCTTGGAGAAGCGCACGTTGTAGCGGGTGTAGGCGTCGCGCAGCCAGTCGAGTAGCACCTTGCCACGCAGCTGTGAATTCATGGCCGGGATGTGCATAAATGACTTCATGGCGGCATACTGGGCTCCGGTTTCAACCGTGCGGCCGGTTACACCGGAGATGCGGGCGCCGCTGTTGAGGATGACCATGGGGGCCAGCTTACCGCTGGGTACGCTGATAAGCGCCTGAGTCTCCAGTCCCGGAGGCAGTGCCTTGTGGGAAATACCCAGACCCACAGGGCCGAAGTCTTCGACAATGGCTCCATGCTCGGCTGCTTTGGCAAAAGCGGCATCCAGCCCGCTTTCGGAGCAGATTTTGATCATTTCTTCGTAAAGCTTGTTAGACGCATCGGTGAGGGCGTTTGCCACGCGCTCAGCCTGGAAATCAGCCGCAGCTGCAGCGCGGGCGGCTTCGAAATCGAGAACCGTGGGTTGCTCGATGGCTTCTACGCGGATGAAGGCCAGCTTGCCTTCTGCCGTGGGGAAATAGCCGCGCACCTGGCGGATGCTGGGCAGCTCATCATCGGTGCCAGCGGTTTTGGCTGCCTCAAACTCAGCTACAGCGGGGGCGGCTTCTACCTCGTTGAAGGCGATTTCAGCAAGCGTGGTGGTGTTGCCGTTGTGTTCCACCTGGGTTTTGAGCATATCGGGTGCATCTGCCAAGGAGCAGAGAGCGGAGGTCTCGTGGCTCTTGCCCTCGGCGTTCAGGTAGGTGAAGGCCTCATTTTCCGGATTTTCAGCAGCGGCTGCCAGTTTTTTGTCGAATCCCTTGCCGTTGGCCTGGGAGAGGTCCTGCATCAGGATATCTGCTGTGGTCATCAGCGCCTCGATGCTGGAGCCCTCGGCTGGAGTAAGGGTGTATACGGAAACAATGCGGCGCTCGGCGCTCTTGTAGTTTTCCTTATTCTTTTCCCAGAACGCTTTAAGTTCTTCATCCGTGGCATCGGCAGGGGCGGGGAGTCGGTCCTTGGCCAGCCAGGCGGTCTTGCCGCGCATCTGCTGGTTCATCACATCCACCAGGTCGCTGGTGCTCTTGTTCTGGAATTGCAGCCCATCGGTCATGAGGTTACCCAGAGCCTCCCATACCATCATATCAGCAATCACGCTGCGGAATGCCGCTTCCTGCTGGTGGTTGGAAACCCCATTGCGGAAGCCGGTCATGCGCTGGTACAGTTCCTGGTCAAAGCTGCCATCAGCCTTTTTGAAAACGGGCATCGCTTCCAGATAGTTGTCTACCTGTTCCTTGGAGGGGGCAATACCCAGTTCCTCGGCCTGGGCCTGAATCACCGCGCGGTTCACGGCCACGTTTACACCGGCGTCGTCGGCGTAGCCGTAGGTCCAGGTGCCGTAGATATTATTCAGGTACTGGAGGAAAGCATTGTATTCCGGGTGCTGGGTTAACCATGCCTGCATGGCGCTGGCCTCGGTATCTTCCAGGTCTTCATTTTCGTTCTTGTCGAACATGGTGCGCAGCTTGGCAGAAGCATTGCTGCGCAGCGACTGCATGTAGCTCTGGCCGTTTTCTCCCAGGTTGGCTGTTTCCGGGTAGGAATATCCGGTGCCGTTTACCTGAATGTAGTAGTCCTTGACAAACATATTGCCACGGTCACCGTAGTCCATCATCAGCAGACCAAGACCAACGCCGGCCACCACGATGAGTACGAGAAGCGAGTTTTTACGGATGAATTCGAGTGCGCTCATGATAAATTCGTGCTAATGCGGCTATTCTACGCTTTTCCCCCGCCGTTGCAAGCTAGAAAACACCCCCGCTGTGTCAGTATGGGCGGACGGGGCTGAGCGTTTAGTCCTTTGGCTCGAATTCTGGTTTCAGAGGCGGACGATAAGGAGCCAGATTATTCTCTTTGACCAGCTCCATGAGGGCGCGTGTCCACTCCGGATGAGGAGCTCCGTTCTGGAAATTCGTCGCTACGTAGTCCTCTATCTGCCGTACGATGTGTATGGGGAAGATTTGTCATCCTCACTGTTTTCGCAGAAAAAGCTGCAAACCGATGATTTAATTCCAGCGGGGCGTAGCAAGGAAATCTATTTCGGGCCTTTTTTGGAGCAGAGTATGAAATCGGTTAAACTTTATGTGTATAGCGTTTATTTTGAGGATGAAACAGAATGGGGGAACAGAGAAGCGATTCGCTCGGAAATCCTCAAATACGGTAAACAGTTAGTAAAGAAAAGATTCTATTTTCGTCAGCTCTTGCGATATCAGCTCTACGATGGGAGGGTCATTCACCGATTATCTGATGAGGCAAGTAAATTATCCCTTGGTCAAAAGGAAACAGAGGAGAAAAATCTATTACGGTCTGTGTATCTGGTGAGTTTAATTTGTTAGCGATAATATGTAGAAATATACTTCGTTCAACGTAAGATGAGAACCTATCCGCAACTTGCCATTTGGGGTGGGATGTGATAAACTGCGCGCCATGGAAGCGATGCTCAAGATTGTGGAAGTGGTGGCAGCCATTATACTGGATGGTGCTGGCCGGGTGCTGGCAGTGAAATGCCCGGAGCACAAGCACGGCGGGGGCTGGGAGTTTCCCGGGGGCAAGATTGAACCGGGTGAAGCTGCGCGGGATGCCGTGGCGCGGGAGATTCGTGAGGAGCTGGGCGTGCAGGTGGAGGTGGGCAAGCTGCTGCACACGATAGAATGGGATTACCCCACGTTTCATTTGAGTATGCAGTGTTTCGTCTGCCGCATCGCCACCGGCGAGCTGCAGCTGCGCGAGCATACAGAAGCCCGCTGGCTGGACGCGGGGTCCCTGGATAGCGTTCCGTGGCTTCCGGCAGATGTGGATGTGCTGCCGCATGTTGCCATATTATTAAAATAAGGGGATTGCTGACGGCTCGGCTGCTTGACACTGCGGGGAAATTCTGGTATATCGCAGGCATGTTTTCGCTTCTTTCCGACAAGCTCGATGATGCCTTTCGCAAAATGCGTGGGCTGAGCAAGATTACAGAGTCCAATATCAAGGATGCGCTGCGCGATGTGCGCATGGCGCTGCTGGATGCCGATGTGGAGTATAGCGTGGCTCGCGAGTTCATTGCGCATGTAAAGGAAGAAGCCATGGGTGAGAAGGTGCTCAAGTCGGTGAAGCCGGGTGAGCAGATCGTCAAGATTTTCCGCGACCAGCTGGCTGAGTTGCTGGGTGGCGATGCTGCGCCACTGCAGCTGGAGCCTGCTCCTGCCCGCATTCTGGTGGTGGGTTTGAATGGTGCCGGTAAGACAACCACGAGCGCGAAGCTGGCGCGGCGTCTGAAGATGGAGGGTCACAAGCCGCTGCTGGTGGCGTGCGACTTGATTCGCCCGGCGGCTATTGACCAGCTGGCTACGCTGGCGGGGCAGATTGAGGTGCCGGTGTATACCCCCGCCGCTTCTGAGAAGGATGTGATTCGTGTGGCCAAGGATGCGCTTAAATGGGCAGCCGGGCAGGAGCACGATGTGATTATCTTTGATACAGCCGGTCGCCAGGAGGTGGACGATGAGCTGGTGGCTGAGCTGAAGAAGCTGGCCCGGTTCCTGGAGGCACAGGAATCCCTGCTGGTGGCAGATGCCGCTACTGGTCAGCAGGCGGTGCGCGTGGCGCAGGCTTTCAATCAGGCGGTGGGCCTCACCGGTATCATCCTGACCAAGCTGGATGGCGATGCCCGCGGTGGTGCGGCTCTTTCCATGCGCGCTATCACCGGCAAGCCCATCAAGTACATGGGCGAGGGTGAGAAGCTGGATATGTTCGGCCCATTTGTGCCGCAGCGTATGGCGGACCGCATACTGGGCATGGGCGATATTGTGGGACTGGTGGAAAAAGCTGCCGAGAAGATTGACCAGGAATCTGCTATGAACTCGATGTCACGCATGATGAGCGGCGAGTTCAATTTCAATGATTTCCTGAGCCAGATGAAGATGATGCAGAGCCTGGGCCCGCTGGAGGGGCTTCTGGGGCTGCTGCCTGGCTTCAGCAAGATTAAGAAGCAGCTGCCGGAGGGCGCCATGGACCCGAAGCGCCTGAAGCGTATGGAGGCTATTGTGCTTTCCATGACCCCGGCAGAGCGTGCTAACTACAAGTTGCTTATCCCGAGCCGCCGCCGCCGTATTGCCAAGGGGTCCGGCGTGTCGGAGATTGAGGTGAACCGCTTTATCAAGAATTTCAAGGAAATGAAGGAGATGATGGGCGGCAAGGGCAAGATGGGTGGCATGATGAAGAATCTCATGAAGGGTGCCAAGGGCGGTATGCCGGATATGAGTGCTATGATGAATGGCCAGGGTGGAGGCATGCCGGATATGAGCTCGCTCATGGGGCAGGGCGGTATGCCGGATATGAGCCAGATGCCCGATTTGTCTTCCCTGATGGGGGGCGCTGGTGCCAGACCGAAGATGCCCAAGGGCATTGGCGCTTTCAGCGGTTTGTTCCGCAGACGCTGATTTTTATCCGGTATGCTGAGGCTTCTGCTAGTGATGATGCTGGGGTGCCTGGCGGCTGTGCAGGCCCTCACGCCCGACCAGGTGGTGGTGGTGTATAATGCTGATTCGGTGAAGAGCGAGCAGTGCGCGCGGGCGTATTGTAACAAGCGGGGTATTGCGGCCAGCCGCTGTGTGGCTATCCGCGGGATGAAAGGGGGGACGATATCCCGCCAGGTGTTTGATACAAAAATCCGCTATGTGCTTCTGCAGACTGCCCAGCAGAAGAACTGGGCCTTGCCTTCGAATCCGAAGGAAGGCTTTATTCCGGTGCGTGCTATGGTACTTATGCCGGATATTCCGCTGCGTGTGGCAGAGGATGTGGAACCCGGGAAGAAACCCACGCATCTGACTCAGAACTGTGCATCGGTGGATTCGGAGCTTATGTTGCTGGGGGCTCAGTACGATATCAAGGGCCCGCTGAATAATCCGTACTTTAATAAGGAAGGAAAACTGGAACAATCGGCACCGCCGGTGCTGGCTGTGTGCCGCATTGATGCTCCGGATGATGATGCCATCCGCCGCATGATAAACTACCCTGTGGAGGTGGAGCGCCGCGGGCTCTGGGGCTGGGTAGTGGTTGACCAGGGAGGACCATACAAGGAAGGCGATGTGCAATTTACTGAGATTGCGCGCCAGGCGCGTGAGCATGGGCAGCCGTTGTTTCACGAGGAATCGAAGACTCTCTTACCTGCGGCATATCCCCTGATGCCGAATACGGCTGTCTATTTCGGCTGGTATACCCAGCATGCCCATGGTCCATTCAGCCCGAAGACGCACGCGGATTTCCGCTTTGCACCGGGGGCTGTGGCGTGCCACCTGCATTCCTTCAGCGGCACTTCGGTCAAGAATGGCAGCACCTGGGTGGGGGCGTTGCTGCAGCGCGGTGCGGTGGTGACCAGTGGTAACGTGTATGAGCCGCTGCTGGCCGGCTGCATGCGATTTGACATTTTTTATAATCGCCTGCTGAAGGGGTACACGGTGGCAGAGGCTGCGCTCATGGCAACGCCCTGGCTTTCGTGGCAGGGGGTGGTGCTGGGGGATCCCCTGTATCGCCCCTTTGAGGTGATGACCCGCAACGCCGGGGATACGGGCAATGTGTTTGTGCAGTGGCAGCGGCTGATGAAGCTGACCGGGGGAAACCGCGCCGGCCTGCAGCAAGGGGTGCAGCAGAGAATGTCCACGGCAGATGGTGCGCAGCTGATGGAAATGCTGGGCTGGCACCTCGCGGAGCAGAAAGATTTTCACACGGCTGTGGAATGTTTCGGCCAGGTGGCACGGCGTGCCCAGAGCGAGCGCAACCGGGTGCGGGCACAGCTTATGCAGGCCAGCCTGGCGTTTATGGCCAAGGATAACCGCTATGGGCGCCTGCTGATGCAGGGGATTCTGGAGCGCACAACGCAGTCCCCTTTCCGCCCTGCTATTCAGAAAACGGCCGAAACTTATATGCCGGAGCTGCGCCCTGCGCCAAAAGATAAGCTTCAAAAGAAGTAAAACCGCATTTTCCCCTTAGCTTCGCGAAGGGGAGAAGGTGGTTCAGGCCTTGGACGCCAGGTAGGCCGTGATTTCTTCGAGCCGGTTTTCTGCCGAGCTCCGGCCGATGTTGTAGGTGGCGCGAAGCAGAGCCGGGTCTTTAGTAAGACGCTTGATGGGCAGGGGGGCTGTGGGGCGTATGACCAGGGCATTGCCGGCGGCTTCCTGCTGGTTCACGTAATCGCGCTGGGCGTTGTACATGAGGTGGCGCACCTCCATGGCCTGCACCAGAGCCGGGTATTTCCGGTACATGAAGCGGATGAAGGGCATGGCGATGCTTTCCTTCTTGTCATATTCGGCATGCTGGGTCAGGATGACCAGGTTGCGGGTGTAGCCGATGCTTTCGAAGTACTGCAGAGGAATGGCATCGGTGATGCCGCCATCCAGGAGTTTCAGTCCGTCGATTTCGACTATCTGCGATACCAGAGGCATGCTGGCCGAGGCCCGGATCCAGTCGAAGCCATGGTCGGCAAAGCTTTCGTATTTGTGGTAGACCGGTTTGCCTGTCTCCACATCAGTGCAGACGATGTAGAACTCCATGGGGTGAGCCTCGTAGGTCGCAAAGTCGAAGGGATCGTGCACAATCGGTACTTCGTTGTAGCAGAAATCCGTGCTGTATAAATTGCCCTCGCGCCAGACATTGCCCCAGCTGCAATAGCGTTTGTCGTTGCAGAAGCGTTCGTTGTAGCGGATGCTGCGGCCAATCTGGCGGGATTTGTAGTTGACGCCGAATGCAGCCCCGGCAGAAACGCCGATAGCGCCATCGAAGTCGATGCCATGTTCCATCAGCACATCCATTACGCCGGCGGTGAACATGCCACGCATGGCTCCACCCTCCAAAATCAGTCCCTTTTTCATTTCTGTTCGTATTCCAGCGGTTGCAGTAAGAGCGGGGTGAGATTTGGCAGAGCTTCAAGGAATGGGGCAAGGGCCTGCATCCGCGCAGGAGTACGCAGTTCTGCGGGCAGCACCGGGGAGCTGTAAGGCTGCTTGTATGAGCTGGCGATGAGAAGGGTGTCTCGGAATTGCAGCGCCAGGGCATTGATGCGCATCATTTCCCATTTGCCACCGTTTCTGAAATAATCAAGCGTGTTTTGTTGCTCTCGAAGCGCGTTCAGACAGTCCTGCTCATCCTGCTGGGTCACGGCGTTGCAGAGACTCGTGAAGAAGTATAGGGCGGTTTTATAGTCCTTTGACCAGCGATGCTGGAGGAGTTTTTCGGGGCGATTCAGCATTTCGGGACCACCCAGAATCTGCAACACTTCCTGGATAGCAGAAATTAACTCCGGCTCTGTTTCTGAGTCGGTCAGCAGTTGTTTACATTTTTCGCTCAATCGTTCGAGCGTGTCCAGCCCATCTCCTGAGACGATTTCGTACCTGTGGACGACGCCGCGTTCTTCCAGATAGGTATCATTCATCCATTTTCCCTGCCAGAGCACGGCATCTGCCAGCATGATGAGCTCATGCCGCGTTTCCGGTGGCAGCTGCCCGAGTCTGAGACAATGAGGGCGTATCATTTCTGCGGTGTAGCGCACATCATCGGCGGTCAGTCGGGATGCCACGGCCAGATATTTCAGCTCGTAGTACACCGCCATCGCATCGTCCAGCCCGGTGAGGAGCGTCTGACTGCCGATAGCGGGAAGCTGCGGAGGAATTGCTGCCTCCTGGTGCGCAGCAGCCGGGAGCATTGCAGCCCATAAGATGGTGGTGATAAGTAGGTGGCGGTTCATTTTCTTTGTTAGGATTGTTCTTTGATTTCCTGGAGCTTCTGCAAGGCTTGGGTGTGGTCATGCTTGGCGGCTTCCTTGAACCACTTGACGGCCTTTTCTTTGTTTGCAGTGCAGCCCCGGCCTTCCAGCAGCATGAGCCCCAGTCGGTAGCATGCCTCCGTGTTGCCCAAGCGCGCACCCGACCAGTACCAGTCAAAGGCCTGGTTGGCATCGGCTGTCACCGCCAGCCCCGTCTCATAACAACGCCCCAGCTGCACCATGGCGGGAGCGCTCAGACCATCGGCCGCTTGCTTCAGCAGCTGGATGGCTTCCTCTGGTTTTCGCTCGGTCCCGATTCCTTGTAATTTGCAGAAACCCAGCCAGAATAGAGAATCGGCATGCCCGCTGGCCGCTGCCTTTTCAAACAGCAGATTGGCTTCGGCAAAGTTCTGCACGCCCCCAATGCCCTGCAAACGGCAGAATCCCAGGCTGAATTGCGCCTCGGGGAATCCGGCTGCGGCGGTGCGCTGCAGCCATATAAGCCCCAGGAAGTCATTTTGTTCTACTCCTTCGCCGCGCAGGTGAGCCATGCCCAGGCGGTACATACTCTCCGGGTGTTGCTGGCTTGCGGCTTTCACCCACCAGCGGCAGGCGTCAACATCATCTTTTTTTACCCCGAGTCCCAGGTGGTAGCATTCTGCCAGCTGGCATTGGGCATCGGCATAGCCCTGGTCGGCTGCTTTGCGCAGCCATATCAGCCCCTTGGCTGTGGATTGCTGTACACCGCTGCCGGTAAAGTAGCAACGTGCCAGCTGGTGCTGCGCTGCGGAGTCTCCGGCTTCGGCGGCCTTGCGGCTTTCCTGTGCCACCTGAGCGATATCCAGCGCTTCTTCAAATTCTATTTCCTCCTCCTGCTGGGCGAAGCCGGCGCAGCTTCCTGCCAGCAGAGTCAGGCCGATAAACAGTTGTCGAATCATAAGGCAAACCGATTTTTCAGGGGTAATCTATCATTTTTTGCACTTTCTGGCAAGCGTATTGCGTGTCCGGCAGTTGACACGCGGGCCTCTTGGTGGTAGAGTCAGGGGCATGAGTAGTGAGAGTCCTGCACGCGCGTGGGCATGTGTGAATCTGGAGGCCATCGCGCATAATCTGGATATAGCCCGACAGGCATTGCCCGATACGGAGCTGATGCCGGTCATCAAGGCTGGTGCGTATGGGCACGGACTGGAACCAGTGGCTCGCCGGCTGGATAATCATGGCATTTCGTTCTTTGGTGTGGCGAATGTGGGCGAAGCCCGGCGATTGCAGCGGGCCGGGGTGCGCACGACTCCGTTTATTCTGGGCCCCACTTTCCCGGCAGAGCGCGAGGAAATGGTGCTCAATAACTGGTGTGGCACGGTGTCAACCGTGGAGGAAGCAGCTCACTTCCAGAGCCTGGCTGCTCTTCATAATAAGGAGTTTGCCCTGCATGTGGCGGTGGATACCGGCATGGGGCGCGAGGGCTTTCTGCCCGAACAGCTGGGCGAGGCTGCGGAGCAGTTGAAACAGATGCCGAATCTGCGGGTGGAGGGCGTTATGTCCCATTTCCCCTCGGCAGATGAGGATGTGCCGTTCACTCAGGATGAAATCGGGCTGTTTGCCGATTGCGCAGCCACATTGCAGCAGCATTTTGAGCTGCGGTATCGCCACATTGCGGCCAGTGCCGGTGAGCTGGGCTATGAGGTGCCGGTGGCGAATCTGGCGCGTCCTGGTCTGCTGCTGTATGGCGTGGCGCCCATGGCATCAATATACGATGGCGTGCTGCGCTCTACACTGAGTCTGCATGCGCGGGTGACCCTGGTGCGTGAGCTCCCCGCCGGGCATGGGGTTTCTTATGGGCGCACGCATATCAACAATCGGCCTACCCGCGTGGCGACTATTGGTATCGGGTATGCCGATGGCTGGAACCGCCAGATTTCCAACAAGGGAGCACGTGTCTATATCAACGGCTGCTATTGCCCCATGCTGGGGCGTGTGACCATGGACCAGATTATGGCCGATGTTACCGATGTGCCGGGCGGTGTGCAATCCGGCGATGAGGTAGAGCTTTTCGGTACTCATATTCCCGTGACCGAGGTGGCGGCAAAGGCTGGCACCATCGTCTGGGAAATCTTTACCGGGCTCGGCCCGCGCCTTCCGCGCGTGTATTAGAGCTGCGCCAGGAGCAGGGTTGCCCGCTCCAAGTCTTTCATGGTGATCCGATGCCTGCGTACATGCAGCAAGGGTAAGCGGTCTGCTGGGTTTCCTGTAAAATACAGCTTGCCGTCCCGCACTGGAAAATCGGGGAAATGGTGGCGGTGCTGTTCCAGCAGGCGGGGCAGGCGTTCGCTGTAGAAAAGTCGCATTCGGGTGGCGTCTGGGCTGGTTTCGTCGTCCGACAACCAGTTGTACCAGATGTGCTCCGCCTGGGTGTTGCCCCATTCCTCCGCAGGGGGAATGACCGCACCGTTGAGCATGAGCGGCAGATGAAAGGCGAGTGCAGAGCCGTTGAATGCCTGGCTGAGCAGGTATTGGCATTCTTCCTGTGTCACTCCATTGAGCCGCTGAAGCAGCTGCAGCGAGTATTCGTGTTCCTTCCGGGTACTGGGGTGGGCGTAGCCGAGGTATTCACCGTGCGAAAGCAGGGTTCCGAGTGCCATCAGCAGGTGGCTGCGTTTGACGGGATAGCGGAGCAGGGCATCCGCCTTTGCCCAGTGGTGCATATCTACGGCCTCATGCAGCGCCCCCAGGCAAATGCCGGTCGAATCATGGTCGGGCGCGTAACCATGCCGCAGCAGACTATCCAGACTCACCAGGCTTTTCCGCTCGCGAGAGGCCGCCAGACAGGTTACCACATCGCGGTCATAGTCATCCTGCGCGCCGGGCGTTCTACCCCAGCGGGCAAAGAAATTTCTGGCGGCACTTGACAGGAACATGGACATACGATACATGGAAGCCACCGGAAATGCAAGTCTGGAATGCGTGGCATGCAGGGAGTTAAGGCTTGATTCCGTGGGAAGCTGGGTGTACTCTTCGTGCAGAAACTGTTTGCTATGCTGGGTATATTTGCCTTTATTCTGTGTGTGGCTCTGCTGGTGACCGGGTACGCCGTTTATGGACGTTTGGCAGAGAAGGTGTATGGCTTCCGGACGGATATGACCATGCCTTGTGTCAAGAACCCAGACGGTGTGGATTATGTGCCGCTGCCGACCTGGAAGATACTGCTGATTCAGCTGTTGAATATTGCAGGCCTTGGTCCGGTGGTGGGTGCGGTGTCCGGCTGTCTGTTCGGGCCGGTGGCGCTGCTCTGGATTGTGCTGGGCTGTGTGTTTGCCGGTGCTATGCATGATTTTCTGGCGGCCGCTATGTCTGCCGAGCGCAATGGCGCCAACCTGCCTGAGATTGTAGGCGAGAACCTGGGGGAAGTGGCCCGCCACTCCATGCGATTTGTGTGCATTTTCCTGCTGCTGATGGTGGGTGTGGTGTTTACCATGCTGCCTGCCGGAATGCTGGGGAATATAGCGGGCTCCGTTTCGGTTACCACCTGGAGCATTCTGATACTCGGATATTATTTCCTCGCAACAATTCTGCCGATTCAGGTGATTATCGGCCGCCTGTATCCCATTTTCGGCGGTGTATTCCTGTTTATGGCGGTGGGGATGGCCGTCATGCTGCCGATGAGCGGGTATGAGGTGCTGCCGAATCTGGATGTGTTCACCAATTATCACCCTGCCGGGGTATCGATATGGCCCATGTTGTTTGTCACGATTGCCTGTGGTGCAATCTCCGGCTTCCATGCGACGCAAAGCCCGATGATGGTGCGCTGCACCCAGTCTGGCGGCAATGTGCGCCGTGTGTTCTATGGCGCGATGATTGTGGAGGGTATCGTGGCGCTCATCTGGTGCGTGGTCGGGCTTACGCTGCGTGAAGTGCTGGTGAGTGATGGGCAGACCTTTGCGGAATTGAGCCTCAAGAACCCGTCTGCTGCCGTGTATGCAGCCTGCAACACCCTGCTGGGGAAGGTGGGGGGCACGGTGGCCGTGGTCGGGGTAATCGTGCTGGCTATCACCAGCGGCGATACGGCTATGCGCAGCTGCCGCCTGATGCTGGCCGATGTGCTGCAAGTGAAGCAGGCGAAGCCGATTTCGCGTCTGGCACTGGCGGTGCCTCTGTTCCTGGTGGTCATTATCATTTCGCAGGTGGATTTCAGCTCTATCTGGCGGTATTTCGGCTGGGGAAACCAGGTGTTGGCCTGTTTTACACTGTGGAGCATCGCGGCCTGCCTGCGCCGCCGTGGCCGTAACAGCCTGATTGCACTGATTCCGGCACTGTTTATGACCTGCATGTGTGCCTGCTTCCTGTTCTACTCCAAAGAATGCGGAATCCAGCTTTCTCTGGAGGTTGCAACGGTCATCGGGGGAGGGGGCACGCTGGTGTGCTGTAGTGCATTTCTGCGTTTTGTGCGTCCAGGGAAGAGGAATGCGGCAGAATAAGCATTTGCCGCTTGCCAAAAGGTGGACTTTTTGCTAAAGTCTTCATTGCTGAGGCATGGATAACCTTGATGACTACCAGAACGAACGCAAGGCTGCGACAGAACGTCGCCGCAAGCGTAAAGCTGCCAAGGAAAGAACGCTGATGTACCGCAGCTTCCGCAGCTGGCTGCGCCGCATGTTACTGCGTATGCTGATTGTGCTGGGCGTGGCCGTGGTGACAATGGGAGTCATTGGTTATGCGCTGTTTACCTCGGTAACGGCAAAGTACCAGAAATGGGCAGACGAATTCAATCTGGAGGATATCAACAATCTGGATCATCCCTGCATCATTTTTGACCGCAATGGGGAGGAAATCGGGCGTATTTACGACGAAAACCGCAGCTATGTGACCTACGATAAGATATCGCGGGCCATGATTGATGCGCTGATTGCCCAGGAAGATAAGAACTTCTGGTCGCACAATGGGTTTGACCCTGTTGGCATTGCTCGTGCTGTCAAGGAGGCTCTGGCTGCTGGTGGACAGGCGAACCAGGGTGCTTCTACCATTACCCAGCAGCTGGCGCGCAACGCCTATGACCTGGAGGTCCGAACCATGGCTCGCGGTGGTAGCCGTTTCGAACGCAAGGTGGTGGAAATCTTCCTCGCCATGCGTATCGAGAAAAAGTACGATAAGCAGCAGATTCTCGAATTTTACATCAACCGCGTGTATTTCGGCCGTGGGTACTATGGTATCCGCTCGGCCTCTCTGGGCTATTTTGGCAAGGAGCCGGCAGAACTGACCGTGCGCGAGGCTGCGAGCATAGCTGCTCTCATCAAAAACCCGGAGAATTACAACCCCATTAAGAATGCGGATTTGAACTGGCGCTGGCGAAACGATGTGATTGACCGTATGCAGCGCGCCGGAATGCTCACCCCGGGCGAAGCTGCCCGCCAGAAGGAAACGCCGCTGGGGCTGAATCCGAAACCGCTGAAGCGTAATACTTCGTTCCTGCATGCCATTGTGCAGCAACAGGCTATTGGTATTTTCCAGAATCCGGAACGAGGTGAGGAAATTGTTAAGAGCCGTGGTATCAAGATTTACACCACCATAGACCGCAGCTTACAGGAGGCTGCTGAGAACAGTCTGCGCTCCCAATTGGAAAAAATTGAGTCTCGCCAGGACTATGCGCATGTGCGTTTTCAGGAGACTAAGGACCCACGCTGTGCTCAGCACCGTTATGTGGATGGCGCCGTGATGGCGGTGGATAACGCTACTGGCGGCATCCTTGCCTATGTGGGCGGGCGCAGTTTCGACCGTGATAATTTTGATATCATTGAGCATGGGCGCCGCTCGGTGGGAACGGCTATGCTGCCGTTCCTTTACATGTGTGCCTTTGATAATGGGTATTCCCCGTGCTCACGCATTCTGGATGATGCTCTGGATAACCGCCTGGCAGGTATCGGCGGTACCGAGGGTATTCTGGGTGAATGGGGTATGGAGGTTGAGAAGGGGCGCTATCTTGATTCGGTAACGCTGCGTCAGAGTCTGGAGTGGTCTAAGATTGCGGCATCTGCCCGCCTGGGTATTGCGCTGGGCTCGCACCCCACCAAAGGCGCACGTTGTTTCCAGGATACGCTCACATCTGTTGGCATTACCCCACCGGCTCGTAACCCGAACAGCACGGAACTGAAGCCTCACTACTATCCCCGTGTGTATCTGGGTACTGAACCGACCTCGCTCAAGGAGATGACCATGGCTTACACGGTGTTCCCGAACGCAGGTAAACGACCGCTCGCTCCCTATGTGGTGAGCAAGATTACGGATAGTAATGGCAAGATTCTTTGGGAAAATCCGCTTTCCGTTACGCACCGCATGGTGCGCAGCACGACACCGTGTACGGCATATCGGTTGCACAGCATCATGAGAGAATCCATGGAAAAGGGGTCAGCTCAGCGAGTGCGCCCCATGTTACCTGAGTCATTTGGTGGTGCGGTGAAGAGCGGTACGAACTACGATTTTTCTGATAATGCCCTGTTTGGGTACACTAGCAGCATTACTTGTGGTGTGTGGATAGGGTATCTGAATGACCACCAGCCCATTTATCCCATGGCATTCGGTTCTGATACATGTGGCCCGGTGTTTGCTGCTGTACTCAATGCTGCTAAGGGTCGCTATGCCGATAATGCAATTCCCATACCTTCAGATACAGAGGAGGTGGAAATCTGCATGTCCTCCGGCCAGATTGCCACAAACTTCTGCTTTGAAACCGTCATGAAAGATGGTAAGCCCGGCTATGTGCGTCCAACATATCGGGAGTATATTCCCAAGGGGGATGTAACGCTGGGGCAATGCTCGATTCATGGTGACGGTAGCCCTTCGCTAATGGATTTCATGGAGGTGCATTCCGGTCATATGTATTCCTCCCGCGTGTTGCCGGTGGTACCCGTGTTGCCGCGTAGTGCTGCCCTTATCGGTAAGGACCCGTATGATTGCGATATGACGCTCACCCCCCGGTATCGCAATGCGTCGGATTTGGCGGATTCCGGGGCCACGGCCGAGGAAGTGGGTGATTCTGCCGATGATTCTGCTGAGGAAATCGGTGCGCCGACCATTGATACCGACTTGCAGATTCGTGCTCCTCGGCCGTTGCGTCATCTACCGCTGGTGCCTCTTCAGATTTAAACAGATTATATTTCCACATGGATTCGTTTACTCAGACCCTGGCTGCAACTCAGGAAAAAGCCTTTGAAATCAACATGGACAAGGGTGTGTATGGCACCTTTGCCGAGATTGGTGCCGGTCAGGAGACCGCGAACTGGTTCTTCCGTTCATCTGGTGCAGCAGGCACGGTGGCCAAGACGATTTCTGCCTATGATATGACGGTGAGCGATACTCTGTATGGGCAGGCTCGACGTTATGTATCGGAAGAGCGGTTGATGCAGATGATGGATTACGAGTATTCTCAGCTCGTGGAGCGACTGGGCGAGAAACGCGGCAAGGATACTTGCTTTTTCTCATTCTGTAACACTGTAAAAGCCAAAGGATACCGCGATAATGGGCCTTGGTCGGCCTGGATTGGTGTGCGCTTTCAGCTGAAGCCGGAGACCGCGCCGAGCGATTTTGTGATGCATGTGCGTCTTCTGGTGCCCGATCACGATATGCAGATGCGTATTCTGGGGGTGCTGGGGGTAAACCTGCTGTACTCGCTATTCTATAGAATGGAGAACATGGAGTCATTCGTGACGGGGGTAGGCGATAATCTGGACCGCGGGTTTTACGAGATTGACTTCATGCGTTTTTCCGGGCAGGGCTTTGCTATGTTCGATAACCGCATTCTGGCCATGGAACTGGTGCGTTGCGGCTTGTCGGAGTCTGCGCTCATAGGGCCGGATGGCACGGTGGTGCAGCCGGCGGATTATTTGTACAAGCGCCCGATTGTGCTAATGCGTGGTAGTTTCCGTCCGGTGTGCCAGATTCACCTGGAAATGATGGATAGTGTGCGCACTAAGTTCCTGGAGAGTATGCCGCAGGAACAGCACAATCGCGTGGTGGATATCTGCGAAATCTCGCTATCCAACCTCCTGCGCGGTGAAAAGGTGGACTTGCTGGAGTTCCTGGATCGAATTGATGCTCTGGCCGCAGAGGGTAAGATGGTGATGGTGACTAATATCGCCCGCTTCCACCGTATTTCACGGCTGTTGAGCCAGTATACGAAGGAACCGGTGGCCATAGCGCTTTCCATAGGCCTGCTGAATGAGTTGTTCAAGGATAAATGGGCAGATACCCCCGGTGGTATTCTGGCTACCATGGGGCATATTTTTGTGAACGAGACCAGGTTCTATGTGACGCCGTGGATTAACCGCACCACGGGCGAGTTCGTGACGGCCGGCACCTATAAGGCCCCGGAGAAATACCATTATCTTTATCGGCATTTGCGCGAGACTGGCTGCATTATTGAAGTGCCGTATTTCAACCAGAAACTACTGTTCCAGACCCCGCGGGATATTGTGCGCATGATTGCCGCTGGTGATGAGAAGTGGCGTGAGTACGTGCCCGCATCTGCAGCCCGCATGGTGGAACACATCAAGGAGGAACAGAAGTGATGGATTACCGGAGCGATTTCCCCATCCTTGCCACCAGAATCGGCAAGCGTCCGCTGGTATATCTGGATAACGCTGCCACTACCCAGAAACCCTTGCGGGTGCTGGAGGCTGCACGCGCTTATTACGAACAGCAGAATTCCAATATCCACCGCGGGGCTCACTATCTGAGCCGCGTGGCAACTGAGGCTCATGAGCAGGCGCGCGAGACGGTGGCTTCTTTCCTGAATGCGGCATCATCCCGTGAGATTATTTTTACCAGCGGTTGCACTGCGGGTATCAACCTGGTGGCGCAGACGCTGGCTTTGTCCGGTCTGGTTTCTGCGGGAGATGAAATTGTGGTGACGACGGATGCTCACCATTCCAATATTGTGCCGTGGCAGATGCTTTGCGGGCGCGTGGGGGCGGTGTTGCGGCCGGTTCCGCTGACGGAGAGCCTCCAGTTTGATACCGATGCGTACCACCGTATTCTCTCTCCTCGCACCAGATTAGTGGCTGTGCCGTATATTTCCAATGCGCTGGGTGCTATTAACCCGGTGCAGCAGATAATTGCCGATGCCCGGCGCAATAACCCGGATACCCTTGTGCTGGTGGATGGCGCGCAGAGCACCGCGCACCTTCCGGTGGATGTGCAGGCGCTCGACTGCGACTTTTATGCCTTCTCCGGGCATAAGGTATATGCCCCCACGGGCACCGGAGCACTTTGGGGGCGGGAGTCGATTCTGGAAATGCTGCCCCCCTGGCAGGGCGGTGGCGAGATGATCAGCGAGGTCTCTTTTGAAAAGACCACCTATAATACGCTCCCATTCAAGTACGAGGCCGGTACGCCGAACATCGGTGGAAACATCGTGCTGGCCGAAGCGCTGCACTATGTGCGTGAAATCGGTCTGGATAAGATTGATGACCACGAAATGTCGCTTACCCGGCGCATGTATGATGGCTTGCTGGAACTCGGGGTAAATATTCTCGGCTCGCGTGAGAACCGGGGTTCGCTTATTTCCATAACCGTACCCGGGGTTCACCATTACGACCTTGGTACGCTGCTGGACCAGATGGGAATTGCCGTGCGTACCGGCCACCACTGCTGCCAGCCTTTCATGCAGTCACTGGGAATCACGGGAACAACGCGATATTCTTTTGCGCTCTACAACACGCAGGATGATGTGGAGACCGCGCTTTCGGCCACGGCTCGTGCGCTGGATATGCTGCGTTAAGCCGTTATCGCAGCGTTTTGAATGCGCTGCACCGGCAGGCTGAATTGCATTTCTCCTACCCAGTCCAGGGTTGTGGTGGTGATGAATACCTGCGCTTCTGCGGGCATCATCCTAAGCAGCGCCCGGCGGCGGGCGGTGTCCAGCTCCCCGAATATATCATCAATCAGCAGAATGGGAGCCTTGCCCGTTTCTTCCTGAAGCATGGCACCCTGCGCCATCTGCAAGGCAATAGCCAGCGTGCGCTGCTGACCCTCGGAGGCGAATTCTGCGGCACTGAGCCCACCGATGCTCAGGAAAAAATCATCCCGATGCGGTCCCACGGTGGTGAAACCGGCACGTTCGTCGGCCTCCAGACTGCCGGCGAGCTCTGCGGCCAGCGCCTGCCGGGCAGAGGGCTGGTATTGCAGCTGTACATTTTCTGTCCCGCCCGAAATGCTGCGGTGGTGGTGCAGAATGTGGGGGTGTAGTCGCTCCAGCAGTTGCGCGCGCAGCTGCATGAGCGGTTCCCCATGCTGTACCAGCAGTTCTGCATAGCTGCGCAGCGCGGCGTGGCTGCGGCGTGGGTGGCGGAGCAGGGCATTGCGGCTTTTGAGTGCCTTGCGGTAGGCTTGCAGCGCCTGGCGGTAGAGCGGGTGCCACTGGCACCCCAGGAAATCAAGGTAGTGGCGGCGCTCCTCCACCGGTCCGTTCACAAGCGATATGTCGCTGTTGGCCAGCCAGGTGACCGGATAAGTATCGGCCAGATAATCGTTGAAATCCCGGCGTTCGGCTCCGTTTACCTGCATGTTGAGTTTCCGGCTGGCCCAGAGCAGGCGGCGTGTGCCTTCATCGGTATCCAGTGAGATGCCGAAACTGTGCTCGCCCTGGCGCACGAGGCGGTCGAGTCTGCTGGCTCTGGGGCTGTGCAGGGTGAGCGCAAAGCAGAGCGCCTCCATGAGACTGGTTTTTCCCTGCGCGTTTGCACCCAGCAGTACGGCACCCTCTGCCGGTATATTCCAGCGGAGGGTGCTGTAGCAGCGGAAATTGCTCAGACGCAGGGTGGTGAGCATGCGCGGAATGAAAAAATGAATCAGGGCTCAATGGGAAGAGCGCGGATTGCATCCATAATTTTCTGCCCGATGGCGCGCTGAGCATCGCGGCCCCTGGCCTTGAGCTCCTCCGGGGTGAACTGGATGGGGTCACCCACAGAGAGGGTGATGGGTCGGAACTTGAGCTTGCTGCTGTGGATGGGCAGGCAGTCATAGGCGCCTTCAATGCGCACCGGCTGCACCGGAACACTTGCCAGTTTGCTCAGAATGAGACCAATGCCGGGCATGGCATCGTGAATCTGACCGTCCGGGCAGCGGGAGCCTTCCGGGAAGATGATGATGCGGTTGCCGTTCTTCACGGTGCGGAGCACCTGGATGATGCTGGCCGGGTCGGGTCTGGTCTGGTCGATGCCGATGGTGTTGCAGAGGGGCAGCATCTGCTTGAGCACCGGGGCATCAAAGAGCGTCTTGCGAGCCAGGAAGAATACCTCGTTGCGGTAGAGCGAGCCTACCAGAGGCGGGTCCAGGAAGCTCTGGTGGTTGGCCACAATGATGCAGGGACCTTCTTCCACCAGCTTCTCGCGACCGAGAACCTTCAGGTTGAAGAATGAATTGAAGAAGCAGCTGGCGGTGCCGCGGACAATGTGATAAATCAGAGTGCGGTTCATATCGGAGAGGTGAAAATCAGCAGGTGGCAAGTTTGGTGCGGATGTCGGCTGCAATGAAGCTGACTACTTCGTCAATCGTCATGTCGGAGGTGTCCACCAGCATGGCGTCATCGGCCTTTTTCAGCGGGGCGCAGGCGCGCTGGGAGTCTTTGCGGTCGCGCTCGGCAATGGAATCGGTGATGCCCTCGGCGGCGCGGCGGGCTGCGCGCACTTCCTCAGAGGCGGTCACAAAATATTTGTACTTTGTATCCGGGAATACCACGGTGCCGATGTCGCGGCCTTCCATGACCACGGCTTCGCGGGTGTTGTACTCGCGCTGCTTCTGCACAAGCAGCGCGCGCACCGCAGGAATTGAGGCAATGGCGGAAACGTTGTCATTGGTGCTCTTTTCGGTAAGTTCGGTGGTCAGCACGCGTCCCTCGTATACTACGGTGGAATTAGCGCCATCTTTGCCGAAGCTGAGCGGAATGCCGGGAAGCAGCGCCTCGACAGCTGCGGTGTCAGTCGGGGTCACACCTTGTTGCAGGGTGTACCAGGTCACGGCGCGGTACATGGCACCGGTGTTGATAAACGTATATCCAAGCTCCTTGGCAATGAGTTTGGCCACAGTGGATTTACCGGAAGCTGCAGGACCGTCGATAGCGATGGCGGGAGGATTCATACTGCAAGTATTATACCTGTTACCCGGCGGGGTGTCGAGAAAAAACGCTCGTACTGCCGCGAGTTAATCCTGCTGCCCGGTGCAGTAATTGTTATTATTTTCAAGCGCCTGGTGTGCGCTGTACACCTCCCTGGCGCAAAGCCCGAGGGTGAGGAGAATGATACCCAGCAGGATAGCTGCGCAGATGCGACGGCAGACCAGGGCGCTGCGGAGGCTGATGTCCCGTATGCAACAGGCCATAACCCAGGCGCCCAGGAAGGAAGGTAGGGTAACCAGCGGCGCAAGCAGGAATACAAACATGCCGAGGCCATCTCCCAGTGGTCGGTATAACGAGGCGGCAGGATATCCTATAAACCATGCTCCTATGACCTGTACACACCCCCAGATGATGATATGCATGGTGCGGCTTTGCTTGCTGGGGGATGCCATGTAGAAAAGCCCGGAAAGCCCCAGTGTGAAGCGCAGACTATCATACAGGATTCTGCCGCTCGGAGTAGTGTTGATGCTGATGTGCGGGAAAAGGGAAAATTGAAGCAGCATGAGCTGCGCCACGGCGAGTACGGCGCCCAGTAGAATCACGCAGAGAGTGTTCAGATGACGCAGCTTTTTCTCATCTGGCGTCTCTATCTCAAAAACAGTCGGCAGGGAGTTCATGGTTTCCGGCATGGTACTCCGGTTTACTTGCCAGGTCAAGTGTAAATCCGGGAAGTCAGAGAATGAGCTTGACGATTCTGCCTTCATGCGTGACAATAGTGCGGCTTCCGCATGAGGTTCTTTTCTGCCATTATTCCGTTGATGTTCGCACCGCTTGTGCAGGCGGTGGAGTGGAGCCTTGACCAGTGCTCGGCTCTGGACCTTCTGGCTGGTCGCACCGGCATTGCCGATGTGCGTCCTACGAATGACCCCCACCACAATACAGAGCAGATGGTTGAGCAGAATTCCGGCATTTACCGCGGGCAGTGGAGCTGGCAGAGTGAAATGCCGGAGTTGCTGTACGAGCTGATGAATACCGGCGAGGTCACGAAGGCGTCTCCCAGTGGTTTTACCCCATTGCAGGCCGCCTGCGTTTATGCGGACGAAGGTATTTTTCAGGCGTTGTTGGATGCCGGGGTGGAGGTTGATGCCCGCCCGGCTGATTGGCAGCAGCTGGGCTATGTAGGCGATACGCCGCTTGGGCTGCTGGTGCGTTTCATGACGCCCCGGACGGCTGCGGCGCGTCTGCGTATGGCTCGCGTGTTGCTGGAGAGGGGGGCAAACCCGGATTCCCCGATGACCACCTGGCGCGGTAATCGCGTGGTGTCGGTTCCTCCGTTCTGCGAGCTGGGAAACCAGGATTTTAACCACGATATGCGCATTCTGCTGGTGCAGAATGGCGATAAGGATCTTGCCCGGCGTATGGACGGCTGGCCGCTCAACTGGGAGTGGTTCCGCGATGACCTTGTGCAGCATCTTACCCAGAACGGGTTGGTGAAGGAAACGCCGGAGCAGCGCGCCCTCGCAGAAAAGAAAGCCCAGCTTGGCCGCGTGCCGCTGCTTGACCTGGTGCGCAAGGGTAATGTGGAGGGCGTGCGCCTGGCGCTGGATGCCGGGGTGGACATCGAGGTGTCTGCCCGTGCTAAGCGCTATGGTCAGGAGCCTTTGTTCAATATCCCTGTGCGTCGCAAGGACGACCCTGATGCTGCTGTGGAGATTGCCCGCATGCTGATTGACGCCGGCTCAGATATGAATGCGCTGAATCGCCGCGGACGCTCGCTGCGTGTTCATTATAATCGCTACCACACCAAGGCGTCAAAGGCTCTCTGCGCCTATCTGAAAGAACGAGGTGCCTTTATTCACCCGGATTCGCCCATGCGCAAGGAAGAGGTGGCCGCCGAGGAACTGGCCAGACAGGCTCGTATTCAGGCTCGTTATCGCAGGTTGAATGGCCTGCCCGAGGTGGAACCTGCTGCACCGCAGGAGACGCCGGAACAAGTTCAGACCCCGGAAGCCCCTGCAAAGGCAGAGAAGGTAACCGTAGAACAGCCCCAGCCGGAGCCCGTAAAACCTGCGGAACCTGCTGCGCCGCAGGAAGCCCCTGCACAGAACGCTGAACAGTCCCCGGATCCCCAAAAAAAACCGGAAACGGTTGCAAAGTCTACCCCGGAGCAGGTGCAGGCTCAGCTGGCTGAGATGCAGAATCAACTGGCGGGGTTACAGACCAGGAACACACCGGAACCGCAGCCGGAAGAGCCGGCCAAAACTGAAGAAGAGCCGCAATCCCAACCGGAAGAGAGAGAATGAAGCAGATTTTTACCATTTTGTGCTGCCTGCTGGCCGCCGTTGTCTATGCCGCTGAACCTGTCACGATTGATGGGGTGGAAAACAGCTATCGCATATCGGAAGATTTGTATCGTTCTGCCCAGCCGGAGCGGGAAGGTTTTACGGCTCTACAGAAAATGGGGGTGCGTTCGGTGCTGAACCTGCGTGAGTTTCACAAGGATACCCGCAAGGCTCGCCATACGCAGCTGCACCTCATGGCCTATCCCGTGGCGGCTGGTGAGGTGACTGCCGCCGATGTGGAGAATTGTCTGGCTCTGATTGCCGGGGCTCCCAAGCCTGTGCTGGTGCATTGCTGGCATGGTTCTGACCGCACAGGTATCGTAGTGGCGGCCTATCGCATTATTTTCCAGAATTGGAGCGTAGAGGATGCCGAGAAGGAATTCCGCGATGAGCGCTTCGGTTATCACGAATTCTGGTATGGCAATCTGCTGACGCTGCTGCGCGAAACAGATTGGTCCGCCATGCGCGAGCGCCTTAAAGCTCGTTGAGCATTTCCAATTTCTCGCGCAGGATGGTGACCATGGGGTGTGCCATCATGCGATCCAATGGGGTCAGTGGTGCGCAGCCGCTCGGTACGCAAACTTTCAGTTTGTGGGGCATTCGCTCCACCTTCAGCGTATCACCCGGCTCCAGTGTGCCGGCGTAGTCACCGTCCAGGTGGTAGGGGAGTGGACCGTCTGCCGTAATTTCGCAGGATTTGATACTGCGCAGCGCCGTGAAGTCAGATATATTCTGAAGTGTAGCTCCTCTGGAAACGATAATCCCCAAGATTTCGAAGAGAATGCCGATGTTCTCCTGGTCAATGATGGCCGTATCCAGTCTGCCATCATCATAGGCGGCATCTGCAAAGAGGTGTGCTTCTCCGCCGTATCGCTTGCCATTGCCCATGAGCACCTGTGTGCCCCGCAGCACCTCGCCATCCGGCAGAGTCAGCGTAATGGTGGCGGGGCGTTCTGTGGCTACCTTGATGCCGGTGACCACGTGCGCTGCGGCGCCCATGAATTTTTTGAGCTGAGGGGTAATTAACTCTATGACTCTGGCGTCCGGGCCGAAGCCTGCCACCTGCAGGAACGGGCGTCCGTTGACGCTGAAAATATCCACCTCCTGGCGTTTCTCGCCCTGGATGGCTTCAAGTGCAATACCAAAACGGCGAGACCCGATACCTAATTCCCGGGCAAAAACGTTCATCGTTCCTGCTGGCAGAATGCCAAGGGCCGCATCTGTACCGACAAGCCCCCGGGCTGCGCTCATCAAGGTGCCGTCTCCACCCGCCGCCGCTACTACAGGCTCACCACGTTCTGCCAGTTGATGCGCCTTGTCCGTTAAATCCTCAGCGCTTTTAGTTGGGACGAGTTCGAAGCTGTCTTTGTGTTTGTTGAGCCATGCTCTGAAGCCGGAGCGGAACAGGCTGCCGGCTTTCGGGTTGAGTAGAAGGGGAACGCGGGAGGACATGCTGTTCTATCAGGCCTGGAAGATGGCAAAAAGGTAGTTGATGAGAGGTGCTACGCACAGGAAGGCCGACACGGTGAAGGCCGGGGAATCAATTAAATCGAAGATCCCACCGATGCCGGGCAGCAGGGAACCGCTGTCCTTTACCGCCAGACCGCGCTTGATGAGCGAACCCGCCAGGTCACCCCACACAGAGAGGAAGAAGAGCAGAAGCCCTAAGGGAATATACATGGCAATGAAGCTGGGCTGGGTGAGTTCCTGCCAGCTGATGAAGTCCATTGCCGGCAGCAGGAAATATCCAGCGGTGAGGGTGAGGATAATGGACCCGATGATGCCTTCCCAGGTCTTTTTGGGGGAGACGCAGGGGCTGAACTTACGGGTGATGAACTTGCCGCCCAGCAGCACGCCACTTACATAGGCCCAGATATCGCTCATCTTGGTGAATAGCACGAGCCAGAGCATGAGCCAGATGGAGCTTTCCTGGCTCACACAGGTGAGAGCAAAGCAGAACATCCAGACCGGGTAGATGAAGGAAAGCAGGGTGGCACCCATGCCGTCCAGCATCTCGGCCCCGGATTTGCCGCGATAGTCCATGCGGAACAGCTGTCCGCAGAAGGCAAGCAGGGTGTAGAGTACCAGAGTTCCCAGCGCAAGGGTTTCGCCGCAACCGGCGAGAAGAGCGAATTTTAAACAATAAAACGCCATGAACCAGGGGTAGATGAGACCGAATATCAGAGACAGCCAGCGGTTGGCATTGGTGCCTTTGAGCATGTTGAACCACTCCCAGCTGGTCAGGTTGCAGAGCACGCAGATGAGCACCGCGTAGCCGATGGGCTCATTCCAGGCGACGGCACCGCCAAGCAGAGAGAGAAGTACCACGGTGCTGAAGCCGCGCTCGAGGAATGTTTTGAGTTTGGGGGTCATGGCTTGTTTTGATATGGTGTAAGTTGTACGAAACTAGTATTCTATGGCTTGATTCTAGCGCCTTGTACCCATTTTGTCAATTATTTATTGCCCGATTGAAAGCAGAATGAGCCGGTGTGGAACCTTTTCTTGCAGTATGAAATTTGTACTTGACAAAAATTCTGAAATTTCAGAAAATACGCTCATGCAGGTGAGTGATACACAGATGCGCTTTATCCGTCGCTGGGGGGATATGGGAACCCGCTGGGGCATTCCACGTTCTACGGCTATGCTGCATGGGCTGTTGTATATAGCGCGTACGCCGCTGACCGCAGAGGAGATATGCGAGCTTTTACAGCTTGCACGTTCGAACGTGAGTACCAGTCTGCGGGAGCTGGAAAGTTATAATCTGGTGTATCGGGAATCTCGTCCGGGGGATCGCCGCAGCTTCTATAGGGCTGAGTGCGATGTGTGGGAAATGGCTCGGCGTATTCTGGAGGAGCGTCGGCGTCGTGAAACTGCTGGGGCTGTGCTGGCCGTTGAGGAGTGTCTTACTGCTGCTCAGCAGGAGGGCGATACCCATACGGCCAATCGCATGCTTGCTATGCAGGAGTTGCTCGAATCTGCTGAAAGCGTGGCGACTGCTGCACAGCGTTACAATACATCGGTTTTTCGTCGTGCTGCGCTGATGGGTGGGAAGTTGTTGAGCCTCATTTCTAAACTGTAAAAAAAATTTGGAACATGATTTCTTAAATTACAGAAATATGAAAACGATAGCAATAACTGGTGTGTTGGGATATAGCGGACGATATGTGGCAGCAGAGGCGAACCGGCGAGGTTGGAAGGTGATAGGCCTTACTAATTCAGCTGGTCGTTTGCCGAATGAAGCGGGGTATGAGTTGCGGCCTCTGCCATGGAGTACCCAGGAGGATGTGCTGACTGGGGTTGATGTGTTGGTGAACACATACTGGGTTCGTTTCAATTATAACGGCACAGGACATGCTGCGTTCAGCCATGCCGAGGCAGTACAGAATACGCTCGCTCTGTTTGAAGCCTCCCGTCGTTCCGGGGTGAAACGGGTGGTGCACACCAGTATCACACACCCGGATGCCAACAGCAGGCTGCCATATTTTCGAGGAAAGGCAGAGTTGGAGAAGACGCTGATGTCCAGCGGGATACCGCATAGCATTTTACGACCGGCTATTTTGTTTGGTGATACACCGGCAGAGAGTATACTTATCAACAATATGGCATGGAGCCTGCGCCATCTACCAGCAGTGGGAACATTTGGGTGGGGTAAGTATAGCATGCAACCAATTCATGTGCAGGATTTTGCAGAATTGGCGATGGATGAAGCGGAATCAACGGAATGGAGCCGTGTTATTGATGCCGTGGGTACCGAAACCTACACTTTTCGCGAGATGTGGAGTTTGCTGGCTCGCAGTATGAATTTGTGGCGACCAGTGTTGCCTGTTCCACCCGGCATTGGTTATCTTACCGCGAAGCTATTGGGTGCACTGGTAGGGGACGTGGTGCTGACTCGTGATGAAATAGATGGACTGAGCCAGAATCGACTGGCTGTTACTGGAGCCTCGGTTGGAACCCGCAGCCTGAGTCAGTGGGTGATTGAGCATGCTGATGAACTGGGGCAGCAGTACTCCAGCGAACTGGCTCGGCGTGGATAATTGATGAGAACTACAGATTTTGATGCTGGCTACCGTCAGGGCGTGAGAAATCGAATTCAACGCAGTCTGGTTCCAGATTAAAAGCGGCGCCTGTTATCCAGTCTATGATAGCGGCTACGGACCCCCCCGGGAGGAAAGCATTCATGATAATCAGAACGTTTGCTCTTGGATTCACATTCGCTCTGCGCGGAGCGCCTTTTGTGGGAATCACTTCAATCACATGGTCTATGTCTCTCTCTAAAGCGACAGTCTGGGAGCCGAATCCGTGAGATACGCCGTTGATAATCAACTGAGAGTTAGGATCTGATGTTCGGATTTCTATTTCTTCCCTTGGGCCGGAAATAACTGTTGCACATGAACAGAGCAGAAGAGCAGGACACAGAAGGAAGTGAATTTTACGGAGCATCAGAACGAGAGAAATGGTGAATGAGGGGAGTATAGGCGGTATATATTCGCTCGTCAATGCTTTTTTAGGTCCTTCGGGGGCAAATATATTCACCTGAATTAGTGAATGCGAGTAGAACGACAAGAGCACAGTAATTGTCTAGTGCAGGCAGAGCAGTAAAAAAACGTAAATAGTAATCCTCGAATGGAAGTCAGCCTCTACCCAATTTGTTACAAAATAGTTACAGCAGGAACATTCCCTTGACACATCATGGCTGGTTTATTACTATCGTTCAAATATGAAACGCTGTTTGAAAATGCTGGGCTGGTTATTACTCGCACCACTGGCGTGGGTATTGGGCGAGCTGATAATATGCTGTTCGCCAATTGTGTATGAAAGAGAGAGTATTCCTGTGGCCGGGTTGCCGGCTCGCCCTCTGACAGTAGCAGAGGTGGCAGAACTCAACCGAGCTCTGGAATCGGATTATTATGTTGCTTGGATGTCCTTTGCTTCGTTTTGCCTTGCATATGAGCATTTTCATGCTGTTCCTCTGGTAGATGGAGGAGTGGAGCTGGTGCATGTATACCCGATTCTGTGCTGGGGAAAAAATCGGTCGAAGGCAGATGTTGATAAGGTTGTGCAGAATTGGCTGGTCGTAATCAACCAGAAGGGAGGAAGTCAGCCATGACCAGGGTGAAACGAATATACCTGGGAGTACTGGTGACGTGGCTTCTGGTATGTGGGGTGCGTGCGCTGGTTCCCTGGCTGGGAAACTTCCAGCTTGCCGAGTACAAGAGTGGCCAAGACTATTTTTCTACCCGTCCAACCAATATGGAAGCAGGGGAGCAACCTGCCCACATCTATGCGGAGCTGAACAAGCGATTGGAAATCGCACAGCCGGGAACTCGTTTCTATTTTTCCCCTTGGGTAGAATGGGGGCTCTTCATCTGCCAGGGGGTGATTATGACCCCGATTCGAGATGGTGAACCTGTTCTTTCTCCTGAGGCTAAGCGTGTGATGCAGGAGTGGGAACAAGAAACCGGCATCGACGTCTGGACCGCAGCACACGATTAGCCCGCCTTGTTTTCCATAATCCGGTATGGAATGATGGCGCACAGAAGCCCGAACAAGGTGAAAAAAGGCGCGATGAAGGCAAAGGAAATGGTAATACACGCCGGCTTTGCCCCTACATAAGCGAAACAGTCTATCAGACTCCCCAGAAAGACAAACAGGAAGTCCCCCCCTCAGCCAGCAGACGGGCAGGCTGTGCTGCGTGTGTTTTCTGCGCGGCTGGATGCCTGCCTGTCGCGGCAGGCTCAGGAGATGCAGGAAAACAATGTGAGCGAAACGTCTGCCATGTGGAATTATACTTTACTCGATGCTTCTGATACTGAGGTGGATGGTGCTCATGATGAACCAGGCGATGAAGCCGCCGAGCCAGTATAGGGGGTATAGCCCATATGTCTCATGCCCGCAGACGCTGTAAAAGAGGATGATGCCCGGGTGAATGAGCATGAATCCTGCGAGAAACAGAAGCAGATTGCTCCACCGGGGCAGGGCGATAGCTCCTGTAAAGAACAGGATGGCGCCCAAATCATACCACAGCAGCCAGATTCTGTCTGCTGCCAGGCATTCTTCATTGCAGGACTCCCCGGCATCCACAAATTGCAGGCTGATTCCCAGGTAGAGGAACGCCGCCAGCAGCAAGGCTCCGGTTATACGGAAGAAAAGAGGCATGGCTCAATGGGTACAGTCAGCAAAGCCGTTTTCGCGGAAGATGGCGCGCACGGCATTGGTGCGTTCAGGGGAGGGCGGTTCAAGCTCCATAAGACTGTAGTTTAGGCCCAGTTCGCTCCACTTGAACTTGCCCATCTGGTGGAAGGGCAGCACATCCACACGCTGCACATTACCCAGGCCTGCGGCGAAGCGCGCCAGGGCGGTAATGTCGTCCAGCTGGTCGGTGAGACCGGGCACCAGTACATAGCGCAACCACGTCGGAATGCCTTTGGCTGCCAGTCTTTCGGCAAAGTCCAGGGTGGGTTGCAGGTTCTGCCCGGTGACAATCCTGTATTGCTCCGGATTCCACGCCTTGATATCCAGCAGCACCAGGTCGGTATCGTCCAGCAGGGCGTCATCGGCATTGCAGCCGAGGTGGCCGGAGGTGTCGATGCAGGTATGCAGTCCCATTTCCTTGCAGCCACGGAGCAGGGCGCGTGTGAAATCCGGCTGGAAAAGCGGGTCGCCGCCGCTGACGGTGACGCCGCCGCCCGCGTTTTTCAGGAAGCTGGCGTAGCGGCTGATTTCCTCCAGCATATCTTCCACGCTGCGTTCTTTGCCCAGGCGCTTGAATGAAGTATCGGGGTTGTGGCAGTACTGGCAGCGCAGGCTGCAGCCGGAAAGGAACACTATGAAGCGGATGCCCGGCCCATCGACCGTGCCGCAGGATTCTACTGAATGAACAAGACCAGATACAGAGGCTGCTGTCATGCCCGTATGTTAGCACAGATTGGAACGATTATCAATCCTATTAGATGTACAAGGGATGATGAACAATGGACAATTTGAAAGTTTCATGAGCCTTTGGCTCGCTTGCGTTAATATAGAGTAAGCTCTTTTCTTTCGCGGCGTTCTTTCAGAATCTGGTTGGTCAGGCTGATGGCTGCGGAGCAGTAGTGTCGTCTGCTCCACACCTCGCGACATAAGGCTCGGATTTCATCGTCGCTCTGCACGCTCCATGCCCGCTGCCGGATGCTATCCAGGTAGGCCGCTATGGTTGCTTCTTTCCGCCGCACCCCTTCGGCCTGTTCCTCAAGCTGGCGGCGCAGGACGAAGCGCTCTCGTTTCGTCATCGGGCGGGTGTATCTCAGTCTCTTTTGCTTCATAAGGGGTGGTTATTCTACAGGGTATTCATCCACAGGCTTATCGAGCGGTGCGGTCAGCATTTGACGGGCAAAGCAGGGGGTGTGGAAAAGGGCGATTTCGGTACCGGTCATAGGGATGGGCAGGGGGAGTGGGCTCGGCTGGCTCCCGCAGATGCAGATGGGCGGCAGCGCAACATCTTCTCCGTTGGTCTTGTGTTCCACCAGGTACACCGCCGGAGCTATGGCTTCTGCCTTCATGCGAGCAATAAAATCGGTAAACCGGGAGGAGTGGAGAAAATCCTCGAGCTTCGACTGAAGCTGAGCGCTCAGCCGGTAGGCACCGTGCGGCATGGTGGGCGGGGCATCCTGTGGATCAATCCAGCAGTATGAGTTGCCTTGTCCGCGGTGCAGCCCGTACCGCAGCCATCGCAGCAGGTAGTATAGTTTTTTGTTGCGCTGCCGCTTCTCCTGCGAGGCGGGTGGATTGAGTGGTACCAGAATGCTGATACTGCGGAAAGGTCGGGTTTGTTTGCTGGGCATATTGGGTTGCGGGGTCAGTGGTGAATGTATTTTCTTGCAATTCGTTTGCATGCTGAGGAAAAGGAATGGTTGAGTCTATGGTTGAATTTTCCGGCTTCTTCGGGGGTGAGCTGTTCCCACGCACCTGCTTCAAACAGGGCAAGCAGGCACGATTCGCTTTCATTGGTCAGAGCCCACTGCAGCAGACGGTAGGCATCGCCCTCCATGCGGCACCTTTTTGCCAGAAGCCGACGCAGACACAGAATCTGGTTGCGACGGGTTGCCAGCAGCAGTGGGGAGATTTCTCCATACCATTCATCGTGCAGCGGGGCGTTGATGCTGCACCCGGCTTGTTCTGCTGCTTCCATGCGGGGGATATCGCCGTATCTGATGGCGTAGCACATGGCTGCTTCCGGGGTTGCTGCGGGAGCCGGCTCCGGTGCATCATACGGTATACCCCGTTGCAGCAGTTGCAGGCAATCCTTTGCCTGGTGTTTGATGGCGATATCCAGTGCCGTTTCCTTCTCATAATTTCTGAGCTTCGGATTGGCACCGGCTGCGAGCAGGCTGTTCGCGCATTCCAGGGCATTGAATTGCACGGCTCTCATCAGCGGTGTCCACCCGTCCGTGTCCCGGGAATCGACCTTTGCGCCTGCTTCCAATAAGCGCCTCAGTACATAGACTGAGTTGAATTCCGCCGCTATGATAAGCGGTGGAGCATCCAACAATCTGTAGCCGACACTATTCGGATTCGCGCCCGCTTGCAATAAAGCCACGATGACAGGTTCCAGTCCTTTAAGGGTATCGCCATCCAGACAGACAGCAAGGCGCAAGGCCGGAACTCTCCGGTAATCGCAGGCTTCCGGAGATGCGCCTTGCTGCAGCGCTGCAAGTGCCTCCGGTGTTCTGCCATGGTTAATGGCGTGGATGAGGCGTGCGTTCAGCACTTTTTCACGTGTTGGTTCACCAGCACCGTGGCGCTTGAGCAGCCTGATGATTTCCGGCTTGTGATTCACCAGGGCATAGCACCAGGCTGTACTCCCGCTTGAGTCTGCATGCTCAATATCAGCACCGGATTCAATCAGAAGCCCGATAATCCCAGCATTGCACTTATTCTGTACGGCGAGGGTTAATGCGGTTTGCCCATACGTATTGCTCCTATTCACATCTGCACCTTGGGATAACAGCATTTCTATTTTCTTCCTCATTTCCGGACCTGATGATTCTGTTACCCGCATCAGGGGAGTCTGCAGATATTTGTTCCTGTCGCTCACTCCGGCTCCGGCGGACAGAAGCTGCTGAAGCACTTCTGCTCTGCCGCGTATAGCTGCGGCGGTGTGAATGGGGGCGTTTCCTTCGTTGTCTATAGCATCGACATCGGCCCCGGCTTGTATCAGAAGTGCGGCACTCTGCGCCGTTTCGCAGTAGAATAAGGGGGTGCGTCCTTCTGTGTCTTGTGCATGGACATCTGCACCTCGCTCCAGCAGTATCTTCACCAGCTCAGGGTTCTTATGATTTGCTGCGTAGTGCAGGGCCGTGCAGTCGTCTGCATCCCGGGCGTTGATGTGTGCTCCTTTGTACAGGCTGTTGAGGAGCTCTCTGACATTGCCGCGTTCGGCTGCCGCAATGAGCTTGTTGCCGAGTTCGGATTCGCTGTTCATGGTGTTCATAGAATAGGGGGGGGAGGTGGTGTTGAAAAGGGCTCTTTGCTAAATAGTGAGAGCTATTTGTTGAATAGTAGAGGGTAGGGGGCTTGTTGCGCTGGAGGTTTTTATAAGAAACGGCGCATCACGAGGGCCGTCCGAAATGCGCGGTAGTCGCTTTCGCTCTCTTCTATTTCCTGCACCGGTTTTTCTTTCATGTTCTCCAGAGCCTTCTTCTGCGCCCAGCGGGCAAATCCCGGCACATAGCAGCACTCGAGTCTCTTTCCGGGCTTAAGGTCAGACCTGTGCAAAAATTTCCGGTGTTTGTAGCCGGTAATATCGATTGTGGTCATCTTTTGGTCGTGTCCGTCGGAATAGCCATAGAACAGGTACAGGCAAGGCGTGAGTTGCTCCGCTTGCCACTGGGCTTGAGCCTGTGAAATTTCCTCTGGTGCATTATGGACTGCTTCCTGTTGACGGGGGCGCTTCTTGTTCTGACTCACAGGTGTTTTCATTTTTTTGCTCACAGGTGTGGGATGAGTGGTAGTTATCAGCGGTTTCCTGCTCGTACGGTGAGGGTGATATCGGCTGCGTTTCTGTATCCTGCCCTGAGTTGGAACTCACAGGGAGACTCCAGCTCCAGCCTGTACAGCACGGGAAACCATCCGAATTGCAGCTCTCCGTCTTCGTTCTGCCTGGCGCCTCCGTAGCCGTGTTCGCGTTCCATTGTGAGGAATTTGTTCTCCAATTTCGCACAGACCGGGAACTCCAGCGCGCCGACTTTTACCCATTTTTCGCTGCCGGAAAGCCACAGCTCGGTATCTCCGCCCACAAAACCATTCCAGAAGTTATCGGAATACCACGGGAAATCTTCGCTTACTTCCGGACTTTGCGTTATCCGCCTCCGGTACTCCTCCAGAGCCTTTTCGTCGGCGTTGGTCGTGGATTCAGCATACAGAGCAGGAATATAGGCAGGCAACTGGTGATGAATGGCGCTCAGCTCCCGGATGCGGACGATGCTGCCATGAGTTGTTTCTACGCCCAGGATAAGCCCCTTGTTATGCCAGATCAGGCTGCTGAGCTGCTCCATGTTCCTGAACACCGGGGCGTCTTCCGGTATTTCCACTAGGCGCGATCTGCATCCTCCCATCGCGGCCCTCTCCAGAATGTACTTTTGCTTTGGCCTGGGGATATCGCGGTCGCTCAACGGGGCGAGGGATTCGCTTTTGAACCACCTTCCGCGTTCTTCGTCCCATACCTGAAAGGCAATTCTGCTGTGGCTGCCGAGTTGGAGGCTTATCTGCTTCTGTTCCTGCGGGGTATTCTGTGTTGTATTCATATCAGTTAGTCAAGAGGGAGGTATACTCTTTGCGTGACCCAGGCACAGCTCACGCCACTATGGCGTCGACTAAGCCAGGCGTTTTCAGTTTAGGCGTTGTGTCGGGTAACGACAGCTCCGCTCCGGATGAAAGGCAAATGAAATGCCAACACAGCGGCTCCTGCCGCAATAGAGGTAGTATTCATAACAATGATGATAAACAGTTTGATTTGGATTTGATAGACAGACGCACGCTGCTCATGCCGCGTACGTGATTTGTATACCACATTTTCACGGATTGTCAAGAGGCTCATTGTGCCTTTTTCTGAAATAGTTTTTTTGCCGGCGTTTCGGCTTGCCATGAGCGGGAAAATGTAAGATAATAGAACAGCTAACCAAGGTTGCGCGATATGATTTTTGAAAAGGGGCAGGTCTATGATTTCAAGGTAAGCCGGATGGTGTGTTATAACGGCGAATCGTATTTTGTTCTGAGCTACAATGGCATGGAAACCATTCCCGGCTATGAGGATGACGAGTGGTTTTTTCGCGTGAAGATGCTGCCGTTTCAGGCGTCCTGGGAGCCCTCCGACCTGCGGAACAGGGTTATCCCCTGCAAGGTGCAGCGCTTTAATGTGGACCGCTATGGTTACACAACTACGTTCCCGATTCTGTCGCAGGATGTCGGCTCCATTCTGCGCTCCAAATACCAGGCTGGTCAGTGCTATGATTTCACTGTGGCGGCACTGCCTGGCGAGCGTGATTATAAGGATGAGCCCTTGCCTGCTTACCAGGTGGCAGATGAATGCGGCTTCCGGCATTTCCTGAATGTTGCGCCGGGTACTTATCGCAAGGGAGAGCGCCTTTCCCTGCGTGTCCGCGAGGTGGAAGGCAATCATCTTCTCTTTGAAAATCCGCTGGAGCGCCGCCCCTCGCAGCTCCGGGAAGGTGAAATCTATGATTTCGAAATCTGCAACGAAGCGCAGACTCGCGATGGTCGAGTCTACTACATTGTGAAAGATTCAGTAGAGAGCTTGCTGCACCGTTATTACCCGCAGGGGGAGATAGAGGAAAGCGTGGGCGATAAGCTCAGCCTGCGGGTGAAGGGATTTACCACCAAGGGCTGGCTGGTGCTGGTTGATCCCAGCGGTACGGTGGACCCCGCCGAGTTCCGCCGCATAGCTCTCCTGGAGGACGAGGGAATCCTGGGGCAGGAAGGACAGAAGCTGGAATACAAGAGCTCATTTGTCTACACCCGCAAGGGTGAGCTGGATATCGACAGCCAGCTGGGCTACGAAATTATGCGTCAGGTGGCAGGCTTCATGAATGCAGAGGGCGGTCTGCTCTGCATCGGGTATTATGACGATGGCACCATCCGCGGCATCAACGATGATCTTCAATACATCAACTCCAGTAACGAGGATAAGTTCCTGTATGACCAGTCAGAGGATAAGATTAAGCTGAAGTTCACCCATACCATTGCCGAAAGTCTGGGCTCTCTTGCCAGCTCGCGAGTCAGGGTGGAGCTGCGCCAGAACAGCGCCGGGCGCATTGTCTGCTTCCTGCATGTGAGCCCGGCAAAGCGCCCCGTGTGGTATAAGGGGAATGAACTCTTTATCCGCTGCTCCAACTCCGTGCGTGAGCTGCATGGCCCGGAAATCACGGATTTTGTCTGCGAGCGCTGTGGGGTAAATCTGCCTGCAGAGGATAGCATACCCGCCCCCGCGCCCGTGGTGGATCTGCCGGATACCGCCGAGCCCACCCAGCCCGTTGCCACGGGCAGCCAGCTGCTGGTGGAGCAGCCGCCCGCCCGCGATGAGGATGCCACCGTGTGGCGCCACATCAGCCTGTATGCAGATGGTACAGTCTCCCAGCAGAAAGCCCCGGCCCAGGATGCCGATACCCTGTTTAACATCCCCGTGACCACTGCCTTCAAGAAGAAAAACTCCCGCCTGCTGCTCTGCTACGACAGCGGACGCGTGAACGTGCTGAACCCCAGGGAGGTGATTGAAAAGAAACTGACCAAAGCCGGCAAGCGCTACTCCAACGGTTTTAATACCACCGAAGGCGGCAATCTGCTCTCTGCCCATATCTGCAATGCCGAGGACTACATCGTCATCCGCAGCCGCAAGGAAAACGGTCGCGAAATGCTCAAAGCCGTCTGCATCGAGCCCTACAAGGTGCACAACCCCCAGTCCATGCACACCCCCGGCAACCTCTTTGTGAAAGAAGAACGCGCCCGCACCCGCTCCATGCAGATCGTTCCCGCCGAGCATAATTCCTTCATCTACAAAATTATCTCCCGTTCCTCCGATAAATACGGCCCCGGCCACCCCACCGACTCCCCCATCTGCGCCGATGCCCTGGCGTATCTGGAGAGGGGATGATGAAATGTTACTAATGTTCACGCGCATAAAGTGTACGGTGGAGTCCTGTTCAAATAATAGTAAGCCAAAATATTATGAAAACTACATTGTCTCAGAATGAAATTAATGCAAGATCAGCACAATTTGCACAAAATTGGAAGGATACTACAAGAGAAGAAGCAGATGCCCAAGCTTTTCTTATAGATTTCTTTAATGTATTAGGTATAAATAGAAAACAAGTTGCTGTATTTGAACATCAGGTGAGTTGTTTGGATGGAGGTAAAGGGTACATTGACTTGTTATGGAAGGGTAAAATCCTAATAGAGATGAAATCCAGAGGAAAGGATTTGTCCAAAGCCTATGAACAAGCACGTCGTTATGCTGAAACATTATCTCATTACGAAACTCCCGATGTCATATTGATATGTGATTTTGAGAATTGGCATTTCTATGACATGAAGAGAGATGGTGAATGCATCCAATTTAGGTTGGAACAATTACAAGAGCATATCCATTTGTTTTACTATCTCGCTGGATACGAGGAGTCAATCCGGCAGCCTGAACTGCCGGTTAATGTCCAGGCTGCTGAGTTGCTGGGAAAGCTTTACGACAGATTGAAAGATGCACGGTATCCTGAACGAGACTCTGAGATTTTGTTGGTTCGAATTTTGTTTTGCTTGTTTTCTGACGATACGGGCATATTTGAGAGAGATTTGTTCCACAATTATATAGAAACACGAACTGCCCAAGATGGTAGTGATTTAGGCGTAAAGTTAGCGGAACTTTTTCAAGTGCTTAATACACCAGTCTCCCATCGAATGAGTACATTAGATTGTGTGCTTAACAAGTTTCCTTATATTAATGGTGGCGTTTTTGCTCGCCCAATTTATCTTGCTGCGTTTGACTCTAAAATGCGTGATCAGCTGTTGCAGTGCTGTGTCTTGGATTGGAGTAAAATATCACCTGCTATATTCGGTGCTATGTTCCAAAGTGTTATGAATAATGAGCTTCGTCGTAGGCTCGGAGTGCATTACACTAGCGAGGAAAACATCCTTAAGGTCATTAAGCCTCTATTCTTAGATTCGTTGTATGATGAATTCGAAAAGTTGAGAATGCTGAAAACAAACAAAGAAAAGAAACTGAGAGAGTTTCATGAAAAAATAGCATCCTTGACTTTTTTGGATCCTGCTTGCGGTTGCGGAAATTTTCTCATCATAGCATATCGAGAGCTGCGTTTGCTCGAATTGCAGTTAATTAAAGAGATAAAGACGGATAACCAGTTATTGTTAGATGCAACAGAGTTGTGTAAGATTAGTGTGGCTCAGTTTTATGGAATAGAGATAGAGGCGTTTCCCACACAAATTGCCCGTGTCGCAATGTGGTTGATGGATCATCTCATGAATATAGAGATTAGTAACTATTTTGGTAGGACCTATACACGTATACCATTGACGGATAATTCTTCCAATATAGTATGTGCTAACGCTCTCTCGATTGATTGGAATTCTGTGGTGTCGAACGAGAAGCTAAGTTATATTTTGGGAAATCCCCCTTTTATTGGCGCTCGAATGATGCCGCAGGGTTGCACTCAAAAAAAAGAGGTGGAAAAGCTTTTTGGCGATATTAAGGATGTGCAGGATTTGGACTATGTAACATGTTGGTATATAAAATCAGCTCAGTATATCCAAGGGACTCATATAGAAGTTGCCTTTGTGTCCACTAACTCTATATGTCAAGGAGCTCAGGTTTCTATTTTATGGGGAGTTTTGTTGAGGGATTATGGCATAAAACTCAATTTCGCTCATCGGACATTTAAGTGGAGCAATGAGGCTAGGGGTAAAGCTGCCGTATATTGTGTTATAGTGGGATTTTCTTTACGAGAAAGGAAGGTAAAGCAGCTCTATTCATATCTCAATATACAGGGAGAACCAGAGGAGAAATTAGTGACAAGTATAAGTCCGTATTTGCATGCTGGAACTTGTATGTACGTTGAGGCCCGAAAGAAGCCTCTCTGTGATGTCCCGGAAATAAGAAATGGCAGCCAGCCGAGAGATAATAATCATTTTCAGTTGACTCCCGATGATAGAGAGCGAATTCTGGCATTAGAACCTAAACTGGACTCTGTTATTCGCCCATACATTGGAGCTAAAGAATTTTTACATGGTAAGCAACGCTATTGCATTTGGTTACACAATGAGCCATTTGATATTATGCGAGATAGTAAGATTTTAAAGGAACGTATAGCTGCGGTTGAAGCAGTTCGACTGGCTAGTTCAGCGAAGACGACAAGAGACTATGCAAAAACTCCAGCTATTTTTGCTCAAATTGCGCACCCTTATTCTGATTATCTGATAGTGCCGCGTGTTTCCTCTGAAAATCGACTTTATATTCCTATCGGATTTATGAATGAGAGAGTTATAGCGAGTGATGCTGCTCAGATAATTCCTAATGCCTCATTGTTCCATTTTGGTGTTTTATCTTCATCTATGCACATGGCGTGGATGAGGATGGTTGCAGGGAGACTCGAATCCCGTTATCGGTACTCCAAGGAAATCGTGTACAATACATTCCCATGGCCTGAATGTGGAGATAAGGAACGGAAGTCTATTGAGAAAGCCGCATCTGCAGTACTTGCCGAGCGGGAGAAGCTTAAAGGAAATACCCTTGCCGAGCTATATGATCCTATTCTAATGAAAACAACCCCTCTGTATAAGGCTCATCTCAAACTTGATGCAGTGGTTGACAAAGCGTACGGACTTAAGTTTTCCAACGATATGGAGCGAGTGGAGCAGCTGCTTAAAATGTACAGTAGATTGATTAAGTCTGAGTAAACATATTTCTTTAATAGATTCCTTCGTTGCATGATTTTTTTGCTTGCAATGAAGGAATAATCGCTTTAACTTGCGTTTCTATCTATTCTCTGTTGTTCATCTTGCTTATTCATCTCTGCGGCTGCATAGATTCGGGTCTTGTCGGGGATGCCGAGGGGACAGTACAGGAGGGAGACGGCGTCGTCGGATTCACGAAAAACGTGGGCTGCGATTGTGAGGACGAGGCGTTCGATGGTGGCTGAAATCTCCCTCTTGCGTTCACGATATGGAGAGCGGCCTGTTATTACCCTTTCTCATTCCTGCCTGGTGGCAGGGGAAAGAGGCGGGACTGAAGTCCCGTGCTTCGACAGCTTCGACAGGAGGCTGTTTTCGAGCTTGAATGGGCTTAAAGGAGGTATTATAGTGTTGGTATGAGACCTCGCTGATTGACAGCCTGCAGCAGGAAGCCCGGGGGGTGAGGCCCGGGCTTCCGTGTGGGGTTGCATTTTATCAGCAGGGGACTATCCTTGCTTTCACTCCCAGCGGGCAGGAGAGCAGGGAGACGGCGACGGCAGATTCGGGGATGCCGAGGGCATCGGCCACATGTTCGCGGTAGGCGGTCATCTGTTCCTCGTATTCCTCCTTCAGCTCATCGTACGATTCCTTTTTGTCGGGGTCGAGCTGGTTGGTCTTGAAGTCGATGATATGGGCGGCAGTGACCTTGCCGTGGTCATCGACGGTGAGGACGAGGCGGTCGATGGTGCCGGAGAGACATTCGTTTTTATCGGTGACAGCCACGATGGGTTGTTCGTTGTAGACCTCCTGGCCGGGTTTGCTGGTGAAGAGTGCGGCCACCTCCGGTTGTTGAAGGGCGTTGTAGACCACGCTCTGAGGCAGGGTACGTGGCTTTTCCTTCTGCTTCCAGACAGGCAGGGTGGAATCATGCCAGATGATTTCCTCCCACGCAGCGTGTACCAGTTTGCCGAATTCCGCGGCGGTGAGCTCGCCGTAGTCTACGCGGGAGCGGTTGCCGGAAGTCTCCGGTTCCTCAGCCTGCTTGTCCTCAGCCTTGGCCAGGGTGGAGGGGGTGACTCGCTTGCGGCGCGGCACTGCCGCCCCCAGCGGAGCGGGAGCTTCGGATAAGCCCAGGGTGTCAGCTTCAGAATCATTGGTTTTGAGCTGGTCGTACCATGTTTCACATCCTTCAGGAGGCGTGAGAAGTTCGGTTTCTGTGTATTCCTCCAGCTTGCCGTTGTATGCTCGACGAATCAGACCGGATTCCGAGCGTGCTCGAGCCGTAGGATTGCCTCTATCGATGAGCGCCCCACCATTAACAAGGATATAATTGGCATATTTGGCGCGCGTGATGGCAACATAGAACAGGTTGTAGGCCTCCTGGCTGCGTTTTTGTTTCCACAGCGCGGTCTGATTGTCGAAGGCTCCGGGCCAGAACTGGGGGCGTGTATCCTTGTTGCCGGGAGAAAGCAGGATAGAGCTGCCATCTGCTGACCGGAAATAGGTGAGGTCTTCCTCACTGTCGATAGCGTCATTTGACATGAAAGGCAGAATGACGGCATCGAACTCCAGCCCTTTACTCTTGTGCATGGTCATGACCTGCACATAGCGAGAGGAGGCAACACCTTGAGTGCTGAGGGATGAGATGCGGCGAAGCCAATCTCCCAGAGTGCCGCCAGCTGCATCGAATGCTCGAGCCGTGTTGAGCCATGTGGTCATGACCTGCCTGTGCGCTTCTTGCTGTTCGTTGCTCAGCGAGCTGATGGGGAAGTGTGAGAGTATGCTGTCCAGTAGTTGCGTGTAACCTCTGTTTTCCAGTTCATTGCGCAGGTTGAGCCACGCCTGGTCATCTGTTTCGACGTCTGCGAATATATAGTGCATGAAGGAGGCCTTCAGAATACTGCAGGATGTCTTTTCGTGAGGGTGGGCGAGCCAGCGGAAGAGGTGGTGGAGCATCTCGCCCAGCGGGCAGAATGTGGCCGAAAGGGTATCCTTGACAAGCAGCACGGGGAGTTTCGGCATGTCATTGCGAAGATGGTTCACCAGGGCTTCCGCTTCGGTGTTGGTGCGCGTCAGAATACCGATACTCATGCCGTTGATGGGGTGCTTTTCCTCCGTGGTGAGCCTTCGCAGCACATTGCTGATAGCCATGTACGCACAGGTGTTTATGGAAAGCTCCTCATTAGTTTCTTCATCCTCTTCCTGAGCTACTACCTGAATCTCCACATAGCCAGTGCTTGTTTTTGCTGATTCGTGTTTTGTGAAATCAGTGAGATTGACGGCATTGTCGCTGCAATCACCGCGTTCTATTTCGTGCAGACGTTTGAATACATCGTTCACAAAGCCAGCCTTGCCCATGATTGTGGTAGCGGAACGATAGCTTTTTGTGAGCGGAGCGCCCTTGACCGGCTCACTCCAAGTGGAATCGGTTCGCAGGGTATGGAATGATTTCGATTCGCCTGTGCGGAAACCATAGATGCCTTGCTTTTCATCGCCTACTACGAAGAGACTCCCTTCCGCCACATAGTGCTCGTTGTCTTCATGGAAAGGCAGGAGCGAGGGGGGCAGGGGGCGAGGGTGTTCCGAGGTGAAGGGGACGAGAGTGTCGCTGATGATGAGCTCCAGCGCAGGGCTGAGGGTCTGGAATTGATCATCAGAGGTATCCTGAAACTCGTCCAGCATCCAGTGCAGATATTTCTTGCCGGTGCGAATAGCCAGGTGTTCACGACAATAGGCCGAATTGTCCACTTCTTCGGTTTCGCATTCCCTGGTCATGAGTTCGCGGGCTTTGCGGGCAATGTCATCGAAAGAGAACTCTCCGGTGGTGGAAATCCTTTGTTCGTAGGCATCGGCATAGTCGCGAAGCAGGGTGTACAGGCTGCGTGTACGAACTTTTGCGTCGTACAGGCATTTGGCGGGCAGGTTTTTGCTTAGATAATAGGCTGTTTCTATGATGTCATCTATGCCGTTGCGTTGCATCTGCTGTATTTTATCAGCGATGCGTTGTGTGACCTTTGTCGGGGTGAAGTTCTGCTTCCGGAGCTTGGTGATGAGCGTAGAAATAGCATCTTTGTCAGCCTTGACTTCATATATTTCTTCAGAGAGAAATTCTGCCCTGTCCGCAGCTGCAGAGAGACTGTTCGTCATGGAGACTTTTTTTTCAAAAGCCTGATACAGTTCGAGCAGCAATTCAGAGAATTCTCTGTGAGTATCCAGATCCTTTGGAAGCCATTTATTGAGGGCCTTTGAGAGCGGGGTCTTCTGTGCTGCCAGATTCTTGAGCCCGGAGTAAACATAAGATTCAAAATCCGAATCCTTGAAACGCCCGAGGAGCGTACGGAGCTCGTAGGCTTTCCGGTTCCATGCGTCTGCTTCATCGGCGGAGAGCGCGGAGAAATTTACCGCGCATTGTTGTTTGAAGGCGGTATCATTTTCCCATGCGTCGACACAGGGATTTTCACGGTAAAGGGAAAGGTGGTTCTGGAGTTCCTGCTCAAGTTTGGCAATGGTGCGGCCTCCTTTGCCGCCCGTTAATTCTGCAAATGTCTTGAGGAACGCATCGCGCTTTTCTTTTTCGGCCGTGTGAGCTGCCAGATAATCATTAATTGTGCTTCTGCGAGCAGGCTGTTCATTTTCAGGCGCAAGGGGAGAGACGCTGTTGACTCCTAGTTCCAGACAATTGCCGCAGACCAAAGTATTGAAGAAGCTGTCGATGGTGGAGAGCTCCAGGTCGGACATGGCCATGACCATGGTCCTGAGCAGACGAGCAAACTCCCTGGGACTTTGTTCTGGCAGTTTCAGGTATTCCCTCAGTTCGGCTCCATCTGGAGAAGCGTATAAATCCTCCGGGTATTTTCCGAGACTGGCGGCAAGTTTTACAATGGGGGTGGTGGCCGGTAGCAGGGGAATGTTGTTTGCGGATTCGGTCCATGTGTCTTTCTGAGACTGCTCAAGACCACTCCACACCTGCCAGATTCTGGAAGCCAGTACGTTGCGCTGGGTTTTGTCGTCTCTTACATCGCATGCACCTTCTGCCAGTGCGTGGAGAATGCGGTTGCGGAATTCGCCCGCGGCTTTGCGTGTGAAGGTCAGTGCGACAATAGTTTTGGGGTCAACTCCCAGCATAAGCAGCGCAATGTAGCGGGATGCCAGCTGGTAGGTTTTTCCAGTGCCGGCTGAGGCTTCAATGCGTGTGCAGGTGGTGTGGTAAATCAATTTGTGTGTGTCAGTAGCAGACATGGTGGGTAGAAAGAGGGCTTCAGATGTTGAGTTGGGGCAGGGCAAACATGGAGCGGGGATCGCTTTGCTGTGAGATGGCTCCGAAACGAGGCGCGTTTTTGTCATATGTAGCGTCGGAGAGCTTGGAGAACGGGCGGTTCTTGAGTTGGAGCGCTTCGGCGGAGAAGAGACACACCCCGGCGCGAATCATGCGTATGGCAGAATCTACGGTCTGCAAAGCACTAGCCAGCATCTCCTCGGGACTCAGGCAGAAATGCCCAATTTGTTTCCCTCGACCGGGAATCTGCGTGAGCTTTCCGTCTTCAATCAAGGGGAAGCATTCCATCCGCTGGGTTTTGCTTTGCAGGTTGTAGTAGAATAAATCAGGCATGACATCAGCCAGTGATTCAGCCGGTAATTCCGGACTCAGCTCGGCAGCGTTGAGCTTGCGCAGCCCGAATGTATAGAGCATGAGCTGCACGTCCTTCCAGCGGTAATATTTGGTGATATCCCCATTAGCACCGAACTTTGCAGAAACGAGGGGATACGGATATTCCTCGCTATTCATGAAGCGGAAGAAGGGGGATTGCTCGCCATTCTTCACTTCATCAAAGTGAACTTTCAGCGGCTTCTTGTCATCGGGAGATGTCTTGTAGTCGATGATGCGCCAGCGTCTGGTTTTGGCGTTGTAGTCGATTCGGTCTGCAACCATGCTGAACCTGGCCGTTTCTCCGTTTGTCAGCGTGAGGGTGGGTTTCAGTTTCCGTTCGCAGCAGATGTTGCACCAGCCTGCCTGGAGGTCCAGCACATGCCGCCAGGCGAAGTCCTGCAGTGTTTTTTCAATGTTGCGGAGCTGAATTTCAAGAGGAAGTGGCTGCGTGTTTCTCGCACTTCCGGTCATGTACACCTTGCTCCATTCATCGGCGGCAGTTTTCAACGCATACTGAGTCAGCTGCGCTGTGAGCGTCTGGGTATCTGCGGCCTTCGGGAACAAGGCCTCGAGCTTTTCAAGACTGGGTACGTCTTCGACAACGTGCTGGAGCACAGCATGCATGAGGGTGCCATATTCATTGCTTTCCAGCTCGCTCTTATCATCATCGTAGGTGCAGCCTGCGTCCAACCCAAAAAGATGATTGAGCCAGAACGACAGAGGGCATTGCAGGAAGCCGCTCAAGGAAGAAGGTGAATAGGTACGCGTTTTGTCCGCAAAGGGATTGGCAACAGGGGCTGACAACTGAGAGATGTTTTCCAGCATTCCCGGTGAAATTTTGCCATTTTGTTCCGGCCCCTTTTCGGCAACTCGCAGGGGACAGAGAGGTACGAGCGGTTGTTCGGAAACCACGGATGATTCGGCAAAGAGAAGCCGGGCACGCTGCGGAAGCTCCGTTTCACATCGCAGCAATAGTGTAGAGGGAGCGGTAGGCGTGCCATCCGGGTTCTGGCGGGCAAGAAGAAAATGCACATCTCCTGCCTTGCGGCTGTGGAGGAGCGCTGTCAATAGATAGGAGTCTCGTGCAGTTCTGAATATTTCATTCCTTATGCCCAGTTCCTTGCAGAGGGATTCCGGCAGGAAGTCATCTTCCTGAACCGGTTCCGGGATGCAGCCATCGTGCATGGCTGCAATAATGACTCTGCGTCCCTGCGCAAAGGTAAGCTCGCGCCAGCCCAGAATGTCTCCTGAATATAGTGTATCTCCATCAGTAAGCTGCAAGGAGGCAGAAGAGTTTCTGGCCATGTAGCGTAATAATTCCAGAATCAAGACTGGATTCTTGATATGGGATGAGAATATACGGGAGGTGAGCAGTTTTATTGTCTTGCTCAGACAGGAGGCTGCCTTGCGGAGAGCCCCGTCCACGAAATGGGCAGAGAGTTTCTTTGCAAGGAAACCGAGCTGATCAGGTAGGGTTTTCGAGTTACAGAAGGCTTGTGCAAAATCGGCTGCCTTGCAGGCAAACTCATAGCATTTGATATTTCGCTTCTTTGCCAGCTCAGCGAATTCGCGGTAATCATTTTCGGGAAGAATCGTATCCGGATGCAGATAATGGCAAAGCCGTTCTACCGAGGCAGGCAGCAAGATTTCACGTATATGCTCTATGTGGCGCTGCAATGTGGCCTGAATTTCCGGGTCGGCACCGAGAATCTGCTGTAATGCACCGTTGGTTAACAAGGCCACAAAAGCATTCAATTCAATCATGCCGGCATTGTTTGTCGCATTGCTGAAGAAATCCTGACGTGCAGAGCAATAATCTGCCAACAAATCCGGCAACTGGCCGATTGAGGTGGTTTGCAGGCTGCGTCCCTCCGGTGATTTGTACTGCCATTTGCTATTCTCTGCAAATGCGCTGATGAGCGCAGGTGTATAGTCTGTGTTTCCTGTGACGATGACAACATTGTCGGAGTCGAAGCCTCCCGCCAGTTCTCTGGCCTTTTCTGCCATAGAGTCGGCATCATTAAGCAGGTGAATGGTGGATTGGCACGGCTCGGTGCCGTTAGTTGAGGCAGCCTGAGGTATATCAATATCCCGGTTACTCCACACGCCTTCCTTCGGCCGTCCCATGGAGTCGAAATGAACTGCTTCTTCTTTGGGAATATTCATCCAGATCTGCACGTCGCAAGCTCTTTTTTCAATCAGGTTGAGCAGGTAACGCTCCAATTGCGGGGAGAGTTCCGGCAGACAGGCAATGATTATCAGACTGCCTTGCCAGATATTGAGAGGATTGTTGATTTCCTTGCTGATGGCTTCGCTTCTGGTGAGAATCCGGGGCGAATTGCGGCGAATGCATGCATCAACCGCGGAAAAAACTTCCCCTAGTTTTCGCCAGCGAACTTGTTCCTTGCTTACGATTGCCTTTCGGGCAACCAGACTCTTGCGGAGCCTGTCGGACTGGGCTGCTGCCCGACTGAGTTCCGTGTCCAGCGCTTCCTCCTGCGTCTGGAGCAGGTGGGTTACCTTGTTGATGCTCACCTCTTCCTGCTCAAGCCGGGAGCGCAGGGCCATTAGCTTGTGCGCCACGCCCACTGTCCAGCGCTCGCGGTGTGTTTCCGGGCGGCGGGGAATGAGCGGGGCGTATTGTGCCACCGGGTCTGTTCCTTCCGCTGAGAGAACCTGCAACCATGCCGCCAGAGTTTCTTCTTCCGTGGCTATATTATCCCCTTTTACTGAAATAAGTTGCCCGGCAAGGATGATTCTGGGTAAAAGAAGAGCCTTATTCTTTGCGTTTTCTGCCATGTATTCGCGCAGACGGCGGCCGCTTTCGGCGGTGGGGACTACCACGGTGGCACGGCGATACTGAGCAGCGGTTTCTTCGTTCTCCAGATGGTTCAGCAACTTTGTTGCAACGAGTTCGATGGCGGGCTTGTTCCAGCCCAAAAAGTGGAGTTCGGGTGTATTCATGGGAGTGGTGATACTCTAGCATATTTTTACTCCGGATGCAAGAAAACGGATACAAAAAACAGCAGCAATCAACTTTCGTTGATTGCTGCCGGTTCTGGGTTGAAACTGAATCAGCTTCAGCGTGTGTGGAAGGTACGGCTGATTACTTCACGCTGCTGCTCGGGGGTGAGCTTGATGAAGTTCACGGCGTAGCCGGACACGCGGATGGTGAGCTGGGGATACTTCTCCGGGTGCTCCATGGCATCGATGAGGGTTTCTCGCTCCAGCACGTTCACGTTGATGTGGTGGCCGGTGGCGGCGAAGTAGGCATCCAGCAGGGAAACCAGCTTGGTCTCGCGCTCGGCCTCGTCCTTACCCAGTGCACCGGGAACAATGGAGAAGGTGTAGGAGATGCCGTCCTGGGAGTCATCGTAGTTGAGCTTGGCCACGGAGAGCATGGAAGCCACAGCTCCGTTCTTGTCGCGGCCGTGCATGGGGTTGGCACCCGGGGCAAAGGGCTCGCCGGCGCGGCGGCCGTCGGGCGTGTTGCCGGTCTTCTTGCCGTACACCACGTTGGAGGTGATGGTGAGCACAGACTGGGTGGGCATGGAATCGCGGTAGGTGTGCAGCTTGCGCAGCTTGTTCATGAAGTTGGTCACCAGTGCTTCGGCGATTTCGTCCACGCGGGGATCGTTATTGCCGTAGCAGGGGAACTCGCCCTCGGTTTCGAAGTCGGTGATGAGGCCTTCTTCGTTGCGGATGCACTTGACCTTGGCGTACTTGATGGCAGACAGGGAGTCGGCTGCCACGGAGAGACCAGCGATACCACAGGCCATGGTGCGCAGAATTTCCGGGTCGTGCAGAGCCATTTCGATGCGCTCGTAGCAGTACTTGTCGTGCATGTAGTGGATGATGTTGAGGGCATCCACATAGGTCTTGGCGAGCCAGTCCTGCATGTTGTCGAAGAGCGCCATCACCTTGTCGTATTCGAGATATTCACCCTCGTAGCGCGGTGCGGGCGGGGTCACCTGCTTGCCCTTCACTTCGTCCACGCCGCCGTTGAGGGCGTAGAGCAGAGCCTTGGCCAGGTTGGCGCGGGCGCCGAAGAACTGCATCTGCTTGCCGATGCGCATGGCAGACACACAGCAGGCAATGCCGTAGTCGTCGCCCCAGTACGGACGCATCAGGTCATCGTTCTCATACTGCACAGAGGAGGTCTCAATGGAAACCTTGGCGCAGTACTTCTTGAAGCCCTCGGGCAGGGCGGTGGACCACAGCACGGTCAGGTTCGGCTCCGGAGCCGGCCCCAGGTTGTACAGGGTCTGCAGCATGCGGAAAGAGCTGCGGGTCACCAGAGTGCGACCGTCTTCGCCCATACCGCCGATGGATTCGGTCACCCAGGTGGGGTCACCGGAGAACAGGCTGTTGTACTCGGGGGTGCGGATGAAGCGCACCATGCGCAGCTTCATGACGAACTGGTCCATGAGTTCCTGGATTTCGGCTTCGGTGATGGTGCCGGCGGCCAGGTCGCGCTCGAAGTAGATGTCAAGGAAGGTGGAAACACGGCCCAGGGACATGGCGGCGCCGTTCTGTTCCTTCACGGCAGCGAGGTAACCCAGGTAGGTCCACTGTACAGCTTCGCGAGAGTTGGTGGCGGGGCGGCTCAGGTCGCAGCCGTAGCTCTTGCCCATTTCTGCCAGTTCGGCCAGGGCGCGAATCTGTTCGTTCATTTCCTCGCGCAGGCGGATGGTGGCATCGGTCATGACACCGGCTTCGCGATCCTTGAGGTCCTTGCGGCGGGCGGCGATGAGTTTGTCGGTGCCGTAGAGTGCTACGCGGCGGTAGTCACCGATGATACGGCCACGGCCGTAGGCATCGGGCAGACCTGTGATGATACCGGCAGAGCGAGCGGCGCGGATATCGCTGGTGTAGGCATCGAATACACCTTCGTTGTGGGTCTTGCGGATGCGACCGAAGAACTCAGCGGTGTGCGGGCACATCTGCTTGCCGTAGGATTCCAGAGCCTTCTGGGCCATGCGAAGACCACCAAAGGGCATGAGCGCGCGCTTCAGCGGGGCGTCTGTCTGCAAACCAACAATCTTTTCGCGAGCCTGGTCGATGTAGCCGGGACCGTGCGATACAATCGTGGAAACTACTTCGGTGTCGGCGTCGAGCAGACCGCCGGCATCGATTTCCTTCTTCATCAAATCCTTCACTTCGTCCCACAGGGCAAGGGTGTCCTCGGTGGGGCCGGCAAGGAAGTCTCCCTCGCCGGTGTAGGGGGTGTAGTTCTGCTGAATGAAATCACGAACGTTGACGGTATCCTGCCATACGCCGGATTTGAAACCCTGCCACGGATCTACCTGGCAGGCGCATTCCTGAGTGCATGTTGTGTCTGTCATAAAATGAGTTTGGTTATCAGAGTTTATACTCCCAGAGGAGATCCTGGTTTGCTGTCTCTCTACCAACACGAGTATTCTACTCCCGCCCGGTAGATAAGTCAAGGGAGATTCAGCATGCTTCTTTGCTTTCCTCGCCCTTTTCCGATGCTTTTTATAGAATTCTGGAATTATTCTAACGGGATTCCCAGAGTTGTCAAGTAGAATAGTTCTAAAAAAGATAAAATCCCCCATCCGGAAGCGAAGGATGGGGGATTTTGGGGAAAGCGAGTGAATTATTTGCTAAGTCCCTGGGCTTGCAGAAGAGCGTCAGGGTTGGGGTCACGCCCCATGAATTGGCGGTAAAGCTCAGAGGCAGGCTGGCTGTCGCCCTGGGAGAGGATGAAGCGACGGAAATCCATTCCCGTTTTGCGGTTGAGTACACCTTCATTCCTGAAGCGGGAGTACGCATCTGCGGCAAGCACCTCGGCCCATTTGTATGAGTAATAGCCTGCACAGTAACCACCGGAGATGCAGTGACGCAACCGGCGCATAATAGATTTACCGGGAACAGTGTAAGGAGTCTGCCAGTGCTGGAGTAACTCCCGGGAGGCTGCGTCCAGGTCTTTGCCTTTGAATTTTTCGTCGTAGTGCATGTGCATCTCCAGGTCCAGCTTAGCGATGCAGAGTTGTCCCATATTGCTGGAGGCGGGCATGAAATAACGGCTGGAGCGCAGCTTGTCAACCATTTCATCGGGGATGCGCTTTCCGCTTTCGTGGTGGAAGCCGAACAGGGAGAATCCCTCGGGTTCCCATGCCCAGTTTTCGCTCATCTGGCTGGGAAGTTCCACAAAGTCCCACGCAACACCGGTGCCGGCATGGGCTACCAATTCTGTGTTGCTGAGCATGCAGTGCATCATGTGCCCGAATTCGTGGAAGAGAACCTCGGCATCGTAATGGCTGAACAGGGCGGGTTTATCTGCCGTGGCGGGGGTCATGTTACCTACGAGACAGGCCAGGTGGGGAGCATGCGGATTGCCGTTTCTGCCAGGTTTGCCATAACTCAGGGGCATGACCCATGCGCCCTCTCGCTTGCCGGGGCGGGGGAAGAGGTCAACATAGAAGGAACCAAGGAGGAAGCCGGTTCGGTCATCGGTTACGGCGAATACCTTGACATCCGGGTGCCATGTCTCAACGCCATATCGGATATGGGCTTCCTCCGGCTTTATGCACTGGGTGGGTATTTCAATGAAGGAGATGCCGTACAGATTGGAGAAAATGCCGAAAATGCCGCTCAGGAGATACCTGCTCTCCATATAGGGACGCAGCGTTTCGGCATCAAAGTTATACGTTTCTTCACTCAGCTCTCGAAGATAGAATGCGCGATCCCATGGGTTGAGCGCGGTGGTGACGCGCCCCGTCTTTCGGGTTACATAATCGAGCAGCTGGGCATTTTCTGCATCGAAGGCGGGTTTCACCTTCTGCATCATATCATCCACAAACTGGAGCGCCTTTTCGCCGCTGCCTACCATGCGGCGGTGGGTGACCATATCCGCGAAGGTTTTGAAACCTAACAATTCGGCTAATTCGCGGCGCAGCTCCATGACTCTGTCGACCACGGGTGCGTTGTCATATTTTCCGGTGCCGATGGTACAGGCTCCTTCCCAGCAGGCCTTGCGTGTGGCTTCTACTGTGCAGTGCTTCAGCACTTCGCTATAGCTGGATGCCTGCAGGGTGATACGCCAGGCGGGAGCTGCATCGTCACCGTGGATGTGTTTTTTTGCATCGGCAGCGGCTTTCTCCAACCAGTCGGGGCTCATACCATCCAGCTGGGCTCTATCAGTAATGATCAATTCCCATGCTGCGGTGGAATCCTGTACGTTTTTGCCGAATTCGAGCAGCAATAGAGATAATTCATCCTCAATGACCTTTTTCCGTTCTTTCTGATCGGGGCTCAGGTCTGCACCTTGATCGCGGAAGTTATCGATAACCTGCTGCACATAGCGTTGTCTGGCTGCCGAAAGTTGCTTCACCCATGGTTGTGCAGCAGCTTGTCGCAGCACATTCCACAGTCGGGTATTTGCCAGCACTTCTGCAGAAAATTCGTTCCACTTCGGCATCAACTCCTCCTGCACTTTGCGCAGTTCTTTTGAATCTGCCACGGTTGTGAGGTGGTAGACCCTGTTTCGCACCATATCCAGCTCGGCCTCAGCTTCTGAAAGAGCCAGGAAAGTATTTTCAAAGTTTGCTTCCTCCGGCTGAATGCGGCTGATTTGTTCTATCCGATGCCGAGCCAGTACCAGTGCTGCGGCAGAGTCGATACGTGCCTGCTGGGGAGTCAGCTTCGACCAGTTCGGGTACTGATTATTCTGGAAAAAGGGATGCTCTCCCCTGATGGAGGCGCTCAGCACTTCCTGCACTGGCTGTGGTGTATCAGAGGCAGATACCAGCGGCATGCCAAGCAGGGCGCAAAGAGATGTTGTGATGATGACCTGGGTTTTCATGTCTATCATTGTTTACGTACACGCGCGAGGCTTTCTTTCATGGGGAGAGAAAAATCTTGATTTGAGGATTCAACTTGCTATACTGAGGGCGTATCTGCAAACTGGACCGGGAGGATGTATGAGTGAGCGTATCATAGGAAATAGGAGACAATGCATATGGCTTCTGGTCGTGGCTTTGCTGGTGGTGGGTGGCGGCATGGCCATGCTCCTGCGGCCTGATTCCCTCGTTGAATGCCTGGCGGATAAGGAACGTGTTTCCCAGCAGCCGGTCGAGTGGATGGAGGATTCCATGCAGCGAGCGGCCACGGTGCTGCGCTTGCGGTTAGAGCAGGAACATGTGCAGGTGAATACAGAGGAATACCACAACTACAACATCGTTTTCCACGCGGTGGTGGAGGAATGCCTGTTGGGGGATATTCCCGTGGGGGCAAAGGTGCGGGTGGAGGCTGCAGATATTGAAGAATCGGCGTACCCGGAGGCCGATGAGGCATCTCGTGCCGGGCGGCGCTTGGAAATGAAGATCGACCACGGTGGTCGCCGGGCCTGGCTGGTCTTGCTGGCGGATGATGGGTTATGTTCTGTTCCCGGGGAAAATCTGTACTGCTGGAGCACGGGCGTATCGCTCGGCATGCCCGGGCTCTGGTGGGGTAAACAGACCGAGGAACTGGTGCAGAAATACCAGCCGCTCTGGGCGGAGCGAAAGAGGCTCAAGGCTGCTCCTTGATGAGTTTCTCCAGCGCATCACTGGAGATGGCGCCTGGTTGAGCCCTTATACCCCTGATTTTGAGGAGCCAGGGAGGAAGTCCGCTTGTGGGGACGGAGAAGTCGGCATCTATCTTGTTTTCCAGGTGGTGGCGTATGGGCTTCAGCGCTTCTTCGTTGATGTCTGGGTGCTTGCTGGGCAGACTGATGCGGCGTATGGTTTGCAGAATGTCGGTGGATATTGCTGCCGGGTCTTCAATCTTTTTTCCCTTGTACCAGTAGGTGAACTTTCCGGGCTGGCTATCCTGGTGGATAATCAGGCTGAGCGCACCCAGTTCGTCATCCACCGGAAGCCGGTCAGGGAACCAGGCGCTGTACGGCATGGGGGAGCTGGGCGTGAATTCGTCGATGCGGTTGATGCGGAATCTCACATCGGGAGCCATTTCCAGCTTGTGTTCAAAGTAGTGGAAATCGGCATCGCTTCCCAGATAATCAACCCCTCTGGACATAGATCGCTGGAAATCCAGGTATTCGAGTGTTTGCAGCAGGGTCCAGGTGTGTACCTTCTGCTGGCAGGAGCAGAGGAACAGGGCGGAAAAAAGGAAGTGGAGTAATCGTTTCATGGATACAGGGGGAGCCTAAGTTTTTGAAGCAAACGCAGCAAGGTGTCTGAACCGTAGGCGTTTTCTTTTTCTATATTGATGAGTTGAGATGCAATCCGTTCGCGGCGCGGTATATCAAATGCGTTCATCCAGAGCATCCAGATACTCTGGCGTTCTTCGCAGATTCGGGCTGTCTGCTGGCATTTCTCGTAAAGCGAGGTGATAGCGGGCACCTGTTCGCGGGCTGATTCTTCGTCCCAGATGCAGAACAGGGCAGAGTGAAGTTCGCTGGCGAGTTCGTGCAGGTCATTCTCGGCTTGCTTCCGCATCGCTTCCGGATGCACCGGTGCAAGTGCAGAAATATCGAACCATTGCTCCACTTCGTATTTCTTTCCTGCTCGCAGCAGTGTGATGCCCATTACCATGAAGCGGCGATTTCCCTTGAACTCAATGCGCTGAAGGCTTTTGTGCATTCCGGTGAAGCCGTAGCCGATGAGCTGAGTGGCGATAAACTCTGCCTTCTGGTACGAATCGGCATGTACCACCCAGGCGCATTCCGGGGAGAAACCGCAGCCGCCGCTGAGGGCATTCGCTACCTCTCTGGGGATGGTGGCGAGTAAATCCGGGCGCAGTCCTTTGTGCTGTGCTACAAGCGATTCCGCTTCTTCGCGGTCACCTGGCTTGACCAGATTGCGCAGCATCCCGTCCTGTATCTCCTTTGCTGTATCAGGGGTGACAGGAGTGGGACGCAGCGCATCCTCTGCCTGAAATCCCAGCGTTTCTGCCAGTGCCGCCGACTCGTAAAAATACGCCTTCTCCAGCGGGGGGAATTCGTTCCCATCTGTCCACCACTGGGGGTGCAGCACTCTGGCTGCCGTATGGGCGTGCGGGTGGGTGCGGATGAGTTCGGCAGCGGCATCGGCGCTTTTCTGGTCGTGGATTTCGGCCAGCAGTTCCAGAAAACTGCTCTCGTATGCCTCGATGGCTTCGTGTTCGGCATCGGTGAGCCCGGTTGCCGGCAGCATCAACCCGCAGATGCACGAAAGAAGCGCTTTCTTTATACTGGTCGAGAACATGATTGAAGCAATTCAGATTGTTTGAGAGTGAGGGTGTAAGATTCCGGTAGTCTGTGTGCCCCCGCAGAAATCAGCAGGCGAACCATGGCTTCTCTCTCTGTCCAGAGAGCCATCAGCAAGGGAGTGTGACCGTGGCTGTTGATTGCGTCGGGGTTTGCCCCGGCCTCCAGTAGCAGGCGTATGGGTTCCAGCGGGGCGTTGTAGAATCCGCAATCCCAGCAGTGGTAAATCAGCGGGGTGTCTCCCCGCTTGTTTCTTGCGTTCGCACGGGCTCCGGCTTTCAGGGCAAGTGCAGCCAGATTGCACCTGGTGAACAGGAGCCGCGTGGCCGTTGCGCTGCGGAGTGCCGGGGGCGTGTGCTCCAGAATCAGCCGGGCGGTGGTGGCGTCACTGGCGTAGTCGATGAGGGGGCGGTTTCCCTTGTTTCTGGCCTGGGTGTCGGCTCCGGCGCCCAGCAGGAGCTGCGACGTCTCCGGAGAACGGGTGTATGCCGCCAGCATCAGGGGCGTGCGCCCTTTGCCATCGCGCGTGTCCACGGGTACACCAAGGGACAGCAGCTCTGCCACCCGGGGCGCGTTGCTGCACCAGGCTGCATACAGTAACTGGGATTCTGGCGTCATTTCTTAGCTTTTGGTTGGCGTACCACCTTGTACATGGCTTTGGCAAGCGAGGCCCGGTGATTCATCTTGACATCAGTATCGTATGCCCAGATCATCACTCCTCCGAATTTCTGCTGCTTCATCCAGCGACATTTTTCGGCGATGAGCTGAGAACCGTTGAATGAATGCATGGGACCGGGGGACCCATCCTGCTTTTTTGATTGGAATGTGTTGTCTTCCGGTTTCAGATTGGGATACCAGCCGATAATCTGGGAATAGCCAAACTGCTCTGTGAGTTTGCCCTGTTCGTTGCTGTAGAAGGGAAGCCCTACCACGATGCGCGGCTTGGGCATGTGGAAATTGTTGATGCAGCGGGTGGCATCTCCCTGGAAACGCTGCATGGAAGCGTGCTGAGGTCCCAGGTCATCGTAGGACATGGTCATGATGAAGTCCAGCTGGTCGGTGACATCATAGATGGGTACCTTGTAGGTGACAGAGGCGGCAATACTGATGGAGAAAGCTGAGCCTGCCAGCTCCTCTCGCAAATCGGCAATGAAGAGCCCGAAATTAACCCATTGCTCGTGAGTATCCGGGTATTCCCAGTCAATGTCAATGCCATCGTAGCCGCGTTCAATAGCCCAGGTTGCCATGTTGCGAGCCATTCTGCGGCGTGTCTCCGGATTCGCAACGGCTTGCGTCATGGGGGCATCCATGTGTGCAAAGCCTGCCAGGAGGAGAGATTTGGAATTGGCTTCCTTGTGCAGACGCTTGATTTCTGCCAGCGCCTCATCCGTAACCACCTTGGGATCATCACCGCCCACCCATTGGTATTGCACCGCTCCATCTGCCGAAACAGAATAGGCAAAGTGCACCAGATCGGTGAACAGGTTGAAGTGCTGGGGGGTGAGGTGCACTGCTTCCTTGGCGTTGCCCCAGCCCTTCACCCAGCGGGGACGGTAATAGGGAACCACGCGGTACGGGAAGGGGTAGATGCGACCAATTACTCTCTTTTTGAGAGCCGCAGCCTTTTTCAACTTCGGTTTTACTGTGCTGCCGTCTGCCAGCGTCACTTTGGTGCACAGCGCATCGATGAGATTGCCACGCTTGGCTCCGCGCCCCAGATTGTAGCTCAGCCAGTAATAGACAGGCTCGCTGCCGACCTCGATATTCACGTTAAAAGAAAACTTTCCGTTCTTATCCGGCTTGGTCTTGCCTTTTTCCTGCACCAGTTTGTTGGTGTTGAGGGTATAGCCGTTCCAGCCACCGGAGGTGGAGAGATACGCCATCTGAATATCTGTTGTCTGCGTGGTCTTGCCATCGCTGAAATCCAGACGGGTGATCTTTTCGCCTGGTTCACCGGTAATTTTGAGTTGCAGAATGCCTTGCTGTTTCACTTCCGGGTAAAACACCCCGTGCGTGTGCCGCATTTCCACCGTTATTCCCTGCGCAATGGCCATCACACATGCTGCAAATATACTCAACACCCATTTCATGGATTAGTATATAGCATACTCTCTGCCTGGATTCAAGGCTTAACCTCGTAGAATGAGGGGAACTACTTTTTTCAGATAATTTAGTGAAAGTCAGTCAGATAACGAAATGGCTCTATTACTGCTCTCATCGTTCGTTATCTTTGGTGAATACGAGACCGATTTATCTTACGCAGCGTAGTCCGAAAAGAAGCCCGCAGAGCGCGAGTATTGTGTAGAGTGAAGCCAGCCACAAATCCGGCATGGGGAGGTGCAGGCTCAGCCCTGCCACCCAGGCCAGCAGACCTCCGCCGATGAAGCCTACGCCCTGTGCCAGCCCGGAGAGTGCAATGGTGCCGGCTTCATCCGGCTCAGTGGTGGCAATGAGGGTCATGCCGATGGCAAAGATGCTGCCCATGCCGAAGCCCAGTAGCATGGCAAAAGGAACCCACAGATTAAGCGGCGCTACCAGAAGCCCCCAGCAGGCGGCAATGGCGACCAGCGTGGCGGTGGTCATGAGACTCCCCAGGCCTCCCAGCCAGCGGGTGAGTACACCGGCTGCCAGGGCAAAGGGAATCTGGCAGATAGTGGCCAGCCCCGGCACATAACCTGCGGTGTCCGGGGGCATGCCGCGATGGCGCAGAATGGTGGTGAGCCACACAATGAGCAGCCAGGTGCTTGCCACGCGGAAAAGATAGTACAGCGTGACCATGATGGCCGGGCGCTTGCGCAGCAGTGGCAGAATGGGGGATCTCAGCGTGTGCTGCTGGGTGTGCATATGCCGGCTATGCAGCATGAGTTCTCCCCAGAGAGCCGCTGCCAGCAGCAGCGGCAAACCCCAGAATACCAACCCTTGCTGCCAATCTCCCAGCCAGTGCGCCACCGGTGTAGAGGCGCCGGTACCCACTGCTGTTCCAAGGCTTACACAAGCGGTATAGGCGCTCATGAGGGTGGGCAGGTGCGCTTTTTCCACCTGCTTGACTACCCCCAGGATGATGGTGCCCGCTATGCCCAGCCCCAGACCGATGATGACGGTGCCGCCGAAAAGGCCGACAATGCCGCCGTAGCTGCGCCAGATGACACCGCCCACTGCTGCCAGCATGGCATAGATGATGAGGTGGCTGGGGCGCACCCATGCTACCAGGCGCGCGCCCAGTGGTGCGGCGATGCCCAGAGCCATGACAGGTAGTAGCCCGAACAGCCCACTGCTGCTGAGGCTCAGCCCCAAATCCTGCATGAGCGGTACCAGCAGCGGATCTGCTGCAGAAAAGGCCATGCGCAGGTTGACACTGACCAGTAAGAAAATGATGATGAAGTGCAGGTTGTTGTGGGTGTTTTTCTTGGGAAGCACGGTTCCTTATTCCTACCGCAGGGTGGGTTTGTTTGCAAGCTATATAGCTACCTGTTTGATGGGGAAATGGAGCATTATACACGCGCGTAGCGAAATTTAGGCTGGAAATGCGGGAGAAATTGTGCTAAGGTCGCCGCGCTATGTTATCAGATCGTACCAAGGCAGGTATTCAGCGGGCGCCGCATCGCAGTTTGATGCGCGCCACGGGCATGACGGATGAGGACATCAAAAAGCCGTTCATCGCTATTTGCAACTCTTTCAACGAAGTGATTCCCGGTCACGTGCATCTCAACAAGGTGGCCGAGCTTATCAAGGACGAAGTGCGCAAGGCAGGCGGCACTCCCATTGAGTTCAATCTCATTGGCGTGTGCGATGGTATTGCCATGGCGCACCAGGGCATGAAATTCTCGCTGGCCAGCCGCGAGCTGATTGCCGACAGCGTGGAAACCATGCTGTCTGCTCATGCTTTTGATGCCTGCATCTGCATCCCGAACTGCGACAAGATTGTACCCGGTATGGTGATGGGTGCGCTGCGTTGCAACATTCCGACCATTTTCTGCAGCGGTGGCCCCATGGCCGTAGGCAAGGGCCGCAATGGCGAGGACCTGGACCTCAACAGCGTGTTCGAGGCCGTTGCTGCCTGCACCGCCGGCAGGATTACCGAGGACGAACTGCACTATGTGGAGTGCCACGCCTGCCCGAGCGCCGGCTCCTGCAGCGGCATGTTCACGGCTAATTCCATGAACTGCCTGTGCGAGGTGCTGGGGCTGGCTCTGCCGGGCAACGGCACACTGCTGGCTCTTTCTGAGGAACGCAAGGAATTCTGGCGCGCCGCAGCCCGCCGCGCCGTGGAGATGGCAAGGCTGGGTGGTCCGCTGCCCCGCGACCTCATCACCGAGGCTGCCATCGACAACGTGTTCACCTGCGACATGGCCATGGGTGGTTCTTCCAACACCGTGCTGCACACGCTGGCTTTTGCCGCGGAAGCCGGCTTTGAATACGACCTGAAGCGTATCGATGAGATTTCCAAGCGCACCCCGAATATCTGCAAGGTAGCCCCCAGCTCCCGCTACCACATGCACGATGTGCTGCGCGCCGGTGGTATCATGACCATTCTGGCAGAAATCAACAAGATTCCCGGAGCGCTCAATACCAATGTGCCTACCGTGAGCGGCAAGACGCTGGGTGAGCAGATTGAGGGCCTTTCCACCCAGGACCCCGCCGTTATCCGCACGCTGGACAACGCCTATTCCAAGGATGGCGGTCTGGCGGTGCTTTTCGGCAACCTGGCAGAGCAGGGCGCTATTGTGAAGAAGGCCGGTGTGCTGCCTGAGATGATGGTACACCGCGGGCCTGCCGTTATTTTTGAGAGTCAGGAGGAAGCCTGCGCCGGCATTCTTGCCGATAAGGTGAAGTCTGGTGATGTGGTCGTTATCCGCAACGAAGGACCCAAGGGCGGTCCCGGCATGCAGGAGATGCTTGCCCCCACCAGCTACATCATGGGCAAGGGTCTGGGCAACTGCGTGGCTCTCATTACCGATGGCCGATTCTCCGGCGCCACGCATGGTGCCTGCATTGGTCACGTGTCTCCCGAGGCGGCCGAAGGCGGCCTTATCGGGCTCCTGAAGGATGGCGACATCATCTCCATCGATATCCCCGCCCGCACCATGCAGGTGGAGCTTAGCGATGAGGAAATTGCCGCCCGCCGCGCTGTGTGGCAGCCCACCATGCAGGAAATTCCCAGCAAATGGCTCAAGCGTTACCGCAAGCTGGCCACCAACGCCAGCAAGGGCGCTGTCCTTGCCTGATTGATACCACCCACTATTAAAAATCATGAGTGATACCAAACAAAACTTCATCGTCAAGTACTTCTCTGAATTCGGAGTACTTCGCGAGTGTGGCAAGAACTTCTGGCTCACGAACTTCATTCAGTTCTTCGATGGCCTGTCGTACTTCACGCTCATTATCGTGTTCTCCCTGTTCCTGAACAAGTACTGCGGTTTCCGCGATGCGGACGCCCCGTATTGGGTGGGCATGTATACGCTCTTCATTTCGCTGTTCGTGTTCGCCGTGGGCACCATCTGCGATATCATCGGCCTGCGCCGCACCTACCTTATCGGCTTTGCTCTGCTTATCGGCGGGCGTCTGATTCTGGGCATGGGGACGGACTTCGGCACCGAGGTGCTGCAGCTCAGCCAGGATAACTCCCGCTATTTCGTGATGGCCGGCATCGGTATCATGTCTTTCGGTACGGCGTTCATGAGCCCCTGCATCACGACCTCTATCCGCCGCTTCACCACGCTGCGCTCCCGCCCGACCGGGTTCAATTTCTACTACCTGTTCATGAACGTGGGCGCGTTGCTGGCTGGTTTTGCCATTGTGGACCCGCTGCTCAAGTGGCAGGGTGATATTGATGGTCTGCTGTGGGTTATCAACTTTGGTACGGCCTGCAACTGCATTGCCTTCATCTTTACCCGCTTCATTGATGAAGATTTCTTCGCTGTGCCGGAGGAACGCATCGTTAAGACCGCCAAGTCTGCCCAGCGTCCGCTGCAGCTTATCGGCCAGGTGGCCCGCGAGCGCGCTTTCCAGAAGCTCATCGTGTTCCTGGTGCTCACCCTGGGTGTGCGTCTGGTGTTCACGCTGCAGTTCCTGGTCATGCCGCAGTACTACCTGCGCACCATCGGCGACGATTTCAAGCTCGGCTTCATGAACTCGCTGAATCCCTTTGTGATTATTTCGGGCCTCATTCTCATCATCCCGATTCTCAACAAGTTCTCCACGGTGAAGCTCATGATTACCGGTATGAGCATCTCTGCCTGCTCGCTGCTGCTCATGGCAGTACCGCCGCAGACCTACTTCATCATTCCCGGTATTGAGACTATCGGCCAGGCCTACTTTGTGGCAATTTTCCTGCAGATTCTCATCTTTGCCTTTGGTGAGTTGCTGTTCAGCCCGCGTTTCTCCGAGTATGTGGCACGCGTAGCCCCCAAGGACAAGGTGGCCTCCTACATGTCGCTTTCCGCCCTGCCCATGTTCATTGCCAAGCCGATCAACGGTGTGGTGGGAGGTCTGTTGGTTTCCTACCTGTGCTTCGACGGTATTGCCGCCAAGATGGACACCGGCCACATCGGTTTCTGGGATTCCCCTGAGTTCATGTGGACCATTTACCTCATCATGGCTCTCATCTCCCCGCTGGCCATCATCCTGACCAAGGATAGCTTCGTTTCCGACAACCCCGAGGAAACCACCGCCAAGGACGCATCTGCTGACGAGGTGGAGAAGGACGAGGAAGAAAACACCGTAACCGCTAACGCCTGATTTTTATACACCATGTCTGAACAAACTGAACACAAGACAGAGTGGCTTCCCATCATCAAGGATATGTGCATCCTTGTGTGCATCATGGGTGCCCTGGGCTATGCTTGCAACCTGGCCATGAAGCCCTTTGAATCCGTGCAGGTGACTGACTCGCTCGTTTCCCTCATCCGCAAGGGTGGCGTGCAGAATGGGAAGGATGATATCTTCCTCAAGGAATTTGACGAGGGCTGCAAGAAACACGAGGATTTCGTGAACACCCCGGACAGCACCGGCCGCACTCCCCTGATGTGGGCTGTGTACACGAACTTCAACAACCCGGAGCTTTCCCTCGCCAAGGATGCCGACCGCGCCTACTATGTGCAGGTGCTCCTCAATGCCCCCGGTGTGAACATTCACGCCAAGGACCAGGACGGCTTCACCGCCCTCCACTGGGCTGCCTGGAGCGGCATGCCCCACTCTGTGGCCATGCTCGCCAAGGCCGGCCTGGATATCAACGAGAAGGAAAACAACGGATACACCCCGCTGATGCTGGCTGCCATGCGTGGCAATTCTGAAGTTGTGGCAGCTCTGCAGGCCCTCGGAGCCAATGCCAATGCCTTGAATGCTGATAACAAGACCGCTCTCCAGCTGGCAGAGGAGAAGGGCGCCGCTTACGATAAGCGCCAGTCCAAGGTGTACTCCCTTATCTATTCAGAGGAGCGCTCCACGGCCTACCATACCACTCAGCAGTTGCTCAAGGCCGGCGCTGCAGCCGCTCCGGTTGAACAGGTGCTGGCAGAGACTGCGGCTCTTGTGAAAACCGCCAAAGAGAAGTCTGCTCCTCCTGCTGACGAGGAGTAAAGCCTGCGCCAGAAAGATCTGATAATCGCCGGAGGGGAGTTCGCGGGAACTCCCCTCCGTTCGTATGTTCCATTCGCTTGTAGGGTCAGAATGAAAGTAAGTGTCTGATAATTAAGAGTACACGTGTCCCAAAGGTTTTCTGAAAGGATAGCAAAACAGCAAGAATCAGGGCAAAGAAAATGGAAGGTTGATTTTTTCACCAGCAAATCGTATGCTAGTGTTGCTCCAAAAAACACCTTCCATGGGTACTGTACATCTTTTCTCCCAAGTTGCAAGCTTAATTGGTCGAACTCTTGTCAATTTTGCTGCAAAAAAGCGACATACGGATAAGTATTGCCAAACTCTCGATACTTGGACGCACCTCATTGCCCTGTTGTTCTGCCATATGGCAGATTGCCAGTCTCTGCGTGATATCTGCAAGGGATTACAAGGTATAAGAGGCGGGCTCAACCACCTTAGTATTCAAAAGGCTCCATCACGTAATGCGCTCAGCCATCAGAATCCATCTGATGAGCTACATTGATTTGTGGACCTGGATGAATCAGCAGGTAGATAAAGCGCATTCTCCACCGAAATTTGCTCAAATCTGAGTACAGGGGGGCTTCGAAAAAGCCTCTATCCGGAAAGCCTAGGATTTATCGGCACTTGTGTCTCTCGGGAAAAATCTTTGGGACACATGTGAATCAAGAGTATTTTTTTGACAAGCTGGTTTTTTCTGATAGGATAAGCGGCATGAAAGAAGTGAGGAATAATGTGCTGCTTTGTCTGGGGGCTCTTGCAGTGATGTCGGTGTTCCTTTATCTGGGCTTCTCCGGCGGCTGGGATTTCAAGCTGGGGCTGTGGGGGGTGATTTCGTTCGGTGCAGCGGCATTTTTTGCCTGGGAGGCGTATGATAAGGCCACGGTGATTCTGCGCAGCAAAAAAGAGCGTGAGCAATGGAATGTGGCGGCGCAGGTAGAGCTGGAGCTGCCTTTTGCGGAGCTGGAGACGCGTTTTCAGAAGCTGGCCGGGAGTGGTGAGGCTGTGGTGGAGCCTGATTACCTTTCGTGGAATACCGGGGCGTTTGCCGATATCCGTATCAGCAAAGTGGATGAGTCAGACTGGCTGGCTCTGTTCTGGCTGCGTTCAGACTGGCACTATACCGATACGCAGCTGACGCGCATCTGCAAGAAAGAAAAGCTGGAGCTTCCGCCCTCGTTCCGGAAAATGAGGGCGCATGGGCTTGCTGTTTATCAGAAAGGGACGCTGTCCCTGTATCCCGCCCCGCACCTGGGCGCATTTGAAGATGCGTTCATGGATAACATCTTTTTGCGCTCCCGCGATGAGTTTGATGCCTGGCTGAAGGATTACCTGGACGAGGGCTGAATGCGATGAAGGAATGGCGCAATAACCTGGTTTGTGTACTGGCCGGTGTACTGGCCGTGCTGGCTGGCTTGTGGGGCGTGGCTGGTGATTATTCCCGGATGCTGGTGCTTCTGGGGGCTGTGGTGGTTCTGTTGCATTTACCGTTTGCTATCCGTGCATGGGTGCGACTTCGTTCCACCCGCAGGGAATTGGCAAAGCTGGGTACGCCGGCGCGCCTGGAGCTGCAGATGCCTTACCATGAGCTTGCGGCGCGATTCCTGACCATGGCGGCTGCTCATGAGGGGGTGTTCGTGGCACTGGGGTATCTGACCTGGGCGTCTCCGGAGCATGGAGAACTCCGCATTACCAAGGAGGAGGAATCCGACTGGAAAGCCCTTTACTGGGTAGACGGCCATGCAACGCATGGCCTTGCTTTGTATCACCAGGGGACGCTGGCTGTTTATCCTGCGTCTGCACAGGCCTTGTTTGAGGCTGCCTTTCTGAAAAGTATTCTGCTGCCCGGGCGGGAGGATTTTACGGCATGGCTTTCTGCCCGCGATTCTGCCAGTAGAAAATGATGGCTGCGAGGATGCCGCCCAGAGTATCCTGCACCATGTCCTTGTGGGCATCCCATACATCCCCCTGGGAGCCCAGGAAGGCCTGGCCGGCATCGCCGTCGTCAATTTCGGCGTAAATCCACTCCACCAGTTCCCAGAAGCCGGCGATGGCCAGAATGAAAACCACGCTGAACACCGCGGCGGTTCTGACTCCATTTACCAGGCAGATGCGCCAGGGCAGCTCAGCTATGGCGATGCCGCCAAGGCTAAGGTTGAGGCCGAAGCCAAGGCTAAGGAGGAAGGTGAGTAAAACTGCCGTTCCTGTAAATTATACAACAAAAGGAGAAATCCGGAAGGATTCCTCCTTTTTTCGTTGCAGGAAGTGGTTTTATTCCTTGACCCCTTTATCTTGCAGAGCCTTGATCCTATCTGGGTCACCTCCCTCGATTGCTCTCTGCAGGATGCTCTTTCCCTGCCCATCCTTGAGGGTCAGGTCAATTCCTGGAGCTGAGAGCATGTGTTCAAGCGAAGAGGTTGAAGCAGATGTGTTTGAAAATAAAATGTGGGCAGGTGTTTCACCCAGTTTGTTACGCTTATTGATATCAATGCCGGGAATGCTCAGAAGCCATGGAATGACCGCAATGCTTTCTTCACTGCAATCGACATCTCTGCATGTCCGGTGCAGGATGGTGTTGCCATTTTCGTCTGCAATGTTCGGATCAAAACCAGGCGCGTTGAAAAGTAGTTGCTGGGTTTCCTTGAAATAGAGTTCATTCGCCTCCTCAGCATCATCGCTCATAATCTCCAGCACATGGCCATTATGAGCATTGACATCAGCTCCGGCATCCAGAAGTTGTTTGAATATTCTGGGCTGAACAATGGCTGCGGACAGGGGAACAAAATCCTCTATGCCGTAAGCTTCCCGGCAGTTCAGGTCAATCCCCGGATGTTTAAGCAGCAGCTCAATACAATCGTTTTTCTTTTCGCCGTATCTCCGCGTTGCGCTGAATACTGCCCACCACAGGGGGTGAAATCTGGTGTTGACTTCAATACCTGGTTTTGCCAACAGCAATTTCACGCAGTTGACATGTTTCTCGCCCGCTGCCCATGAAAGAAGACTTCTTCCCATTGAATTCTGCAGGTTGGGGTCAACCCCGGCGTTGAGCAGGTGCATCAGCAGTACATCTTTTCCCGTTTTCGCGGCATAAAAGGCTGTTTCCTCGTATGAATCACTCGTGATGCCATCAATCTTCAATTTCTTGATGGAGGCCTCTCTCTCCTTTTTGGATACGCCCTTAGCCTTGCTTTTTTTGCCTGTCGCTTTTTTATTTGCTGCCTTTTTCTTCTTCTTTTTCTTCTTACCGGAAGACGCAGTAGGTGAATCATCAGCCGCTTCCGCGATTCCGGTAATTGGTGCAGATAACAGCCCTAGGACGAGAAAGGAATGGAGGAGGAGTCTCTTCATAGTCAATAATATAGAATTTAACTTGGAAAATACGCTTTTTTTTGGAGATGTCAATGAGAAAACTCAGATTCAGGCTTTGCGGTTCTGGCAGTAGAAGATGATGGCGGCCAGGATACTGCCCAGGGTATCCTGCACCATGTCCTTGTGGGCATCCCATACATCCCCCTGGGAGCCCAGGAAGGCCTGGCCGGCATCGCCGCCGTCGATTTCAGCGTATATCCACTCCACCAGTTCCCAGAATCCGGCAATGGCCATGATGAACACAACGCTGAATACCGCGGCGGTGGCAATGGTGTTGACCAGACGCTTGCGCCAGAGTATTTCGGCAATTGCAATGCCGCCCATGCCCACAACGAAGTGGGCTACACGGTCGTAGTGGTTGCGCTCAAAGCCGAACAGGTTGGTGATGAAATCGAAGGGGACGAGTTCAAAGGTGTAGTGCGCTCCTACGACTTGCATATAGCACCAGAAGGCAAGAATGCAGTAGGCCGTGTTGGAAAACTGAAACTTGCGGTAGGTGGCGACCAGTACTCCCACCAGCAGCAGTGCTATGGACATTTCGGTCCACCATACCTGGGTGTCATGGGGATTGATAGCTGACCAGCAGCTCAGACCCAGGAAGATGACGAACAGGAGCAGGGGGACTTTGTTGTTGAATCTAGTATTCATCATCAATGGTATAGTCGGATTCGTTCAGCCCTTCCTCCAGCAGAATATCCTCCTGCTGTACCGGGGAATGCAGGGCAATGAATTCCTTAATCTTGGCGTACTTTTCCGGTGAGACTACGTAGTCCGTTGCTCCCTGGTCCAGATCAGTAAGTAGCGTGCCTCTGGTGTCTTTTTCAATGTGATAATAGTATTGCTTGGCGCCATTTCGGCAGATTCCGAGTATGGGTTGCGTGAATTGGCTGGTACTGAGGATATCTGCAGAGTCGAAGAAGTCCTTAGGAGTGGCGGGGAGCTTGTGCTCATTGCCGGGCGTGGCAACATCTGCCATGAGCGTCTCAAAATCAGCTATGGCTTCCATGTCGCATACCATGAGGCTTTCGCCTCGGTCAAAGGGGTCGAGAATCAATTGGTTTTGCTGCGAACAACAGCAGAGCAGGAGAGGGAGTATGTAAGAGAGCGATTTCATGGGCGAGAAGAAAAATCAGAGTGTAAGAGCCAGCAGGAAAAGCCCCATGTGCAGGGATGAAAGCCCCAGTAGCATGTTCATTTTCTTGTCTGCGGGCATGGTGTTGAGCTTCAGCAGGATGAACCCACCCAGAATGACGGCTGCCAGCCAGACGAGGTTCCAGCTGAAGCCGGGCAGGAAAAAGGCCGTTTGTTTCAGCGTGATATAGGGGGCAAGCAGGAAAGCCATCGCAAGACCGCGGGCGCGTTTGTCGCCCCAGCGCACTGCGAGGGTGCGTTTGCCGGTGGTGGCGTCTTCCTTCCGATCGCGGATGTTGTTCACCTCGATGAGCAGACAGGAGAGCAGTCCACATTGCACGCCCAGCACCACGGCGCAAAAATAGACATCCCGGAAACCCGGTTGCCAGCCAATTTGAACAAAAACTGTGCCTACAACGGCCACCAGACCGAAAAAGAGCAGCACAAAGAGCTCTCCCAGACCGTGGTAGGCCAGTGGCCAGGGCCCCCCCGTATAGCCATAGGCAAAAAAGAGACTTGGGATGCCGATGAGCAGCACCGGCCAGCCCTGTGCCAGAATGAGCGGCAGACCGAAGGCTGAAGCCGCTGCCAGGAAGAAAGCCCCCCAGAGTTTGACGGCGGTGGGGCTCATATCCCCACTGGCGGTGATGCGGCGAGGTCCCTGCCGTTGTTCGGTATCGGCATTCTTTGTGGCGTCGATGGCGTCGTTGAAGAAGTTGCAGGCAATCTGGATGCAGGCACAGCTCAGCGCGGTAAAGGTGGCGAGCCACCAATCAAGCCGGATGCCGCTTTCAGGGATGTGCTGTTGGAATTTCCAGACGATGAGACAGCCTGCCCACACGGCAACAAAACCGGCGGGGAGGGTCTTGGGGCGTGCAGCCAGAATAATGGAGCGAAGTTTGTTCATGCGGAGAGGTGATTATTTGCGGGGAAAATGACGCCGCCCACCAGCTGCGGCGCGGAAGGGCTCGAAGAGCTTATCGAGCCCGCAGTTCTTGATAAGGAGGGTTTGCTCCATCATTCGGCCGAGCTTGCCTTTCGGCCAGCCGTGCTGCCAGAACCAATCGAGATATTCGGTTGGTAAATCCATGAGCGGGCAGCCCTCCGGTGGGTAATTCTTGGGCCCATACATACCGTAGGGCATGTGCATAGCGGCAATGTCTGCCAGCAGCTGCCGCAGGTCATCTGCCGTGGGTATGGGGGCCGTTTCCATCAGCGCGCAATGCTCCAGCCTATGCTTTCACCGGCATACATGGGAACTACCTGCTGACCGTAGCTGCGGTAGCTGGCGGGCACTTCCATGGGTGCATCCTGCAGAGTAACTGTTTTCTGCACGGGATGCAGGCCATACCACTGGCAGGCGTTATCGCTCACAAAGGCCTGGAGCTTATCCAGCGCGCCGTGTGCGGCAAAGATTTCGGCCAGCTTGGGCAGGGCAATCGGTCCGGTGAATACACCGGCGGCACAGCCGCATGCTTCTTTCTTACAGCGTGGGTGAGGCGCGGAATCTGAGCCGAACATGAGGCGCGGGTGCCCCTCCAGCGCGGCGCGGAGCAGGGCATCGCGGTCTTCGGGGCGCTTGGCAATGGGCTTGCAGAAGAGATGTGGGCGCAGCGCTCCACCGGCAACATCGTCCAGTGTGATGATGAGGTGCTGGAGGGTGACAGTGGCGCAGATGTTCGGGAATTCATCGAGCATGCGGACGGCTTCAGCCGTGGTGATGTGTTCCATACTGAGTTTCAGTCTGGGATATTTAGTAGCGAGGTGTCGGTATACGGCTAGGAATTCCTGCTCGCGGTCCATCACAAAGCCGTGGCTTTCGCCGTGTACCAGCAGGGGAATTTCCAGTTCTTCCATGAGACGGAGTGTTTTATCTGCCTGTGCCATGTCGGACACGCCGCCTTCGCTGTTGGTGGTGATGCCGGCGGGGTAGAGCTTGAAACCGAAGAAACCGGGCGTTTCCTTGGCGGCGATGAGTTCTTTCTCTCCCAGAGGGGTGAAGAAAAGGGTCATGTAACGCGTGAATGCGGCGCCATCCAGTGCTGCGGCAATGCGTTCATCATACGCCTGCATGGCCGCAGGTGTGGTAACCGGCGGTACCAGATTGGGCATAATGACAGCTCCTGCAAAATCGGCAGAGAGCGGCGCGGTGAGTTTCAGCATATCCCCATCGCGTAGGTGCAAGTGCATATCCAGCGGCGAATTCAGCGTTATTTTCATGTGGTTTATTCTACCATAGTGATGCGCTGGTTTCAAGCATGAGGTTAGAGCGCAGGTGAAAGAAGGCGGCAGCAGTTTGCCAGCAGTCGGGTAATCCATGGTGATTTGTACCAGCGCGCCGGGGTAAGACGTATTGCCTCTGTCATATCCTGCTCCAGCATGCTTGCTACGTTAGCGGTTGCTGTGGAATCCTCTATGAGCAGAGTGAGTTCAAAGTTGAGCCTCAGTGAACGCTCGTCCAGATTGGCGGTTCCTATGCTGCATGTGCAGGCGTCCATGACACATACTTTCTCATGTAGAAACCCTGGTGTATAGGCTAGCATACGGACACCGCTGGCAAGCATATCGGGGATAAGGGTGAGCATGGCCAGTTCGGCTGTCCGGCTATCGCCATACCGGGGGATGAGAAGGCGAACATCTACACCTCGCAGTGCTGCGGTACAAAGGGCTTCCTTTACGGCCTCTGTGGGTACAAAATAGGGACTTGCCAGCCAGAGCCTTTGCTGTGCCTTGGCCGCAAGTTCCAGCAGCATAAGCTGCCAGGGGTTCATGGGGGTATCATCCGGTCCACTGGGAACCAACTGGCATTGCTGATTGGCTGGTTGGTGCTCCGGGAATTCGCCTCTGATTGAAGGCAGGGTGCCGGTGGCGCGCTGCCAATCGTCCAGAAAGCTGAGCTGGCATTGTGTTACAACCGGCCCCCGCAGGCTTACAAAGGTATCTCGCCAGTATGGGCGGTGGGGGCTCTGGGTGTATTCCAACCCTATGTTGAGACTCCCCAGATAAGCCAGTTTGCTGTCGATGATGACTAGCTTGCGGTGGTTGCGGTAGTTGAGCCGCAGCATGGAACTCCACCAGAATCGGCGACCATTGAACGAGGCAACCTGAACGCCGGCCTTTTTCAGGCTATGCAGATAACCGGCAGGAAGCTTGTGGGAACCTACTTCATCGTAAATGACAAAGACCTGCACGCCTGCCTGAACCCGCTCCACAAGTACATTGCGCAGGGTTTTACCCACTCGGTCATTTCGTATAATAAAGAATTCCAGCAGAATGGAGTGGCTTGCATTCTGGATGGATTGGAGCAGATTGTGGTAGGTGTTGTTCCCATCTTTGAGCAGTGTGATACTGTTGCCTTTGGAGGGCGAATAGCCTGTGCTGTTGCATAGCGTCTTTGATAGCTGGCTCTGCGGTGATAACCATGCCTTGTGTTGTTTAAGGTATTTCTGAATGTTTTCCCGCCCCTTTCGTGCGGAGGTGTGGCGCCGGATGCGCGCCGCACCTAGTATAAGATATAATGGAACAACGATGCCCGGTATCAGACATAAGCCGAGCATCCATGCCAGAGTGCCCTGTGGAGAATGCCGCCGGAACAGTGCATGAATTGCCAGCATAACGCCGCTTGTATGCAATACAAATGCCAGGCTTGCAACAAGGTAGGCGTATGTGTTACTACTCAGCAGCGCCAGATTGTCAATCGTTGCCAGCATGTTAATCTACCTGTAGAGAATTGTCCTTCTGCGGTTCTGGACTCAGGCTTGTATCCTCCAGCCTGAGTTTTTTACTGAGTCCGATCTCCCACTGCGGATCCAGTATGTTTCCTTGTAGGTTAATGTCGATGAGGAATTTGGAAAAAATTGTAATCGGAGAGATTAGAACGGTTGGAACGCTGGAAATCCTGGGCCATAAGTCACCTTCGAGAGTGAGCTTGTCTATGTCAATATCAAGTTGGGTGTCTACGCTGAGGTTGTACCCTTTTGCCTTCATGCCCCGGGTGATGAAATGCCCGTTCTTGATATCGAATCGAGTGAATGCCTTGTCGATTCCGTAGCTAAGGAAATGATTGGCAAAAGGCATACTGTGGCTGGATTCCTGTACGGAATCAACAGTGTTGCTGCCGGTATCAAAGAGGAAGCTGACAAGTTTATCTGCCCATGTGGGCTCTGCGGCTTCCTGAAAAAATGTAATGTTTTTTTGAAGTTTGGAAAGGTGTCCTGGCATGTCGGACAACAGCGAAGCAATGGGGCGGAACAAACTCAGTTGCATCAGGTCCCCATCCTTTAATGAAATTTCACCATAGGCAATGATGTCTTCTAATTCCGGCTTTGTCGCCTGGAATCGGATGTTGCCGTTACATATTGCGGGGGAGAGATTTGCGTTGTATGATTTTGCTATGTCCTGCAGGTTGACATTGTGAGCTTCGACATAGCCGTCAAGTGAGGTGTGTTGTCCCCCGAAGCCAATGCGGAGCACCCCGTTCATGACGCCACCCCAGCATTGTCCGTTCATCTGATCCAGGTATACGTCTGTATTGCTGATGTTAATGAATCCAGTGAAATGGGAAAAAGGTATTGTAGTTCCAAGAAAGCGGAATCCCGCTCCTGTAGCTCCGTACACCTGGATGAGGCCGCGCATGGGGACGCTGCAGTTTCTTGAAAGCGGGAATATGCAGTAATCTGTAGCGATGTCGACCGGATCCTTCAATATGATATCCCGCAAGAAGTACTGAATGGGGGCATAGTACATGCCTATGGAATAGGCCGGGTAGCAGTTACCTTTCAGATTATGGAGACTTATGGTGTTGTTTTCAATATTGAAGCGCACGGCTTCGCCGGAAATTCTGCTGAAAGGAGGTCCGTTTTTAAACCCATTACGCTTTAACCAAGGCTTGTTATCGTAGAGAAGCTCAGGGTTTGTGAGGTTGATTCGCAGTCGCTCGGGCAGGGGCGTTCCGGCTTCGTCACAACAGTCAAGTTGCACGATTACCTCAACATCACACTTAGCTTCTCTTACCAGCGTATAGGGGTTTTTTCCAAAGTCTGTACGCAGGTACTCTTCTCCGGTTGCTTTTCCCTTGTTGTCGTATCTATCCTGAATCGCGCTCAACAGGAACTCAAGATTCAGAACCTGTGCTTTGCAGAGTGCATGAAGATAAAAGCCTTTATCGTAGCGCAGGGTTGCTTCTATATCTCTGATGTTGTGTTTTGTGACACCTGGTGTGCAACGGAAGTTTCGCATTATCCAGTGGGCATCATCATTATCAATAAGGGCGTTAACTATGTCTACCGTAATGGAGTTAGTGCCAGTGATATGACATTCCTTCAGAGGATTCCCTTTAACATGGACATCGAGCGATCCGGTGCTGTGCGAGACTTTTACATCTGCGGAGTAATCCATTGTGCCATCTTCTGCGGTGCTGAAGTCACCGTCAATCTGGAAATTCAAGGGAATTTCGCGTCCCTTGTAGGCCTTAATATTATGGCAGACTCGTACAAGTTCCGGGATGTGGATGTTGTAGTGCGACTTAATGAGCCGGTAGGTTCTGGTGTCGATGAGGGCATCGCCTTGTAGCGTGATTAAGCGGGGGAGCTTGATTTCTTTCAGTGGCGCCTCTGCCATGATGGTCCCTATTGCCGCCAGCGGTACACGTGCATCCAGGTTTTTCAGCTGCAAGTAATGATTCTGCTCCAGTGCTGCGGTGCAGCTGATAGCCAATGGCTCATTACCGACGCTACTCGATATGTTGAGTCTGCATTCGTCATCGCCTGTGTGGCTTACCTTTATCTGTGTGCCAGTCATGCAGAAACTATCATTGTGACGAATTTCGTTCACAGTCATGAGCAACTTTGCATCATTCTGCATGTTTTTCCAGCCATCCGTATATCTCAGCCCTTCGGGAATTGTCATATCCAGGTGTATTTCCTTGGCCTGAGCCTGAGCATGAGCGGCTGCTTCTACCTGGAGTTTTGCTGTAATCTGATTGGAGCTCAGAGCGTTTAAGCCACCTTTCCAATTGGTATGAAAGTCGGCAAATCCGGCTGTGGTGTAGAGCCTCTTGATGGTTTTGTCTCCCATGGCGCCTTCCGCCAGACTTAATTGGGCATTCGTGTTGCCAATAGAGAGTGAGTCAAAGTCGGCTCCGAGAAGAAGCCGTTCCAGCTCAATATCGTAGACTACGTCTTTTGCGCTTAGCTCTAATGGTGAAGATGATGCGTTTTTTGTTAATCCAGATATCTTGAGCTTGCCAATACTGATGGGGTTGCTTCCCAGCTCGATTTCATCAAGCCGTAATGAAAGTGCAGTACCGTTAACATCAATATCCTTCCACTTGATATGGTTGGTATTGAATTGTATCTCGCAGCTTTTAAGCGAGGGAATCAGATCTTCCAGTCTCGTTTTCCCCGGCTCAAAAACTGGTGAGGCGACAACACAGCTGGCACGCAATTTCAGATTGTCCTTAAAGCTTAATCCCTCGGGAAACTCAAAATCCGGATTATGGGTAACATCGCGGATGAGTGTCAGGCAGGTTTCATCCGATAAATCTATATCGATTTTTGCAGAGCCGATGCCATTTTCTGAGTGAACCGCTGCGCGCAGATGCCCCTCGGGAAGCTTTAATACGATGTTGTCTACATTGATGCTTCCATTGCGTACATAAAACGTGAGCAGGAGGTGGTCAACATGGGTGTTCCCAATCACAATTGCCTTTTGTTCTACCTTGCCACGAAGAGTAATGCGATTGAGTGCGTAATCCTCTGTAAAAGCAGCACTGCCACTTAATTCAATAAGAGGCGTGCTTTTTGTTCCTGATTCGATTTCCTTGAGAATAGGTAAACTGGTGTCTCCAAGATAAGAATCTAGAAGTTTGACCAGTGGTGCTGAGCTGTGTGTGTTGAAGTCTAACTCCCGGGTGGTGGTGTTGTAGGCTCCCTGAATCGAGACAGAAGTGTCAGGGTCAACTGTGTTTAGTTTGAGTGCGTTGATGGTAAAAGTGTTGCTTTCATATAATGCCTCAAGGTTTATATCTCGGGCGTGGAGACATTGGTAGTTGAAGCTTGGAATCCATGCACTTAACTGGGATTTCTCCTTTTCTCCGCGGAAAATTTTGAATTTCAGAATGGGATGAAGCTCAGGTGTCCAGGTCTGAACAGCGAGTGCTTTTTGCACCTGTTGCAGGGTGGGCCGGATGCTTTCGAGCTGCTTCCCGATTTGGTTAAGGTCAACGAGAGCTTTTTTTTCTGTCTGGGGCTGCTCTGTAATTTGTTGCGTTTGCTCCTGCCGGATATGCACCAGCTGAGTGTCTAGCTCTATACCGCTTAAATAGGCATTGATGCGTGCATTGAGTCCCTTTAATCGATTCGGAAAACTCGCATCTACGTCTATGTTATCAAGTGTCAGGGTGTCTTTTTCCTCCGGTCCTGTCGGGAGTTTGACGATACCTCCCTTGATACGAAGAGCCTGTGGTGTTATGTCACCGCCCAGAAGTCGCATCAGGCTGAATGCCAGCTGCACCTTGCGTATTTGTAAGTTGGCATCCGGCGCGTCGGGTTGCGGAATAGAAAGCCCGATATTCTCCGCTTTTATGGCCAACCCAGCTCGCGGTATTAGTTTGATTTTACTGATGCGGAGCGGAATCCCTGCTTTTGAAGCTTCCGCCTCGATACGGCGAACAGCACAGTCGGGGATGCCGACTGTGCTGAGCCAGATGATGATTCCTACTGTTACCAGCAACGCTACCAGACATATGTGGGGTAGGAAACTTCCAACTCGTCTGATTGTGAGTTTGCCGGCCATAGGGAAGGGGGGGGAGGTTGATTGTTATATTTCCGGGTCGAACTCGCCCTCCGGCAGCGGTGGTGCCTTGGGCAGGTTCATTTCGATGTCATCCAGAAGATTGACCAGATCTACACCGCGCTGGGCAGAATTATCGTGCTTGAATGTGAGTTTTGGTGTATTGCGAAGCACTACGCGCTTACTTACTGCACGCTGAATTTCTCCACGCTTGCGGTTCAGTTTGTCGATAACCTGGGCGGGAGCCATGCGACCCACCACGCCAACCCATACGCGGCCTTCCTTGAGATCTTCTGTAATCTCGACATCCAGAATCGAGACGATGGTACCGGACCACTCGTACTCCTTCTGAATGAAGGTGCCGATTTCCCGTTTCATCAGCTCGTTCACTTTGTCAAGACGCCGTGTAGCCATGTTTTTTACAATGTCTGTTTGATTTTTTCCAGAGAGTAGCATTCAATGATGTCTCCCTCCTCGTAGTCGTTGTAGTCTGCCAGGCGGATACCGCACTCCAGACCAGCCTTGACTTCTTCCACTTCATCCTGGAAGCGGCGCAGGGTGGACATCTTACCGTCGAATACAACCTGACCATCGCGCAGCACACGGGCTTCTGCGGTGCGGAGCATCTTGCCATCGGAGACATAGGAGCCAGCCGCCTTGCCCTTGTTGAGCTTGAATACCTGCTTGATTTCAGCATGACCCAGCACCGTTTCGCGGGTCTCGGGTTCCAGCAAGCCAAGCATAGCATCCTTCACCTGGTCGATGAGCTCATACACGATGGAGAATATCTTCACCTGTACCCCCTCACGCTTCACGGCTTTCACGGCATTGCTTTCCACCTTCACGTTGAAGCCCAGAATGACCGCATCGGAGGAGGAGGCAAGCAATACGTCGCTTTCAGAAATAGGACCGGCTGCAGCACCGATGAACTGGCACTCCACCTTTTCGCTCTCGATATCCATGATGGCCTTCTTGATGGCCTCCACAGAGCCCTGTACGTCACCCTTCAGGTAGAGTTTGAGTACGGCCTTCTGGGAGCCATCACCCATCATGGCCAGAATGTCTTCCATGCGGGAGCGGCGCGGGGCGGTGAGTCGCTGCTGGCGCAGTTCTTCCAGTCGTTCATCCGAAAGCCTGCGTGCGGCGCGTTCGTTTTCCATTTCCACCAGTTCATCGCCAACATTCGGAGTTTCCAGGAAACCGGAAACCTCGGCAGGCATGCCGGGTGTGGCTTTCTTGATACGCTGCCCCTTGTCGTCGAGCATGGTCTTGACCTTACCGGAATAGGGACCGCAGATGAAGGGCATGCCCACCTTGAGCGTACCGCTCTGCACAATGACAGTGGCCGAGCTGCCTTTACCTTGTTCCATACGGGCCTCGATGATGGAGGCGCGGCAGTTTGCCTTCGGATTGGCTTTGAGTTCCAGCACTTCGGCTTGCAGGCAGAGCAGGTCAAGCAGGTCATCAATGCCTGCACCGGTGTGGGCAGAAACATCTACACATTCAATCTCTCCGCCGAAATCGGTGGGCATCAGGTCATTTTCCATGAGCTGAGTGCGCACGCGAACCGGATCTGCTGCAGGCAGGTCGCACTTGTTGACTGCTACAATAATTGTCTTTCCTGCCGCCTTGGCGTGCATGATGGCTTCCTTGGTCTGGGGCATGATGCCGTCGTTGGCTGCCACTACAAGCACTACAATGTCGGTTACGTCGGCCCCGCGAGCTCGCATTTCAGTGAAAATGGCGTGTCCGGGGGTATCAATGAACGTGAGAGTGTTGCCTGCGTGTTCTACGGTGTAGGCTCCGATGTGCTGGGTGATGCCACCGGCCTCGCCGGCTGTTACCTTCGTGCGGCGGATGTAGTCGAGCAGGGAAGTTTTACCGTGGTCCACATGCCCCATGACGGTGATGATAGGGGTGCGCACCTTGAGGGCGTCCTCAGGTTCTTCCTCAACAGCCACAGCTTCGGGTTCCTTGATTTCCTCTACCGGGGCCTTGACCCCAGCTCCTTTTTCGCGGCGCACTCGTTCGTAGATGAAACCGTGTTTTTCACAAAGGGCTGCTACCTGGTCGCTGTCAAGCGTGGTGCCGGGGTTGGCAAAAACACCCATAGGCAGCAATTCTGCAATCAGTTTGAATGGCTTCATTCCCATGAGCGTGGCGAGATCTGCCACGGAAATGGGAGCCTTGATGTTCATCACCTTGCTGCCGTCTGTCTCTGCCGCAGCGGGAGCCGGAATCGGTTCAGGTTTTGGCTCAGGAGCGGGAGCCGGATTCGGAGCAGGTGCAGCAGGAGCAGGAGCAGGTGCTGCCGCTGCAGTCTGGGGTTTGCGAGCTTGTTTGCGGGGGGCCAGCAAGTCTAGAGCTTCTTTTTTGGGAGCAGGAGCTTTGGCCGTGGGCTGTTTGGCGGGGGTGGCAGGTGTTGCCTTTTTCTTTTTTGCACCGCCGATGAGGTCAAGCACCGGGCCTTTGTTTTTTTCGTCCTTGTTTGCCATTGTAGGGGTAAAATCTGGGGTGAATGATTGTTTGTTTAGCTGTTGGCCTGTGCCTTGCTCATAATGTCACGAGCTTCGTCCTCTGAAATGCCGAGCGCTTCAACAAGGCTTTCTTCGTCGGCATATTGGGCAATACCTTCGATTGTGGTGAAGCCTGCTGCTACCATAGCAGCAGCCATGCTGTTGGAGATACCCAGTACGGTTGCCAGCTCGCTGGCGCCTTCATTGGCCAGACTCTTGGCCTGGGCCTTCTCGTCGTATGCTTCAATGCGTACATCCCAGCGTTCTCCCGGGGCGGAGATGAGCTGGGCTGTCAGACGTACGTTCTGCCCCTTGCGGCCCTTTGCCTTGGCAGCAGCCTTGTCATCCTCTACGACAACGGTTACCACCCGGGCTACTTTGTCCACATTGACCTTGATGGGTTCAATGGGGGCAAGCGATTCGGTCACCATGGTGGCTTTGTCCTCGGTGTATTCAAGAATGTCTACTTTTTCCCGGTTGAGTTCGTTTACCACGTTCTTGACGCGGGCACCGCGCATGCCTACGCAGGCACCAATGGGGTCTACATTCGGGTCGTTGCTGCGCACTACCATCTTGGTGCGGTAGCCGGCTTCACGCACAATAGTGAGAATGTCTACCGTGTGTTCAGCTATTTCAAGCACCTCGTTTTCGAAAAGGCGGCGCACCAGGTTGGGGTGGCTGCGAGAAAGAATGAGTTCCTGCCCGCGAACCCCATCGCGCACCTCGACCACATAGAAGCGCATCTTGTCGCCGTTGTTGTATTCCTCTCCGGGAATGCGCTGGCGCAGGGGAACAATGCCTTCGAATTTCTCAACCTCCACAATAACATCGCCCTTGTCGTATCGCTTCACAGTGCCGGTAATGACTTCTCCAGCGCGATCGCGGAAGGCTTCTGCCAGCATTTCCTGCTCGGCCTTGCGAATGCGCTGTTGCATGGTCTGGCGGGCTGTTTGTACCGCAATGCGGCCAAAGTCCTTGGGCGTGATATTGACGCTGATGGTATCACCCGGCAGATAGGTCTTGCCTTTCTTTGCCCCAGCGGCCTGAGCTACGGAAAGTTTTACCTCATTGAAGGCATCCACAAGTTCTTCATCTTCTACAACAGTCATTTCTGCCTTGATTTTCACTGTGCCCTTTTGCGGGTTTACCACGGCGCGCAGGTGGTTGATGCGGTCTGCGCCGGCAACCATCTTGGAATAGGCTGTGATAAAGGAATCTTCAAGAGCCTGAATTACGCGTTCGCGAGTCAGTTCTTTTTCGCGGACATAGAAATCAATCAGGGCGGAGATGTCAGTAGTGGCCATTTTTTTGTGCTTGTTTGCTGGTGTTTGATTGTGTGCCGTGTACAAAAAAAGAGCGGGCCTCAGACCCGCCCCAATCTCGTAACGGACCGGAACTTGTACGCGCGTATTATATGGGCTATGGTACCCGATGTCAAGAAATTTCGCTTACGATGTCACATGCAAAGTGAGAATTTGAAAAACTTGACATGAGTGCAGAATTGCGCTATGGTAGCGCGCGTTATGGCAGGTCTTATCATAGCGCCGAAGGCGCGTATATTTCATGGTCACGACTGGGTGTATGGTACAGAGGTTCGCACTGTATTCGGGAATCCGAAACCTGGTGATGTGGTGTTGCTCAAAGACCAGCGTGACCATTACCTTGGTTCTGCCATGTATAACCCCCACTCGCAGATTGTGGCGCGTCGTTTTTCCCGCCGCAAGCAGGATTTGGACAGAGATTTCTTTGCCCGCCGTATTTCACAGGCGGCCATGCTGCGCGAGCGTTGGCTGCCAGGCGAGCAGATGATGCGCCTGGTGTGGAGTGAAAGTGACGGCCTACCGGGACTGATTGTAGATCGCTATGTGGATGTGCTGGTAGTACAGACTCTGACCATGGCTATGTACCAGCGTTTAGGGCTTATCAAGGATATTTTGAGTGATTTGTTCCAGCCGCGCAGTATCATTGTGCGCAACGATTCACCTATGCTGGTAGCAGAAGGAATCGAGCAGGAAACATATATTGCCTTGGGCGAAGAGCCTGAGCCATTTGTTGCAGAGGGACGAGGCATCAAGTTTATGGTGGACCTGGCCACCGGACAGAAAACCGGGCTTTACCTTGACCAGCTTCAGAATTACCAGGAGGTTGCCCGACTGGCTCGGGGAAGGCGGGTGCTCGATTGCTTCTGCAACCAGGGTGGTTTTGCTCTTGCCTGCGCCAAAGGTGGGGCTGCCAGTGTGACGGCGGTAGATATTTCCGAAGACGCTATAACCTCCGTCCGAAAAAATGCTGAGTTAAATGGTGTGCAGATTGAAGTAGTGGCGGAGAATGCCTTTGATTTCCTGAAACGCGAGAGTGATAAAGTGCGCAACGGTGCAGACCCCAGATGGGATCTCATTATTCTTGACCCGCCGAGCTTCACTCGAAATAAAAAGAGCTTGAATGGAGCCTTGCGAGGGTACAAGGAAATTCACCTGCGTGCCATGCAAATGCTGCCGGTGGGGGGCGTGTTATCTACGTTCAGTTGCTCTCACCATATCAGTTCTTCTCTGTTTAAACAGACTATTTGTGAGGCTGCTGTGGATGGGCATTGCACCCTACGTCAGACTCATACGCACGGGCAGAGCCCGGATCACCCCATCCTGCTCAATATCCCTGAAACCGAATACCTGAAAGGCTTCAGCTTTGAGATGGTGCCTGGTCGCTAAGGAAAAATCCTTGCAAATGCCGCTCAATCTGGTAATCTAGAGGAAGCATGGCTCGGAATCAATCATGGCTTCTTGCATATTGCCTCGCGGTGGGGTGTCTGCCGCTGGTGGCTCAGGATGCTGTGACTAGTCCGGAAGCACCAGCAGAGAACCATGCAGAAGCGGTTCAGCCGGTGCAGGTAGCGGTTCTCGGTTTCGAGCAGTTTGCTGCCGCAGAGGGTATGCCCGGTATTACCTCTACCACATTTGCTACCCAGATGACTTATCTCAAGGAGCAGGGGCTTACCCCCATTTCTTTGCAGCAGTTTATAGATTGGCACAGGGGGGATGCTCAGCTTCCTGGTAACAGCGTGCTTATTACTCTGGATGAAGCCAATACGGAAACTTACGCGGTGGCCGTTCCTGTGCTGAAACGCATGGGGTTTCCCTTTGTTGTGTTTGCCGATGGGCGTAGCTTTCAGGAGGTTCCAGGGTGCCTGACTGTCCGTAACCTCCAGGAGGTGCGTCGCGCGGGTGGTGTTGTTGGTAGCCGCAGTATGACCCGGCCGCTTTCTTGTGACTGGGTTTTTGCCGATGAATCCGGGCCGGAGGCCGCCGCCAAATTGGCAGAACGCGAGCTGGGGGTATCTGCTCAAAGAATTACTTCCTGCTTTGGCAGTTGCGAGGCGTTTTCGTATCCGCGGGGGTACGTTAATGCCAACATGGTGGAAAATCTGGCTATCTATGGCTACAGAGTGGCTTTCGGGCGCAAACCTGGCAAGGTGACTTCCCAGAGCCCGGCGTATCTGCTGAATCGATATATGGTTCGAGAGATGAAGGATTTTGCCCGCGCTGTCAATTTCGGAGAGCCGGATGCAGATGCTTTCATTCTGCAACAGGTGCGAGCGGCTGCTGCCAGCCATGAGCCGGTTCGTATACCCACCGCTGTCAAATCTCCGGAAAACGCAACAGCTCGTTTTCCTGTATTTGCAGAAAACCCCGCTGCGGGTGATGCTGTGCAGCCTCCTCTTCCCCCGGTTGTGGATGTCATGACTGATGATTATGATAACCATGTGGCTGGGGGTATGGCTCCTATTCCTGCGCCGGTCATGGATGAGACGCCGGTGGCAGATCTTGTTGCGCCGGAGATTAAGCCTCGCCCGGTTAGTGATAGACCTGCGGCCGGAACCCTTATTCAGCGTATCGTAGGTGGGGATTGGGTGACGCGAGAGTTCCCGCAACCTGTGGTTCCGCGAGAGCAGACGCGTGTGGCGGTTCTCTGTTATCACGATTTCAGCAACACTCGCCAGGTGAGTGAAATGTGCCTGCGCACGGCTGAATTCTGCCAGCAAATGCAGTACATCAAGGATGCCGGACTCACGGTTATCACCATGCAGGATTTCCGGGAATGGCTGCTGGGTGACCGCCGCTTACCAGAGCGCTGTATTCTCATCACCATAGATGACGGTTGGCGCAGCGTGTATACAGAGGCGTTCCCTGTTTTAAAGGCATATGGCTATCCTTTTACCCTGTACCTCTACACCGATTTCATTGGGGAAAAGGGCCTTGCGATGACTCGGGAAATGGTGCGTGAGATGATAAGCTGTGGTGCAACTATCGGGAGTCATTCGGCATCGCACCTTTACCCGAGTAAATGGAAGAGCCTGCCCCCGGAATCCAGTGAATACGCAGAGCTGCTGAAGCAGGAAATCCCGGATTCTGTAGCCGCATTGCAGCAAATGTTCGGGAATTGCAGCACGTATTGTTATCCTGGTGGCTATCATACTCCGAGCATGCAGGAGTGTCTTCGGGCAAATGAAATCGACATGGCATTTACAGTTGTGGAGCGAAAGGTAACTTCGCTGGAGAATCCGTTGCAGGTGCATCGGTATGTTGTTTTTGGTACAGATCCGCGCATTTTCCGACGGGCGGTTAATTTTGATGATGTTGCAGGTGTAAAGACTACGGCTCAGGGAATTACCGAAGCTCGAGAGCGCGCCATGGCTTTCTTCCCGAAAGCATTTGAAAATGTGGGTGCCATAGAGCTGCCCCTCGAATCGACATTGTCGCCTGAGCCACAGCCCTATGCGGAATCTGCCCAGAAACAGGAACACCTGCCGGCTGCTAAGCCGAAACCAGCAGAGGCTCCCCCTGTGCTGGATGATATTCCGGCCCCTGAATATACGGATGTCCCGGCGTGATTTTCTGCTCGTTTCAACTCGTGTGCTGGACGTTTTTTTGTGTGGACATTTGCTGCTTTGCCGGGTATAATGCCTTGGCTTTATGTTGAACCGTTGTTACAGAGCACAGGAGAGTCTGGTGCGCTATTGGGCGCAGCAGGCGGTGGCGCTTTGTGATGATATTGATGATGAATCACTTGTGGGATCAAGTGATTCAGTGAAGCAGGCAATTGAACGCATGGGGAAGGACCGCCGGGTTGTGTTGATTGGCGCTTCAGAAAGCGGAAAATCCGCATTGCTGGCGGGCATGATTGGTTGCCCGGTTCTGGGGAAGGTATCGCCAACGTATCATTATCTGCGCTGGCGCTATCTGAATAACGATGGTGATGCAGAGTACTGCCGTTTTATGCCTGAACCAGCCTTGTGCGGGTTGGAATTAGTAAACACCCGAGGCTGTGAACAACCTGCTGTTGCAGAGGCTGTATCTCCTCTCTTACCCGGGGCCGATGTGGTCATTGCGGTGGTGGATGCCCGGAGTATTACCACCTCACCGGTGTGGGAAATGCTTGCCCCATTGCCGGAAGAAGGTGGCCCTGCGTGCCTGGTGGTGCTGACTCATACCGATGCATTGGATGCTGAGCACACCGTTAAATTGAGCGAGGACGTGCGCAATTTGTGCCGCGAGCGTGTGGGGCGTGTCTTGCCGGTGTACCAGTTGAATCCCACCAACACGGCATTGGCTGCGGAGTTTGGAACCCGGGTTATGGAAGCCATGGAGAGCGCTGCCGGCGGATTGCGTGCAGCTATTCGCGAAACCATGAAATGCGGTTCTGATTTGCTGTATAAACAAGGAAGTGTACTGAAAGCCAGAGACGCCGTTGCCCGCACGGATAGTGGATTCCTGCAAGGTATTGAGCAGGAGATAGATAATTTTCTTGCTCGCCAGCTGCAGGGAGTGCGGAATTGTGTGTTGAATTATGCAGCAGCTGCGCAGCGCTGCATGCCACGGCTTATTCTGCATATACGGCGCAGCCTTGGCTGGTTTCTTTCTCCTGTGGTGCTGGTGCGGTTGGAAAATTATGGCCCGGCAGCGGAAAATCTGTATTATCGTTTGTTATTAGATGATGTCGCAACCCAGCAGGAGGAACTGGACAAGCAGTTTGTTGTTTCCTGCGGAGGTCATTGGCGAAGCGTGCGCCCGCGCATGAAGCAGACTTTGCAGTGCGAAATAGGTGAATTCCCAGCTGCAGAGCTTGAAACGGAACTGGAGCAGTTACGTACTCGTTTGCAGAGTTCGCTGTACAATCCGTTCCGCAATCTGAAAATTCGCAGTGCCTTTTCCTCTTTGTTCAAGTGCCAGGTGGATTGGATGCGATTTATGGTGGTTTGCTTTTGCCTGGCTTTGGTTCTGGCTGGAACACTGGGGTGCCTTTCATTTGATTCCTTGGCAATCATCCTGCTTTCAGCTGCTGGTGGTTTCTGGATTCTGGGGTCATTGATTCATTTTCTGGTGGTGCGCAAGATATGTTCGCTGATGCGTACCAGTGCGGAGCCTTTGCATAAGAACCTGGCAGAGCACCTGAATAATCAGGTGCAGGATATGATTGTATCTCGCGTAGCCGCATACCGTCGCCTTTACACGGAACCCCGGCAGCGAGTCGCTGCGTATGAAACCTCACTTGCGCCGCTGCAGCAGCGTCAGGGTGAAATTTTCCGACAACTCCGCTCTGCGGCACCTCGCGTTTGATGCTTCATGCAGTACGATCTTTTTACCCCGCATGGAGAATCACCCCAGCCCCCGGCTGAGGAAAAGCAGCAGATGCCATTGGCCGCTCGTATGCGCCCTGAATCACTGGCAGAGGTAGCTGGTCAGAAACACTTGCTGGCGGAGGGAAAATTGCTTCGCCGGGCCATAGAGACAGATCGATTTTCTTCTCTTATTTTCTATGGCCCGCCCGGAGTAGGAAAAACCACGCTGGCCTATGTGATTGCTCGCTGTACCAGCGCGTTTTTCGTGATGCTCAATGGCGTGGAATCCAACGTGAGCGAGATTCGCGCCAAGATTGAGGAGGCCCGAGCCCGTATGGCGATTCATGGGCAGAAAACGATTCTTTTTGTGGATGAGCTGCACCGTTTTAATAAGGCTCAGCAGGATGTATTGCTTCCGCATCTGGAGAAAGGAACAGTGAGGTTCATTGGCGCGACTACGGAAAATCCGTACTTTGCCATCAACTCTGCTATGCTTAGTCGCTCGCAGATATTCCCGCTGGAGCCGGTGCCGGATGCGGAGATTGTGGATTTACTCCGCCGTGCGGCTGCAGATGAGGTGCGCGGACTTGGTAAATTGCACCTAGTGATGGATGCAGAGGCGTTGGCTCACATTGCACTCAAGGCAGACGGCGATGCCCGCAAGGCTCTTACCGCACTGGAGGTGGCGGCTCTTTCTACCCCTCCCGGGGTGGATGGCGTGGTGCATGTCACGCTGCCGGTGGCAGAGGAGTCGATTCAGAAAAAAGCGGTGAAATACGACCGCATGGGCGATGGTCACTATGATACGATTTCTGCCTTTATAAAATCAATGCGAGGCAGTGACCCGGATGCCGCGCTTTACTGGCTTGCGTTCATGTTGAATGCCGGTGAGGACATCCGCTTCATTGCCCGGCGCCTGGTTATCTGCGCCAGTGAGGATGTGGGACTGGCCGACTCGAATGCATTGCGTGTTGCGCTGGATGCGGCGCGGGCTGCGGAGATGCTGGGTATGCCGGAGGCTCGTATCCCGCTGGCGCATGCCACGGTGTACATTGCCACAGCCCCCAAGAGCAATTCGGCCTATGCGGGGGTGAATGCTGCCTTGAAGGACGTTAAGGACGGTCGAACTCTGGCGGTGCCCGATCATCTGGCAACTCCTACGCGAAAAAAACTGGCTCAGCTGCGGGGCGTGCCCGAGGCTGACACCCAGTACAAGTATGCGCATGATTTTGATGACAACTTTGTGCCCCAGGCGTATCTGCCCGAGGGGCGCGTGTATTACCACCCCACCACAAACGGGCTGGAACTGCGCATCTCCGAGCGCATGGAGTACCTGCGCCAGCGCCGCGACCAGGGGAAGTAAAAAAAGCCCGCAGGCATGCGCTGCGGGCTTTTTTTGTGTAAATGGGGGCAGGCGGGGGCATTAATAGTGACCACCGCGGGGACCGTTGTGCCATTTCCAGGCTGTCTCCACAATCTGGGTAACATCCTGGTACTTGGGAATCCAGCCCAGAATTTCAGCAGCCTTGCGGGAGTCTGCGATGAGGCGGGGCGGGTCACCCTCGCGGCGCGGACCATAGGTCACCGGGGCCTTCATGCCGGTCACTTTTTCTGCAGCATCGATAATCTGCTTCACGGAGAAACCGTTGCCGGTACCCAGGTTGAACCAGTTGGTCTCGCCACCCTTCATGAGGTAATCCAGGGCGCGCAGGTGGGCGTCTGCCAGGTCATCCACGTGGATATAGTCGCGGATGCAGGTGCCGTCCGGGGTGTCGTAGTCGGTACCGAATACAGTGATGCCGGGGCGCTCGCCCTTGATGGCCTGCAGAATAACCGGGATGAGGTGGGATTCCGGCTCGTGGTCTTCGCCGATGGCTCCGTCTACCGAGGAGCCGGAAGCGTTGAAGTAGCGAAGGAACACGCTCTTGAGCCCGTAGGCACGGTCGCAATCCTTGCAAACTTTCTCCAGCATGTATTTGGAACCACCGTAGGGGTTGATGGGATCCTGTTTTTCGGTTTCAGGAATCGGCACCTGGGTGGGTTCGCCATAGGTGGCACAGGTGGAAGAGAATACAAAACGCTTGCAGCCGGCCAGCATCATGGCGCGCAGCAGCACCAGCGGCTTGGCAATGTTGTTTTCGTAGTATTTCAGCGGGTCGGTCACGGATTCACCTACCTGAATGAAGGCGGCAAAATGCACCACTGCGTCGAATTTTCCATTCACCAGCAAGGGGTAAACCACGGCGGGGTCGCCCAGGTCACCCTTTACCAGGGTTACTTCTTTGTCAACGATAGCGGCCTGATGACCGTATACCATGCTGTCGAGAACGGTAACTTCTGCGCCGCTCTTCACGAGCTGGCGTACGGTGTGGGAGCCGATGTAGCCGGCACCGCCTGTAACGAGTACTTTCATGATATTGTGTATAGGTTATGATTAGAGCATGGAAGCAAGCAGGGATTCCAGCTTGCGGATATCTGCGGAGAACTTGCGGATACCCTCGGCCGTCTTCTCGGTGGCCATGGCATCTTCGTTGAAGAGGAAGCGGAAGTTCTTCTCGTCGGCCGGAATGCGTTCAATGTCGCTGGCGGCAGCGGCTTCCGGGGAAAGCTGGGGCTTTACCTCGGATTCCGTGGCGGCAAGCTCTGCCAGCAGACCGGGGGAGATGGTCAGCAGGTCGCAGCCTGCCAGTGCCAGAATTTCACCCGTGTTGCGGAAGCTGGCGCCCATAATCTGCACCGGATAGCCGAACTTCTTGTAGTAGTTGTAAATAGTGCGCACAGAGATGACGCCCGGGTCGGTCTCGGCGGTGTATTTCTCGCCGGTGCTGGCAACATACCAGTCCAGGATGCGACCCACAAAGGGTGAGATAAGACGTACGCCTGCTTCGGCACATGCCACGGCCTGCACCAAGCTGAACAGCAGGGTCAGGTTGCAGTGAATGCCCTCCTGCTCCAGCTGACGAGCGGCCTGAATGCCTTCCCACGTAGCCGCAATCTTGATGAGTACGCGCTCGCGCGGAATGCCTGCTCCTTCGTAAAGTGCCATGATTTCACGAGCCTTCTGCACGGTGGCTTCTGTGTCGAATGAAAGACGTGCATCTACCTCGCTGGAGACGCGACCGGGCACGCGCTTCAGAATCTCCAGACCAAAAGCCACGATAACGCGATCCATCAGCTCACCGATTTTTTCGGAGGGCTTGTCCACGGTGGCTTTGAAGTCGGCCACAACGGCATCGAGGATGTGGCGGTATTCCGGCTTGGCGGCGGCGGCCAGGATGAGGGAGGGATTGGTAGTGGCATCCTGCGGGGCGAATTCCTCCATTTGGCGGAAGTCACCGGTGTCTGCCACAACGGTGGTGTATTTCTTCAGTTGATCAAGCTGTGTTGCCATAGTTTTGTGCCGCTATTCTAGCATAATGTGACGAATACTTCAAGTGGTCATGAGTAAAAAAATCCCCGCAGAGGCACTCTGCGGGGAGAAAAATGGCTTTTCGGAGGAATCAGATGAGTTCCTTGAGCCGGTTGACGCTGATTCCCGGCACCGTAAAGGTGCTTCCGTCTGCCCTGCGGAGAATGGGTGAGCCATCGTATTCCACGCCGACAAAATACCCGACGTAGCGCTCGGTATCGGTGATGGCCACAACGGGGCGCGGTTCACCCCAGGCATCCTTGAGCATGGGCATAATTCCCTCCAGCCCGCTTTCTACAAAATATTCGAACATTTCGGCCAGAACATCACCCAGCAGGGTGCGGAATTTCTTGACCGAGGGGCAGGCGGGAACTACCTCACAAAGGCGGGTGACCGGGTCGGCAGTTTTGCCCTGCAGGTCGACGATGTCGTTGAACATGTTGAGCCCTATTCCAATAGAAGCCATATCGGATGCGGGGCGCTCTACCAGGATGCCGGCAAGCTTGGCCCGACCTACAAGCACATCGTTGGGCCAGCGGAGCCGCAGTCCATTTATATGGTAGGCTTTGAGCGCCTCTACAACAGCGGCTCCCGCAACCAGGGGAAGCACTCCCCAGTGGCGCTTGGCCGATGAATCCAGCGGCAGGTTGTATGTGGCCCAGAGTCCACCGGTATTGCCGAACCAGGCACGGTTAAAGCGCCCACGACCGCGTGTCTGCTGCTGGGTGGTGACTACTGTCCAGGCGGGCAGTTTGCGAGCCACGTTAAAGGTGGATTCGCACTCATCTACTTCCTTGACTTTCCATTTGCTGCTCACGGTGTCCATTCTACACTACCCAGGGCGGTGCGTCTACCCCAAATTCTGCAATTTTCGTAAAAAATCAAGGAAAAAATCAAGGAAGATGTCGCGGCAGTGAAATTCTTCATCTATGCCTTACTTTGCAATTGCGGAGTGGTGGATGCTCTGGTATAGTGTGCGCGAGTTCATGAAAAAACGAGGAACCAGACGCTTCTTTGTATGCACCGCGCTCATTGCTGCGGTGTGGGGTTGTGTTTCTTCGTGGTTTTATATCAATGATTTAGCTCAGCCTGTGTTACGGCCTATCAATCAATCCTATGTAGGCTATACCAAGGTGCCTCGCAAGACTCCGGGGCTGCGAATGGAATCTTTCACGTTTAAAGGGTGGGACGGCGGTGATGTGCAGGCTGTTATAGCCGTGAAGGATGGGGAGGAATCCTCCCGCCAGCTGAGCGTTATCGGTGATTTGATGAATGACCCGGTAGAACGCCTGCACCAGATTGATTATGTGCTGGTGTGTGTGGACTGGGATCATGGTATCCGCTCTGCCTTGCCACTCGCAGAATCCTTGACAGCGGCCGGGCTTACATGTGTGCTGTGGGAACCAAGAGGAGTTGATGATCGCCGCCCATACTGCACACATGGATTAAAGGAATGCCTTGATATACCGATGTTGCTGGACGCCGTAGCGGCGCGCAGCGGAAAGGCTGAGCCTGTTTTTGCTGCTGTGGGGCAGGGGTATGGCGCTGGATTGTTACTTCAGGCTGCGGCAAAGGAGCCTCGCATACGCGGTCTTGTTTCCATAGATGCCTATGCCTCGTTGCGGCAGTCCATGAAGCGTACAATGCCCGATAGCCTGTTGCGCCCCGTGATGATGTGGTTGATAGACCAGCGAATCAGCCGGTCGGTCGGGATGGAGAGCTTCGATGTTGCGCCTGTGGAACAGGCGGCAGAGCTGGATCGCAATGTGCCTGTGTTGGTGGTTAACCTTGTGCAGGATAGTCCGGTGAGCAATTTCCAGGATGCTGTGACCATATATCGCCGCCTGCCGAGTGACCGGCGTGATGTATGGACCTTGCGCTCAGAAAGTGATCCGACGGATGCCACACACAGAGAACTGAGCTTTGGCAATGGCATGCGCCGCGAGTATGTGCATGTTGGCTTGTTGAGCGATGCCGATAGGGCGATGAGTTCTATTGTCCAATGGATTGACGACTGTGTAGTGGAGGCGGTAGAGTCTCCTCGCATAGAGGACCCTTCCCGCCCCAATTTGACAGCGGCCGACATCAGATTATAAGAAACGATATTTCAGTAAATGGATTCATATGCCACAGATGACGTAATGAAGCAAGTGCCACGGCGCGTTGGTAACCGGCGTCGAAATGGATATGAGCTTACTCGTCAGCGCGATATGGTGCCCATTGCCATGGGCGCTGCGAGTGCCGCTGTTGTGGTCCATGCTTTGTTATGGATGTATTTCCCCTCACTTTCTGTGTTGGGGCTTGGCAATCTGGCAGATGTACCGGATGAAGTCAAGATCCACGACAAGATTCGTGTGGTGGTGAAAGAACCGCCAAAAGAGGAAAAGGTAGAGGAAGTGCAGGAGCCTGAAATCACGGAACCTCAGCCCAAGGAAATTGAGGAAATTGCACACGAACCGGAGGAAATCGATATTCTGGACGTCGATGTACCTGAGCTGGTGATGGCTCCCGGTCCCACGGAGCTGGATGTTGGTGAGCCGGTTTACGCAAATGAGGATGAGGCGTCTCCTGTGAGCGAAATGCCACCTGAACAGCTGGATGTCAGCGCCCTGCAGCCGCGCAATCTTAGTGATGCGGCGCTGGCAATCCCGGAACCTACCCCTGTGAACAACAATGAAGTGGTGGCTGCCGCCATGGCTCAGAATGAGGTGTTGGAGGATGCTTCTTCCCTCAGGGAGCAGGATTTGCGTAAGGCTGCTTCTGAAGGAGCCACCAATCTGCCGGATGATACCCGCAGTCTGGCTCAATTGATGGGTGAGGAACACCTCGGTTCCAAGTCTGGGGTGGCGCGCCTTGGTGCTGACGTGCTCTTTGGGTACGATGACTGCATGCTCAAGAACTCTGCTCGTATCACCATGCTGCAGCTGGCTGCGCTTATCCAGAAGAATCCAGAGACATACTTTGTGATTGAAGGGCATACGGATGGTATCGGCCGTGCGGATTATAACGCCATTCTAGGCTTGCAGCGCGCTGCTGCGGTGCGTGAATGGCTGGTTGGCAATGGCGTGCCGGTGGAGTACGTCTACATACGTTCCTGCGGCAGTTCCATGCCTTTGGCTTCTACCAAGGGAACTCGTGAACAGCAGGCGTTGAATCGTCGCGTGGAAATTCACATGCGCGCCGGTGGTGAGGAATTGCCCGCTGGTGCCTGTGACCACAAGTACAAGGTTGACCTTGTTACTAAAATCAGCCAGCAGATGGAAGCCGGTGTCAAAATCCCGCAGACTCCCTCGTTCCGTCTTCCGGTAGGCGCCAGCCAGAAGGAGCGAGATGCAGCTGAGGCTCAAAAGAAAAACAATCAGCAGAACCGTAATAATAACAAAAAACGCAAGAATGGTCGTTGAGGAAGGTCAGGTTCTGCCCGGGCGCGCGTTGCCGTTCGAGGGTGAGTGCCGCTGGCTTATCTCGTTTGATTACGATGAAACGCTGCGTTCTACGACTCCCGGAGAACCTGTCGTGTCTGCGTTCTATGATTTGATGCGCCGTTGGCGGAGCCTGGGTATCCGCTGGGGTATCAATACGGGGCGAACCCTGCCGTATTTGTGCGAGGAGCTGTTGCCCCATGCTTCCTTTCTGCCGGATTTTATCTGTACTTGTGAGCGTTTTGCCTACGTGGCGCAGGAGGATGGCATCCTGCATCCCCTGCGAGAGCACAATGCCCGCTGCCATGCGCACAATATGCTTGTGCGCGAGCGCATTTATCCTGCGTTTCATGCCCACCTGGCTGGTCTGCGCGCGGCACAGCCCGCGCTGGAGTGGATAATTGCCCCCACGGACCCGCTCTCTATCGAAGCTGAGGATTCCGCAACCATGGATGCTATTATGGCTTATCTGGCGCCGTTCATCGCCACGCTGGAGGGTGTGGCTACTCAGCGGGCAGGACGCTATATGCGCCTGGCAGATGCCCGCTACTGCAAGGGAACGGCGTTGCAGGTGGTTGCCACGCAATGGGGTGTGCCGTCGCATCGCTGGGTGATGGTGGGCGATGGACACAATGACATGCACGCCTTCCGCTTGTTTCCCGAGGCGTATTGCGCGGCGCCTTCAAATGCGCATCCGGATGTGCTGGCCTATCTGCGTGAGTCCGGGGGCTTCATTTCTTCTACGCCGGGAGTTATGGAAATTCTGCATGCCTGGCACATGAGGATAATGACAGAAGATGCATAAAATCCGTCCTAAAATTCGCTTTCGGCTTGACTTTTGGGGCAAAAAATAGTTACATATTCCCTCGTTAGCCCATAGGGCACCGACAATTCTCCCAATAGAGAAAACAACAAACGACACATAAATCATTATGGGATCGCTTAAGAAGAGACGTAAGGCCAAGATTAACAAGCACAAGCGCAGCAAGCGCATGCGCCAGAACCGCCACAAGAAGCGTTTGCGTTACAAGTCCTAAGCTGCGCGCTTAGGCCACGTCCGCAAGCGACGCTGTTCTTTTCACGGCACTGTTCCCCCTGTGGTTCAGTGCCGTTTTTATATGGCCATGCCAAAAGGCATAAGAATGACCTGCACCACGCCACCGATAACGTAGCTGGTGGCGGTCAGCGGAAGGTCGACGCCATAGGTGAGCACCACGCTGAGGGGCAGTCGCACTTTGTTGCCCAGGGTGCGCCGGGTCGGCAGGTCATTCAGCACACGTTCGGCTTCATACATGCTGGGAGTCAGGGTCACCAGGTCGGCGTGCTGGAAGGCTGAGTGGGGCAGGTAGGTGTTCTGCTCCACTCTTTCGGACTGGGTGTAGGGAAAGTCAATGGCGCGTACAAAGGTGGTCTCCTCGCCCAGACTGGCAAGGTACAGCTCGGGAGCAGGGGCATTCTCTGCCGGTACCGGTTCATTGAAGGTGTCGATATCGTGGCCGCACACATAGCCCACGAGCTTCGGTCGCTGCTGCACATATTCCACCATGATTTCCTTGTAGAGGGTACCGTTCAGGCGGTAAACCTGCCCATCGTGCCTGGCTTCTGTGGGAACAGCCTTGCCGATGCTGTCCAGTCTGGCACCGGTATTGAATGTTCTGCAGCAGCTGAGCCCGCAGAGCAGCATGAGGAGGAGGAGAAGGCGCTGAATCATGGTGGGGTCAGCTTAACATAGTTTTTTTCCTGCGTCAATAGCGCAAAAAAAGCCCTGCCGGTTGGGCAGGGCTTCTGGAGAAGAGGAACTTTAGTCTTCTGCGGGGGGCTCGGGCACTCCCTTATCGACGGTCAGGGCTTCCCAGGAGCGGAGCAGGCTTCCGGGATGTCCCCGGGTGATGACCTGGCCATAGCGATCCACAACGATGCAGTGCGGAATACCGCTTGCGGGGGAGTAGCCGGGAACTTTGGATACCTTGGAATCGTTGCCCATAATGGTCATGAACGGAATGCGGAACTTCTTGACGAATTCCTTGGCATCTTCAGGTGTTCTGTCCTGGCAGAAGAGGATGATATCCACCTTGCCGGACTTCTTCATGTCCTTGTATGTCTTGACAATGTTGGGCATTTCCTTGCAGCAGGGGCCACACCAGCTGGCGGAGAAGAGGTAAATGTAGTAATCAGCCTTGGCATTGACATTGCCCTTGACCTTCTTGACTCGCTTTACAGCCGGAATAATGGGGCTGGCAGGCTGCTTGGCCTTCTTTGCCTTCTTGGATTTTTTGGAGCTCTTGGAATCATCCTCATCTTCCTCGGCTGCAGCCTCGTCATCCTCAATCTGGATGAACTTCTCTTTTTTTACCTTTTTCTTGCCCCAGTATGTGCTCTGGGCAGAAACGCTCGGTGCAAGGCCTGCAAAAAGCCCTGCCATAATGGCGATGCAAAGAAGTAAGTTCTTCATGCGCATAAAGTAGCTGTTTGTTTTGCGGGAGTCAAGCAAAAAAAACATATTCCCATTTATTTCCCGGGAAATCCCCGGGAACCGGGAAAAAAGAGGGTTGTGGTCGTCGTGGGGAATGGAATTATTGGGCGTTGAACGCCTTTTCTGCCGGGTTCCAGAGGTATACCTCTGCGTGGTGTTCCTGCGCGGTTTCGTTGCCGGAATCATCCAGGCTCTGGATGGTGTAGCTGACCACCAGGTCGCGGTGCTGGTCGGCATTTTTGTCCTCCAGCGTTATCTGCGCCCAGTAGTTCAGGTAGATGGAGCCATCGTCATGCGCATCGTAGCAGCGGATGCTGAGCCGGCCATCGCAGCCGGGAACGGTGATGAATCCGTTTCCTTTACTGGTGTGGTGGTAGGTGTAGAGAATGGGCTCATTCCCGTTCTGGATGATTCCCGTCAGCTCCATGTCCTCGCCAGTGGGGTTTGCGGCTTTCAGCCTGGCGGTGAGATCGGCATCCGATGCGCTGAGGGACAGGGGGAGCTCTGTGGCCTTTCTGGCACCGAGTGAGCGCAGGAAGTCGCACGCGGGGGGGACATCGTTTTTCTCAAGAATATCCAGCGGGGTGCAGCCTTTGGCGTCCAGGGCGTTGAGGTCAGCGCCGGATTCCAGCAGCAATCGGACGCTCTCGCGAAGATTCTCCGAAGCCGCATCGCAGACAATGTGGAGCGGCGTCTGGCTTTGGTTCCATATACTGGATCTGGCGTTAGCCTGGGCCCCATGTTCCAGGAGGTAGCGCATCAGTCCGATATCATCCGCCCGGACGGCGTGGATAATCGGGGCATCGGCATAGGGGCTCTGGTGGTTTACATCGGCGCCATATTCCAGCAGGAGCGGAATCAGGTATTGATCTTCCTTGCCAAGCACATAGGTCAGGACTGGGCGTCCGAACCCGTCCGGGATATTGGGATTGCAGCCTCTGTCCAGAAGAAAGCGCACAGCCCGGATATGTTCCTCCGGGGAATGGAACATGACAGGATTGTTGTTGCAGATGCGAGAAAGCATATCGCCATCAACCTGGGCCCTAAGGAAACAGCTGAGCCTGGCACTCAGGTAATATCCTTCTCTGAGATGCTGGTCCATGCTTCCTGTATTGAAGCCGGGGGTGGTTTTTGACAGGAAAAAAAACAGGATGAGGGAAACCGTGCGGAAGTAGTGGTTGCGCGCGGGAGCAGAGTTGGTGGTATCGCTCTGTTTGCCGGGAAAGGGTATGGTGAGGATTCGCTTGCAGCGCCAATCGGTGGAGGGTAGGGGAAAATCTAGCTTCAGATGGCGGTAAACTCTGGCTGCCGAGATAATGGAGAGTGTAAAAACGAGTCCGCAGAATACCAGAATCAGCGCTTCCTGCCATGCGGCGGGCGCATGAAAGAAATCCTCGAACTTTTCGAGCACAATGCCGGGCGAAAGTGCAAAAAAGACAAGAGCATAGACGAGGAAGAAATAGGCTCGTTTCATCAGCGTAAGCGTAGCATGTTTCACTTTCCTTGTAAAGCAAAAAGCCCCGCAGCATCGGGTGCTGCGGGGCTGGGGAAGGAGTAGAATCAGATGCGGCGCTTTTTGCGGAAGTCGAGCATGGCCATCTGCTTGGCAATGGCGGCTTCGAGCTTGGTCTGTTCCTCGCGGTCGAGCACGGATGCCCCGTCGCGGAAGGCGGCCTGGGCGCGTTCCAGTGCGGCTTCCACGCTGGTGGTGTCAATCTCGTCCACGGTGAGCGCGGTATCCGTCACCAGCAGTACATCGTCATTGTCCACCTGCAGGAACCCGCCGCCCACAAAGAGGCTATGGGGCTGCTGACCAGGGCAGGTGTACGTGAGTTCCCCATTGGACACAGAGGTGATGATGGCGGCGTGCCCGGGCAGCACCTCCATTTCACCCTGGGTGGCCGGCAGACGGATGCCGGTCACCTCTGCCTCGAGTGCGGTGCGCATGGGGGTGATGATTTTGAATTGCATGGGCATGAGCGGAATCAGGCTTTCTCAACGGTGTCGATGCTGCCCTTCATGTAGAAGTTCACTTCGGGCACGGAATCCCACTTACCGTCCAGAATCTCGGCAAAGCCGCGGACGGTTTCGGCCACGGGCACGTATTCGCCCTTGATGCCGGTGAAGGTTTCAGCCACGCTGAACGGCTGGGAAAGGAAACGCTGAATCTTACGGGCGCGGCTCACGGTGAGCTTGTCAGCTTCGGAGAGTTCGTCCATACCCAGAATGGCAATCATATCCTGCAGATCCTTGTAGCGCTGCAGGGTCTGCTGCACGCCGCGGGCCACGCGGTAGTGTTCCTCGCCCACCAGCTCGGGAGCCAGGGCCTTGGAGGTGGAAGCCAGCGGGTCCACTGCCGGGTAGATACCCTGGGCGGCCAGGGCACGCTCCAGCACCACGGTGGAGTCCAGGTGCGAGAAGGTGGTGGCGGGGGCCGGGTCGGTCAGGTCGTCAGCGGGAACGTACACAGCCTGCATGGAGGTGATAGAGCCCTTCTTGGTGGAGGTGATGCGTTCCTGCAGACCGGCCATTTCTTCGGCCAGGTTGGGCTGGTAACCCACGGCAGAAGGCGTGCGGCCGAGCAGAGCGGATACCTCGGAACCAGCCTGGGAGAAGCGGAAGATGTTGTCCACGAAGAGCAGCACGTCGCGGTTTTCCTCGTCGCGGAAGTATTCGGACATGGAAAGGGCGGAAAGAGCCACGCGCAGACGGGCGCCGGGGGGCTCGTTCATCTGGCCGTACACCAGAGCCACCTTGGAGTTTTCCGGGTTTTCCTGGTCGATAACGCCGGATTCGCTCATTTCCATGTAGAAGTCGTTACCTTCACGTGTGCGCTCGCCCACGCCGGCGAATACGGAGAGACCGGAGTGAGCCTTGGCGATGTTGTTGATGAGCTCCATGATGAGCACGGTCTTGCCCACACCTGCACCACCGAAGGAGCCGGCCTTACCACCCTTCAGGAAGGGGCAGATGAGGTCAATCACCTTGATGCCGGATTCCAGCACTTCGGAGGAGGTGGACTGTTCTTCCAGCGTGGGGGCCTCGCGGTGAATCGGGTAGCGCTTCACGCCGTCCAGTTGGCCCTTTTCGTCCACGGTTTCGCCCAGCACATTGAAGATGCGGCCCAGTACCTTCGGGCCAACGGGTACGGAGATGGGGGCGCCGGTGTCGATAACCTCCATGCCGCGCTTCAGACCGTCGGTGGTGCTCATGGCCACGGTGCGCACCCAGCCGTCGGGCAGGTGCTGCTCCACCTCCAGCACCAGCTGGGTGGGCTTGCCGTCGATTTCATAATCCACGGTGAGAGCGTTGTAGATGGCGGGCATCTCTGCCTGCGAGAAGTCGACGTCTACCACGGCGCCGATAATCTGCACGATTTTACCTGTGTTCATACTAAGAATAAGTTGTTTTTGAAAATGGTTGAATGTGAGTGAGGAATTACTCCATGGCTTTCATGGCCGTGGTGATTTCGAGAAGTTCGTTGGTAATCTGGGCCTGGCGTGCCTTGTTGTATTCCAGCGTGAGCTCGCCGATGAGGGTCTTGGCGTTCTCCGTGGCGGATTTCATGGCAACCATGCGGGCAGACTGCTCGGAGGCCTTGCCTTCCAGCACCATCTGGGTGAGCAGGTTGGCGAAGTACAGCGGCAGGATGGACCTGAGCAGCTCCGTGGGGCTGGGCTCCAGCAGGTAATCACCGTGTTCTTCATCGGCTGCTTCCTCTGCCAGCTTGAGCAGGTCTTCCGGCTGAATGGGGAGAATGTCCACCACCTGCGGGCGCTGCACCATGATGTTGATGAACTTCTGGTAGACCACCGTCACGCGGTTGTAGGTGCCTTCCTCAAACCCCTTGCGAATGAAATCCAGGATGGCTTTCATCTCGGCTTCCTCCACGGTGTCGCCAATGGAGAACGAAGCCACCAGCTTGCGGCCTACACGGGCAAACTGTGGGTTGAGCTTGACGCCGACGGTGAGGTAATCTGCCTCGGCCGGGCATTGCGTGAGCACCTCTTTGAAGAGGTTGGTGTTCAGACCGCCGCAGAGGCCGCGGTCTGTGCTTACCACAATGACGAGCTGTTTGCCGGTTTCGCGCTTTTCCATGAGCTGGACGGAACCCTCGGCAATGGATTCCTGCAGGTGCTTGAATACTCGCGACAGTGCGCGGATGTAGACTCGCCCTTTCAATGCCAGCTCCTGAGCACGGCGCATCTTGGCAGACGCAACCATCTGCATCGCCTTGGTGATCTGCGATGTGTTGCGTACCGACTTGATGCGGCGTTTGATGTCTCTCAGGCTTGCCATGTCGTGTTACTTCAGGCGGGATTTGAAAGCGGTCATGAAGTCCTTGAGCGCGGCGTCGATTTCCGGCGTGAGCGCCTTTTCGGCTTCAATCTGGGTGAGCAGGGCAGCACCGTTGACGCTGGCTTCTTCTTCCAGCTGGCGGCGCACAGCCTGAATCTTATCCACGGCTACATCATCGAGGAAGCCGCGCTGGATGGCGTAGAGGTTGATGACCTCGATACCCAGGCTCTTGGGTTCATACTGCCCCTGCTTGAAGAGTTCTACGATGCGGCGGCCGCGTTCCAGTTTGGCCTTGGTGGCGGCATCCAGGTCGGAGCCGAACTGGGCAAAGGCCTGTAGTTCTTCGAACTGGGCAAGGTCGAGCTTCACGGAGCCGGCCAGTTTCTTCACAATCTGGGTCTGGGCGCTGGAACCCACGCGGGATACCGAGATACCCACGTTGATGGCCGGGCGGACACCCTGGTAGAAGAGGTCGGTATCCAGGAAAATCTGACCGTCGGTAATGGAAATCACATTCGTGGGAATGTAGGCAGAAACGTCACCAGCCTGGGTTTCGATGATGGGCAGGGCGGTGAGGGAACCACCTTTACGGCCACCCTCGCTGTTGATGCGGGCGGCGCGCTCCAGCAGGCGGCTGTGCAGGTAGAATACGTCGCCGGGATAGGCTTCGCGGCCGGAGGGACGGCGCAGAATGAGGGATACCTGGCGGTAGGCCACGGCGTGCTTGGAAAGGTCGTCATACACGATGAGGGCATCCTGACCCTGGTCCATGAAGTATTCACCCATGGCGCAGCCGGCATAGGGAGCCAGGTACTGCATGGCGGCACTGTCGGAGGCTGAGGCCACCACCACAATGCTGTATTCCATGGCGCCGGCTTCTTCCAGCTTGGCAACCAGGCGGGAGACGGTGGCGCGCTTCTGTCCCACGGCCACGTAGATGCTGTAGAGCGGGCGGTGTCCCGGCAGTTTGCCCTGTTCGGCCTGCTTGTTCTGCTGTGCCTGGGCAATCATGGTATCGGTGGCAATGGTGGTCTTGCCGGTGGAGCGGTCGCCGATGATGAGCTCACGCTGACCACGGCCGATGGGTATCATGGCATCGATCGGCAGAATGCCGGTCTGCACCGGCTGGTTCACGCCCTGGCGGGAGATGATGCCCGAAGCAATCTTTTCCACGGGATAATACGTGGTGGCCTGAATCGGCCCCTTGCCGTCCAGCGGGTTGCCCAGGGTATCCACCACGCGGCCGAGCAGACCGGGACCCACGGGCACCTGGAGCAGGCGTCCGGTGGTCTTGCAGGTGTCGCCTTCCTTCAGGGAAGTGGCGTTGCCGATAAGCACGGCACCTACTTCGTGTTCTTCCAGGTTCATGGCGAGGCCCATGACGCCGCCGGGGAATTCAATCATCTCATTGAGCATGGCGTTGCTCAGGCCCTCAATGTGGGCCACGCCGTCGCCGATGGCTTTGATAGTGCCCACGTTCTCGCTGACGGAGGCGGTGGAGATGTTGCGAATCTGTGCTTCGAGTTCTTGTACGATGTTGCTCATACCGTGGTGTGTTTAGAGAGTTTTAGTAAGTTGTTCAATGCGGGTGCGGACAGAGGCGTCCGTTACGTTATCGCCCACCTTGACGGTGAGCCCGGCAATAAGGGAGGAATCCACCTGCCAGTTGTAGTTCAGCCCAGCCTGGCGGGCATTCAGTCTGGCAGTGATGGCGGCCTGTTCCTCGGCCTTCAGCGGCACGGCGCTGGTGATGGTGGCGGTGTGCGCAGCCTGCTCCAGTCGCACCAGTTCGGTGAACGCGGTGAGCAGTGCCAGGTAGTTGCGCGGTTTCTCGGCTGCAATCTTAGCGGCCACCTGGCGCACGGTGGCTTCGTTCATCAGCCCGTCAGTCCCGATGCAGAGGCGCATGAGGCGCCGCGCCTGGGCTTGTACTTCTTTGCTTATCTTCATGGCTGATTACAGAGATTTGATGGCTTCGGCGTTGATGGCGCGGTGGTCGGCATCGCTCAGCACCTTGCCGGTAACGCGAGAAGTGGCTTCGGCCACCAGTCGGGCAAATTCGCCCTTGAGGGCGTCTTTTTCTCGCTGGGTGTCCATTTCGGCCTGCTTGTGGGCATTCTCGATGACGGTCTGTGCCTCGGCGCTGGCTTTGGCAGAGAGGTCGGCCTGCAGGCGGGCAGCGGTTTCGCGGGCCTGCTCCACTTCCTTTTTGCCGGATTCGCGGGCTTCGTCCAGAATCTTCTCGCTGGTCAGTTTCACATCGGCCAGCTCCTGCTGGCTGCGGGCGTGCATATCCTCGCCCTCCTGGATGCGCTGGCGGCGTTCTTCCAGTTGCTTGAAGATGGGTTTGATACCGAAGCAGACGACAATGGTAGCCAGAATGCAGAAGGCAATCAGGTGCGCGATGAAGGCATCGGTATGCAGACCGAAGTTGGTGATAAGGTCCTGAATATCTGCGGCGAGAATCGGGGTGAGCATGGTTGTGAGTTGATTAAGTTAAAAACGGATGATGTAGAGAAGGGGAAAGGGGGCGGGGCATGCCGTTGTCTTGAATGGCCCGGCATGCCCGAGGGCAATTTAGCCCATGAAGATGGCCACGAAGGCCACACCTTCCACAAGAGCGGCCAGAATGATGGAGATGGTCAGCACCTGACCGGAAGCACCGGGGTTGCGGCCGGTGGATTCAGCGGCTTTCATGCCGATGAGACCAATGCCGAGACCGGCACCGAGAACTGCCAGACCGGACTTGATGGCGGCGGTGGCAAGAGCGGGAATCATCATGATTGTTGTTTTTCTATTGTTTGTTGTTTGTTGGGAAAACCCGCAGCCTCACGGTTTGCTACATGATCAACTGCGGGAAGATGGTCTTTAGTGGGCGTGTTCTTCGTCGCCCCCTACCTGGGTTTTCAGGAAAATCGCCGTGAGCATCAGGAATACAAGAGCCTGCACAAAGCCGACCAGAATTTCCAGACACATGAAGGGGAGCATGGCTGCGGCGTTGCCCAGAATGCTGCCACTCACGATGCTCATCTGCTCCAGAATGGCCTCTCCGGCGTAGATGTTGCCGAAAAGACGGGCCGCCAGAGCTACCGGGCGGATGGCGATGGAAAGCAGCTCAATGAGCCCCACGAAAAAGAAGACGGGCAGCAGCAGGTTCTTGAGCAGGCCGGTGAGCCCGCCTTTGGGCCCGAAGATGTGGCCTACAAAATGCACGATGCCTTGTTCCTTGATGCTCCAGATGAACCAGAGCAGGGTGTAGAACAGACCCAGGAAGAGCGTCACGTTCAAATCTGCATTGGCGCCGCGGAAAAGTGGGTGTCCATTGATGGTGATTTCGCCCACGCCGGGGATGAGGCCCATGTAGTTGCTGGTCAGGATGAGCAGGAATACCGTGGCGAAGTACCAGATGTATTTGCTGGCCAGTTTCTTGCCGATGAGACCTTCCACAAAGTTGTACAGCAGCTCGAATACCCATTCCACGAAGTTCTGCAAGCCACTGGGCACGCGCTGCATCTTGCGCGTAGCCAGGCGCAGCACGATGGTGAGCAGCACCACGGCAATGGTCATCATGACCATGGAGTTCGTGATGGGCAGGGAATGCCCCGGCCAGAAGGGTAAATCAATATTCCACAGTACCGGTGCATCTGTGGAGAGCCCATGGTGGCCACTTTCCTCTGAAGCACACGCCACGCCGCTCATCAGAGCCACCAGACCAAGATTGATAGTAGTAAGGAGAGATTTCATCGCGATTGTTTTTAGACTACCATGTTTCCTTGAGGAGTCAAGGAGAAAGTACCATTCGCGCTGATGAATTTTATGTTATGAAAAGTGTAAAAACAAATGCGACACCGGAAATTCACCTGAATTTTATGTTATTTACTCTGGACATTAGCATGTTATTGTGATAGCTTCATGCCGCAGTTATTCCGGATAATTGTTAAATTTTCTTACAAGATACACAAATACAATGAATAAAGCAATAGCTTCTCTCATGTTGGGTGCTTCTGTTGCCTTCCTGTCCAGCTGTGGTCAGGTGAACCCGGTAACAGGGATGCATGGCGACCGTGGTCTGACCTCTGGTGTTGATATTAACCGCCACACGGTCAAGATGGTATGTGGCCGCGCTCATGGCGCTTCCTATGGTTTCAAACTGCTGGGTATTTTCCCGATTAAGCAGGCCAGCGAGGCTGAGGCTGTGGACCGCATGTATGAGAATGCGCGCGAACGTGGTGCTTCTCCGGACGGTCATGCTCGCCAGTTTGTGAATAACTCTGTGGAGCGTAGCTCAAACTACTTCATTCTGGGTAGCTTGCCTGTTGTATACGCAGCCGGTGACCTGGTTGAGATTCAGGACGTAGGTCAGGGGTATCTTCGCAATAACTATGTTGAGGCCGCAGAGGGAGCTGCTGAGAAATTTCAGAATGTGCTGACTCCAGTACTGCAGGTCGGTGCAGCAGCAGGTGCTGCAGCAGGTGTGCGAGCTGTTCGTTAATGTTGTAACTCTTTATCCTATACCTACGACGATGAAAAAGTATCTTTCCTCTATTCTGGCTGTTGTGATTGTGCTTTTCTGCAGCAGCAGCTGCATGCAGAACGCTGGTGGTCCTCGCTACATGAGCGGTGACCGCGGTCTGACTACAGGTATTCATGTTGATTCGGTCAATGTCCGTACGGTGACAACCCGTGTGACTGGGCGTTCGACAGGTTTCAAATTGCTGGGGTTCATTCCCATTCAGCTTGCCAGCGAAACAGAGGCTGTTGTCAATATGTACGAGAATGCCCGTCAGCGTGGCTGCGCACCTGAGGGGTATGCCCGTCAGTTCGTGAACAACTCTGTGGAGCACAGCTCGAACTACTTCATCCTTTTCAGCATGCCCAAAGTTCGCGCTACCGGTGACCTGGTGGAAATCCTGCCTCCTGCTCCCGCTCCGGTTGCAGCCCCGGCTTCCTCTTCGAAGAAGCGCTAATATATAGTCGATAGCGTTTTAATGTAGCGCACCTGCTTTGCTTATGCATGGCAGGTGCGTTTTTGTACGACCGACGCGATATGCGTACTGCGGTGAAAGTCCGCGCGGAGCCGCGATGATGCGGAATCCCAGACCTGAAGAACAACTGCGGGGAGGTAACAAACCGTGGGAAAGGAAGTTCGAGGGGAAATCCCGACTGT
>JAZNIZ010000079.1:0-7790 GCA_045577775.1 Akkermansia sp. | reverse complement strand
CAGGGTATCCGGCGAGGAGAGATAAAAGAGTTGCGGCAGGAACGTTAGTTCCGGGACCAATCACACGCCGAGAAACCGCCGTATGCCATAAATGGCACGTACGGTGGTGTGTGAGGGGGCGAAAGCCCCCTACACGATTTGCTCTCCCTGCATGGCGATAACCTCATCCTTGAGCACATTCTGGTACTCATCCGGCAAATCTCACTCCTGGATAGTCAGGAAATTGATGCTTTTGGTGTGCCGGACGACAAATTTGACGCCGCAGCTGTCCCAAAGATTTCCTGATGGCATAATATGCATCCCGGAATACTTCCCATCGGCGATGCTGATTCTGGTAAGCAATGGTGGATTTGGATGGTGCCTGCTGCCCACCGCTTTCTTTAGGATGCTTTTTGGACAGCTATGCGATTTTGGAGAAATGGGCGTGGATTGAGCTTGACCGGTAGGGAATGGGTGTAGTATGCTATCGTGCGAACTATGTTAGAGACAATCGATAAGATGCTGGAGAGCGTCAGTGGGTTTCTGTGGGGATATATCCTCATTTTTGCCCTGCTGGGTACGCACCTTTACCTGACCTGCCTGCTGCGTTTTCCGCAGCGGCATTTTTTCACTGGCCTGCGCCTGTATTTCGGCGGTAAGGGCGAGGGGCAGATTTCACAGTTTTCCTCGCTCATGGTATCGCTAGCGGCCAATGTGGGCACCGGCAATATCGTGGGTGTGGCCGTGGCTGTGACCAGTGGTGGCCCGGGGGCCGTGTTCTGGTGCATGCTCACCGGCGTATTCGGTATGGCCACGCGCTATGCCGAAAGTCTGCTGGCAATCCGCTACCGTGTGCGCGATGAAAAGGGCAACATCATCGGTGGCCCCATGTATGCTATTGAAAAAGGGCTTAAATGTAAGTGGCTGGCTATGGTGTTTGCGGCGGTTACTGCCATTGCTGCCTTCGGCATCGGCAACCTGACCCAGGCCAACGCTGTTTCCCAGGTACTGGCCAGCAGCTCCCTGGAAGTCCCCACCTGGGTAACCGGCGCGGTCATGGTTCTGCTCATTGGGGCGGTGCTGCTGGGTGGCTTGCAGGGCATTTCCCGCGTATGCACCGCACTGGTGCCCACCATGGCGGTGATCTACATTGTGGGCTGCGTGGCCATTCTGGTGACCAATGCTTCCTATGTATGGCCGGCTGTCTGCCACATTGTGGACAGCGCCTTCAACCCGCAGGCTGCTGCGGGTGGCTTCATCGGCTCCACCATCATGCTGGCCATGCAGCAGGGGGTGCGCCGTGGCCTGTTCTCCAACGAGGCAGGCCTGGGTTCCTCGCCCATTGTCTCTGCCCCCTCGCAGACGCCCAACTCCGTGCAGCATGCGCTGGTGGCCTCTACCGGCCCGTTCTGGGATACCGTGTTCATCTGCACCATGACCGGCATTACCCTGACCACCTGCATCATGGCGCACGACCACATCGACACTAATAATGGCGAGCTGCTCACCTATGTTTCCTTTGCCACGCTGGGCAGCATCGGCAGCTGGATGCTCACCATCAGCCTGGCTGCTTTTGTTATTTCCACCGTGCTGGGCTGGTCTTATTTCGGCGAACGCGCCCTGGAATACCTGGGTGGCCGCCGTCTCATCTATCCCTACCGCGTAATCTGGGTCATCGTTGTTTTTGTGGGCTGCGTCATCCCCAAGAGCAGCATCGTCTGGAACTTTGCCGACCTCGCCAACGGTCTCATGGCTCTGCCGAACCTCATCTGCATGGTCGGTCTTTCCGGTGTGCTCGTGGCTGAAACCCGCAAGTACCTCTGGGAAAACCGCCTCTTTGAGGTCGATAAATCCCTCATTTCAGAAAAAAATGATGAAAATTCAGAAAAAATCTGAAAAAATCAAGTTTAAGTGATAGAAAGCTACCCTGAGCCTCGTATCCCTTATAACAGTCCGCCGGTCGCGGTGAAGGAGAGAGCGCCAGCGGCCATTAAAAGGGAGGACTGAGTTTCATAGGTAGTAAGTTGGAGAAAGCCCCGCAGCATCTGCGGGGCTTTCTTTATGATTGTACCGACCGGTGTGATATGCGCACTGCGGTGAAAGTTCGCGAGGAGCTGCGATGAATGTGGAATCCCGGACCTGAATACCAAAGCTGCCGACGGCTGTAAGGCTGATTAGCCAAACGCAATAGTGTCTGCCCTGCAAGGGTGATTACCCGTAGCTGAAAAGCGGCCCCATTTCTCTGGTATGGCAGAGAATGAAAGTGGTGTGGGATTATTTCTTTTTTTTCTTTTTCCCCTTTGCGTTGGGGAGAAGAGATGATAACTTGACCCAGCCGTATGTAACAGCATCGTCTTTTTTGACGGTAATGCAGGCGTAGCCGGAAAGGGCAGACTGAGCAACTGCTTTTTCGGCCTTGGCTTGTTCGCGCTTATAAGCAGCCCCGGCCATTTTACCGGTGTAGGAGGTAGAGGAACTGGGTTGGTAATATGTTCTGAATTTGCCTAATTTTTTAACATCGGGCGTATTCATCAGGATGAACTTGATGTTGATTTCGCGACCTTTCGGGAGAAATTCCGCATCCTTCCATTCATCTTTGCCGGGGAGGATGTTTATTAAGTCAGCATAGTTTTCCTTATCATCCAGAGACCACGTGGGCTGGATAGATAATGAATACCATGCATGGTACGGGAATGAGGATGAAAATTTATAGCCTGCGGCTATCATATCCTGAAAGACCGTCGGGTATTCCGGGGCCTGAATGGAAGGTTTCTTTTTACGCTTCGTTTCATCATCCCCGTCTTTTTTTGTAGCTTCTATAAAGGGAGTTTCGGTAATGAGTTGATTGATTTCGGAAATTTTTTTCACCTCGGAATTCAGGAGAGTCGCGGCGTTATCATATTTGGCAGGGTATAATCTATCAAACTCTTTCTTATCGTTGATAGAGGCCTGAGCAGAAATACCCCAGATGGCAGTTGCTACAAGTAGTGTATTGATGAGTTTCATAGCTACAGAGTAGTTGGTGGATGAATGGCTTTAATACCTGTCAGATGACTATCACAATTACCGTATGAAGTCAAGTGTTGTATTGCAAAAATGAGGCGTATTTTCAGCAGCATGGTATTTCATCGTTGCAGGAGCGGGCGGGGTATGATAGGCTGGTGCGCATGGGGAAACGGATACTTATTTTTGGCGCGAGCGGGCGCACCGGGCAGGTGGTGAAGCAGGCAGCAGAGCAGGCGGGGTACGAGGTGCTGGCGCCGGCGCATGCAGAATGCCCGCTGGAGCAGGCAGAGGTGGTGAGCGACCTGGTGCTGGGCAGCGGGGCGCAGCTGGTGGTGAATTGCGCCGCTATCAGTGGTCTGGAGGCTTGTGCTGGTGACCCGCTGCAGGCGCATTTGGTGAATGCGGTGGCCCCTGCGGCCATGGCGCTGGCCTGCCGCCACACCGGGGCCCGGTTTGTGCATTTGTCTACCGACTATGTGCTGGATGGTCGCCGCCCGGGGATAAAGGATGAGAGTGCGAAGTGCTGCCCCATATGCTGGTATGGCGAGAGCAAGCGAGAGGGGGAGTTGCAGGTGCTGGAGGCTCTTCCAGCGGCAGTGGTGGCGCGTGTTTCCTGGGTGTGTGGCAACCCGCAGAAGCCATCATTTGTAGAAAGTACGCTGGCGCGGGCGCTGGCTGGGCAGCCGCTTGCGGCGGTGGCCGATAAGGAATCTCTGCCCACGGATGCCGCCGATATTGCACGGGCGGTGCTGGCCCTGGGGGAGGGAGCCTACAGTGGGATTGTGCATGTGTGCAGCACTGGTGAGCCGCTGAGCTGGTGGCACTGCGCGCAGTTGGCATTGCAGGCGGCGGTGGAGCAGGGCGCACTGGCTGCTGCTCCGCCGGTGGAGCAGCAGCGGCTGGATGCGGTGTCTTTTTTTCGCGAGCCACGCCCGCGCTACACGGCGATGTGCAATGCCCGCCTGACCCATCAACTGGGTATCTTGATGCCCACGGCGGTTGAAACCATTGCGGCGGCTGTGCGGCGGTATCTGGCTGCCCGGTAGGTAAATTTATTGAAAGAAGTTACTCTGCGAGCGCGTATATAAAGGCATGAAGATGAAGCCACTTATTCTTGCTACTGCAGTTTGCATGCTTGCCGGGAACCTGACCCCATTGCAGGCAGAAACGACCCAGGCGGGGCTGAGTGCCGCGCAGCACCCATATCTGGCGTGGGAGGGGTTGTACCCCAGCTGGTCTGCTCTGACCCCGCAGCGTGGTGTGGCAGATATCCGCAAGGGTATTGAACTGGCTCAGCAGCGTATTGAGGCGATTTGCCAGGTGCAGCCCGGCCAGGCTACCTGGGAGAATACTTTTGCGGTTTATGATGCTCTGGATCTGGAGCTGGGCTATGCAGACCAGTTAATGAGCAATATGGCTTACCTCATGGATTCGCCGGAGTGGCGCGCTGCTATGGATGAAGCCAGCCCATTGCTTGCGGAATACAATGCTTCGATTACTTCTAACGAGCGGCTCTGGGCTGTATTGCGCGGGGCGAGTACCCAGCCCTGGGTGCGCCAGCTTTCCCCCGCCCGCCAGCGTTTTGTGCAGCAGGTTGTTGATTCTTTTAAGGATAGCGGGGCAGATTTACCGGCAGATAAGAAAGCCCGTAAACTGGAAATTGAAAAGGAACTGGCTGCCTTGTATTTGAAGTTCGATAAGAATTGCAAGGATTCGGCTAATGCCTGGCAGCTCGTGATTAAGGATAAGGCGCAGCTGGCCGGGATGAGCCCGGAGTGGATGTCGCGCGCGGCAACCAAGGCGCAGGAGCGTGGATTTGGCACACCGGAGACCCCCCAGTGGCTCATTACGCTGGATTACGCCAGCGTGGTGGATGTGCTGCGCTACTGTGATGTGGCGGAAACCCGCCGCTTGTGCTGGGAGGGTCGCTGCTCTGAGGGTAACACGCCCCAGTTTGATAATGCACCGGTGGTAGACCGCGTGATGGCGCTGCGCAGTGAGCTGGCTACCCTGCTGGGCTTTGGTACGTATGCTGATAAGGTGACCGCCCGCCGTATGGTGGGTAGCGGTGCTGCGGCGCTGGAGTTTGTGGATAATCTGATGCGCAGCGTGAAGCCCGCGTTCGACCGCGATGTGGCACAGCTGCTGGAGTTTGCTTCTAAACGTGAGGGGCGCCGCATTACCCAGGTGAATCCCTGGGATGTGAGCTATTACATGAGCCAGATGAGCAAGGAAATCTGCGGGTTCGACAGCGAAGCCCTGCGTCCTTATCACAAGAAGGAAAATGTGGTAAGCGGTATGTTCTCCATTTACGAGAGCTTGTACAATATCCGCATTTCGGAGGTTCCCACCCGCTGCTTGAAGCCGGGTGAGCAACTGGCTCCGGGCGAGGTCGAGGTGTGGCACCCGGAGGTGAAACTTTACGCGATTCACGATGTGGCCACTGGTCGCCATATGGGCTCGGTGTATATGGACCTGCACCCCCGCACCACCAAACGCGATGGCGCCTGGGTCATGGGTGTGCGCCATTATCCGGTGGTGAATGGGGAGCGCCCGCCGCATCTGTGTGTGCTGGTGTGTAATCTCAAGTCCCCCACGGCGAGTAAGCCGGCCCTCTTCACGCACATGGATGTGCTCACCATTTTCCACGAGTTCGGCCACGCTCTGCACAGCATGCTGAGTGATACCGAGCTTTGCTCGCACGCTGGTACCCGCGTGGCGCGCGATTTTGTGGAGCTCCCCAGCCAGATAAATGAGAACTGGGTGTGGATTCCCGAGGGGGTGATGGCTTATGCCCGCCACTGGGAGACAGATGCGCCGCTGCCGGCAGAGTTGCTCAAGAAATTGCAGGCGAGCCGCTTTTTCCTGCCCGGGTTTGATATGATGAGCCAGCTGCGCATGGCGAAGCTGGATCTGGAGATGCATATCAATTACGAAACCAAGTTCCGCGGTCGCAATCTGGACGAGGCCAGCCGCCAGCTGCTCGATCCCTGGACTCTGCCGCTGAGCAAGAGCTCACCTTCTGTGATGCGCTGTCTGAGCCACTGTGTTTCATCCGGTTATGCGGCTGGTTACTACTCCTACAAGTGGGCAGAGGTGCTGGCAGCAGATGCTTTTACCCGCTTTGAGAAGGAGGGGACGGAGAATGCCGCCACCGGAGCAGATTTCCGCCGCGAAGTGCTTTCCACCGGCGGCAGTCGCACTGCTGCGGAAACTTTCCGCGCTTTCATGGGGCGCGACCCGAACCCTGATGCCCTCCTCCAGCAACAGGGTATGGTCAAGTGACCTGAAACCCCTTTCAGTCTGAATATCATGCATTCCCTGCTCATCATATGTGCAGGGAATGTTTCTTGTATCCTGTTTCTCTTCCCCCGGTTCCGGATGCGTTCCCTCGGAATATGTTTTTTTTCACTTTATTGTTGCGTAACGATAAAAAGCTGGTAGAGTATAAGCATGTCCGCAAAACGCTTTATTTTGAATGAGACGAGCTACCACGGCCACGGCGCTGTGGAGGCTATCGTGACCGAAGTGAAGGGCCGTGGTTTTGCCAAGGCTCTGGTGGTGACTGATGCCGACCTGGTGAAGTTCGGTGTGGTGGCCAAGGTGACCAGTCTGCTGGATGCCGCTGGTTGCGCTTACGAGATTTATGACAAGGTGAAGGCCAATCCCAGTGTGGATGTGGTAAATGGTGGTGTGGCTGCTTTTAAGGCCGCCGGTGCTGATTACATGATTGCCATCGGTGGTGGTTCCCCGCAGGACACTGCCAAGGCCATCGGCATTATCATCAACAACCCCGAGTTTTCTGATGTGGTGAGCCTGGAGGGCCTTGCCCCCACCAAGAACAAGTGTGTGCCCGTCATCGCTGTGGCTACCACCGCCGGCACCGCCGCCGAAACCACCATCAACTACGTGATTACCGATGAGGCCAAGCGCCGCAAGTTCGTGTGCGTTGACCCGCATGATATCCCCGTGGTGGCTGTGGTTGACCCCGATATGATGAGCTCCATGCCCAAGGGCCTGACCGCTGCTACCGGTATGGATGCCCTTACCCATGCTATCGAGGGTTACACTACCCTGGCCGCCTGGGAACTGGCCGATACGCTCAACATCAAGGCCGTAGAACTCATCGCCAAGAGCCTGCGCAAGGCTGTGGAGAACGACCCCGATGGCCGCGAGGGTATGGCCCTGGGACAGTACATGACCGGTATGGCATTCTCCAACGTAGGTCTGGGTGTGGTGCATGGTATGGCTCACCCGCTGAGCGCTTTCTACAACACCCCCCACGGTGTGGCCAACGCTGTGCTCCTGCCTTATGTGATGGAGTACAACGCCCCCTATACCGGCGAGAAGTTCCGCGAAATTGCCCGTGCCATGGGTGTGCAGGGTGTGGACTCCATGACCCAGGAGGAATACCGCAAGGCTGCTATCGATGCTGTGAAGCAGCTTTCCGTGGATGTAAACATTCCCCAGACACTGGCAGAAATCGGCGTGAAGGAGGAAGACCTGGAGGCTCTTACCGATGCCGCTATGGCTGACGTATGCACCGGTGGCAATCCCCGCCCCTGCACCTGGGAAGAAGTGCTGGGTGTTTACAAGACTGCCTTCGGTAAGTAAGGTCATTCTTGCTACGAGATTCAGGAACCATCGGCCTGTCCGGCCGATGGTTTTTTGTACGACCGACGCGATATGCGTACTGCGGTGAAAGTCCGCGCGGAGCCGCGATGATGCGGAATCCCAGACCTGAAGAACAACTGCGGGGAGGTAACAAACCGTGGGAAAGGAAGTTCGAGGGGAAATCCCGACTG
>JAZNIZ010000078.1:0-25730 GCA_045577775.1 Akkermansia sp. | reverse complement strand
TGAACTCGGCGCTATAACGCCCTCTCTTATGTATCTGTTCGTTTTGCATGTGCGTGTGTTGGTTTGATTATACACACGCCCGATGAATTGCACAAGCCAAAGAGGGCTTAATGCAGTGTCTCAAATCCCGGCGCCATTATAGATGGTGTATTAGTAAGGGACGATAAGCCATGATGACAGTCAACAAATATCTTTTTTGTTTTGCTCTTGCTGCGGGTAGCGCTATGGCGCAGGAGGGTACAACTCCGCTGATGGAGTGCGCCGGGAGTGGCAGCGCGGCAGATGTCCGCGCCCTGATTGCCGCCGGGGCAGATGTGAATGCCGCCAATGTGCTGGGCGATACTGCCCTGATGCGTGCTGCCCAGCGGGGCGATAAGGAAAAAGTAGCGGCACTGCTGGCTGCCGGAGCGAACCCGAATGCTCAGGATAGGCGGGGATGGACGGCTCTCATGGGGGCTTGTGTGTCTAAAAATAACGCCGATACGGCTATTGCCCGGGCGCTTCTAGACGCAGGAGCTCAGCTGGAAATCCGGAATGAGCGGGGATTCAGCGCGCTTTCCTACGCGGCGCAGAGTAATCGGTTGGCGCATGTGCGTCTGTTGCTGACCGCTGGAGCCGATGCGAATTCGAGAGATGAATACGGGCGGAATGTTCTCTGGCGTGCCGTGGAGTGCAAAGCTTCGGTGGAGGTATTGCGGGCGCTTCTGGAGGCAGGTGCGAGCGCAACGGATAAGGAGGGTGAGCGTGGCATTTTATTCTATGCCGTGAGGCAGGGATATGGCGAGGACGTGCTGCGTATGCTGCTGAAGGCAGGGGCAGATGTGAATGCGGGTTCTCCCTTGTGCGGGGCTGTGCTCATGAACACGCAGGCTGTTGAGTTTCTGCTGGCTTCCGGGGCGGATGTGAATGCTGAGTCTGCGCTTGCACTTCGGCTGGCTGTGTACGCTACCCCTGTGGTGCCGGTTCTGCTGAAGGCCGGGGCAGATGTCAACTTGCGGTGCAAGGGGGAGCAGCGAACCGCCTTGCATGAAGCGGTGGATGCAGGAGTTGAGGGAAGCGTCGCTCTGCTTCTGGCTGCTGGCGCAGATGTGAACGCTGCTGATAAGCGGGGCATTACTCCGTTTCTGGAGGCGGTGCGTCGGGGTAATTTGTCAATAGCCAGTCAGTTGCTGGAGTCTGGTGCTGACCCGCTTGCCGCCGATGCTAAGGGACGTACTGCACTTCAGCTGCTCTGTAATATCGAAAACGAACTGTTGCCGCTCCAAGTTGCTAACCGTTTCGGAAAGGTGAGCCTGACTGAAAATGACTACACCCGCATGGTGCGGTGCCTGAAGGCTATGGAGAACTGTCCCGCCGGGCAGCGTGTGCAGGTGTGGCAGCGCGAGCTGGAGGCAGAGGCAGTTCTGCCGACTGCGGCAGATGGCGTGGATGCCGCCTCGCCCTGCACGGGGCGTACGAGGCTGATGCAGGCTGCAGACAGGCATGATATGGAGCTCCTGAAACAATGCCTGGCAGCCGGGGCAGAGGTGAACCGCCAGGATGCTTTCGGAAATACAGCCCTCATGTATGCACTGACCCGCCCGGGTGTGAATGGTGGATCGGGAGATTTGTTTCAGCAGGACACTATGGTGCCGTGCGTAGAACTGTTGCTTCGTGCCGGGGCTGATGCCAACAAGCAGAATGCCGAGGGGACAACGGCGCTCATGCTGGCCGGTAGTCACCAGTCTCTGGTGAAGATGCTGCTGGAGTCTCATGCCGATGTAAGCCTGCGGGACAAGGCGGGGTATACCGCACTGCATCGCGCCGCATGCCGGGTGAATGGAGCCATGGTTTTTGAACAGCTGCTGAAGGCTGGCTCGCCTGTGGATGTCCGCACGCCCGAGGGCGCCACCCCGCTTATGCTGGCTGCCAGCTGCAAGGATGTCCCCGAGCTGCTGGGTCTGGTAGCTGCCGGGGCAGATGTGAATGCCCGCGACCATGTCGGCAGAACGGTGCTCGATTATGCCCGCACGGCCGGGGTGGTTGCGTATCTGCGGGCGCAGGGCGCCCATAGCGGAAAAAATTGATTTTGGAATCCGCTTCCCTATGTCAGCCACTGATAGCGTTCGGAAATTGAGACGTGCCTGCGGCATATGGCTGCTGCTGGTCTGCATGCTTTCCTTCCCTTGGGGGCTGGTGTATTCTGCCCCGGTGCTGCTGGCTTACGCCGTGACACGCCGCCGCAGCTGGTGCAGCCAGGTTGCCCTGGCGGTGGGCTGTGTTTCGCTGCTGTTCATGGTGTATGGTCTGGTCAGCCACCTTCTCTGGAAAGCCGCGGGAAATTATGATGCGCAGGAGGGGCTGACGCTCTTGTTCATTGGCATCTGGCAATACCCCATCAGCGCAGTAACCATGACTATAACCTGGCTTTTCTGCGCAGGATATCGCAATGTTTCGACATACCATGAAAAGAAAAACTGATAGAACGACGTAAAAACATAAGTATCAGTTTTACAGACTATGAAAACTTCTCTTTTCTTTTCCGTCGTGGCTTTTTTCTGTCTGGGGCCGGGGCTGGCTGCCGAATTATACGGTAAGGTGATTCCTGAGTCAGCGGACGTTGCATTCGTGTCACAATCTGCCGCAAATGCAGAGGGGGCGGTTGTGGAACTGCTTTATCGCCGCGATGTCAATGCTGAGGTACTGGCGCTGCGGCAGAGCTCGGAAGAGCGCCGGTACCTGTACCACCGGAATCCGGTGGGGCTGTATCCTGCTGTGCCGGAGATAACGAAATCCATTCATTGGCTGACGCCCGATTCTTTTGCCTGTGTGGCATCCGGACGTTTAAAATCGTATTATACCTTGTGTCGCCTTAAACCGATGGAGGATGCTCCCGGCACGATGCACGCCTGGAAAGAGGTGGAGGGCTGCTGCCATTTCCGCCTGGAGTGGCAGGTGCAGGATGGGCAGCTTATCGGCTGCTGGCAGGGAAAGCCTTACGTGACCATATCCCCCCTTTCACTATTGTTCGATGACCGGAAGTAAATCGATGAAAGTCTGGTTCTTATCATTGTTGGTAGCGGCGCCGCTCTGGGCAGAGTGCTGCTCGTATGCTGAATATCCGAAGCCGGATAACGCGGTGAGTCGCGCTTTTAATGCCCTGGGCACCCGGGAGTACATGGATGCTGTTCGCGATAATCCCGAACATCCGGATTCGGTGTACATGGATGTGTATGCCGGGCATTCCGAGGAGGGGGTAGTGACACCGCTGGAGGAGCTCGATAAGTTGTTCTATGGCGCTTTGGGGGAGATGTACCGCAGCTGGGACTGGACCTGCAGCCCCTCCGGCGATACCATCATCTTTATCCGCGAGCTGGCCACCGGGGCGGTGACCACAGATTACCTTGTATTCCGCAAGGTGGAGGGCGGGTATACGCGCGTTGGCCTGTATACCTATATTTCCCGGGGCGTGATGTTGTGCCCCGGTATCACCTTCTGCGACGATGGCTTCATCATTCGCGCTTCCTCTGTGAATGAGCAGAACATTCGCCCCGGGGATAAAGACCAGGGAATTTTCATGACCCGCAAGTTCTTTTACAAGGACAAGCGGGATGTCTGCCGCTTCATGAGCGCTCGTGAGGCCTATGATTCCTTTTCAGGAGAAACAGAGGTCTCGCGATAGGCTCGGCAGGCTTTGCGCCAGCGGTAGATGGTGCGGATGGAGACGACCGAGATAACCACAATGAAGAGAAGTCTGAGCTCCTCGCCCTGGGGCTTTGGCGGGGGTGTTTGCAGAATATACTGATTCACCAGGTAGTAGCCGGAAAAGAGAAGTGCCACTACCGCCAGGGGAACATAACCGAGTCCGGGGCGTTCCGGGGTGGTACCGGGTGTGGCTTCTGCGGCGGGTGGAGTATCCGGCAGAAATTGGTGGATGCGGTATTCCAGCTCGCGCACATGGTCTACATGCAGAAAGCCCTGCGGCATGAGAGTGGTGCCGCCGCGGCCGTGGTGCTCGTCGTAATCCATCACAATATCACCGCGGCCGTTGCCGTACTCGCGCACTTCCTTAATCATATTGTGCGCCAGCAGGAAAAAACGGCAGGTCGGACGGCGGCGAAGCATCGAAGGTCGAAGCACGATGGCGCGTCGATTGGTCAGCGCATACACCGTGCGGCGGTCGTTTTCCCGCTCCCACCAGGGGCTGATGATGAACCCGATACCGATAAGGTAAAAGGGGAGCAGCCCCAGGAAAAAGAGCAGAATGAATGGCTTTTCGATGATTTTCTCCAGCGTGATATGGGTGATAATCAGGTAGCCGAGGATGCCGAACAGAAAACCATTCCACAAGAGAGCAAAGAACATGCGGTAGGCATAGCCTGGTTTCCACAATGCGGTGGCAGGTTTACAGACCAGCAGGGGTTCCTCGTCTGGGGTGAGCTGCTGCTCCACCCATTCGCGTTCCTGTACGGAGAGGTTGGTATCACTTAGTTTCATAGGGAAAAGTCAATCGGCGCAGTCGTTATCGCCAGCGTCAGTCTTGAACCACATGTCGCAGAAGCATTCCACTGCATGGAGCAGCTCCGGCGCAAGCCCGGTGGGCAGGGCCGTTTTCCCGCGGATGCGTTCCAGCCGCCCATCCGGCAGGTGGAGTGTGAAGTCTCCCCCTGCAAAACGCGGCAGCTCTATCGCGGCAAGTTTCGTACCAGCAGCATCTTCAAATATCGGGTGTGTCCGAAAAAAACGCCGCCACCCAGTCACTTCATTCCGGCAGCGAATCAGCAGTGCGCCATTCTCGCCCATGAGATCAAATGCGAGATGCCCCGTGGTGATGCTCTCGTGACCATCGGCCCATGTCCGGCGAATCTGGTGGGTGGTTTTCATGCCTGTTTTTCTGATGCTCTTTGCTGGAGAAATCAACCTTCTTCGGTGTAATCGCACAGCCAGGAGGCAAATTCCTCGCGCGGGGCAAGCACCTGGGTACGCAGTTCATCGAAGCGTTTTTTCTGGGAGGCGGGGGTGATGCGGAGCTCTCCACCGCGGCAGGTAACCAGACCGGAGGGCGCCATGCCAAGCAATGCCTTGGGGCAGGGAACGCCCGCTTTTTCACAGGCTGCCTTTATTTCGCTGTCGCGCAGTTCGTAGGAGGTGAGGTAGAGCAGGGCAACCCAGTCATCGCCCGGCAGCAGGTGAATACGGATATCGCTACCCTGAGCATCATTCCATGCCAGGAAATCATGCTCCGGGTCATAGGTGGCGAGCTCGTCCTTCGCTGCGAGTTCGCGGAAGTTCGCCTGCATATCCTCGCGGCAGAGGGAGAAGGTATCTGTGGCTGTTTTCTGGTTGCGGGCGGGCAGGGAGGCAATCTGTTGCTGGCGGCGCAGCTGCTGCCAATCTTCCAGGGATAAAAAGAGGTTGAGCCCCAGCATGCAGCATACTACCAGACCGATGATTTGAACCTGGAACATGAGAAATCCCTCCAGCATGAAGCTGATGCCCAGTGCGGCTGCCCCCAGCAGTGCCAGCGCCAGCGTCAGGTGAAACCGCCATTTTCCCAGTCGGGGAAAGATGAGCTTATTATAGATGATGCAGAGAACAGGGGTGAGAATGACGTATACCATGAGGTGTAATGTATGGTTCAGGGGGCTGGCGGGGTGATGAGGATTTGCAGCCGGTCATAATCAGCCCGGGGCAGGCTCAGGATGCAGTGGCTGGCGTGTTGCCGCTGGCGGACTTTATCATCCGGAGCTATTTCCCAATCTTTCAGAACGAGCATCGCCGAGCCATTGGCATAAAGCAGCGTTATCCGCGTGGTGCTGCCGGGAGTGGCGCAAATTTCGGCCTTCTGCGAGATGCCCTGGACTCGTCGCAGTATGTTTTTTACCTCAGCAGCAGCTTCTGCCGGGAGTTCCCATTCCTGCTTCTGTACCTTTATTTCCGGTGCATGTTGCTGCGTGCAGAGGCGGATGCCCACGCACAAGCCGGCGGCCTCGCGAGTGTATGCTGCTTTCATGGTGTTGGGTGGCATCAGCTCATTCGCTGTGCGTCCCGGAGGGGGGAAGACCAATTTTTCCGGAGCACAGGAAACCAGCGATCCCATCAGTACTATGGCGCAACTCCATTTCATGCTGAGTTTTTAGCATACAACCCGTGCCGGAGCAAGAAAAATGTGGGAGGTCGGCAGGGGGCTGCCAGTGTTGCTGAATTCTTCTTCTCAATGCTGCGGGTGTGGCGGTATCGTTTTTTTTCGATTGACTCTATACGACGCAGTGTGTTAATAATGGAGGTGATGAAACGCAAGATGATTTGCACGATGTTGGCTGCGGGGATATGCCTGTTGATTCCCTCCTGTGGAGAACCGGAGTTTGATGCCGCCAAGCCCAAAGAGAGTTTTCAGGTGTTGCAGGCAAAGCTTTCACCGGAGAAGAAGAAGGAGTTTCAGCAGGCTGCGGCTAAAATCGGGCTGCGCGTGATGCTTTCCGGCAAGGGAGAAGAGGGGATAAAGGCTGTACTTGATGGCAAGACCGCCGAGGAAATCATTGAGATGGCCCGGCAGATGGACTGACACTCAACCCAGCTATGCCGGAGAACACGAGTAGATGAAGGATTCGGGAGACTTGCTCTGGGCCTTTCTGAAGCCGATAGTGGTGGTGTTCCTCGCACTGCTTATGCTAGGTATGCTGCTCATGATGCTTATTCAGGGCAGCATGCTGGTGGATTACTGGAAGAGCGAGCGCGTGTACCCGGCCAGTGCAGAGAATATCGACCCGGCGCAGGAGGGACGACTTGTGCGGGTGAATGGTTCGCTCGTGGCTGTGGATAAAATGCTGCCACTGGTCGATAATGAAGTGGTTACCGATGCAGTGGAGGTGCAGGGCTTCGGCGGTAATCGCTACGCAGAGCAGGGGCTTTCTCTTGGTCAATGGCAGGTGACGGGGCTTTATTTCAGAGAGCGCTACCCCTTTGGGTACTTTCATCCCAACTCACCCGGGGTGGAGCACTTGGAGAGTCATGGCCACCATGTGTTTGTGTTGAAATCCGGAGCTATCGTCACGCTGGTGGGACGCCAGCAGGGTGGCGTGCTGAATATGGCTGACCCCGCAGCGCGTGCTACGCTGGGGGTGGCATCCGGGCGCTATGCCGACCACATCAATAACCGGGGGACAGATGTTTCCCTGGAAACCTTTGAGGGAGTGGCTCTTTTTGCTACAGTGGCATACGTGATTCTGAGCCTGCTGCTGGGGGCGGTGCTGCGCCGCATGCGGGTTGGGTTGATTGCCGGGGCGACCGGGATTCTGTTGCCGGGTATGGTGATGCTGCTTTATGCGGTGTTGCTATAACACCCACCGTTCTCATCGCGAGCGTGCGCGCGAGGCGGGAAAATCTGCTTGACCTGGGCGGGGTGAACGGGTAGAATAAAGGAACTCCTCCCCATAGGAAAAATTGGATTTTTTGATAAAAATCTGACAGGAAGGGGAGAAAAACTCCGTATAGTTTGTACATATGAAACTGAATCGAGTATTGACTCTGGCGTTCCTGGCCCTCTTTGCTGTAAGCGGGCTGCAGGCACAGTCGCTGTCTCCGGACACCAAGACCCGCTGGGATAAGGGCACCCTCGTGGTGGAATCTCCGGTGCGTCCGGAAGGTCAGCAGCACGTGGTGGGCCTGAAGGCTCCCAAGATGAAGACCGTGCGCGTGGCATTTGTGGGCCTTGGTATGCGTGGCCCGGGTGCTGTTGCCCGTTTTACCTATATTCCTGGTGTGGAGATTGTGGCTCTGTGCGACTACGAGGCCGAGCGTGCTGAGAAGTGCCAGAAGTACCTGCGCGAGGCAGGCATGGCTCCCGCTGCCATTTACTCCGGTGCTACCGGTTATGAAGAACTTTGCAAGCGCGACGACATCGACCTGGTGTATGTAGCGACCGACTGGGACCACCACTTCCCGGTGGCCAAGTGCGCCCTGGAGAACGGCAAGCACACCGCCATTGAGGTGCCCAGCGCCATGAACCTCCAGCAGTGCTGGGAGCTCATCGACCTTTCCGAGAAGACCCGCAAGCACTGCATGATTCTTGAGAACTGCTGCTACGACTGGTTCGAGCTGGACGCTCTCAACATGGCTCAGAAGGGTATTCTGGGTGAGGTGCTGTATGCCAAGGGTGCTTACATTCACAACCTCGACCCGTTCTGGAACGCCTACTGGACCAACCCCGAAAACGACCCGGAGAAGCTGGCCTGGCGTCTCAAGTACAACAAGGAGAACCGCGGTGACGTGTACGCCACCCACGGTCTCGGCCCGGTGGCTCAGGTGATGAACATTCACCGCGGTGACCGCTTCACCACGCTGGTAGCCATGGACACCAAGTCTGTACACGGCCGCGAGCTCGTGGAGAAGAAGACCGGCAAGCCCTGCCCGGAATTCCGCAACGGTGACCACACCACCACGCTGATGCGCACCGCCAATGGCAAGGTTGTGGAGATTCAGCACAACGTGATGAACCCGCAGCCCTACAACCGCCTGTTCCAGCTGACTGGTACCCGCGGTTTCGCCAACAAGTACCCCATCGAGGGTTTTGTGCTGGAGAGTAGCCACATGAAGGGCGCCGAGGGTGCTCCTGACCTGGAGGATCTGGATTCCCACTCCTTCATGAGCGAGGAGAACATGAAGAAGCTTCGCGAGACCTACCGCCACCCCATCATCAAGAAGTATGGAGAGATGGCTGAGAAGGTGGGCGGCCACGGTGGCATGGACTTCTTCATGGACGTGCGCATGGTATACTGCCTGCAGAATGGTCTGCCCCTGGATATGGACGTGTATGACCTGGCCGAATGGTGCTGCCTGGCTGAGCTCGGCTCCCTGTCCATGGACAACAACAACTGCTCCGTGTCCTTCCCCGACTTCACCCGCGGTTACTGGAACCTGGTGGACGGCTACAAGCACGCCTGGGCTGCTCCGGCTGAGGAAGCCGCTACGGATGCCGCCGCTGCTGCCTACACCGAGGCTCAGAAGCTGGCTGTGAAGAAGCTGAACCTCTGGGGCCTGTACGATGCCGCCAAAGCTGGTGACGCTGCTGCCAAGAAGGCTTACGATGAGGCTGCCGCCAAGCTGGACGCCGAGATCGTGACTGCCGAGAAGGCCACCGCCGCTGCCAAGGAGGCTGCTGCAAAGGCCTATGCCGATACTTACTCTGCCGTTGAGGCTGCTCAGAAGTAAGGCTCGCGCAATACTCTGATTTCACCCCACTCGCCGGGATGCTTGAAACGGGCATCCCGGCGAGTATTTTTTTGCGGGGCAGGAAAGGGACCTGTGCACCTGCCAATCACCGTTCGGCGGGAATCAAAGCGTTTCCCAGGGGTGGCCGGTGGCGGTGGCGTAGGCCGGGTGAGCCCAGAGCCTGCGCGCCATGAGCCCGGGGCTGAGCAGCCCCAGCAGGAAACGCCGCCGCTGCGCCGGACGGTCAAACTCCGGCATGGGCTTTTCGTCGGTGCAGAACGCCATGGCTTCGTAAGCCCCCAGGGGGGGAGCCGGGGGCAAGGGCGCTGTGAGCCCCAGGCAGGCGGTGCAGTGTCCGCAGGCGCTTCGCGGGGCTTCCATGAAATAGTGCTCCAGGGCATCGTTCAGACAGCCAGGGGAAAGCAACATGTCCACGATGCGTTGCTGGCGCTGCAAATCGGCCTCGCGGCGGCGGGCGAAGGCCTCGCTGAGCCCGGCGGCCACGCAGCGGGCATCGGGTGCGGGCTGGCCTGCCACGCTGCGCAGGCAGAGCGCCTGCTGGCGCATGGTGAGTTTCCATTCGCCTGCGGCCTCGCATTCATAGAGGTATTCCACGGCTTCGGCGAAGGTGCAATCCCATGCTTCTGCAGCGGCTTCGACTTCTCCCTCGCGGTGGGAATCGAGCCAGCGGAGCCGGGCGCATTCGGCGGGTTCCCGGCCATCAAGTATGGTGCTGATGGGGTAGAGAGGTTTGATTTTAAAATATTTGCTTCCCTTGCTTTCGATGCGGATGCTGGCTTCCATGGCCATGAGCGCGCGGGTGGGTACATCGTCCGGCACATCACAGGTGGTTCCCAGTTCCCAGAGCGAAACGACGCGCTGCCCGGCGGGTATCAACCAGCGCACACAGCGCAGTACCCCTTCGGTATCTGGCTCGGCAGCCAGAATCCGGTTGCGGGCTTCTACTAAATCCGCTGCCTGCAGGAGGATGAGGCTGGTGCAGGGGGCGCCATCGCGCCCGGCGCGCCCGGATTCCTGCAAATAGGTTTCGGGGGAGGAGGGGGTACTCCAGTGAACCACGGCACGCACATCCGGTTTGTCGATGCCCATGCCAAAGGCGATGGTAGCGACCAGTACGGTGATTTCATTGCGCTGGAAGGCATCCTGGAGCATTTCCCGCTGCTCGCCTGGCAGGCCGGCGTGGTAATGTGCTGCCCGGTAACCATGGCCGGCCAGTTCTGCGGCCAGCCCTTCGGTTTCCTTGCGGGTGCGACAGTACACAATGGCGGGGAGATTCTGCTCTGCTGCCAGAAATTCCAGCAGGGCGGGCATGCGCTCCTGCACCGGGCGGCAGATGCGGGTGATGTTCGGGCGGTAGGGCGGCAGCACCACGTGGTTGGCCTGCGGTATGTCGAAGGCTTTCCCCAGGTCCTGCTGCACGCGCGGTGTGGCCGTAGCGGTGAGCGCCAGGGTGGCATGCGGGCTCAGTTTCTGCTGAAGCGCGGGGAGTTTCAGGTAATCGGGGCGGAAGCTGTGTCCCCATTCCGAGACGCAGTGGGCTTCGTCTACGACGAACAGGGAGATGCTGGCCTTTTCCAGCGTTTGCTGCAATTCCCGGTTTTCCAACGATTCCGGCGCCACAAAAAGAAGACGGAGTTGCCCGCTGCTCACCCGCTCCAGCACCTCGGCGCGTTCCTCCGGCAGCAGGGTGGAATCATAGCGCGCGGCAGATATTCCCAGCGCGCGCAGGACCTCGCACTGGTCGCGCATGAGCGCAATGAGCGGCGATACCACCAGTGAGGTACCCCCCAGCAGCTCTGCCGCGGCCTGGTAGCACAGGCTCTTGCCATGCCCGGTGGGCAGCACCCCCAGCGCATTCTGCCCCGCCAGCACCAGTTCGATGAGCTGCCGCTGCCCAGCCCGTAAGGTTGGTTTGCCGAATTGGGACAGGATGCGGGCCTCTGCTGCCGGGGTAAGTTCCATCTGCCGCATTCTAGCATGTTACCCCATCCCCGAAAAGGCTTATTTCTGGCTTACCTGGCGGCTTCGGCACCCCGAGTTCAATGAGGCATTTTCGCGCATGCCCCAAAAAACGGCGCTCCTGCTGTGCGGAGCGCCGTGGAAGAAATGGTCAGAGCCGGCGTATTATCAGGCTTCGGGGCCGTCGGGGCCTTCGCCGTACTGGTTGGGTTCACGGCTACCCTGGCAGTAGTAGACCAGAAGGAGAATCCAGCCAATCACCGGGAGAAGCCACCACAGGAGATTCCAGGCACTGCGGCCGGTATCGTGCAGACGTCGCACGGCAACAGCCAGGCTGGGCAGGAACAGACCAAGCTGGATAATACGAATGATGGCCTTCGTGAGCTCTTCGCCAACCGTCAGGATGCCGACAAAACCAACGATGAAACCGATGATTGCTAATGCGAGTGTCAGAAACCAATATTCAGAACGGCAGGCGCGGCCGTTGAACTTAGCGTAGCGCTTCAGACAGCAGGTGAATGCATTGACGAGGTTGTACGATACGGTAGGAGTAGTAGACATAGTGTAGATGCAGGCGGGGGTGTTTTGCGCCTGCGGGTGCTAGTCTATCAGGGTAAAAAGACATTGTCAATGGTTATGGAAATATGATGAGTTGAATCCTGTTTCCTGCTGATCTCGATTTTATGATGGTGGAGATTGATTAACTGTTTACAGTCAAAAATAACAAAAAACTACCAAAAATATAGGAAAAACGTGTCTGTATGTGAATTTTTTATTGCCTGCCGCAGAAAAAAAGAGTAAATTGATGGCGAACCAAATAATAGAAAGAACAAGGGTATGAATAACACATCTCTGAAGAAACTGGCTCTTTTCATCCTTGCCATTGGGGTGACCCTCAGCATGGTTGCCCCCGTAAGTGCGCAGGATGCAAACCGCGTAGACCGGGAGGGCGAATCTCTGTTAATGAAAGCGGCAGATCGGGGGCGAGTGGATGAAGTGCAGCGTTTGCTGGCTGCTGGTGCGCTGGTGAACGCCAGGGATCATGAAGGCGAGACCGCGCTGATGATGGCGGCAGAAGGTGGTCATTCAGCTATTGTCAAGCTGCTGTTGGACGCCGGCGCTAAGGTGAACGACGCTGATTTTGACGGCGAGACGCCGCTGATGTACGCCGCCGACAGTGGCAACCCTGCCACCGTACAGCTGATGCTCGCAGCGGGTGCAGAGGTGAACGCCACTGATAACGAAGGCGAAACGGCACTTATGATAGCTGCCGATGAAGGCAATGTGCCAATACTCGAATTGCTTATTAAGGCGGGTGCAAATGTAAATGCCGTGGATAACGAGGGCGAGAGCGCTTTGTATAAGGCTATGAACGAAGGCAACAGACGCGCTGCGCAGGTGCTGCGTGCTGCTGGTGCCCGCTGAAATTTTGTACGCATAACAAATAACGCAAGTTCACCGTCGTTCTGCCAGCGTGCCGAACGGCGGTTTTTCATTGCAATGGCAAGGAAATTCACGGATTTGGCTTTACAAGCAGCGGAGGCGGGCGTATAAAAAATCTGTTATGCACGCGCCGAGTATTGTTAGTTCGCTTAAAGAGTATAACCGCAAGACATTCCTTTCCGACTTGGGAGCTGGTCTCACCGTAGGTGTGGTGGCACTCCCCCTGGCCATGGCATTTGCAATTGCCTGCGGCAGCAGTGAGATTACGCCCTCCACTGGCCTTATCACCGCCGTAGTGGCTGGGTTCCTGATATCGCTGCTGGGCGGTAGTAAATTCCAGATTGGTGGTCCTACTGGCGCTTTTGTGGTGTTGATATCGGGTGTAGTGGGCAGCTTCGGTTTCAGCGGGCTGGTGCTTTGTACCTTGCTTGCAGGCTTGTTCCTGATTATTTTCGGCGTGTGCCGCATGGGTTCCCTCATCAAGTTCATTCCCTACCCGGTGACCACGGGCTTTACCAGCGGTATTGCCGTCACGATTTTCTGCACCCAGGTAAAGGATTTGTTCGGTTTACAGATAGACCGAGCAGTGCCGGCAGAGTTCGTTGCCAAATGGCAGTGCTATTTTGAGTATTTCCATACGGTGAACTACTGGGCGCTGGGCTTGTCTGTGCTGACGATTGCGGTGATTCTGGTGACCAAGCGACTGCTGCCGAAAGCACCTTTCATGCTGGTGGGCATGCTGGTGAGCACAGTGGTCTGCCAGTGTTTCAACCTGCCGGTAGAAACCATCGGCTCCCGTTTTGGTGAGCTGCCGCAGGGACTCCCCATGCCGCACCTGCCGGAGGTGGACTGGAATAAACTGCCGCAGCTGGTGCAGCCTGCTTTTGTGATTGCTCTTCTGGCAGCTATTGAATCGCTGTTGAGCGCCAGCGTGGCCGATGGTATGACCGGTTCCCGCCACCACCCGAACACTGAGCTTATCGGCCAGGGTGTGGGCAACATGGCCTCGGCTCTCTTTGGTGGTATTCCCGCCACGGGCGCTATTGCCCGCACCGCCACCAATATCCGCGCCGGTGGTAAATCTCCCATTGCCGGCATCATTCATGCCGTTACCCTGCTGCTTATTCTGATGCTGGCCGGGCAGTATGCCGCCATGGTGCCGCTGGCTGCGTTGGCTGGTATTCTGGTGATTGTGTGCTGGAATATGGCCGAGGTATCCACCTTTACCCACCTGCTCAAAGGCCCCCGGCAGGATGCCGTGGTGCTTTGCCTCACTTTCATTCTCACTGTGCTGATTGACCTGGTGGTGGCTGTGGAAGTGGGCGTAGTGCTTGCCGCGCTCCTCTTCATCGGTCGCATGGCCCAGATCAGCAACGTGGAATCCATTTCCCGGGAAATCGAGGGCGAAGACCCCGAGGAGCAGCCCAGCCGCTCCCGCTACCTGCGCCATGTGCCGGATAATGTGGAAATCTTTGATGTGCAGGGTCCGTTCTTCTTTGGCGCAGTGGAGCAGTTCAAGGACCGGGTGTTCCGCAATATCGGGCGAGAGGTGGACTACGTCCTGCTGCGCATGCGCCTGGTGCCGGCGCTCGATGCTTCTGGTCTGCATGCGCTGGAGGATTTCCTGGCCTATTGCCAGCGGCGTGGTGTGACCCTGCTGCTCTGCGGTGTGCAGAAACAACCCTGGAAGGTTATTCGCCGCGATTCCCCCTTCCTGGGTGAGTTGCATGCTGAGAACGTGTGTGAAAATATCGACGCTGCTCTGGAGCGTATTAAAGCCCTCGAGAAGGAGAAGGAACAGACTATCATGAGCCAGTTGCCCCATTGAGACAACGGGCTCACTTTGTGCTTGAAAAAAGCGTCTTTTTGCGTTTCAATAGAGCGCATGAAGACGCTTGCATTTTTCATGGTGGCGGCAGCTGCTGCGCTGACTCTTTCTTCCTGCGGCAGCTGCGCATGCAATTCCTACAGCCAGGACGCACTGCGCGATGTACCGGTGAATTCCTACCGTAGCTTTGAGTAATAGATAGGACTCGGTCATGTCGTTCGAAATTCGCGAGAAACCGGAGCTGGTGGAGCGCGCCTTGCTGGTGGGGCTGGGCATGCCGGGGGATTCCCGGCGCGAGCGTACCGCCTTGCTGGCAGAGTTGGAGGATTTGGTAAGTAATCTCGGCATCGGGATAGTGGGCACCATGCTCGAATTTACCCGCGAGATTCAGGCTAAATACCTGTGCGGCATCGGCAAGGCCGAGGAAATACGTGCTCAGGTGGAGGCGCTGAATGCCGATTGCCTGATTTTTGATAACCTGCTTTCACCCAGCCAGCAGCGTGAGTGGGAAAAATTGACCAATGTTACCGTGATTGACCGCGAGGAGGTCATTCTGGATATCTTTGCGAAACGAGCCCGCACCCGCGAGGCCGTGATGCAGGTGGACCTGGCCCGCATGCAGTATGCGCTGCCGCGCATGGCCGGCATGTGGCAGCACCTGGACCGCCAGCGCGGCGGCAGCGGCGGTGGCAAAGGCGGTGGTGCTGCTGCCCGTGGTGAAGGTGAGAAACAGATTGAGGTGGACCGCCGCCTGGCCCGCGAGCGAATCGAGGCGATTCGCGATGAGCTGGAGGTGGTGCGCCGCCAGCGTGGCACCCAGCGCAAGGAGCGCACCCGCCAGGGAATTCCCACTGCCGCCATTGTGGGCTACACGAACGCCGGCAAGAGCTCGCTGCTGAACCTGATTACCGGAGCAGGGGTGCTGGCGCAGAATATTCTTTTCGCCACGCTGGATACGACGAGCCGCAAGATTGAACTGCCGGATGGCCAGCCGCTGGTGCTTACCGATACGGTGGGCTTTATCCGCAACCTGCCGCACCGCCTGGTGGAGGCCTTCAAGTCTACCCTGGAGGAAGCAGTGCTGGCCGATTTCCTGATTCAGGTGGTGGATGCCAGCGATGAGGACGCCCTGCGCCATTATGAAACCACTTGCGAAGTGCTTAACAGCCTGGGCGCGCAGGATAAACCCATGGTGGTGGTCTGGAATAAGTGCGATTTGATATCCGAGGAGCTGCGTGAGGTGACGCTGGCTGCACTTTCTTCCAAGGTGGAGTGCCCCAGCCTGACCATGAGCGTGCTGGAGAACCAGGGGGTGGATGCCCTTATGGCTGCCTGTGTGGAGATGCTGTCGCACCGCGTGGAGCGGCAGACCTACCGTATTCCGCTGGCAGAGAGCCGCATCATTGCCATCATGCACCGCGATGGTAAGGTGCTTAACACTGAGTACGAGGGGAACGATGCGATTGTGGAGGCGATTCTGCCTAAGGAATTTGCGGCACGCATCGCCAACTACCGGGTATGAGACTGCTTTATCCAGCCATGGCGCTGCTACTGGCCTCCTGCGCGCAGCAAGCGGCGGTAGATTTACAGGCCTGGTACCGGGCCGAGGGTGACCGTCTGGAGGAATTGGCCCGGCTTAAGCGCGTGGCTTATACCTTCGAAGACTTTATTGCCGCCCCGGACTACCGCACAACGCGCGATATGTGGCGCGGTGCTGCGCTTGAGCAATATGCCCCGGATAAATCGCATGTGGAGGTTTTGCTCAAGGAGCAGCGTGGCCGCTTGTATATTGATGGCGTTATTGCCATGGATTTCCCTGTCTGCTCTGGTCGCGTCGGTGGTTCCGAAACCCCGGAGGGAAAGTTTCGCGTTCAGCAGAAAATTCGTGAGTACCGCTCCAACCGTTATGGTGCATTCATGAGCGCGGACGGCTCCCGCGTGGTGAAACGCGGTGTCTCGGTAGATGATACGCCGCCTCCTGGTGCTGTGTTCGAGGGCGCCGATATGCCATATTGGATGCGCTTTAACGGCCCCATTGGCTTGCATGTGGGCAAGGTGCGGCGCGATACGGACTCGCATGGCTGTGTGCGAGTGCCGGAGGAAGCCGCGGCCATTCTGTTTGAGAAGCTGGAAATCGGTTCAAGAGTGATAGTGAAATAACGATGATTACGCGGTTATATTCAGCGGCGGTTGAGGGTATCAACGGCTACGAGGTTCAGGTGGAGGTAGACACCCGCCCGGTGGAGGATGTGGGGCGCATGGCTGTGGTCGGCCTGCCCGATGCCGCCGTGCGCGAAAGTGTGCAGCGTGTCACCGCTGCGCTGGATAACAGTTCATTCTTCCGCCCTGGTGGCATGAATGTAACCGTGAATCTCGCACCGGCAGATGTTCGCAAGCAGGGCCCCGGTTTCGATTTGCCCATCGCCCTGGCGCTCGAAATCGCTATTCAGCAAAATTACCGCGATATGCCCGATGCTTTTAAACGCCGTGTGCCGGAGGTGCTGGACGATTGGTGCATGGTGGGTGAGCTGGCGCTGGATGGTGTGGTGCGCGGGGTGCGTGGGGTGCTGCCACTGGCAGTGGCGGCGCGCGATGCCGGGCGCAGGTTCATGATGGTAGCGCCAGAGAATGCTGCTGAGGCTTCCGTTGTGGATGGTTTGACTGTCTATGCCGTGGAAACGCTGCGCGATGCCTGGGAGGTGCTGCTGAACCCGGCAAAGGCGAGGGCCTATGTTCCGCCGTCGGAGGTGCCGGCGCTGCCTTCAGAGGTGGATTTTGATGAAGTGAAGGGGCAACCGTATGCCCGCCGCGCCATGGAGATTGCCGCTGCTGGTGGTCATAACCTGCTCATGTGCGGCAGCCCGGGCAGCGGCAAAAGCATGCTGGCAAGCCGCCTGCCTACCATTCTGCCCCCGCTCACCCAGGAGGAGGCGCTGGAAGCCAGCAAGATTCACTCGGTCTGCGGCCTGCTGCCGCGCACCGGTGGTTTGCTGGTTTATCGTCCGTTCCGAAGTCCTCACCACACGATTTCTGATGTGGGGCTCATGGGCGGTGGCTCGAACATTACCCCTGGGGAAATTTCTCTGGCGCACCATGGGGTGCTTTTTCTGGATGAACTGCCGGAGTTTGCCCGCCGCACACTGGAAACGCTGCGCCAGCCGCTGGAGAGTGGTCATGTGACGATTTCCCGCGCCAGCGGTAGCATGGATTTCCCCTGTTCGTTCATGTTTATAGCGGCCATGAATCCGTGTCCCTGCGGGTATCTGGGGGATACGACACACCGCTGCCGCTGTTCGCCTGCAGATGTGGCGCGATACCGCAAGAAGATATCCGGTCCCTTGCTGGATCGTTTCGATATGGTGATAGAAGTACCCCCGGTGGCTCCGGCCAGCCTGCTTTCCAAGCCCGATGGCGAGAGCAGTGCCGCCATTCGCGCTCGTGTGGTGGCGGCGCGCGCCCGCCAGATGCAGCGCTATGCAGAAACCGGGGCTGTATGCAATGCTCGCCTCAGCAGCAAGAAATTGCGGCAGGTCTGCCCGCTTTCCGGTGCGCAGCAGCAGATGCTGCTGGACGCCGTGTCGCAGCTCGGGCTTTCTGCCCGCGCGTTTGACCGCATTCTGCGTGTGGTCCGCACGATTGCGGACCTGGCAGGGTGCGATACCCCGACGGATGCCCACTTGTACGAGGCCATCCAGTTCCGCCAGTTTGAAAGCCAGCTGCGCGGCTGAGTCTTACTTGCCGATGCGCTTGCGGAAATAGGCGATGGTGCGATCGAGCCCTTCGCTGAGCGGAATGGTGGGCTTCCACCCCAGCATCTCGCCGGCCAGGGAGATTTCCGGGCGGCGCTGGGTGGGGTCATCCGAGGGCAGGGAACGCTGCACCAGCTTGCTGCTGGTTTCAATTTTCTGCAGCACCATATCGGCCAGCTGGCGGATGGTGAACTCGCCCGGGTTGCCCAGATTCACCGGCCCGGTGAAGCCCTGGGTATTTTCCATCATGCGCACCATACCCTCGATGAGGTCATCGATGTACTGGAACGAGCGGGTCTGCTGGCCTTCGCCGTAAATGGTGATGTCCTCGCCGCGCAGCGCCTGGCAGATGAAGTTGGAAACCACGCGGCCGTCGTTCGGGTCCATGAGCGGTCCGTAGGTGTTGAAAATGCGGATAACGCGGATATCCACCCCCTCGTGGCGGTGGTAATCAAAGAACAGGCTTTCGGCGCAGCGCTTACCCTCGTCGTAGCATGCGCGGATGCCGATGGGGTTCACGTTGCCGCGGTAGCTTTCCACCTGCGGATGCACGAGCGGTTCGCCGTATACCTCGGAGGTCGAGGTCTGCAGGATACGAGCACCGTTCTTTTTGGCAAGCTCCAGCATGTTGATAGCACCCAGAACGCAGGTTTTGGTGGTGAAGATGGAGCGGTCACCCTGGTAAGCAGGGGGCGAAGCCGGGCAGGCAAGGTTGTAGATGCGGTCCAGTTTTTCCGGGCAATCGTAGGGGTAGATGACATCGTGCTCCACAAAGGTGAAACGTGGGTTGTCCAGAATGTCGCGTACGTTATCCAGCGAGCCGGTGTAGTTATTATCCAGGCAGATGACGCGGTGACCGTCTGCAATGAGGCGGTGGCAGAGATTGGCACCCACAAACCCGGTGCCGCCGGTAACGAGTATATTCAGCATGTCTGAAGTGTACACCATTTCCCCCCGCGCTGGCAAGACAAATGTTGGGCTTGCCTGCGGGCGGCTCTGGTGCTAGAATGAACCCATGAGCAACACATCTTTGACCCCGGAACTGGTGCGCGCTGCGCTTACCACGGTAAAATACCCCGGTTTCAGCCGCGATATTGTGGCCTTTGGTCTGGTGAAGAATATTGAGGTTTCCCCGGAGGGCCGCGTGGTGGTGGATTTGCGCGTGGAAAGTAAGAATTCCGATGTGCCACGCTACATATACGAACGCGTGATGAGTGTGTTGCAGGAGTTGCCCGGCGTCAGCTCACACGATGTGAATATGGAGCACCGCGCCCCGGAGCAGAAGAAGGTGGAGCGCGAGGCGGGCGATAACCCCAATGACTGGAAGTCCAGTGTGCCGGGCGTGAAGCATGTGATTGCCGTGGCCTCGGGCAAGGGCGGCGTGGGCAAAAGCACCGTGTCTGCCAACCTGGCGGTGGCGCTGGCGAAGCTGGGCTACAAGGTAGGTCTGCTTGACTTGGATTTATACGGCCCATCCATGGCGCTGATGTTCGGTACCAACGAACGCCCCGGTTGCAGTGAAAAAGAACAGTTCCTGCCGGTGGAGGCACACGGCGTGAAGTTGCTTTCCATGGCTCTGCTGGTGGATGGCGATACACCGCTGGCTGTGCGTGGCCCGCTGGCTACCCGCTATGTGCAGCAGTTCCTGCGAGATGTGGAGTGGGGCGGGCTTGATTTCCTGATTCTGGATATGCCCCCCGGCACTGGCGATATTCAGCTGACCATCGTACAGACGGTGACGCTGGCTGGTGCGGTAATTGTGACCACCCCGCAGGAGGTGGCGCTCATCGATGCCCGAAAGGCCGTGGGGCTTTTCCAACGCGTTGATACGCCTATTCTCGGTATTATTGAGAATATGAGCTATTTCCACTGCCCCAGTGATAACCAGATTTACCACATTTTCGGCGAGGGTGGCGGTGAACGCGAGGCGTCCAAGCTGGGCGTGCCGCTGCTGGGCAAGCTGCCGCTGGATACGCAGACCCGTGCCTGTGGCGACGAGGGCTCACCGGTGGCGCTTGAAAACCCGGAAACAAACCCTGTTTCGGCTGCATTCCGTGCTGTGGCGGCGAATCTGGCTGCGGTGCTGGGGGTATAGGCCTGATTTTTACCAGCTCCAGCTGTGCGGTGCGTAGAGGTAGATGCCCAGCAAGGCGGGCAGCGCCAGGCTCAGCCAGCTGATGCTTAGAGCGTCTTGTGGGCTGGTGCGGGAGCTGAGCCGCAGGAATCCTTGCAGGCATCCGGCGCCTATGGCTATGGTGATGCAGAGCGTACGTTCAAAATGCGGTGCTGTAACGCTGGAGACGAGCGCGACGGTGAGCAGAGCCAGCAGCACCAGGGTGTTGAGTACAATGGAACCGGAGGCTTCGCTGCCGAGCCGGTTGCGCTCTGCCAGGAGCAGGTAGAACAGGATGCCCAGATACCACACCGGCCCGGTAGTTACCATGTGGATGGTGCTGAGGCTGAAACTGTAGTAGAAAGCTGGTGTGGCACATGCCAGACCTAACGCCAGTCCTTGCAGCAGCAGTCGCAGTTGGGTAACACCGGGCGAAATGAAGAAGGTTGATACGCCGAACAGCAGCAGTGGCAGTGCCAGATAGTGTATGAGCGATACGCCCACGTGGAAACACAGTGTCCATACCATGGCCAGAGCTACTGCGGTCATCAGGCATACAAGGATGGCCAGGTGCCCACGGTAGAAGGCCGCCTGCCATGCATTTTCACTGCGCAGGGCAGTGCGCAGCCGGGTATACATGAGTCCCCACCAGGTTCCGGCTGAAACCAGTAACATGGGACCCGCTGTAATCATGGTAATCTGCAGAAGTGCTGCGCAGGCTACTGACCAGCAGAGAACCACAATCGGTACATCAATTCCCCATAACTGCATGAACAGTCTGCGTTTGCCTGAGTTGTCCGGTGGAGTCGCCATTCTGTGAGCAATTATCTACGGATTCGGTGTAGGGAACAAGTCACCGTTTTGTCATTGCCTGATAAAAAACGGGATGGGAATTTTTCTTCCCATTTGACAGTTTTGCGGCTGTATGTTATTCTTTCTCTGCACATGAACAGATTTGCTATGCGCTATTTCATTCTAATTTTTTCAGCCGCGGTGGGGTTGGCCGTGCTTGCTCCCGCTCCTCTCTTTGCCAAGGAGGATAAATTTGTAGCGCCCGCAGGTGTCGATAAGGCGTTTGCTAATGAAATAAAGGCGTTGATGGAGGCTGAGGCTATGCTCAAGACAGTGAGCGATGCCAAGAGCGCCAAGGAGGTGAAGAAGAAGCTTATGAGTCGTTTTTCATATCTGAAGCCTTTGCTGCACGGCAACAATGCTGAGCTGGAGGCGCTGGCCGTGGCGCAGAATAAGGTGAGTGCGGTGATGTGGGAAATGATGAAGGAGCCGTATTTTGAATCTGAAAACATGCAGGAACTCTGGACGGTGATGACTCACCATTTTGCCCGTCGTTCTGCTGGTCGCCGCTGATGAGAACTCTTGCTTTGTTTCTTGCTGCAGCGGCTGCGGCTTCTGCGAACCTGCTGGACAGTAATTCACCCGTAACGCTGGATAGCGCAGAAATGGCGCGTATCTGGCAGGAGGTGCAAACCGGGAAAAAGCTTGCTGTTTCGCAATCCGGGGGTAGCTGGCAGGCTGCCATGCAGGCAGAGGATGCCGAGCTGGCGCGTGTGCTGCTTCTGGTCTGGCTGCAGCAGCAGAACCCGCAGATTCCTATGGCCGGAAATGCCGCTGCCTATGCGCATGCGTTGCGCCTGCACCTGGGGGCTCTGGCGGGACAGTCTGCTGCTTGCTCCGAATTGGCACAGGCTTATCGTTCCGGCTTGCTGGGGGCGCTTGCGCTGCCGGTGAGTGAGGCAAAGGCCCGCTGGTTTGAACAACGTGCCTTGAATGCCGGTAATCTGCCGGAATAAGGTGCAGTATGTGTTGCACCTCTTCACCCGCAGGCTGCCTGTTCCTGTACTGCTTACCTTTTGTACCGATATGCAGCTTCTCCGGGCTCAGGCCTGGGGCATCTGCAATTCGTTTTTCCACTCGGTGACGGCCCGGGTGATTTCGGCGGAGATGTTGGCCTTCGGTTGTACAAAGCTGGGGATAAACCAGGGGAAACCGCCCACCAGATCATGGAACACGCTCACCTCGCCATGGCAGGTACCGTGGCCGGAGCCGATGCCGATGGTGGGAATCGGGCTGGCTGCAGTGAGCTGGGCTGCCACGCTGTGGCGGGTGCATTCAATGACCACGGAGAAAGCACCGGCGCGAGCCACGGCTTCCAGGTCAGCCATGAGCAGGGCCGCCTCAGCATCGGTCTTTCCCTTCATTTTGTAGCCACCTTCCTCTTTGACCTTCTGGGGAAGCAGGCCGATGTGTGCCTGTACCGGAATACCGGCCTGTACAATGGCTCGTATTTCGGCTTCCTTGCTCACGCCGCCTTCCAGCTTGACGGCATCTACCCCAGTGGCCATGAGCTTGCGTGCGTTTTCGACTGCCTGTTCGGGTGTGTCAAAAGTGTGAATGGGCATGTCCAGAATTACCAGCGCATTTCTGGCACCGCGTGCCACGCATTCGCCGTGGTGCAGCATGTGGTTCAGGGTTACGTGGGTGGTATCCGGATAGCCCAGCATGGTCATGCCCAGTGAATCGCCCACTAGTATCATATCAATGCCGGCTTCGTCCAGCATGCGGGCGGTGGGGTAATCGTAGGCGGTGAGCTGGGAAATAGCTGTTTTGCCCATTTTTGCCTGAATAGCGGCAATTTTTTCACTTGTGGTCATGGCTCTCGGATTAGAGGGGATAGAGGGTAACAGCCGGTCCGGCTGGCAAAGCGGCAAGCAACTGCGCGGCATTCATTGATTGCCCGGGGAGGATGAGCTGCGGGTCAATGTCGCAAAGCGGTCGCAGGACAAACTCCCGTTCGTGCGCTCGCGGGTGGGGCAGGGTGAGGGTGCTTGTCCGGCAGGTTTCGCTGCCGCAGCTGATGAGGTCGATATCGCAGGTGCGGGCTTCGCCGTATTCGCCGCTGCGGGTGCGCCCCAGTTCTGCTTCGATGCGCAGGCAGAGTTGCAGAATTTCTTCTGCCGGCATATCGGTTTCTACTTCTACGCAGGCATTCAGGTAGCTGGGGGAACCGGGGGGGCAACTCACGGGTTCGGTTTCGTAAACCTGGGAAAGGCGCAGCCCGCCGAAAATATCGGCCAGGTAATCGCAGGCGGATTCAAGCACGGCCAGCCTGTCCCCCAGGTTGGAGCCCAGGGAAAAGACACAGCGGCGCATGGTTGCAGCGGCAGCCATGGGAGAATTAGTTGGTGAAGCCGAGCACGTCCTGCATGTTGTAGAGCCCGGCGGGTTTGTCTGCCAGCCAGAGGGCTGCGCGCACGGCACCACCGGCGAAGGTCATGCGGCTGGAGGCCTTGTGTGTGAGCTCAAGGCGTTCGCCATCGGTGGCGTACATGACGGTGTGGTCACCCACCACATCGCCGCCGCGCATGGAGTGCATGCCAATCTGGCGCTGCGGACGCGCGCCCACAAGTCCCTCGCGGCCATGCATCACGTCTTTGTTGTAATCCATGCCGGTTTCCTCGCACACCACCTCGGCCAGGGTGCGGGCGGTGCCGCTGGGCGCATCGAGCTTGTGGTGGTGGTGCATTTCAATGATTTCGATGTCGTAATCCTTGAGAATCTGAGTAGCCTTGCGGGTGAGCCAGAACAGGGTGTTCACGCCCACGGAGTAGTTCGAGGCAAAGACGATGGGAATCTGCTTCGCGGCTTCGGTAATGGCGGCGCGTTCCTCATCGGTGTGGCCGGTGGTGCCGATGACCAGCGGCTTGCCCTGTGCCACGGCGGTGGCCAGCAGCTCCGGGGTGAAGCCGTGGAAGGAGAAGTCTATGGTGCAGTCAGCGGCGCTCATGGCGTCGGCAATATCCTGGCCCACATCGTGGGTAGCTGCCATTTCGGTGGCATCATTCAGCTCCACCGCCTGTTTCACGGTCTGACCCATGCGGCCGGAAATGCCGGTAACGAGAATCTTCATCATAGCGGCTTAAAGAAGGTTAAAGCTCTTGAGCAGGTCGGCCAGCTTGCCGTGCTTTTCCTCTGCCAGCGGTACGAGCGGCAGGCGGATTTCCCAGCTGATATCGCCGCGCAGCGCCAGGGCGGCCTTAGCGGGCACCGGGTTCACGTCCAGCGACATGAGCCCCTTCATGAGTGGGTAATACTTCTTCTGCAGCTCCAGGGCCTTCTCGCCATCGCCGCTCATGGCGGCATCCACCAGCGCCTTCATCTCGGCGGGGGCCACATTGGAGGTCACGGAGACCAGCCCCACAGCGCCGCAGGAAATAAAGGGAACGGTCAGGCCGTCATCGCCGCTGAGCACGGCAAAATCGGCGGGCAGAGCCTGCACCAGCTGGTTCACGCGCTCTACGCTGCCGCCGGCTTCCTTGATGGCCACGATGGTGGGACAGTCGGCTGCCAGTCGGACCACGGTGTCTACGGCGATTTCGATACCGCTGCGACCGGGAATGCTGTACAGCATGATGGGCAGGTCGGTGGCTTCGGCAATGGCCTTGAAGTGCTGGTATACGCCTTCCTGGTTAGGCTTATTGTAGTAGGGGCATACCTGGAGTGTGCCGTCCACCCCCATAGCAGCGGCGGCCTTTGTCATCTCAATGGCTTCGGCGGTGCAGTTGGCGCCTGTGCCAGCGATGACCTGGCAGCGTCCTGCCACGAATTCTACACATTTGCGGATGATTTCGAGGTGTTCCTCGTGGTTCACCGTGGGGGATTCGCCAGTGGTGCCCATGGGTACAATGCCGTCCACACCGCCGGCAATCTGGGCTTCAATCAAGGCCTTGTAGGCATCATAATCCACCGCACCATTTTTGAAAGGGGTAACAATAGCTGTATAAAGTCCCTGGTATTTCATAATTCGGGAAAAGTTTTTACGCGGATATTATACCGCTTCAATTTCAAAAGTCACGCCTTTTTTGCCTTTCCGCCCCATGCCTTTGTAAAAAACGCCCCGCAGCGGGGAGGCTGCGGGGCGGGGATGGGGTGGCGGTGTACTATGCTCAGGCCATGCGGGCGCGGGCATCGGCTTCCACGGCGGCCCAGAGGGAATTGATGCTGGCTTCCACCGCCTCCCTGGCGGCGGTCAGCTCAGCACCGGGAGCCGGCTGGTGGAACCGGCTCCCGGAGTGTGAGTTTTTTCTGTAGTTTTCAGCTTTAGAACTGCACGCGATAGCCCACGGTGGCGTTAAAGTTCGTGTAGTCGCTTCTCAGTTCCACCGCGCCTTCGGCAAAGATGCTGCCGCTGCTCACGGGAACGGAGATGCCGGCACCCAGCTCCACACCGAAGGCTCCCAGCTCAGCACTTTCGATGTTGGCGCGGGTGGCGTGGTTGATGAAGCCTACGCTGGTATCGGTCTGCGTGTCGCCGAGGTCATACTTCACCAGGGCGCGGGCTTCAAAGCCGCAGGCGCGGTTCAGTGTCTGCTGCCCCACCACGGCGGCATAGCGCGCACCCGCGCCCAGCGTC
>JAZNIZ010000077.1:0-8737 GCA_045577775.1 Akkermansia sp. | reverse complement strand
TGCCGTCCTTCCCCCGCCCCCCCATCCTGGCTAGGGCAGTTCGGGCACCATTAGTGACTGTTTGGGGAGCTTTCCGATGTCGCATTTGATTTTACAACTCGCATTGCATTTTTAATTGTGCATTTTGACTTTACAATAAACCTGCATCTGTTATACTCAAATTCGCATGAACACGGAAATCCTTCAAAAGGCTGCCAACCAGGCCAGAGGTCTTGCCATCGACGCCATTTTCGACAAAGCATCCGGCCACATGGGCCTGCCCCTGGGCTGCGCAGAAATCGGCGCCATTCTCTATGGTGAACTGCTGAATGTGAACCCCTCCGAGCCGCGCTGGCTCAACCGCGACCGCTTCATTCTTTCCGGTGGCCACGGCTCCATGTTCCTTTACAGCTGGCTGCATCTCAGCGGTTTCGGCGTTAGCATGGATGATGTGAAGGCTTTCCGCGCCAAGGGCTCCAACACCCCCGGTCACCCGGAATTCGGCTGCTGCCCCGGTGTAGAATGCACCACGGGACCGCTGGGCCAGGGCATTGCCAATGCCGTGGGTTTTGCCATTTCCGGCAAGCACGCCGCCGCCCGCTTCAACACCCCGGAGCACGAGATTTTCAACCACAATGTCTACTGCCTGGCAGGCGACGGCTGCATCGAAGAAGGCATTTCCCGCGAAGCCGCTGCCATTGCCGGCACCCTCAAGCTGGATAACCTCATCCTCATTTACGACGCCAACGGCATCACGCTTGACGCCCCCATCGAAGTAACCCAGGTGGACGACATCGCAGCCTGCTTCACCGCCCAGGGCTGGGATGCCTTCACCATCGACGGCCACGACATGGCCGAAGTAGAAAAAACCCTCCGTGTCTGCCGCCTCGAAAAGAACGGGCGTCCGAAACTCATCATCGCCAAGACCACCATTGCCAAGGGTGTGCCCGGTTTCGAAGGCACCACCAAGGGCCACGGCGAAGGCGGCGCCAAGCTCTGGGCCGAAGCCCACGCCAACTGGGGCCTTCCCACCGACCAGCAGTACTACGTTTCCGATGACGTGCGTGCCTACATGGCCGAACTCAAAACCCAGCGCGAAGCCGCCTATGCCGAATGGAAGGCCACCTTCGACGCCTGGAGCGACGCCAATCCCGAAAAAGCCGCAGAACTCGCCCTCTGCATGGATTTGGCAGAAAACGGCCTGAGCGCCGAAGCCAGCAACGAACTCATCCCCACCTGGGCACCCGGAGCCAAAGAAGCCACCCGTTCCTCCGGCGCCGTAGCGCAGAACGCCATCGGCTCTGCCTGCACCGGTCTGCTCTCCACCAGCGCCGACCTGTTCTCCTCCAACAAGAACTACCTCAAGGGTGCAGGCGACTTCTCTGCCACTGACTACACCGGCCGCAACTTCTGGTTCGGCATCCGCGAGCACGCCATGGCAGCTATCTGCAACGGCATGGCTTACGATCGCATCTTCCGTGTATCTGCCGGCACCTTCTGCGTGTTTGTGGACTACATGCGCGCCAGCATCCGCGTGGCTGCACTCTCCGAACTTCCCGTCACCTATGTGCTCACGCACGACTCCGTGGCAGTAGGCGAAGACGGCCCCACCCACCAGCCAGTAGAAACCGTAAGCGGCCTGCGCGTCATCCCGAACCTGGATGTCGTGCGCCCGGCAGATGAAGAAGAAGCCGCCGGCGCCTGGATGTGCGCCATGGAGCGCACCGATGGTCCCACCGCCCTCATCTTCACCCGCCAGAACATCCCCAGCCTCACCAGCGTGGTGGATATCGACGCCGAGACCCGCCGCATGGGCACCATGAAGGGCGCCTACATTGCCCTCAAGGAGCAGACCGAGAAGCCTGGCACCATCATCATCTCCTCCGGTTCCGAACTCATTCTCGCGCTGCAGGCAGCCAAGGAACTCGGCCCGGATGTGCGCGTGGTATCCATGCCCTCCATGTTCCGCTTCAACAAGCAGGACGCCGCCTACCGCGAATGCATCCTGCCCGCCGCCTGCACCCGCCGCCTCGCCATCGAAGCCGGCAAGACCGACCTCTGGTACCGCTACGTTGGCACAGAAGGCAGCATCATCGGCATCGATACCTTCGGCTTCTCTGCCCCGGGCGATGTCGTTCTGCACGACCTGGGCATGAACGTGGAAAACATCATTTCCCATGTGAAAGCCATGAAGTAACCTGCCCACGCAGAGCAGCAATTCATTTTAGCAGAACCGCGCGGCTGAAACCAGCTGCGCGGTTTTTTTGTGTCAACACGCGCCCAGGGCCTCTGCCGCCACGTTACAATTCGCTTATTTTGCTTGTCAGGGGAGTGGGTTGACAGTATAATGACCACGACATGTCAGGCAAACGCTTTTTCACCCCGCTGCGCATCGCAACGCTGGGGCTCCTGGGTATAGGGGCCATAGCGGTCGGGGTCATTGCGTACCTGAACAACGACGGCACAGAAGGCCCGGTAAACCCGGCCAGCGCAGGCATCTATGGGCAGGATGTCCCCCCCGCCACCGTACCGAAAAAACTGCTGCCCGGGCTGGTACTGCTCACCACGCACCAGCTGGCACTTGTTCCCGAGGTGGATGGATTCCAATCTCCCTGCGGCACAGCCAAGGGCGGTTTTGTGTATGACGCCCAGCCCTTCAACACCCCGAACCAGACCCGAGGCGGCAACCACACCGGCTGCGATATCAACGGCATAGGCGGGGCAGATACAGATTTAGGACTACCGGTGAACGCCGCTGCACGCGGTCTGGTAGTCTACACCGGCGAACCCTCCCCCGCCTGGGGCAACGTAGTCGTGCTGGCCCACCGCCTGCCCAACGACAAACGCATTATCCAGACCCTGTATGCCCACCTGGATAAAAGCATCGTGACCCTGGGGCAGTTTGTGGGGCGTGGGGAACCCATCGGCACCGTAGGCACCGCCAACGGCAACTACAAAGCCCACCTGCATTTTGAAGCCATCGCCTCCATCTGCACCGAGGCCGGTCAGCCAGCCTATGCACCCAGCGGCACCATGAACCGCATGGACCCGCAAAAACTCCTTTCCAATTACCCGGCACCCGCTGTGCCGGATCCCTACAAAACCATACGCCGCCTGAGAGTGCGCGAAGCTGCCCTGCAGCAACCTGCCGCCCCCGCTGCCAACCTGCCGGACGGCACCATACCCGTAAAACCCACACAATTCCTCTGATTCCGCTTTTGTTATGAAACGCAATATCCTTTTATTCCTCTGCGCATTTCTGGCCACGCTCGGTGTGTGTGCCGGTGTATTCATGCTCATGAAGCAACGCGCTAACACCCAGGCCGATGAAGCAGCCCAGCAGGCTGCTGCCACCCAGACCACCACCCCGACCCCCGGCGAGGAGCCCGCCACCACCACCCCGGCTGAGCAGCCCGAGCCCACCCCGGAGCCCAAGCCGCAGCCGGAGGAACTGAAACTCAAGGAAACCCCGCGCAACGCCGAGCACAAATCTGCCCTGACAGCTGCTGCCGTGCTGGATGCCAACGACCCTGCCGCCGCCCTCAAGAACCTGCTGGAAAAAGGTGAAATCACCCAGGAAGCAGCCGAGCAACTGGCCGCATGGGGCACAAGGAACAAGGTGAAGGCCGTGGAGGAAGTGGGCAACAGCCGCCGCCCGAACGGCGACCGCGTGACCCGCTACCGCCTGGTTTCTGAAAACGGTGGGAAAGACCTCCTCATCGATGTGGTGCGCGAAAAGAACGGCCGCACCTACATCGAATCGGCCAAGCCCTCCTCGTCCGACAAGACCAAGCTTGACCCCACGGCAGACTCCATCACCGTAGCAGAAGGCTTTGTGGAAGCCGTGCGCCGTGGCGATATGTCGGTAGCCCGCACCATGGTCACCGGTTCCGCTGTATCGGACGCCACCGTGGCTGGCCTCTGCATGATTTTCGAAGAAGGCGAATTCAAACTGCGCGAGCAGGCCCCCATCCGCAACACCTTCACCACCGAAAACAACGCCGGTTACCTCGTGTATGTGCTCTCCCCCATCAGCACCCGCCCGGCCAATGTGGGTATTGAGCTCACCCGCCTCGAAAGCAACATATGGCGCGTAAAGGCCGTGGCTCTCGATGCCCTGCTGAGCAGCTACGAAAGCATCGCCTCCGATGAAGGTGGCCACTATTTCCCCATCGTGAAGAACCCCAAGGGCGGTGATTCGCTGGCTCTCTTCTTCGGTTTCGATGAATTCGAACTTACGCCGCGCTCCATGCGCCAGCTGCAGATTGTGGCAGAACTGCTCAAGGCCAGCAAGGGTAAGCTCGACATCAGCGGCCACACCGACGATGTGGGCTCCGAAAAATACAACATGGAGCTTTCCCAGCGCCGCGCTGAAACCGTGAAAAAAGCCCTCGTCTCCTTCGGCGTAGAGGAAGCCCAGATTTCCACCGAAGGTATGGGCAAGAGCCAGCCGCGCCGCTTCTACACCACCGAGGACACCACCGAACAGATTGACTACATCCGTGGTGAGAACCGCCGCGCCGAAATCTACCTCGACTTCGAGTCATGATGTCCCCGCTGCGCCCCGCTCCCACGGCGCACGATTATGCCGCAGAGCTCAACCCCGAGCAATACGCCGCAGTGACCACCACAGCGGCACAGGCGCTGGTGATAGCCGGCGCCGGCAGCGGCAAGACCCGCACCCTCACCTACCGCGTAGCATGGCTGCTGGAGCATGGGGTGGCCCCCTGGCGCATTCTGCTGCTCACCTTCACCAACAAAGCAGCCCGCGAAATGCTGGAGCGCGTAACAGCCCTCACCGGGGCAGATGCAGGGCAACTCTGGAGCGGCACCTTCCACTCCATCGCCAACCGTCTGCTGCGGCGCCATGCCGGGCTTCTGGGCTACCTGCCCGGCTTCACCATATTTGATTCGGACGACCAGCGCGCCCTCATGAAAGCCCTGGTGAAGCAATTCGCAGGCAAAATGACCAAGGCAGACCGCTTTCCCAAGCCGGAGGTACTGCTCTCGCTGCACAGCCTGGCCGTAAACACCGCCACAAACTGGCACCAGGTGCTGAGCACCGAGTACCCGTATCTGGAAGCACACGAGGACACCATCGGCAAAATCTACACCGAATACACCGCCCGCAAACGCGCGCTCAACGTAATGGATTTTGATGACCTGCTCACCAACCTGCTGCGCCTGCTGCAGGAGCACGCCGATATCCGCCGCGAATTACAGGAGCGCTTCCGCCATGTGCTGGTGGATGAGTACCAGGACACCAATACCCCGCAGGATGAGATTGTGCACCTGCTGGCGGGTGGCCCGGGCAGCTGTCTCATGGCCGTGGGCGATGACGCCCAGAGCATCTATTCCTGGCGCGGAGCCAATGTGCAGCACATTCTGCGCTTCACCGAGCAATACCCACAGGCCGAGGTACACCGCATCACCACCAATTACCGCAGCCTGCCACCCATTCTGGCACTTTCCAACGCAGCTATTGCGCTTAACGAAAACCAGATTCTCAAAGAACTGCAACCCGCCCGCAGCGGCAGCAGCTTCAAACCCGCCGTGGTGCCTGCCCCCGATAACCGCACCGAGGCGGCTTTTGTGGCACAGCGCATCGATGAGCTCATGGCTGGCGGCATTGCCGGCAAGGATATCGCCATTCTCTACCGCGCGCACTTCCACAGCATGGATGTGCAGATGGAGCTCACCCGCAACCACATTCCCTTCCGCATTACCAGCGGCCTGCGCTTCTTTGAACAGGCCCACGTCAAGGATGTGGTCGCCTTCCTGCGCCTGCTCTGCAACCCACGCGACGAAATTGCCTTCCGGCGCATTGCAGGCACCTTCCCACGCGTGGGCGATGCCACCGCCGGCCGCATGTGGGCCCAGTGGCTTGCCGCCTACGAATCGTGGTCTGCTGCACACCCCGGGCAGGTAGCGCTCAGCGAGCCGCACAGCCGCATTATGGAACCTGCGGTCAAGGTCTCCCCCGCCATACGCCCCAGCTGGCTGGCTTTCCTGAGCCTCATGGACAGCCTGCACCCCGCAGACCATACTCTGCTGCCCGCCGAGCTGGTGCATGCCGTACACGCGTACCTGGTACCCTACCTGAGCCACACCTACGATAACTACGAGGAGCGCGCCGAGGACCTGGCGCAACTGGCGCGCAACGTGGGGCAGGAGGAAAACCTGGAGGAATTTCTGGCGCAGATAGCACTGCTGAGCGAGGTAGATTCCCCCACGGCAGATGACGAAGACTGCGTAACCCTGAGTACCATTCACCAGGCCAAGGGGCTGGAGTGGAAAGTTGTGTTCATCATCTTCCTGGGCGAGGGGCAATTCCCCCACCGCCGCGTCATCGAGAGCGGCAGCACCGATGACATCGAAGAAGAAACCCGCCTGTTCTACGTGGCCGTCACGCGCGCGCAAGACCAGCTCTACCTCTCATTCCCGCGCTACAACGGCCGCAGCTACGATGCGCAGTTCTGCCCGCCCTCGCGCTTTCTTACCACCATTCCGGCAGAACTCATGCAGCTCTGGTCGCAATAACCCATTCCGGCGGCACTAACTTATCTACTTGTTTTGCAACATGTTCCATGGGTGAGCCTGTCAACACGGCAACCATGAAAGCATCCACATTCTGCTACATGTTGGCGGCCACAAGCTTGGCCGGAACAGCCGGGGCGCAAAACGCCTCTCATTACCTGGATACCGCCTTTGGCTGGCAACCGGAATTCATTGAGGTTATCGCTGTGGGGCCCGTATATCCGGAAACCCAGCTCGCCCGGCGTTTCCCGGGTGTACCCACCTCAAATGAGGTGCTGATTCAAAGCCGTAACCGGGACGAAGATCAATCGAAAAGCCGGTGCCACGGCTGGCGGTTCATGCCTGCCACACCGCAGAAATTCATGCCGTACCTGGACAGTCTCTTTGTACCCGGTAACACCTGCGTTGAACCCGGTGGTCTGGCAGACTACTGCCCAGTGTCTAACGGAGCACAACGCGTCAAGACTGCACTGAGCGAATACGGCTTGCAGTACAACCTGACCATGTCGTACAACTACGCCGCAGTTCACCCCAAACCCCGGGGGCAACAGGGCGAATTCTCCTCATTTAACCACTCCCTCACCGGCACCTGGTTCCTCGCCAAGGACTGCGACAACAGCCAGGGCGTCTTCCTCACCTTTGAGGCAGACTGGGGCCAGGGTACCAACTTCAGCGAGCGCAAGCGCAGCGCTCAGCACACTCTGGGCTCACTGAGCAACCCGCAGGGCAGCCTGCGCGGCAGCAAGGGCGTATTCCTCCCACAGGTGGCACTGGGTTACAGCGGGTTCAACGGTAAGTGGGTAGCCATGGTCGGTACGCTCAATGTGAGCAACTACATGGACCAGAATGCCTACACCCCCGGCTGGGGTGGTGGTGGCCTGCTCAATAACAATTTTGGCAACAACCCTGCACTACCCCTCACCTGGGGCAACCTGGGCTTCCTGACAGCCTGGCAACCCTGCCACAGCTTCTATGCCATGTATGCCACCACCAGCACCAACACCGAGATAAACCACAACCCATTTAACGACCTGAGCGCCAATTACTGGATGCACATGGTCGAGGCCGGCTTCATCATGGATGATGTCATGGGGCTGGGCTCCGGTATCTATCGCCTGCAATATACCATGATAGATAACGGCGGTGATTGCGGCATGGGCGGCGGTATCAACATCCAGCAGCAGCTGGGCAAAAATTCCCCGCTGGGTTTCTTTACCCGGGCTGCCTTCATGGACCAGGATGCCGCAGCCTTCACTGGCACAAAAGCCTGCGCTTCTGCCGGTTTCATGTTGCAGGCGCCCTTTACCCAGAGCGGCTGGGGTAGCCGCAGCAACCACGATAACATCTCCCTCGGCTTCCTGTGGCAACGCGCTGCCTCCAGCCAGAAACCCATGGTTCACAAGGATGAATACGGCCTGGAGCTCAGCATGGTCATGCAGGTTACCCCCACCTTCTACCTCCAGCCGGATTTACAATATATCTTCAACCCCATTCACGCCACCGATGGCGATAACGGAGCCTTCGTCATGCAGCTGCAAGGGGTTTTCAAATTCTGATATCTCACCAGAAAAACCTGTACATGCAGAAAACCCCGGAGGAATATACCTCCGGGGTTCTCTTATCATGTATTCTATGAAAGAATATTAGTTGCCACGCACAGTGGTGGTGTAGGTGGTGATAATACCCAGGATGCTGTGTACGTGCTCGTCAACAGAGCTCACAGTGGAGATACCGCCAGCGCGCTTAGCAGCAGCGATGGAAGCGTCGCCAGTGGCTACAATGTTCAGCACGGTCTGGGAGGTAGCAGTACCCACGCGAGAACCACCAGCAGTGGTAGCGCAGACGGGAGCCTTCACATCAGTGAAGACTGCACCGTAACGGCTGGGTCCCATGCAGCTGGTCATCACAACAGCGGCGGCGGCGAGAAGAGTAAGAACAAGCTTGCTTTTCATTTCTGTAAATTTGAGATTTAGAGTTAATAATCCGTGGTGCGTAATATACATCTGTATATATCACAACCACCGTGGTACACTACACGATTTTTCTTTACATGGCAACAAAAAAATGCTGCATCCGGGCATAAAATTGAGTAGGGGGCTTTCGCCCCCTCTCACACCACCGCACGTGCCATTTATGGCATACGGCGGTTTCCAATCAGCGTTTGAGGAGTTGATAAAACGAGATATATCCCTCTGCTCGCAGCCATGCGTTATCCATGCAG
>JAZNIZ010000076.1:0-5530 GCA_045577775.1 Akkermansia sp. | reverse complement strand
CCGACCGAATCGGAGTGCCCACCAAGCCCTCAAGGCAGGCTCTGCGTACGTGGAGCAAGGCTATACAGTAGCCGTAGACCTGGACTTGGAAAAGTTTTTCGATAAGGTCAACCACGACATCCTGATGTCGAGACTGGCACGGCGAATCAAAGACAAGCGCGTGCTCTATTACATCCGCCAAATGCTCAAGGCGGGCATGATGGACAACGAAGGCATCAAGCAGAAACGAGAACAAGGCACACCGCAAGGCGGCCCGCTCTCACCTCTGCTCGCCAACGTACTGCTGGACGACCTTGACAGGGAATTGGAGAATCGAGGGCTACATTTCTGCCGCTACGCAGACGACTGTATCATATTCGTTAGAACAATAGAAGCAGGAGAACGCGTGCTGGCAAGTATCAGCCGCTACATCGAAGAAGAACTGAAACTCAAGGTAAACCAACAGAAGAGCAAGGTGGACAAAGTGTGGAACTGCATCTATCTTGGCTACATCATAGGGGTAGAGGGTAAGCTGAGAATAGCCCCGGCAAGCGTGAAGAAACTGAAAGCGAAAGTGCGACTGATAACTCGCCGAAATCGCCCGACTCCTTTACGCGAAGTAATCGCGGAACTTAGCCCCGTGATAAGGGGATGGACGAATTACTTTAAGCTGGCAGCAATCAACAGGCTATGTCAGGAACTCGATGAATGGACACGCCGCAAATTGCGGTGCCTGCGCCTCAAACAATGCAAACACCCGAAAGGCATCCGCCGCTTCTTTGAGAGTATAGGATGCAAGCCGAAACTATGGAGTGGAATGGTTGCAATGGGGACAAGGTGGTGGAGAATGGCATGCTCGCAACCCGCTAATATCTGCATGGATAACGCATGGCTGCGAGCAGAGGGATATATCTCGTTTTATCAACTCCTCAAACGCTGATTGGAAACCGCCGTATGCCATAAATGGCACGTGCGGTGGTGTGAGAGGGGGCGAAAGCCCCCTACTCGCTTGTTACGAAAACGGAGCGAGCGCTGATTGAGCCCGAATTGACCTGTAATCTCGCTCTTTTTACCCCTTTTTTAACCCCTCGGGACTCCCCGGGACTCCTGTGGGTTCTACCCCCATGAAGTCCCCTCGCTGGGGGTTAAAGCTTTCTACCCTTTTAATAATCAATCTTTTGCATTTTCGGCTCAGGCTCTTTTCTCAACCATATGAGCGTTTTTCGCTCAGAAAAAAGTTCGACAAAAGTCATAACGGCTACCCTGTACCTCCTTGTGTGGGCGTAGCAAGAGAGCGCAGCGATACGCGAAGCACCAAGTTACGAAGATTTCTTGCCTTGAGGGGTGCTTCAAGGGGGCTTCTGGACAAAATTGGCTACACCTCCTATCCGCTCTTATCCGTTTGTTATCCGCTCAAGTATCATAACTTAATGAAAATAAATCAAGAAAAAGCTGGACTCTTGTTCCCTATGTGCTATGCTTTCATTATAAACAAAACGCTTAACGCCAATGACTAACGAGGAAATAATGAAGCTTCTGAAGGAGCACGAGAAGCGCAAGGCCAGCGGCAAGCCTTTCACCGAAAAAGAGTATGTAGAGGCTGATGCCGAAGACAAGGCCAAGATGGATGACTACGCCGAGTTCTGCGCGTACTTGGCCGAGCGCGAGGCCATGGACGAGGAGGAGCTGGACGAGGATGGCTACTTCGTTGACTAAGCTAAATGAGAGCTAAAGTATAAAGCCCCTAGCTTTTGACTAAGGGGCTTTACTTTATCGTTAAGCATTTGGCATATCCGACCGGCTTCTGGCACAATTGCAGTATCGGTGTGTCAATCTTGCGTTTTCAGGCGTTGTACAGCCCCCCATGTGGTACTGCTCAATATGGTCAACCGCTGCATCGTCTATGCATGAAATCCTTTGGTTACATATAGCGCAGGTCGGATCTGCATCAAATAATTCCTGTCTAAACTTACTGCTGTAACAACGTGGTTGATGTGAATCGTGGCTGAGTATTTCGTCAAGTTTACTTTGCCATTTGGCGAATCTCTTATTAACCGCTTGCAATGAGCTGGTTGACTTTTCAATGGCAGCAATGAAATCAACATCTGTGGTCATCAATTCGAGGTATCCTTCACGAATCGCATCCAGATTTCGTATTACCAGATTCTTGTCTCGGTTAGCAAAGCTGAACATCAAGACGTCAAACAACGAAGCATTGAAAATTTTAGGCTCCCATCTCCCATCAGGATTCTTGTCCGTCCCCGGAATAAAACGACGGAAGGCATTTGCTCCTAAAAGAGATTTAATGAGGGAGACGCTGTTTTTAAAGGCTTTTCTCAATTCTTCTGCCTTGTCTGGTGAGATATTAAGATATTCCTTCATTTCCTCGTTCAGGAACTTCTTAATAGGGCTCTTATAGTGATACGGCGTTTTGTGATAGAACGCCGCAAAACGCAGAACAAGCTGAACATCATTCATTCTCTTTTCTGGCTCGCTAAGCCCCAACAAGAACAAGAAGTCCTTGTCCTCGGCAAGCTCCTTGAGTAAGTTGTTGTATGTCCCTCTGTAGATGCAGTTACGGAGTTCTTGGTCATTTAATGCTACAGCTCCAGTATTCAAACGCTCAAAAACGTTGAACTTGAGTTGAGTATCAGAATCTCTCAGGAAAGTGATTGTGCGAATAGGGCACTCACAGATTTTATCTTTTAAGGGTTCTTCAAGTTCTTGGAAGCTTTTTCCCTTAAGTTCACTAAAGACCCCAAGTGCGCTAAGACTAAACTTCCCCTCAATAAAATTGAAGAAGGAGGTTAACCGCTGTTGTCCATCAATCACCAATCTTTTTCCAGTTTCATCTTCAGCTAAGTAAACAACCGGAATGGGTATGTTCATCATTGCTGATTCCATCAGGCTAGAAGCCTTTTTACTATCCCACACGTAGTGACGCTGAAAATCAGGCTGTAGAATAAGTTTCCCCTTGTTTTTTGCATTAAGCAGGGCTTCTACAGTCTCATCTCGTGACTGAGACCGGATCTCTCGTTCCTTGATTTTGTCGAGAAGGTCGTCATTCTCGTCTGACTCATCACTAAATTGCAATTCTTCTGACATTGTATAGATTGTGGATGAAAATTTTTATTTCTCCGGTTCAGTCGCCACCATAACCTTGTCCTCAAAGCTTGGATATTCGAATAAGCTTGATGAAAGGCTAAAGGCCAACATGTGGGATATCATCTCTCTATTGTCTATAACGGCCATGTGCATATTCTAGCAGATTAAAGTTCGGTTGGAAATGCTAAATCTTGAATTCTGCCCGACTTATAAGCCCCCTTCTGATAATTACGTAAATCGATAAAGTTTTTATTTCCCCAAGCAAGGCAGCTCCATCTGCCGATCGAAGTCGGATTTGAAGAGCCTATCCTGGGTTACTCTGTACTTTTCAAATTCGTTTTCGGCGTGTTCCTTGGCAATCTCGGTGGATATTCTGCCGGCATCTTGCAGCAGTTCGCGGTCATCGGCTTGTAGGATGCGATCCAGGTGGCGAGCCCAATCTTCCATGGTCATAGGAATCTGACGTTTAGCGCGATTCTCGGCAAGGTCAAGATACGCACTCACAATACGGCCAAGCTCTTCCAATTCATTTTCTTTCAGGTAATTTTTTGCCACCACTACATCCGTCTTGACTATCTTACCATGCGGAGCCTTCTCCCAAGTTGTCAGCCCCATGTGCTCCACATCAGCATCTGCTCGTTCCATAATCAGCTCTGCAGCGGTATGCCTATGGACGGCATAGTGAAGCTTGTTCTGAACCTTAGCATAAAAAGCGCGAGTTTCCGGTGCATTGGCATCGTAATCCATGCTAGTGGCATATATGTCTGTAATTTTCTGGTAGAAGCGGCGCTCGCTCAAGCGAATCTCGCGAATCTCTGCCAGCAGGTGCTCAAAGTAATCCTGCCCCAGAAATTTGCCGTTCTCCATACGCTTGCGATCAAGCACATAGCCACGAATGGCAAAATCTCTCAATACCGCTGTAGCCCATTGGCGAAATTGTGTCGCCCGCTTACTGTTAACTCGGTAGCCTACGGCGATGATAATGTCAAGGTTATAGTATTCTAGACGGCGGTTTACCTTGCGATTTCCCTCGTTTCGAACAGTCAAGAAATCCTTGACAGTTGATTCACGACTTAACTCCTCCTCCTCGTATATGTTGAGTATATGCAAACTGATATTTTGCTTTGTTGTACCATATAGCTCGGCAAGCATTTGCTGAGTCAGCCATACAGTATCATCCTCAAGGCGCACCTCTATCCCCTCCGCATCGCCTTGCATGGCGAAGATTAGGAACTCAGCTGTACTATTGCGAATCTGTTGGTTCTTTTTCATAGCATGAATAAAAGGCTGTAGGAAACGAGAGGAATAAGAATCTCTACTGCACCCAGATTATACCACCCATCCAAGTTTTTTCTAGCACAAAATGAGCTAGGCATCATTCTAAAAATTTCCCACAGAAGGCATGAACCAGCATTAAAATGCCATTTGTCTGAGTTGTAGGTCGAACGGAGCGATAAACTGCTAAAAATGGCATTTTTTGCAGTTTTGGTAAAATAAAAATATTGATATATCAATGTTTCTGTTTTTTATGCCGCAAAAAATGATGGCAGAGTCCCTGTGGGTTCACCCCCCCTTGAAGGCCCCTTGAACAACAAATAAGCCCCGTACCTGTTAAGGTATGGGGCTTTTTGTTGTGCATTAGCGTGGCGGGATTCGAAGCCACGACAACCGCTCGCGGTTGTTGTGGGGATGAACTGCCAGTGGCAGTTCATCCGGCAGAGCCGCAGGGGCACCTCCCTGCGGGTACCTTTGCGACAGCAAAGGCTCTGCCGCGGCCCCAGAGGGGGAAACCAGCCGACGTCCGTAAGGCTGGTTGGACAAACGGGTATACTGTTTGCCCCTTCCAAGGGGTGAGGATGCAATGGGGTGCATCCGAATCAATCCCATCGTCCACCCCTCTAGGCGGCGCATTCAAATCGAAAGTGCCGCCTTTTCTTTTTACATTAATCCATACAATATCATTCAGTTGCGAAAATAGAATGAACGCTGATTGAGCCCCGAATTGACCTGAAATCTCGCTCTTTTAACCCCATTTTTACCCCCTCGGGACTCCCCGGGACTCGTGTGGGTTCTACCCCCATGAAGCCCCGCTCCGACCACCCCTGCCTCTGGTTAATCAACTGAATTAAAAGGATTCTCAATATACATATAAACAATATACCGCTTCAATTGAGAGAGGGCAAAAGTCCCCTCTCAATTCCTGCAGATAAATTCAGTTAAAAGCTAGAAGAATATCAAACACCTATCAATATGCGGTTACTTATAATTATATGTATTATGCTGATTATATTAAAAGTAATAGCGATGTATAATGGCGCCGGGATTTGAGACACTGCATTAAGCCCTCTTTGGCTTGTGCAATTCATCGGGCGTGTGTATAATCAAACCAACACACGCACATGCAAAACGAACAGATACATAAGAGAGGGCGTTATAGCGCCGAGTT
>JAZNIZ010000075.1:0-50614 GCA_045577775.1 Akkermansia sp. | reverse complement strand
CAGATGGCTCTGTAGAAAAGTCATGGGACAACTCGGCTGCCATAACCGAGATGAATGCAGCTCTGGGATTAACTTCTGGCTTTACTGCAGCTGATTTTTCCACTGGTAGTGATATCTATTACACCGCAACTGGTAATAACGGTTCTAAATCCTCTATCACCCTGACGCTTAATTCTGCCAATGTTGGTGATACAATTACCCTTTTTGTAACAGCTGCCAGCCGTGTTCAGCATACTGCAGGTTTTTCGATTACTGGACTCGCCGCCGATTCTATCACCTTGTCTTATGCCGGGCTTAACGGTAATGGTTTTACCACTACTACCGGAAACTCTGTAACATACAGTGCTAGTCTGGCCAGCAACTGGAGTCCGAATACCGAGTCTGTAATGATTTACAAGGTGACTGGCGTGCTGGAATCTACCTCGTTGACGATGGCTCAGGGGGGCACCGTAAAGAATGGCTGGCAAACGCTTTCCTACGTTGTTGTTCCCGAGCCCACCACGGCTACTCTGAGCCTGCTGGCTCTGGCTGGCCTTGCCGCTCGCCGCCGCCGCAAGTAAGAAACAACAAGTTCGAGTGGGGTAACCAAGCCCCGCATTGCGCACCCGCCCTAGGTTTCTATACCGATGGGCGGGATTTTTTTCTTTCCTTTTGACAAGTGTCCCCAAGTATGGACACGTACTGTCATGCTTCTTTCAAATCCATCACATCCGAGTATGAATTAGCCCGGAGGGTTAAGAAAACATTCTCATTCAAGCCCGCCGATATTATCGAAGCCCTGGGGCTGAAGAATCCGATATTCTCGGCTACTACGAATTACGGCCACTTCGGCAAAGCCAATCTGCCTTGGGAGCAAATCAATTCTGAGCGTATTATTATGTTACAAAAAGGATGAACGAAGCATTAAAACGCAATTTGTCTGAGTTGTAGGCCGAACGGAGCGGTAAACTGCCATAAATGGTATTTTTTGCATTTTTGACAAAATAAAAACATTGATATATCAATGTTTCTGTTTTTAACCCCGCAAAAAATGATGGCAGAGTCCCTGTGAGTTCGCCCCCCTTGAAGGACCCTTGAACCAAAAGCCCCGTACCTGCTAAGGTATGGGGCTTTTTGTCATTAGCGTGGCGGGATTCGAAGCCACGACAACCACCCGCGGTTGTTGTGGGGATGAACTGCCGGTGGCAGTTCATCCGGCTGAGCCGCAGGGACACTTCCCTGCGGGCACCTTTGCGAAAGCAAAGGCTCTGCCGCGGCCCCAAAGGGGGAATCCCATCGTCCACCCCTCTAGGCGGCGCTTTCAAATCGAAAGCATCGGTTTTCCTTTGAAATGGGAACATTCCACTAATACTCTCAATCTATAGTTTTCAAAATTGAGGAAATTGTAAGCGTTTCGTTGAATTCCTTTCATTTTTCTATGGAATCCTTCAGTGATTCCGTTGCTCTTTGTAAAGCGCCACATGCGGATAATGGGTTCGAACCACGAGCGAATTGTGCGGACTAGTCGTTTAAAGTGTTCCGGTGCATCATGGAGCATGAGCCACACCATCTCCTTAAGCCTGGCGATATGCGCTTTGCATTGTTCTTTCTTTTGCTGATATTATTCCTTTCTCGTTTTTTTGTAGTCTGCGGGCTCATCCCACAAAACTGACAGAAGAGCCGTGGAATCTCGCTTGCCCGGTAACTAAAAACGCTTAGCAATGGTAAAACCGGATGCTAAGCGCCATTTAATTGGGGGGGATACAGCGGATTGGGCAATGATGCTACGTTGCCACGGGTGTGCTGTAGCGAGTATGGGGTTATTCCATGGTTCTGGCCTGGCGGCGGGCCTTGCGGAGTCGCTCGCGTTCATCATGAGCCAACCGCCCTATGTGGGAGTTACGGTCCATGTCTCGCGCGGCTTCGAGGGCTGCAATGGCCTCAAGTAGCTTTGCTTCAGATTCGGGGGTATGAGCGCCGGTGTACATGTTGGTGTACTGGCGGAGGAGGAGTGGGTAGAGGAATTGGAACCCGATGCGTTGCTTGTCTGCTGGCGTGGCCAGGGGGTGCGCCATGAGGGCGCGGCTGGTGGTAATGCACTTGTCGAGTGTATCGCCTTGCAGCGGGGTGGTCATGGTCATGCGTGCCATGAGTAGGTATTGCTGGGCAGTGAAGTTCCGGCGGTTTGCTTCCTGGGTGCGGTTGGGCGCCTGTGCCTGTGCCTTTGCTGCCGTCAGGGTGGTGGTTGTGAGTTTCTGGAGGGGAAGTGCAGCGTATGGGCCGCTTGAGTCTGCCAGCACAAGACTGGGCAGTTCATCAACTCCGGCTTTGATTGCATTTGCGGAGTTGATGGCTTCTGCCATGGTGCTGGCTTTATCAGAGAGCACGACATAGCGGCATTCACACTGGGGGGTGGCCTGGCGCAGGGGGGAGAGCATTTTGACCAGGCCGACGGTGTTGGTCCCCTGGCGGAAGTACACGGTGTATTCCTCTGCGGCTCCGGCAAACGGCGCGCAGCAGAGCAGAAGCAGGGGAATGAGCGGTTTCATACGGAGAAGTGGGGGCTGGTGTTATTCTGCGCGGCTGATGGTGATGCGCTTGAACCGGGAGTCTGTTTCCTCTGAGCTGGTGATGATGCCGGGTATGGTGGCAAGCTCGTTGTGTACCAGACGCCGCTGGTAGGCATTGAGCTTTTCCATGAGGAGGGGTTTGCCTGTTTTAAGGACGCGCTCGGCTCGGGAGCGGGCACGGCGCAGTAGTTTGGCTTCGGCTCGGGCTCGGTAGGAATCGCAGTCCACTCGTACACGAGGGGCGTCTTCCCACTTTGCCTGTACGAGACGATTCACCATGTATTGAAGGTCATCGAGCCGATCTCCTTCATCGCCGATGAGGAAGCGGGCGTCTGCGCTGTCGATAAGCAGGGAGATGCCGTCTTCGTACGGCTCGGTGGTGAGGGTGAATTCGAAACCGAGAGGAGTGAGCAGAGCGGAAGCTGCTTCGGTGGCCAGGGTAGTGAGGCGGTCTGTGGAATCAGACATGGGCGTTGCGAAATGTGGGTTATTCATCGCGACCAATGAGGCGGAGCAGGAAGATGAAGAGGTTGATGAAATCAAGATACAGAGAGAGCGCGCCCAGAATGGCTCCCTTTTGCTTGATTGATGGGTCGTTGCTGAGCCCGATTTTGAGGAGATTCTGGGTATGGTAAGCTGTGAATGCTGCAAAGATGAGTACGCCGGCGCAGCATATGATGGTGTCAAATATGCCATTGCCCCAGAAAAGGTTGATAATCAAGGCCGCAATAAGCCCGATGAGGAGCATGAAGATGGTGCGTCCCATGGTGCTGAGATTGCGCTTGGTGATGATCCCATATATGGACATGCCGCCAAACATAACCGCAGTGCAGCCAAATGCCTTGCCTACGGAGTTGAGACCATAGCAGATGAGGAGCGGGCCGAAAAGAAGTCCCTGTAGTGCGGCAAAGACAAGCAGAAGTATGGCGAGTGTACCTGCGCTGAGCTTATTTACGGCAAAACTCATTATGACTACGAGCCCCAGTGTGCTGAGACAGAGCAACAGGCTGTGCTCTGCTACCCAGAGCAGGGAATTCATGTCTTGTGCGGTGTAAGCTGCTACGCCGGCTGTAAGCAGCATGCTGCCTGCCAGCCACATGTATACCTTGTTTAAAAAGGCTTTGGCGCGAGCTGCGCTGGTTACCTGCTGGACTTCGGGGTCGGTGATGTACGGTTGCTGGTTCATTTGCTCTTATACTATCGGGATTGGGCAGAGAAGTCAAGCCGGCAGTAAAGCCGGGCAGGGCGTTTGCCCAGGGCGGCCGGTGCCGGCGACGGAGGCTATTATGGTTCTGGTTCCCAACCTTCGGTCATGAGTTTATCGTACATGGTGCGGGCTTCTTCCTTCAGGTCAAGCGTGGCCATACGGATATAGCGCTCTGCCATCTGCGGGTCGGCCGGGAGTTTAGGACCGCCTTTGGCGGTAATGTAGGCCAGGTAGATATAGGCTCGTTTCTGCCCCATGGCGGCGGCTTCCTGCAGGAGTTTGGAGGCAGCCTTGCTGTCGGCAGGCAGGCCAAGTCCATTGTGCTGAGCATAAGCAAGCATGATGACGGCGTGGGGGACGCCTGCGTTGGCTGCAACATTGAGGTAGTAGAGCCCTTTGCGTGTATCTTGCGGAATGCCGAGACCGCGCAGCAGCATGATGCCTGCCGCTGTACCACAGGTGGCGTTTCCTAATGCGGCGCCGTGGTCGAAGTGGCGGAAGGCTCGTTCCTTATCTTCGGTCATGCCACATTCGCCCCGATAGCAGGTGGAACCCAGCCAGAAGGAGGCGTTTACGTTGTTCATCATGGCAGAGAGTTTGATGAATGCCCGGCCTGCGGTGTCGTTATGCTGGATTCCCGCTTCTTGCAGGGTGGGGTTATTGGGGTCGCCATCGGTCATGGCGGTACCGAGGGCAAAGAGCGCATCTGCGCTGTGCAGGCGAACTGCCTCCTTGAGCAACGTGAAGCTTTCCTTGGGGGCGGCATTGGAACTGAGGGCTGAGAGCGTGTACAGTGCTTCGGGATTTCCCTTTTCAGCAGCCTGTCGCAGCATGCTGATGCGATCTGCCGGGGCAATGGCCCGGCTGGAGAGGTAGTATAGCACATGGTGGTTTCCACGTTCAATCTCACTTTTCACCTCGGGGCGTTCCCTGTCGTCCCATGTGGCGAGGCGCCCTGTCATCTGCAACCATTTGTAGCGGGGAATCATGTTGCCGTTGCGGCATGCCTCAATCATGTATTTGAGCGCGGCATCCGGATCTTTTTTTGTGCCGATTCCGGTTTGCATGCACATGCAGACGTTGATTTTTGCGGCATCGTAGCCGGCATCGGCTGCCTTGCGCACCAGATTGTAGGCTGCTTTGATTTCGGGCGACTGGATTTTGTCTTTCTGCACGCGTGCCAGGAGACGGTCCCCGACAAACTGGCAGGCGGCAATGTGGCCTTCATCGGCAGCCTTCTGCATCCAGCTCATGACGGCGAATTCGTCGTTAGTGGCATCAAGTATAATGCGGAGAGGCTGGCAGAAATCGTAGATGTTCTGTTGGGCAACGTCATTGAGCGCGGCGGTGAATTGAGTGTAGGCCTCCGGGTGAGCCTCGGGAGATACATCTGTTGCGCGTGGGATGTCCGGGGTGAAGGTGAGTTCAATCTTATTGACCGGCATGGCTGTGGCCGGGGGAGGAAGAAATTCCTTGATGGCAGAGGAAAAAGCCTGGTCATCGGCAGAGTGCTGGGCAATGGCTGGCAGTGCAGAGCAAAGGAGAGCAGGAAAGAAAATTCGCGGCATGGTGATATGATACATAAAGTGTGCTGTCTGTGCAAGTTCCTTTTGTGTTTTCATTTTTACCCGGGACCGGGGGGGTTATATCAGCCCGACGGCGATTTCATCTGCCACAAGGCGCCCGGCGTTGGTGAGGACGAGGCGTCCTTCCTGTGTGCGTGTGGCCAGTTTTTCATTTTCCAGCATGGCAATAAAGGAGGTATCCTGTGGGCGGAGCATATGGGGGGGTAATCCTGTATCGGTGCGGAGCATTAGCCCCAGTAGTTCTGTGCGGCGGGTTGCAGGGTCGAGTTTTTCGACGGTGCCGGGGGGCAGCAGCCCTGCTTGCAGGGCTGAGGTGTAGGCTGCGGTGTCGTAGGCGTTGCAGTAGCGGAAGCCTGCCATGGTGCCGACCGCGCCGGGGCCCAGACCGCAATAATCTTCACCGTGCCAGCAGGCCAGGTTATGTTGCGACTCACAACCGGGTTGCGCATAGTTGGAGATTTCGTAATGGCGGTAACCTGAGGCGGTGAGCATGTCATCTGCCAGGGAAAACATGGCTACGTCGGTCTCCTCATCGCCGGCAGTTGCTCCGTATCGGTGGAAAAAATCTGTATCTTCCTCGTAGGTGAGGTTGTAGGTGGAAATGTGTTCTGGAGCCAGGGCTATGGCTGAGCTCAGAGTTTGTTCCCACTGAGATAAGCTTTGCCCGGGCAGAGAGAACATGAGATCTATGTTAATCTGGGGAATGCCTGCCTCGCGCAGCATTTGCACGCTTTCTGTTACATCTGCCGGCGTGTGTTCCCGCCCCAGCAGATGCAGGAGTTCTGCATCGAAACTCTGTACACCGAGCGATACCCGGTTAATACCCAGTTGTCGCCATTGCTTCACTTTTGCCGGTGTGAATGTGGCAGGGTTGCTCTCAAAGCTCCATTCCTGTACATGGCTGAGGTCAAGCCAGCTGCTCAGGCCGCTAATCAGAAGTTCCAGGTGTGTGGGCGAGAGCATGCTGGGGGTGCCTCCGCCAAAATAAATAGTGTGTGGGGCTGTGCCGCGCGGAAGCCGCAGCTGGGCTTCTCGCCCGATTGCCTGTGCATAACCGCGAATGTCACTCCGCCCCGGAGTGTGTTTGAAAAACGCACAATAGGGGCAGATGCGGTGGCAGAACGGAACGTGGATATACAGGTGCATGTGCTCGCTCAGGAGGAAAAAGTGAGGGGCCGGTGTGCCCGGCCCCTCGGCAAAGTAGCTTTTTACTTGCAGTCGCGTGGCTTTACAGCTCGGCAGCGGCCGGGGTGTCAAGGAAGTACTTGGCGTCGGCGTGGTTCTGCAGGTAGGAGGCGGCTACATCGATAGTCACGGGGCCGTTGATGGCCTTGTTTACGATGGAGGCCTTCTTTTCGCCCCAGGCCATGAGACGCACCTTCTTGGCGCCCATGATGGTGGCTACACCCATGGTGATGGCAGTGCAGGGTACGTTTTCGAAACCACCGAAAGCGGGGGCGGCGTCGGTCTTGGTGAGGTCGTCGAGGTGAACCTGGCGGGTGATGGTGGTGTCATCGGAGCCGGGTTCGTTGAAGCCGATGTGACCGGTGCGGCCGATGCCGAGGATCTGGAGATCCAGACCACCGCAGTCCTTAATCTTCTGCTCGTAGGCGGCGCAGTGGGCAGGGATTTCCTCGGGAGCCAGGGTGCCGCAGGGCAGGTTGATGTTTTCGGCGGGGATGTCGATGTGGTTGAAGAGGTTGGTGTGCATGAAGTACCAGTAGGACTCCACGTGGTCGTGGGGCAGACCGGTGTATTCGTCCAGGTTGAAGGTGGTCACGTTCTTGAAGGAGAGACCTTCTTCCTTGTGCAGGCGGATAAGCTCAGCATAGAAGGGGAGCGGGGTGGCACCAGTAGCCAGACCCAGCACTACGCCCTTGCCTTCGGCGGCGCGGCTGCGGATGAGTTCTGCAACTTCAGCGGCAAGCTTCTTGGCTGCGGCTTCCTTGGTTTCAAAGACTTCGTATGTCATAGCAGGAGCATTCTAGCCCCGATGCGCGTTGAATTCAACCCTAAAGTGTAGAAACCGGGCAAAATATGTTTATTTGATAGCGTAATTGATGGTGACTTCGATGCCGTTTGCCGGGGTATGGCCTTTTCTTCGAAGTTCGTGGTAGATGATTTTCCAGTCGCGCAGGTCTTTAATGGAGATGCAGCCGTGGGAGCCCGTGTTGCGAATGGTTGTTTCTTCGGTTTCTCCTGGTACTGAAATGAGTGCCAGGTGCAGCAGGATGCTGTCCCGGTCTTCAGTGAATTTGGGAATGGCCTTGCGCCCCAGGCAGGAAATGTAGAAGCCGTTGATGCTGTATCCATGAAAATCCGGATAGATACGCGCGGTCATGCCTTCGGGTATGGAGGGGGCGGTGCGGCCATCCTTGCCGAAATAGTGATAGGCGCGGCCACCGCTCTGCACAGGAAAAATCAAGGGTGGTACATCTTCCTTATCATAGTGAAACAGGACTTTTCCCCGGTATACGTGGCCAAGGTAGCCGCTGAAGCCCTCCTCCGGTTTGCTGCGGTGGTTGTTGAGCTTATAGATAAGGTTTTTGTTGACGTGTTGTTTTGTTTTTTTGTCCCATTCGAACGATGTGGGGCATTTGAGAGCCCTGGGCCGCACCATTGCCGCGTCGGTGAACCGTTGCCATTTGACATTGTCTGCGCGTTGGCGGTCCAGAATAAGCCCGTTTGCCTTATCTTCGGCCTCGAGTTCCTCGGGGCTGATGCTGCGGTGGGTAAATACTACCTCAATGCGATTGACCCTGGCCTTGGCTCTGGCTTCCTGGCACCAGTGGGCAGGGCAGGCCCCGGCCTCTAGTAGTAGATGTGCTACCGGGGCATTCTGGGCAGATACGAGCATGAGCGGAGTCTTGCCTTCGTCGTTGGGTTGGTTGATGTCTGCTCCGGAGCGCAGGGCTCTTATGATATGGTCGGTGGCTCTTTCCTGTTGTTGCACGGCGTGGTGCAGACTGGTGCCGGGGGTTGCTTTCAGGCAGCAGTTCAGAAGCCGCCTGGTAATTTGCGGAGCTGTGCTCATGTGGTGGGCACAGCGCCCCTTGGGGGTGGAAAGTGCGGGGTCAGCGCCATGAAGTAGCAGCCCATTGACAATTTCCTCGCGGTTGAGGGCTGCCGCCATCATGAGGGCGGTTTGTCCTCGTTTGTCACGGGCGTTGATATCGAGTCCTTCGGCTATGCGGTGCAGCTGGCGGGAGAGCATTTGTGCAATTATGGCCTCGCGCGAGTTTTCGCTCTGGAACTGTTCCAGCTGCTGGCTGTGGCGTTTCAGAAAATCACTACGCCGCATGTCACCAGCATTGCAGATGCTGGTGATGATGGAAAGGAGCAGGAGGGAGAGACAGATGCACGTTTTCATGTATGCGGCAACCTATGTGGACAGGATAACATGTATTCAAGGAATGTGTAAAGAGAAAAGAAGCAAACACACTTATTTTAAATGTAAATGGGTGTGCATGCGCGCGGGTGAAAGGGCGTTTGTCGACGTTTTGCTGAGAAATGGGATAATTTTTTCTAAAAAAAGGCTTGCAATGGCGGTTTGTGTGTGATATGCTGCCGCCGCACACAGCATCTGCCGCTGTAGCTCAGGGGTAGAGCAACGCATTCGTAATGCGTGGGTCGTCAGTTCAAATCTGACCAGCGGCTTCTCCTCTTGAGAAACACAGATGCAGGGTGTTCACAGACAATGTGCCTCCGTAGCTCAGTTGGTAGAGCAGTTGACTCTTAATCAATTTGTCCGCGGTTCGAGTCCGCGCGGGGGTACCAGTCTGTGAGCAGCCGGGTGAGTAAAATGCCTCCGTAGCTCAGTTGGTAGAGCAGTTGACTCTTAATCAATTTGTCCGCGGTTCGAGTCCGCGCGGGGGTACTCAGTTTTGTATGAGAGGTGAGGGGTGGCCTAGAATTCAGGTCACCCTTTCGTTTTGGTGAAATTAGAGTGTTTTTTTGTGTCTGTTCCGGGGGAATAACAGAATCGGAACTTGCCACCGGGGGTGGAAAGGAGTAGAATGCTCAGAGTTGCTATGCGACATTATATTCTCAGACGCCTGTTGCTGATGCCTGTTACACTGATAGGTATCACCTTTCTGGTGTTTTTTCTGACGCGCATGGTGCCGGGAGGGCCGGTGGAGCGGATGTTGCAGGAACAGGCCATTGGTGCCCTGACTGGTGAAAAAACGGTGGGGCAGGTGGCGGCTCGCCTGGGAAATGATGATATGGAGCGCCTGGAGGAGCTTTTTAATTTGCAGGAGCCCACATGGAAAGCGTATTTGCAGTGGCTGGGGTTGCTGCCCCAGGCTGTGGAGATTGCTAAGGCGGAGTTCAATGATGAGGGAGTGGCCACTATAACCATAGCCTCAGCCAGTGGCCATGCTGCTGCGTTGGCCGTTACCCGCGAGGGGGATATCCCGCAGTATTTTGCTCCGAAGTGGATGGTTGATGAGGACTGGGAGGTGCGTCTGGAGTCGCCCGCGGACCGCGCGGCGCGCCTGGCAACTCGTCGCAAGATAAGTAACCCGGAGGAAATTGCCGCTCTGGCGAAGAGCCCGGCCTGCCGCCGGTGGCGCGCGGTTGCATGCCGCTATTCGTTCCAGGGTGTATTGCAGGGGAATCTCGGGCTTTCATACAAGTATAACGAACCGGTGACGCGCATGATGATGGATCGTCTGCCGGTATCGCTGTATTTCGGTTTGCTGGGGGCGTTTATCACCTATGTGGTGAGTATTCCTCTGGGGGTGATGAAAGCCTTGTACCACCGCAGCTGGCTGGATAGCGTGACCAGTGTGCTGGTGTTTGTGGGCTATGCGGTACCAGGCTTTGCCCTGGGGGCGGTAATGCTGGTGTACCTGGGTGCCCGCCTGGAGTGGTTCCCGCTGTATGGTCTGGTAAGCCCCGGGTTTGAGTGGATGTCGTTCAAGGAACAGCTGTATGATTTGAGCATCCACACCGTGCTGCCGCTTACCTGTTATGTGGTTTCCACCTTTGCGGTGACCACCATGATGATGAAGAATAATCTGATGGAGAACCTGGCGGCGGATTATGTGCGCACAGCGGTCTCTAAGGGGGTGTCGTTCCGCCGTGCTGTGTGGGGGCACGCGTTCCGCAATTCGGTGATTCCGATTGTATCGACGCTGGGTAGCGTTATCTGCTCCGTTGTAGGTGGGTCGATTCTGATTGAGCGTGTTTTCGACATTCAGGGGTTCGGTATGTTGAGTTTCCAGGCGTTGCTGGATAAGGACTATTCGCTGATAATGGGCACCCTGCTGCTCACATCGGTGCTGATTATCATAGGGAACTTGGTGTCGGACCTGCTGGTGGCGCTGGTGGACCCCCGTGTACGTTTTGATTAAATGAGGAAGAAGAATCTCATAGCGCTGTTGCTGGTACTGGCCGCCCTGCTGGGGTCGCTGGGGGAACTGAACGGCTGGCTGTTGCCTACGCTGTCCTGGCCGTTTACGGTGAGCCGGGAGATTCCGTTGCTGCATTGCTCCGGGGAACACGCGCCGTATCTGGCGAAGGATGGCTGCGTGCATTGGTTCGGTTGGTTGTGCATGCTGCTTCTCCTGCTGGCGGGGGTGTATCTGCTGGCGCGCCGCGAGACCAGCCTGCGCCTGCCGCCGGAGTATGCCAAGCGCGTGGCCCGGTTCAAGAAAATCAAGCGTGGCTACTGGTCGCTGATAGCGTTTGGGGTGATTATGCTGCTGGCAGCGCTGGATCAGTGTCTGGTGGGCAAGCGAGCGCTGTTGGTGGTGTATGATGGCAACTGTTACAGCCCGGCGCTCACCCGCGCGGTGCTGCGGGGTGAGGTTTTTGGCCTGAAAGGCGCCGAGGCGAAGGCCGAGACGGATTACCGCGCTTTGCGCGACCGCTTGGGACAACCAGGAGTTTCCGGCTTTGTGATAATGCCCCCGGTGCCGTATGATCCCACCATGGATGCCGCGCCGTTCCCCTCGAAAGCATTGGAAAGCCGTGAGGGTGTGTTGTATGACACCAATGGCGAGACGCCGTACAATGGCCTGGCCTGCCGCCTGTATGATAATGGCCAGCCGCACCTGCGCCTGCGCTACCGCCGTGGTCTGCCCGATGGTCAGGCCCAGGGCTGGTTGCAGGACCGAACGGAGGTATACACTGCTACCTATAAGGAAGGCAGGCTGGTGGAGGAGCACTACCGGGGCGCGCTCGATTTGAATAAGTTTATGATGTTGACCCCGGCCGGGAGCGAGCGCAAGGTGTATTACCACCCGGCACCGCCGTTTACCGGGGGCCACCTGCTGGGTACTAACAGCCAGGGAGCTGATATTCTGGCCTATCTGTATGGTGGGTTGCAGGTCAACATCAAGGCTGCTTTGCTGTATCTGCCGGTCATTTATTTTATTGGCCTCACTGTGGGGATGCTCATGGGGTATTTTGGTGGCCGTTTTGATTTGGTGACCCAGCGTTTCATTGAGATACTGTCGCAGGTTCCTTTCCTGTTTGTGGTCATGATCGTATCGGACTTTGTGCCGCTGGAGCTGCGCGGGCTTTTCTTGATTCTGAGCCTGCTGGCCATGTTCGGGTGGATGCACATGACCTATCTGGTGCGTACTGCCACCATGAAAGAAAAAACGCGGGAATATGTGGCTGCTGCCCGGGTGATGGGCGCTGGCACGTGCCATATTCTGCTGCGGCATATTCTGCCGAATCTGCGTGGTATTCTAGTGACGCTCATGCCGTTCAGCGTAGCGGCGTTGATATTGTCGATTGCCTCGTTGGACTACCTGGGTTTCGGGTTGCCGGATACCTATGCCAGCTGGGGGCGCCTGCTGAATGACGGCTTGTCGAAACTTTCCTCCCCCTGGGTGGCCTCCTGTGCATTCGTGGCGCTGGTTGGCACCCTGCTTATTGTGACCTTTATCGGCGAATCGGTGCGCGAGGCTACCGACCCCCGCCGCCATACCTATTACGAATAAATGATGCTGCGCGCCATTGCCAAAGTAACTCGGAATCTGCTGCCCGGCCTGGCCGTGCTGCTGGGAGTGTTTGTATTAACCGGGTGCGATGACGAAGGCACCGCGCTGGGGTTGGAATGGCGCCACCCGTCGGATCTGACGATGCCGCCGGGCTTTGCTGAGACGGACAATGTACCCATGTACACGAAACGCTGGCACATGCCGCCGGGCTTTGCCGGATTCCCGGAGCGCTGGAACAACCAGGTGCGCGAGTATGTGCAGACCAATCTGGAAGAAAACCGCGCTGCCTGCTCAGCGGCCCTGGTGCAGTATCTGACATCGGCTCCTGGCGGTACGCGCCAGCAGCGCACCAGAATGCGTTTCCTGAATACCTGGCCAAACCTCATGAATTTGTGCCGCCGCAAGGAGCAGGGGGATTACCTGCATTTCCGCCGCGAAAATGAACTACCGGAAAATCTGGTGTGGCACGATGGCATGGATGAACCTGAGCTGGGAAGCCCCAAGGCGGTGAAAGGCGGTACGCTGCGTCTGGCGTTGCAGCGCTCATTTCCCAATACGTTCCGCATGTTCGGCCCGAATAGCAATAATGCGTTCCGCCGGTACTTGTATGATGATATTGACCTGCCGTTGATTCGCCTGCATCCGGGTACGGGTAAATTGATTCCCGGCACGGCTGACCGCTGGGCTGTTTCGGAGGACGGTCACACCGTGTACTTTCATATTGATGAAAATGCGCGATTCTCGGATGGTTCCCGCCTGACCACCCGCGATTTTATCGCGGCGCTCTATGTGCGCACCTCGCCCTACAGCGCGGAGCCATTCTATAACGACTACTACATGGGCAATTTCTCGCGCATTGAGGTGTATGGAAACCATTACCTGGCGGTGACTCTGGCGGCTGCTCGCCCCTATGCGCCATTCTACGCCTCGGTGCCTGCCAGCTGCACTCCCTTCTTTGCGGAATTCGGCCCGGATTACCCCACCCGCTACCTGTGGCGAGTGGCTCCTACTACCGGTGGCTATACGGTTAATCCGTACAATGTGATTATGGGGCGTCAGGTGAGCCTTATCCGGGTGCCTGACTGGTGGGCTGCCGATCGTAAATATACGCGATACTCCTGCAATGTGGATCACATAGTGTACCAGTTTGTATCGGAGAATACGAAGATACGTGAGTTGTTCCGCCTGGGGCAGTTAGATGTGTTCAACGCCCGCGAAGCGGATTTCTGGTACGAGGGGCTGGAGATGGATGCCGTTCACCGTGGCTTGATTCAGCGTGTGCATTTCAGCAATATCTGGCCGCGCAACTGCTTCGGTTTCCACCTGAACTGCTCCCAGCCGCCGTTCAATAATAAATCAATGCGCCGTGGGTTCCACCATGCATTGAATGTACAGGCTGTGCTGGATACCGTGTTCCGAGGTGATTATACCCGCCTGGGGTCGTATTTTTCCGGCTTTGGTCAGTATACGGATGAAAGTATCAAGGCTCTGCCCTTTGCTCCAGAGAAAGCCCGTGCCTGTTTTGCTCGTGCCGGGTATACCGAGGAAGGCCCGGATGGCATCCTCTGCAAGCCGGATGGCACGCGCCTGCAGGTGATTTTGAGCAGCCGCATTGACCCCTTGTATACCAACTGCATGAACATTCTGCGCGAGGAGGCCGCCCGCTGCGGGTTGGATTTGCGGCTGGAGCAGATTGACGATACGGTACTTAGTTCCCGCATCAAGGCCAAGCAGTATCAGGCTTCCATATTCTCATGGGGATTCTCACCGCCGCTGCCGGACCCCGGACCATTCTTTGATTCCTGCTATGCTTTTAAGGATGATGGTTCGCCTCTGCCTGGTACTTTCAATATCACCGCCACCAACTCTCCATCGCTGGACCGCGCCATTCTGGCATGCCGGGCGGCAACTACTGAGGCCGAGGCTGTGGCGGCGCACCACCAGGCGCAACAGCTGATAGCCTCTACTCTGGCCTGGGTGCCGGGGTGGACTACTTCCTACTGGCGTTTTGCTCAGTGGCGCTGGCTTCGCTGGCCGGATGAACCGGAATGCCGCTTCTGCCCCCCGCGATACTATGACCCGCTGGACAGTCACCTGTATTGGATTGATGAGCGCATGAAGACCAAGACTATGCGCGCCCGCCACTCTGACAAGATTTTCCCGGAAACGGATTTGGAGATACCGCTGCCTGCTGAAACACCTGCTGCGCCATGAGTACTGATAATTTGCTGGAAGTAAAGAACCTGACTGTTGCGTTCGAAAGCGAGCGTGGCCTTTCCCGCGCTGTGGATGATATCAGCTTTTCCATTCCTCGCGGCAAGAGCGTGGGCATTGTGGGCGAGAGCGGCTGTGGTAAAAGCGTGACCGCCATGAGCCTGGCGCGCCTGCTGCCCCAGCCGAATGGCAAGATTATTTCCGGCGAGATTCTGTTTAATGGGGAGGATGTGGTGAAAATGTCTCCCCGGCGCTTGCGCGAGCTGCGCGGCGGGCATGCCGGCATCATTTTCCAGGAACCCATGAGCGCGCTGAACCCGGTGCATACCATCGGCGACCAGATTGCTGAAACGCTTATGCTGCACCGTGAGCTGACGACCGAGGCCGCCTGGGTGGAAGCAATCAACCTGCTCAACCGCGTTAAGATTCCCAGTGCCGCGCTTTGTGCCAACCAGTATCCGGGGTCGCTCTCCGGCGGTATGCGCCAGCGCGTGGTCATTGCCATGGCCCTGGCGTGTCATCCTGCGCTTATCATTGCCGATGAACCCACCACCGCGCTGGATGTCACCGTGCAGCAGCAGATTCTGGATTTGCTGCGTGAGCTGCACGAGGATCTGGGTGCCTCCTCGCTGCTTATCACGCACGATTTGGGCGTGATTGCCCAGCACTGCGACCGCGTGCTGGTCATGTATGCCGGGCGCATTGTAGAAAGCGCCTCGGTAGAAGAGCTTTTTGCCAATCCGGTGCATGCCTATACCAAGGCTCTGCTGGCGGCGATTCCCCGCCGTAACTACGTGCGCAAGACCTTGCTGCCCTCCATTCCCGGGCATGTGGCATCCATCCGCCACCAGGTGCAGGGGTGCCGCTTCTGCCAGCGCATGGGAATCCCGGTGAATGAACTTACCGAGCGCCCCCCGATGGTTGAGATTGCTCCCGGTCACCGCGTGGAGGCTTGCCCCCGCTGCACAGGTGTGGAGTCTTCCACTGAAAAAAAGGAACCCGGAGAAAAGAAATGAAATGTTTGCTGTTGCCCCTCGCCCTGGTGTGTGCCACGGTGCAGGCTGCTCCGCTGAGATTCGAGATGCCTGGGGTGAACGAATCTCTGCGTGAGCAGGAGGCTAACCTTTCCCGTAATGCCCGGGAGCTCTGTCGGCTGCAGAACGCCGCGAAAGAATGTGTTGCCATGCGCCTGGTGCTGGCCGAATCCGCCGAGGTCCGTCTGCGGCGACCGGTGGAGATGGCTCGCTTATCTGCCGCCGAAATAGAGCAGATGCGCGGGGTGATTGCTCGTATGCAGGCAGTGAAAACGGCTCCGGCGGGGGCATTCGGGGCGGTGCCGTACGCGGTGCGCCTGGAGCTGCTGGGGCAGGATGGACAGGTGCTGGGCAAGGTGGGTTATCTGGACGCGATATCGGAAAATCTGGTGGATTCCAGGGGGTATGCGGCGGGCTCCCGCTTCATGCTGAGTGGGAATGATTCTGCCGCCTGGCATCTCCTGCTGCGGGCTTCTGAGGCCCGCGCAATTGCCAGAAATCCTGCCCCCACCCGCCAGAGCAGCCGCGCTCCGCATCTCTACAAGCGCCCGGAGCCGCCTGCACCCACGACAACCACCATCGATGTCACGCCCGACGAGCCGTATTACCACACCAACTGCACCCGCCACCACAAGGACCACAAGCATAAGGGCAAAAATCACTATTGCACCCACCCCCAGCATTGAATTCATTAGAAGGCAAACGCTAAATTGTTATTTTCCTTGCTGAATACCGCGTCAGCGGTATTCAATTTCGACTGCCGCTTGCGGCAGATTTCGATACAGCTCCTTCAGAGCTGTAATGTGAACGCAAATAAATCCGGCAGCCATAGGCTGCGGAAATTCAATCACGATTACATTGCCTGCTTAAAGGCGGGCCGTGAAATTTGCCTCCGGCAATCGAAATTACTCCTGCGGAGTATCGAAATTGAACCCAGCGTTGCTGGGTTCAGCAAGAAAAACACCAATATATTGCGTAATGATACAATTTTGTATTAGTAAATTTGGAACAGATCCAACATGCCGCAACAGAGCCTAAAAACGGCTTGACAATTAAGCAGGAAAGCGTAGAATGGACGCCGCTGCGTTCTTATCCGGGAGCGTTGTCAGTATCCGTTTTTATAAAAATCTTACTATGAATAGTTACCGTACCCATACGTGCGATGAGCTCCGCCCCGCTCATGTAGACCAGGTTGTGACGCTGGTTGGCTGGGTGGACACCGTGCGCGACCACGGCGGTGTGATTTTCATCGACCTCCGCGACCGTGCCGGCAAGACCCAGGTTGTTTTCCACCCGGAGATTGACGCGAATCTGGCGCAGCAGGCCGAGGCTCTGCGCGTGGAGACCGTGATTCAGGTGACAGGCAAGGTGGTGCGCCGTCTCAAGACAGACGAGATTGACGCCACGAACCCCGACCTGGCTACGGGTGAAATTGAGGTGGAGGCAACGGCTCTTACGGTGCTGAACCCGGCTGCCGTGCTGCCGTTCCAACTCGACCGCAATATTGCCAATGAGGATATCCGCCTGAAGTACCGCTTCCTTGACCTGCGCCGCCCGGCGATGCAGCGCAATATGATTCTGCGCCACCGCATCACCAAGACCATGCGCGACTACCTCGACGAGCAGGGCTTCCTGGAGATTGAGACTCCGATTCTTTCCAAGAGCACCCCGGAGGGCGCACGCGACTTCCTGGTGCCCAGCCGCCTGACTCCCGGTGCATTCTATGCTCTGCCGCAGGCACCGCAGCAGTACAAGCAGCTGCTTATGGTGGCCGGTATGGAGCGCTATTTCCAGGTGGCTCGCTGCTTCCGCGACGAAGACCTGCGCGCCGACCGCCAGCCGGAGTTCACGCAGATTGATATTGAGGCTTCTTTCATCACCCCGGAGGATATTTACGGGTGGATTGAGGCGATGCTCAAGCGTGTGTTCAAGGAGAGCGTGGGGCGCGATATCGTGACGCCGTTCCCGCGCATGACCTGGCACGATGCCATGGATCAGTACGGCTCCGATAAGCCTGAGCGCCGCTTCGAAATGAAGATTACGGAGTGCTCTGATATCTTTGCCAACAGCGATTTCCGCGTATTCTCCAGTGCTGTGGCCAGCGGTGGTGTGGTGAAGGCCATCAACGCCAAGGGCTTCAACCCCTCTGTGGGACAGGTGGATTCTCTCACCCAGACCGCTATTGAAGCCGGTGCCAAGGGCCTGGCCTACATCAAGGTGCGCGACGTGAACGACCGCGACGGCTGGAAGAGCCCCATCACCAAGCGTTTGACCGATGCCGAGATTGAGGCGCTGAAGGAGCGTCTGAACATCGAGAGCGGCGACTGCGTGTTCTTTGCTGCCGGCGCCTGGGAGCAGAGCTGCACCATTCTGGGTCGAGTGCGCCTGGCCTGTGCCGATTTCATGGAAATTCTCAAGGGCAATGATGAGGTTGACCTGTTCTGGGTAAACCGCTTCCCGCTCTTTGGCTGGGACGAGGAGGAGCAGCGCTTCTGCGCTATTCACCACCCCTTCACCCGCCCGGTGCCGGAGGATGTGGAAAAGGTGCTCAAGGGCGAAATTTCCACCGATATCTGCGCCGAGGCTTACGATGTTATCTTCAACGGCAACGAGCTGGGCGGCGGTTCTATCCGTATTCACGAAAAGGACCTCCAGGATGCCACTTTCCGCGCCCTTGGCCTGGACGACGCCACCATCCAGGAGCAGTTCGGCCACCTGTTGGCTGCCTTCTCTTTCGGTGCTCCGCCCCATGGTGGCCTGGCTCTCGGCCTGGACCGCGTGGTCATGCTCATCGGCAAGTGTGAATCCATCCGCGAGGTGATTGCCTTCCCGAAGAACAACCGCGGTGCCGACCTCATGAGCGAGTCTCCCGCCCCGGCAGAACCCAACCAGCTGCGCGATGTGCATATCCAGGTGAAGCTGCCTGAGAAGCTGCGCCAGAAGCTGGAGGCCGAGAAGGCTGCCGCTGAGCAGCAGGCTTGATGCCTGAGCCCCATTCTATTTACACGCGCCCGCAGCAATAAATGGCTGCGGGCGTTTTCTTGATGAAGGGGGGGGATTTGATGCCGGATTAGCATTCATCGACTCCGAAGCACGCGGAGGATGAGGGGGGGCTGGTTGGTGCATGAGGCATCGGGGCAGGGAGTGATAATTTGGGGACTCTGGCGTTTTTTTCTGGCAAAATGGCACCGGGTAAGATAAAACTGGAGCAGACAAACGCTCAATGTATGAAGGAGATGAATCCCCAATCCCCCAGAAAGAGAACAGCGGTTCGTATTGATTGGTCAGCCTGGCTGGCCGAGCATGGCTCCCAGCTGTTGTTGTATGCACGCCAGCAATGCCGCAGTGAAGCAGATGCTGAGGATGTGCTGCAGGAGGCGCTGGTGCAGCTGGTGCACTCGGTTGAGGGTGGTTCGTTTTCTGGAGAGCAGGATCAGTGGCGTGCGTATGCTTATACCGCTATTCGTCACTTGGCCATGGATCGCGGGCGCCGCGAACAGGTGCGTCGTAATTACGCCACCGCCCAGCAGGAAACTCTGCGCGAGGGGGTGGAGGAAACCCCATGGTTGAGTAGCGCTGCGGATGATGAGTATATGCGCGAGCGGCTGGAAAGCCTGCTGCGTCAATTGCCGGCAGAGTTTGCTGAGGTGGTGGTGCTCCACATCTGGGGTGAACACACATTCCAGCAGATTGCCGACATGACGGGTAATAAGTTAGCCACTATCACCTCACGTTACCGCTATGCGTTGCAATCGCTACGCAAGGAGCTGGAGGCCAACCCTATAGAACGCTGAATCATGGATACGAATTCGACAGATATTGATGCCGCCACCACCAGACCTGCTGCTATGCCTTCCGCTTTGCAGGCTCGCTTGCTGGCTGCTATGCAGCAGGCTGCGGATGAGGAGCATGAGTGCCGGGAGGTGGAGCAGTTGCTGCGTCGTCTGAAACCGGCTGCTATGCCTGCGCGGCTTGTGGGGCAGCTGGGAGTACAGATGTATGTAGAGGCGCAGCAGCAGGCTGGTGTGGAGGCTCGCCGGTATGGCTGGTGGCGTGGCGCTGCTGTGGCTGGTCTTGCGGCGGTTCTGGTGGCGGCAGTAGGTGTTCCCCTGCTGGTTCCGGAGAATGCGGTGGCAGAAGCTGATGGCCAGGGGCTGGTGAGCCGGAATGTGATTGATGCCCGCGGGGCGGGGCGTGTGGAGTGGCGCCATGGTGCTGCGCCGGTGCGCCGCTATGAGGTGATTTATGAAGATACTTTCATGCTGGAGGATGAAGGGGATACAACTACCATTATCCAAGTGCCCAATAAGGCTGAAGTTGAAGTAGAGGAGGATTATTTGTGATGAAGGGAGTGTTGCCGTTTTTGTTACCAGGGATGCTGCAGCCGGTGCTGGCAGCAGAGTTGCCGCAGGCGATGTTCGGCGTGGTGCCGGAGGCTGTTGTGGCATCGGGACGAGATGGCCTGCAGGTGCGCGCAATGCACCCTGCCAGTCCGGCTCAGGCCGCCGGTATGCAGGTGGGTGATGTGATTTTTTCGCTGAATGGGCAGGCGGTTCGCACGCGCGAGGAAATGCGTGCGGTTTTGCGTGCATTGAAGCCTGGGGATGTGTTGCAGGTGGAGCTGCTGCAAGGGGGGGCTGTGCGTACGCTGGCGGTGAAGCTGGTGGAGCGCCCTGTGCGGAATGCCAGAACTGCGACCAGTCCTGATGCTGCGGTAGGGGGCAACAGAGCGCTGCGCCCGCTGGCGGTGGCACCGGAAATCCGCCAGGCGATGCGTGAGCACCGGCGAGCCGTGGTGGAGTTGCTGGCTTCACTGCCCGGCGCGCTGGAACCTATGGCGGTATCTGACCATTTGCAGGCGATACGGCATTTGGCGCGCGATGCCAACCCGCAAGGGCGAGGGTGGATGCTCGGCGAAGCCGGGGAGGTTTCGCTTCAGTTCAAGGATGAAGCGGGGCTTCTGGTGCTGCATGGCGCTAGTAATAAGCTGATGCTTACGGTGTATGATAAGGAGGCCAGAGTCATACACCAGCTCCCGCTGAACACACCCGAAGAGCGCTCTGCTGTGCCGCAGGAGGTTATTGAGCGTTTGCGGAGCCTGCGCTGAGCAGTTGTTTGATGAGTTGCAGGGTAATCTGCCCGCTTTCGTGCAGGGAGCGGGGGCAGATTCGGCTCATGTTGTCTCGCGTGGTGTGCCACCAGTTGCTGCCGGAGAACGTGCCGATAAGGTTCAGGCTGTCTACCCCGGCTTCGAGGTAGGGAAGGTGGTCATCCAGATAGCCGCCGGGCCAGGCAGTCCAGTGCATTTCGCTGAACCCAAGCGCTTTGACCGCTGCGGAGTACTGCGTGTACATGAAATCTGAGGTGTCCAGAGCGGGAATGGCGATGGTCTTATTTCGCCCCCCTACCATATCGAGGTTAATCTGCCAGCGGGGCAGAGTGGTGCTGCGCCGGGCAACATCAAATTTTGAGCCATAGAGGCCGTCTGTGTCGCTCATATGGCGTGCAAAGGATTCCTCGCCGTCGAGAAAGATGAACTCTACGCGTTCATCGTTGTACACGCGAGCGATTTCCAGAAGCACTGCGGCACCGCTGGCGCCGTCATCTGCGCTTTCAAAGCGGGGGGAGATGTTGGTCTTGGTGTCAATGTGGCAGCTGAGAAGAAGTGGGGCCGGGGCGTTGCCGCGGAAGGCGCGCAGGTTGGTCATGCTGACGCCGTTGGGCGCGGTGAAAGAATTGCGCTCGGTGTTCCAGCCCGCGGCTTTAAGGTGTTTTTCGAGGTATTGCAGCTGCTGCTCGTAGGCGGGGGTGCCGCTGTAGCGTGGTCCGAGCTTGCAGATGGCAGCGCAATGGTTGTAGGCATTCTGACCACTGAAGCCGGGGGTGGTGACCCACTCTGCCACGGAGGCTGGTGGTGCTGGCTCTGCCGGTGCGGGAGCGGCAGGTTTGTCATCGCAGCTGCAGAGCAGCAGCGCCAGAGGCAGGAGACGTCGCATCAGATGCTTTCGGAGATGCCGAAAATCTGGAGAATACGCACCAGATCTTCGCGGCCAGCATAGGGAATTTCAATGACACCGTTGTTCTTGCCTTTCATGGCGATGTTGACCTTGGTGCCGAAGTCCTGCGAGAGCTGGGAACAGACGCGGGCGTAGGCGGGGGGCAGAACCGGCTCTTCTTTTGCGGGAGCCGGGGCGGGGTTGAGCATGTTGCGCACCAGCTGCTCGGTCTGGCGTACGGTAAGGGTGCCACGGGCCACGCGATGGGCTGCGAGGGTCTGCTTATCGGCATCCTTGAGCTGCAGCAGCACTTTGGCGTGGCCTACGGTAATCTGCTGCTGGGTGAGGAGCTCTCGCACTTCCGGGGCAAGCTCAAGCAGGCGTACCATGTTGGCCACCACTGCGCGGGATTTCCCTACGTGCTGCGCGATGGTTTCCTGTTTCATGCCGAATTTTTCCTGAAGCAGGCGGTATTGTTCTGCTTCTTCAAGCGGAGTGAGGTCGGCTCGCTGCAGGTTTTCGATGAGGGCGAGTTCTGCTACTTCCTGGTCAGAGGCCTCATGTACTACGACTTTGACGGTAGTGTGCCCCAGGCTGGAGACAGCACGGAGACGCCGTTCACCGGCAATGAGTTCGAATGTGCCGTTGACCTTGCGCACGACAAGCGGCTGGAGAAGCCCGCTTTCCTTGATGGAGGCGGCAAGTTCGGCTATCAGTTCATTGTCAAAATGACGGCGCGGCTGGAAAGGTGAGGCCTTGATGTCCTTTACATTGGCAACGATAACGCGGTCGGTATCTGCCACTACATTAGCAGGAGAGGTGCTTGCTTCCTGCTTTTTCATGATGAGGGCACCGAGCCCTTTTCCTAATGCTTGCCTGGCCATAACGTGTGCGAGATTCTACCGTATTCTAACGTGAAAAGCAACCCATAATTTCTGATGCTGACATGGATTCGGCGTGCGGTGAACCGTTGATTCTCGCGAAACAGTATCAGCGAATAAGAAACCAGGCAAAGCCTGCGGGGCTCTGCCTGGTTGTGCGAGAAACGGTGTGGCTGAGATTCAGCGGCGGCGTTTGCCTTTGGTGGGTTCCTTTACCTTGGGAACCATGTTAATCTGGAATGCCTTTTCTGGAGAATTGGCCCAGGAGGTGCAGCTCATGATACCAGTCAGTTTGCCGTCCTTGCTGAGTTTGAGGGAAAGCATGCCATCTTTGGCATCGTATACCTCAGCAGTGGGCTGGTCGGGGTCATACTGCCCATCGTAAATAGTGATGTCAAGCTGGGTTGTGCCGTCTTCCTTGGGGGTGAGATCACAGCGGCCTGCTACATTAAGGCTGGCTTCCGGCAGCTTGGTGTCATATATAGTGCCAACGAATTGTACGGCGTTTTCAAACTGTTTGGCTTGCTCGATATGAAGGGAGATTTCGCCGAAGCGTTTGTCGCGGGTCCATTCGCCTGCGAAGAGCTTGTTGTCTGCCAGCGCCTGTACAAAACCCTGGATGCATTCCTGCCGTGCGGCTTCCTGGGCTGCGGCCTGCTCCGTCATGCGATGGGCTTCTTCCTCTGCCCGGGCCTGGTGCTGGGTGAGGGTGGCGCGTGCTGCTTCCTCGCGCCCCTTGATGTAGGGTTCTGCCATCTGGTTGAAGGCGGCTACTTTTTCGCGAATGCTGTTCTTGCGCGCTTCTTCGAATTCCGGAGTAAGAATGGGCGTTTCCTGGGGTAAGGCGCTCTGGGCGGTGTAATCACTGAGGGCGAGCAGGGCGGCATTATCTACCACAATGTTGCTGAATTGCCATGCGTTATCTACGTAGATGGCTGTGAATGTCGCGCTGGCTTCTACCTCGTCACCGGCGTTGATAACCTTGCGGTATACCGGTGCTTCTGCCAGTTCCTTCATCTCGATAAGGGCTGTTTGCAGGTTCTCCGGCAGGGGTTTGGCCTGGCGGTCTGCCTCGGTAATGAGGTCAGATGTGGCGCCAACCTGGAAGAGATAGACAGATTCCGGCTTCATGGAAGCATTGGCTGCTTCGTTTACCGCTTCGCGTTCCTTGTTAAATACGGCGGGGGCTGCTTCCTTGGCATAGAGATCCTCCTTGATGGAAAGCTTGATGGTAGCCCCCATGCTCACGCTGTTATCTGTGTTTTTGGTGGGCGTGCTGCATGTGAGCATGCCTGCATTGGCGATTTCACAGCCGCTGAGCTGCTCCATGAGCATGCGTGTGATGTCGTCGTTAGATGGTTCAGTGGGTGTTGCAGGGGTGGTTTGTTCTGCTGTGGCGGTGGCTTGCTCTGCTGGCTTTTCCTCACCAGTAACCATTTGCTTGACCTCGTCAAAGCATGAGGTGAGCAGGGTGGCGGAGGCAGTCAGCGCGATTGTTTGAATAAGCAGTCTCTTCATGGCAATGAACGGACGTATATGTTGGGGCTTATATTGCACTATTTGCGGCACAATGTCAAGCTGTCGGCGTGTTATGTTGTGGTGAGTGTCACAAAAATAGGTTGGCGCAGCAGTTGTTGCTCGAAAATGCTTGCTTTCGGAGGTCCTGTCTGCTATGTTAGCTGAAGCTCATGGATACGAATGATGATGATGAGAAAGTATGGGCGGTGATGAAGCCTGTCCTGAAACGGTATATTTTGCCGCGTTGGCATTTGGTTGCCGGGGGTGTGATAGCTGGCGTTGTGACTGCTGCAACTGGCGGTTTTGGTATGCCGTTCATGACTCAGTATGTGTTTCCCATGGTGTTTGGGACAATGGAGCCCCCGGCTGTACTGAAGGAATGGATTGAGAGATGTCTGGCTCCGCAGGATATGAGTATTGCCATTATGTGGATTGCAGCTGCGCTGATTCCTTTGGTGATGGCAATTCGAGGTATAGCCGCTTTTGTCAACACTTATCTGCTGACGCGTGCGGGCACGGAAGGTGTGCTTGAGCTGCGAGTGGATGTGTTTGCACACTTGCAGAAGTTGTCACTTTCGTATCATGATCGCCATACCCGTGGCGAGTTAATGACCCAGATTATCCAATACCCGGCCATGGCTCAGCAGGGTATGGTGACTATTTTTAATGAGCTGGTGATTCAGCCCCTGACTCTGGTTTCGGCTGGTGCTTATCTGGTATATGCAGCCTGCACCAGCGATGAAAGTGCCATTTTGCTGGGAAATTTGATTATTTCATGTGCTATAGTGCCACTTGTGCGCCTTGTGGGTAAGAAGATGGCCAAGCATATGAAGCGGTCTCTGAAGGACTTGAATATCATTACAACTGTGGTGGAGGAAACGTTCTCTGCTCAGCGTGAAGTCCGGGCCTTTAATCTGGAGACGTATCGAGAGAATTTGTTGCGTAAGTTCATTCGCAAATACAATTCAATCCTTATACGCATGGGCGCCTGGAAGAGCAGCGTGACGCCCGCTGTGGAGTTTGTATCCGCGTTAGCACTGGCGTATTCGCTTTACCGTGGTTGTAGTGATGGCCTTACGCTTGAGCAGTTTTCAGCCATTGCCTTTGCGTTCTATTACTGCTATGAACCGGTGAAAATCTTAGGTGGTGTGGCGAACCAATGCCGGATTATGGCTGTGGGTATCAGAAAGGTCAATGATATTCTGGACGCGGTAGACGAAACACCGGAACCTGCCAACCCGACCCCCATGAAGACGCCAGTCGAAGGTGCTGTGGACTTTGAGAATGTGTGCTTCAGCTACAATGAGGAAACAAAGGTGCTGAAAGACGTGAGTGTGCATGTGCCAGCCGGGCAGGTTGTAGCGCTGGTGGGTCCGAGTGGCTCAGGTAAGACGACATTCATTAACCTGATTTGCCGGTTCTATGATGTAGACAGTGGGTGTGTGAAACTGGATGGCGTAGATGTGCGCCAGATAACTCGTGCTGAGCGTACACAAAATATTGGCCTGGTTTCCCAGTTTGCTGCGCTTTTCCGCGGTTCTATATACGATAATATCCTTGTAGGTCGTCCTGGCGCCACTTGCGATGAGGTGGTGACCGCAGCACGCCAGGCTAGAGTGGATGAGTTTACGGAGGGAACCCCCGAGGGGCTTGGCCGTATGCTGGGCGAGGGCGGTTCTGGTTTGTCCGGTGGGCAGAGACAGCGCATATCAATTGCCCGTGCTTTCCTGAAGAATGCACCCGTGCTTATATTGGACGAGGCAACCTCTGCATTGGATATGAAGAGCGAGGCCGCTATTCAGTCAGAGCTTGAGGAATTGGTCAAGGGACACACCACATTTGTCATTGCGCACCGTTTCAGCACGATTCGTATGGCTCAGCGCATACTTGTGTTCAATGAGGGGCGCATCATAGCAGATGGTGTGCATGCTGATTTGTATGAGAACTGTTCACTGTATCGCCAGCTGTATGATGAGCAGGTGCGACAGGCTGAATCTGAAAAGGAGGTCGAGGTATGAAGAAAATTGTTTATTTCCTGAAGCGGTTCATGCTGCCGCATATCAGCATGTTTGTGTTTATCCTATTCACTGGTATGCTCGCTGCTGCTGCCAGCGGGTTGGGTGTGCCGTTCATGGTGAAGTATGTATTTCCCATCGTGTTCAATGGGGTGGAAGCTGCCCCCCCTGAACTGGCAGAGTACATCCCGTCGTTTACTGAGTTATCGCCGGATACCATCCTGCTGCTGGCGTGTTTCTCAATGCCCGCTATTTTCCTGGTGCGTGGAGTCGCCATGTGGGTGAATGCGGTGTTGGTGAACATACTGGGTATTCGCATTCTTGAAACACTGCGTATGCAGGTGTTCTGCCGTGTGCAGGAATTGCCCATTGCGTTCATGGAGAGTCGCCAGAAGGGGGACGTGATGAGCCGTGTGTTGAGCGATACCGCTATAGTGCAGAATATTCTGACGACTGTTTCCAATGATCTGGTGAAGCAGCCCATTACGGCATTGTGTGCTGTGGGCGCATTTGTTTGTTTGCTGGTGTCCTCTGGGCAGGGTGTGTTATTTTTTGTGAACCTGGTGTTCATAGCACTGGCTGCATGGCCGATTATTGAGTTCGGAAAGCGTATTTCGAAAAAGGCGCAACGCATTCTGGAGGGCGTGGGTGAACTTACCTCAGTGGTTCAGCAGAATCTGGAAAATCAGCGAGAGGTGCGAGCCTACGCTATGGAAACTCGCGAAATTGATGGATTCCGGGACTTATCTATGAATCTCCGAAACATCATGCTCAAGCTGGTGAGGTACCAGAAATCTCTGGTGCCGATTATGGAGATTGTGACCGCTTTGGCCTTGGCATTCCTTATTGTGCGCGGCCGAATGTATGGGTTAACTCTTACTGATTTCTTGGCAATAGCGGCAGCCTTGTTCTTCTCTTTTGATTCCATGAAGAGAGCAGGTTCTGCCTGGAACCGTTTTAATGAGGCTCAGGGTGCGCTGAAGCGTCTCTCTGAGGTTTTGCTGGAGGAAAACCCGATGCCTGCACCAGAGAATCCCAGGAAGTTGGAGGGACGTGTCAAAGGGGAGATTGCGTTCCGCAATGTCAGTTTTGGCTATACCCCGGAGAAGTTGGTGTTGCGGGATATTGACCTGACGATACCGTCTGGACAGATTGTGGGATTGGTTGGTCCCAGTGGTTCAGGCAAGACAACCTTTGCATCGTTGATACCTCGTTTTTATGAGGTCACCAAGGGCGCTATCACGGTGGATGATATAGATGTGCGCGATTTGTCTCCGCATGATTTACGAGAACAGCTTGCTTTGGTAGGGCAGCATGCCTTGTTGTTTGCCGGAACGATACGAGAGAATATTCGCCTGGGTCGTATGGATGCCACAGATGAGGAAATTCTGGCTGCTGCAGATTCTGCTGCCGTAACAAAATTCCTGGATAGCCAGCCCAATGGTATAGATACAGAGTTGGGCCAGGAGGGATCCGGGCTTTCTGGCGGGCAGCGCCAGCGCGTGGCAATTGCGCGCGCCTTTGTGAAAGATGCCCCGATATTGATTCTGGACGAAGCTACCGCCTCGCTTGATGCGGAGAGCGAACGCGAGATTCAGGAAGAACTGGATAAGCTGGCGCAGGGGCGTACCACATTGATTGTGGCGCACCGGTTCAGCACAATTCGAAATGCGCACCGCATTCTGGTGTTTGACTATGGCCGGATTGTGGGCGATGGTACGCATGAAGAACTTTATGCATCCTGCCCATTGTATAAGGAGCTGTACGATCGCCAGGGAATTGAGTAAAATGAATGAAGAGGCCTGAGGAGAAAACCCTCAGGCCTTTTTTGTGTGTGGGGATTTTGCGGCAGGAAATGGCTGAAAAAATGCCGCCGTATGGGGCACACACGGCGGCGTTGAGCTGGTAAAAGCCTGAAGTGCTGTAGTGAACAGTGTTGTGGGAGACAGCCGGAGATTAGGACCCCCTCCTCCTGTTTCTGCGTTATCAGAACCCGCAGAGGCACATGGAACCACTTGTTCCTGAGCCCTGCCGTTTTCTTGAAAGGGCCGTTGTTCTCAGATAACCCCTGCAATGAGTTGCAGAGCCTTGGCTGTAACGCTCTCTCGGATTTGGCGGCGGCTCAGTCCTTGAAACACCAGTGTTTCGGTGTGTACTGGGCGGGCGGCACCGCGGCGCGCAATGGCCAGACAAACAGTCCCGGCAGGCGGCTCCCCTGCGGGGGCTGTGGGACCGGCGTTGCCAGAAACGGCCACTGCGATATCTGCTCCACTCTGGCGCATGGCAGCCTGCGCCATGGCGGCAACTACTGGTTCACTTACCACGGTGTGAGCCTCAATGAGTTCTGAAGGTACTGCCAAGAGCCGTTCTTTGGCTTCGTTGCAGTACGTGACCCAGCCATAGCGGAATACGGCAGAGGCACCAGGCACTTCCGTGAGGGCAGCTGAAATCATACCTCCGGTGCAGCTTTCTGCCGTGGTGACGGTGAGCTGGGCTGCTTTCAGGTTTTCCACGGCGGCAAAGGCGAGTAATTCAATTTCCGGGTTCATTGTTCTGATGCATCTTCGGGAAGTTGAACGGCCACGGTAGCGAAGGCGGCCATGCCCTCGCGGCGTCCCAGTGCACCCAGTTTCTCGTTGGTGGTGGCTTTCACGCCCACGCGGCGTGGGGCAACCCCCAGAATGGGCGCCAGCGTTTCTTTCATCTGCTGCACAAAGGGCATGATTTTCGGGGCTTCGGCAATAAGTGCGCAGTCCACATTCACCACGCGCCCCCCCTGGGCTTGCAGCAGCTCAACGGCTTTCTCCACTATGCGCAGCGAGCAGATGTTCTTGCAGCTGTCATCACCTGGGGGGAACCAGTAGCCGATGTCCGGCTCGCCGATGGCGCCTAGAATGGCATCTGCCAGCGCGTGGCAGAGCACGTCTGCATCACTATGGCCGGCAAGTCCCCTGGTGGGGTGAACCTGAACACCGCCCAGCCAGAGCGGGCGCTCTGTTTCCGAGAAGCGGTGAATATCGTATCCGAGTCCTACAAGTGTAATCATGAGTCTGAGGGAAAAGTTAGTGGGCATCCAGCCAGTTAGGGGCGGTGTTGGCCTCTACCTCCAGCGGTACGCCATGGGGCAGGGCCATGGCGCTGCTCATGGCTTCGGTAATCTGGGGGATAAGATTTCGCTCGTCTTCGTGCAGATCAATGAGCAGTTCGTCGTGAATCTGCATGATAAGGCGGCTGCGGCGACCTTTCAGCAGCTCGGCTACGCGTACCATGGCTATTTTAATCATGTCTGCTGCTGTGCCTTGAATCGGGGTGTTGATGGCCGTGCGCTCAGCGGCTGCGCGCAGGTTGAAGTTTGCGCTGCTCAGGTCTGGCAACCTGCGGCGGCGTCCGCAGAGAGTTTCGGCGTAGCCTCGCTCGCGGGCATCGGCTACCAGCTTGTCCATACATTCCTTTACGCCCGGGAATTGGGCAAAGTAGCTTTCAATGAGCCCGGCGGCTTCACCGCGGGAGCAGTCCAGCCGTTGCGAAAGTCCGAAAGCGGAAATGCCGTAGATGATACCGAAGTTCACCGTTTTGGCTTTGCGGCGCATATCGGCTGTCACTTCCTCGTGCGGTACGCCATAGATGCGAGCTGCGGTTTCGGCATGGATATCGCGGCCGGAGGTAAAGGCGCTAATCATGCCCGGGTCGCCGGAGAGCGCGGCCATGAGACGCAGTTCTACCTGCGAGTAGTCGGCAGAAAGAATGCAGTGGTGCGCGTCTCTTGCCACGAAGGCGCGGCGGATGAGTTTGCCTGCCTCCGAGCGCACGGGGATGTTCTGCAGGTTCGGGTTTTGCGAGGCAAGGCGACCGGTGGCGGTCACCATTTGCAACAGAGTGGAGTGAATGCGACCATCCTTTGGTGAAATGAAGCGGGGCAGGGCGTCCAGATACGTGCCTTTCAGTTTGGAAAGCTCGCGGTATTCCAGGATATCAGCCACCAGCGGGGAGAGCGGTACCAGCTTGCGCAGGGTTTCCTCATCGGTCACATATTGGCCGGTGCGTGTCTTTTTGGGTTTGGCAAGCAGCTTCATGTCATCGAACAGGAGCTCACCCAGCTGCCTGGGCGAGTTCAGGTTGATGGGGCGCCCCACCTGTTCATCAATGCGGGCGCGGAGGCCGTCAATCTGGGCTCCCAGTTCATCGGAGCTTTTTTGCAACAGTTCCGGTTCTACGCGCATGCCCTCTTCCTCGATGTCGGCCAGCACCGGCACCAGGGGGAATTCGATGCTGCGCATCAGTTCATCCTGCCCGGCTTTCACGAGCTGCGGTTGCAGCGCGTGGTACAGGCGCAGGGTCACATCCGCATCCTCGGCGGCATATTCTGCCATGGCTTCCACCGGCACGGCGGCGGTGTTCATTTCCTTCCCCTTGCCTGCGATATCCTCCAGATGAATGGTTTTGTATTGCAGCAGGGTTTCGGCCATCTCGTCCATGCCGTGGCGCAGCTCCGGGTATAGCGCACTGTGTGCCAGCATGCAGTCAAAGAACGGTCCGTTTACCACCAACCCCGCCTGGTGCAGCACCTGAATGTCAAACTTGGCATTCAGACCGATTTTTTCGGCATTTCTGGCAAAGGCGGGGGCAAAGCAATCCAGCCAGCCGTCTTCTGCTGCGGGAATGTAGTAGGCTTCGTGTGCGTCAATGGCCACGGAGAAGCCCAGCATGCTGTCCGTGAGCGGGTCGAGCCCGGTGGTTTCGGTATCAAAGGCCCAGCGGGGGGCCTGTTCCATGCGTGAGGCCAGGGCTGCGCGAGCCTCGGGGGTGTTGACCAGGTGGTACTGGTGCGGGGTGGTCTTGATATCAGCCAGTTGGGGCAGGGTGAAGAGGTCGAGCTGCATTTCACCCTCTGCCGGCTCTGCGGGAGCTGCCGCAGCGGCAAATAGCTCGCCCATGTCGGCATCGGATGGCTGGGCGCCACACAGTTTGCGGGCCAGTTCCTTGAATTCGAGCTTCTTGAGAATATCTGCCAGTGCTTTGGTGTCAAAATTCTGAATTTTGCAGTCCTCCAGGTTCAGTTCCACCGGTACATCGCGGCGAATGGTTACCAGCTCGTAGGAAAGGCGGGCGGCTTCGGCGTTCTGCTCAATCTTTTCGCGCATTTTGCCCTTGATTTCGGCGCTTCGGGTGAGCATGTTCTCAATGCTGCCGAATTGGGTGATAAGCTTTTTTGCGGAAACGGCACCCACGCCCGGCACGCCGGGAATGTTGTCGGAGGCATCGCCCATGAGGGCGAGTATGTCGATAATCTGGCGCGGGTTTTCGATGCTCCATTCCTCCAGGAATTCCGCGACACCCACCGTTTCGAAATCGCTCCCCTTCTTGCCGGGACGCCAGAACGAGCAAGTGGGCGAAAGCAACTGCCCCAGGTCCTTATCCTTGGAAACCATGTAGGCGTGCATGTTACCCGCCTCGTCACTCATGCGGGTGATGGTGCCGATGAGGTCATCTGCCTCATATCCGGGCATGCGCAGGGTCTTGATACGCATGGCGGCCAGTATCTCGACAATCCAGGGAATGGAGTCGCGCAGTTCCTGGGGCATGGCCTGGCGGTTGGCCTTGTATTCGGGAAATCGCTCGTGGCGGAAGGTGGGACCACTGGGATCCAGACAGGCTACAATATGCGTGGGCTTTTCTTTTTCGATGAGATGCATCACCGTATTGATGAAGCCGAACATGGCCGAGGTGTTCAGCCCGGTGGAGTTGCGCATCGGGTTGTTGATAAAGGCGTAGAAGGCGCGGTAGATAAGCGCCATGCCATCCAGTATGCAGAGTGTAGCCATCGGATGCTTAATGTAACATAGATGCGCTGCCTTTCGCAAGTGAAATGCAGGACATTCACCGTTTTCGTGGGGTTTTACTGTGCGCTTTACAAATGGCTTTTGCCCATTATCATGCGGAATGGCGAAACTCCTACGCTGCTGCACCGAGACAGAAAAATCCCCTTCCCATTTCCGGGAAGGGGATTTTTGCTATAACTGCATTAGATGGAATGGCGACTTTCGGGATTAGTCTTTGTCCCTCTTGTTACGCTCCTTTATTTTCTCATTGCGTTCTTCAAGTTTATTGACTTCATCCTCCTGGTTGGTACGCAAGAACGCTTTTATCTTATCAAGTTTTCCATTATCCACGCTCACAGAGGCTTCGGATGCGTTATTTTTCTTGTTCTTCTTTTTATTATTGTTGTTGCGGTTGTCGTTAGCGTTGTTTTTTTGTTTTTCCCGCGCATCCAGGAAATCCTTGTAAAGTTTTTTTCGCTGGGAACCCATTTTGACGTGGATGGGTTTAAGGTCCTCCTGTGTGATGGTGACTTCCTTTACCGTTATGGCATGGTCACCCTCGTGGATGGCTGCGTATTTTTGAATGATAGAGTCAGCCATGGTGTTGATCTTCTCTCGATCACGGTCATTTTTTCCCTTCTTGAGCAGATTGGTTAATTGGCGGATTGCCTTGAATTCATCTGCAGCCAGACGCTGGGCTGCAATGGATATGGCGCGCTTCTGCTCCTTGCTGTCGCCTTCGGAGGCGTCTGCCGTTTCTTCCTGGGAGCCATCGTCCTCCGGTTCAGCATGGATGGGCTGCATGCAGAGGCTGGCGCTCATCAGCATGCACAGGGCGTATAAAGAGAGATGTAAGTGTTTCATGGTGTTGAATGATTAAACTGGCGCCTTTCTTTCGACACTTAGGAAGCTAATTTAAGCCCCTTCTTCTCGTGTTCACCAGGTGTATGTGCGTGTTATATCATTCTGTATCCTCGGATGTCAATCCATTTTTGGCGCGATTTTGTAGCGTAGGCTCTGCTCAAATCCCGGCGCCATTATAGTAACGCTTGTTCGGAACTGTTTCAGGAATGGTTTTTTTTGTCATTTACAACGCGTTGTAAAAACGCTATAAGAATAACCGATAAGTGAGGAGAAGATAACCATGCCCGTATCGCCTGAAAAATTGCAGAAACTCAAGGAAATGATGGATCGCCTCGGGGTGCATAAGAATGATTTGGAGGAGAAATTTGTGCGCGGCAGCGGCAAGGGCGGGCAGAAGGTGAACAAGACGAATAACTGCGTCTATCTGACCCACGTGCCCAGCGGTATTGTCATCCGCTGCCACTGTGAGCGCGAGCGCGAAATCAACCGCTATCTGGCGCGGCGTACACTCTGCGAGGAGCTGGACCACCGGCTCAACGGTGTCCCCAGCCCCCGGCAGCTGGAATTGAAGCGTGCCCGCAAACGCGGCGGACAGCCCCGGTCATGCAGCATCACCCAGCGCAAGATGGAGGATTAAACCTCCCTTGATTCACCTTGCGAGGGTTTGTTGTTCCGTTCCTGAATGATACCGGCGAGGAGGTAGAGAATCCAGGCCCCGGTAAGCTGGATGGGCAGGATGATGGCCAGGACAAAGGGAATGCTGAGGGCGCTCGTGCAGAGGTAGGGCACGATGGTGACCAGCGGAAAGACCAGCGCTATGCCGAACCACTTGGCGGCTGCCCACTTCTGGTTTAATCGGAAATCCGGGAAGAGTAGCAGAAAGCCCAGCGGAACCAGAAGGAAGAATGCCACACCCCCGATGCCGGCCAGAACCACATACCAATCCGGCGGCAGCGGCGGGTCGTAATCCGGAACCTCGAAGGGGGCGCTGAGCAGGGAGCGCCCTGCGAGCTGGCTTGTGGTCTTATACCGTAGCGCCAGCAGGGTGCGCCCGTCTTTCAGTGTGGCCAGTGTAAAATCGCGCGTATCAAAGCCAAAATCGGAGAGATGCCATTTTACCCACACCTTGGGGTGTGCGGTATAAATGGGGGCGGTGGGATCCAGCTGTTCCTGCCAGACGGCGGGCAGGGGCGTTGCCCCTTTACGCCCGGTTTTCAGGTTGTGGCATTGTATCAGCTCCTGCTGCTGCTCCCCGTGATCCCGGAAGGTGAAGATGACGCCGCGAAAATCATCTGCCCCGGTTTCCCAGGGAACGGCATTGAGCTCGGTGCGTTTGTAGCTGCTGCCCAGCCAGGCATCCAGCTTGCGCAAATGTTGCTTCGGGGTGAGTTCTATCTCCGGGACGGGCAGGAAGTAGAGAGCTGCGATTCCCAGGAGCATCAGAGCGTAGCACAGGTAAAAGATGAGGCGAAGTTTGCTCATGGTGTGAAGCTTATGTTATGGGGAAGTCAAACTGGGGATGTTTCCGTTGAGAACGTCGCGCATGGCTCGTAGCGTTTCATATTCTGCCTGTTGCTGTGGCGGCAGGGATTGGATGCCACCCTGGGTGTTCTCCATGGCCTTTATCCGGTGTTCGATATCCTTGAGAAACTCTTCCCTTGTGGTTCCTGCGTCCTTAATGGCTTTTTCAATATCTATCTGCTCGCGAATATGGTCGATATTCTTTTTGTTCAGCTTGCTGGATACCTCCAGAATCTCTTGCTTTATCAGGGCGCCATCGAAATTATGCTTCAGGTTTAATATGATGCCCCATATCATCAGCCCTGCGAAGATTAACCCCACAACCCAGATTATCAGCTTAGCGAGCTTCATCAGCGGATTCTCTGGGTTGGCGGTGTATTTGCGCCTGTTGTTCAGGTCTGCCATGGTCAGACGGTTCTTCCACCACGGACGAATGAGAACGCGATAGAGGAGCCGGCACAAGCCCCGGAGCAGGTAAATGCCAAGTATGATGCCTGCGCACCAGATGCCTATGACAATGTAATGGGTATAGTCGGTTTTCATGGCGAGAGAGAATGAGAGGACTGTATTTCAGCAGGGATGATGGTAACACACTGCCCACCTTAGGTAAAGGTTTTTGTGCAGGAAGGGGGGTTGCCAATGCGGGCCTTTTGTGGTAGACTGCCGGGCGTCATGAAGTTTCTCATCACAGCTGGTCCCACACGCGAGGCGCTCGACCCCGTTCGGTATCTCACGAATCGTTCCTCCGGGCGCATGGGCTATGCGCTGGCGGGGGCTGCCCGCCACGAGGGGCACGAGGTGATTCTCATCTCCGGCCCCACTACGCTGGATGTGCCTGCCGGGGTGGATTTCATACCGGTGGAAAGCGCCCAGCAGATGTATGATGCGGTGCGCGATATGGTGAAATATGCCGATGTGGCCATTCTCTGCGCCGCCGTGGCCGATTACCGCCCGGTGGTGGTACAGGAGCAGAAGATGAAGAAGAGTGGCGAACGCCTGGTGATTGAGCTGGAAAAAACACCGGATATTCTGGGCAGCATGCGCGATGTCTTCGGCTTTGCCGGTACCCTGGTGGGCTTTGCAGCTGAAACGCAGAATGTGGAGGCCTACGCGCAGGATAAATTGCAGCGCAAGAAGTGCGATATGATTGTGGCAAATGATGTTTCCCGCCGCGATATCGGCTTTGATTCCCGCGAGAATGAGGTGGCATTGGTCTACCCTGACCATGTGGAGCATCTGGAAAAGGATACCAAGGAGCATATTGCCCTGCATATCATTGAACACGCAACGCTGATTCGCCACGCATGAAAGTGACCATGGAAATGCTGGGCTGGGGTCCGGATTACGCAGAGGCCCTGGCGGCGCTGGGACACCCGGAGTGGTATCCTGCCCGCATTATCCGCGAAACCAAGATTAATTTCACCGTGATTGCCAAGGGTAAGGGTGACCACGAGGTGGTGCTCTCCGGCAAGGTGTGGCACGATGCCGTTTCCGATGCCGACCTGCCCACCGTGGGCGACTGGGTGGCGGTGGACCCTGGGCAGGGGAAGGATTTGCCGGTCATACGCGCCATGCTGCCGCGCCGCAACCGCTTTTCGCGCAAGGCTCCCGGGCGCAGCTGCGCGGAGCAGGTCATCGGGGCGAATGTGGACATGGTCGTGGTGATTACCGATGCCGAGAGCGACTATAACCCGCGCCGCATTGAGCGCTACCTCACCCTCATACGCAAGAGCGGGGCAGAGCCGGTGGTGCTGGTGAACAAGGCCGATGCCGCCCCGGAGGCCGATATGCAGCGCGCGGTGGAGGAAATCCGCTCGCTGGGCTGCGCCGAGGTGTACCCCATCGTGGCCCGCTGGCGCAAGGGCTACCCGCAGTATCTGCGCCGCGTGCCCAAGGGCCGCACCATTACCGTGGTGGGGTCCTCCGGCGTGGGTAAGAGCACCTTTGTGAACAGCCTGCTGGGCGATGAATGGCTCGAAACCGGCCATGTGAACGAGGTGACCGGCAAGGGCCGCCACACCACTGTGGCGCGTGAATTGGTGATTCTGGCCGGCGGCGGCGTGCTTATCGACAACCCCGGCATGCGCGAGATTCACATGTGGACGGATGCCGCCACCCTCCGAGCCCAGTTTGCCGACCTGACCGAGCTGGAGAGCCAGTGCCGCTTTGCGGATTGTTCCCACCGCAAGGATGCCGGCTGCGCCATCCGCGCTGCTCTGGAGGCGGGTACGCTCACCCAGGAACGCTATGAGCATTTCCTGAATCTGGATGCAGAAATTGCTGAGCTGGAGCGCCGCAACGAGAAGCGCCAGATGACCCTGGAGCGCGTGAACCGCCGCGAAAAACGCCACCTCCTCCGCAACCGTGAGGACCGCGAGGACCACCGCCGCAACATGAATCCCCACCGCAGGCAATACTATTCGGAATGACTAATGATTAGTGATTAATTTGTTAATGATTAGTGATTAATGAATAGTGAATAATTGGGGCGGGTGGGTGCTGATTCTCACGACTCGGAGTTTTCGTTACGCCAAGGGTGGATGAGGGGGCTTGCAGGTGTTGCCTGATTCTCGCTGGCGAGTCTATTGTTTCTTGCCGCGCAAGGGGGGAATCAATAGTTAATTGTCATTCGTCAATTCTCCTGATTGTCTCTCGGGCGTTTTTGGCGGCGATGAGCCACTGGCGCACTCCTTCTTTGTCCTGGGTTTCAAGCAGGTCGATGAGGTGGTGCAGGTCGTTCACACAATCATGCAGAGCGGCGCGCACGGCTACATCGTTTTCCCAAAGGATATCGGCCCACATGTTAGCACCGCCGGAGCACACGCGTGTGGTGTCGCGGAAGCCGGTGGCTGCAAGGCGCTGCAGGTCTTCCATGGGTTCCTGCCCCAGGGTGGCGCCGCGGGCACAGAGGGCGGCGAGAATGTGCGGGCAGTGGGAGATGCGGGCCACGGTGCGGTCGTGGTTCACCGGTTCCATCACATAGGTGCTGGTACCCAGGGCTTCCCAGAAGGCTGCCAGCTGCCGGACTTTGGCCGCAGCTGCGCCGTGGGGATTGGTGAGGGCTACGGTAGCGCCTTTGATGAGGTCGGCGCTGGCGTTTTCAATGCCCTGGGTTTCTGCCCCCGCCATGGGGTGCGAGCCGATGAAGCAGCGGCCACGGCTGGTGAGCATGGTGCCAGTGGTGCGGTGTACATAGGCTTTCACGGAGCCGATGTCGGTGATGATGGCTTCCTTGGAAACGGCTGAGAGAATGTAGCGGGAGAGTTCTTCAAAGGCGCCGATGGGGGTGGCGAGGATGATGAGTTCTGCACCGCGCACGGCTTCGCGGGCATCGGTATAGGTGTGCTGGGTGATGCCGTGGTCGCGCGCAAAATCGAGCGGTTGCTGGCGGCGTGCCCAGATGCGCAGCTCGCAGCCGGGCAAGTGCTGCTGCACGGCCATGGCTATGGAACCACCGAGAAGGCCGGGACCCAGGATGCAGACGGTCTGGAAAGGAAAGGCGCTCATGCGTTACGGCACATAGAAGTGGAAGTTTGTGCCACGCACCTTGAGTTCCTTGCCGCTGGGGTAGGGGTTGCCGTTCTTGTCCACCACGCGTATGGTTTTGCTGGGGTTGAGCGGGTTATACACGCGGGTGGGGTCGCCCGGCACGCGGGTGGCCACAGGAATGGGGCCGGTGTTGGTAATCTGGCTCATGTCCACCGGCTTGGTTTCGATGGTGCTGGGCAGGGGACGCAAAATGGGAGGTTCAGCTTTTGGCGCTTGTTTCTTTGCCTCTGGTGCAGGTGCCGGGGCAGGAATGTGTGCCTGTGCGGGTTTGGGGTTCACCACTGGCTTGGGGGTAATCCGCGTTGTTACCGGAGTGAGGGGCTGGGTCAGATCCAGTGGTGCGTTGGGCTCGGCCGGACTAGGTGCTATGCCAGCCGTAGCGGGGGTGGGCAACGGTTCGGGAAGCGGGGTATAGTTGATGCCGGTGGGCTGGGTGACAACCCAGGTGTCGGGGTATTGAGTACGTCCTGCCGTGCCTTCGTAGGGCATATCGGGTACAGATTGCGTCACGTATACGCAGGAGCTGAGTAGGCAGCCCGTGAGCGATAAGAATATGAGGCGGCGTGGGGACTTCTTCATGGGAAAGCTTCGAGAGGTTCTTTAACATAAGTTAAGTCTAATTGCGCAAAATGTCAACTTCAAAACGAACATATCGCTGCTTGCAATGCGATAAAATGAGCTTTGGCAGCGGCATGGGGCTGTTCGGGCTTGAAAAACGCTGGAGGAGGGAGTAAAGTTAGTCCATGAGCACGCTTCATTGCCCGAGTCTGTACCAGTATACGCGCCGCCTTACCCGCGAGGTGATGGTGGGAAATGTAGGGATTGGCGGAAATAACCCCATCCGCATCCAATCCATGCTGACCAGCGATACGCTGGATACCGCCGGTTGCGTACGCGAATCACTGGCGCTGGCCGAGGCTGGTTGCGAGATTATCCGCCTGACCGCCCAGACCAAGGTTTACGCTGCCAACCTGGAGAATATCGCCCGCGAGCTGCGCGCCGCCGGGTGCAACGTGCCGCTGGTGGCAGATATCCATTTCAAACCCGATGCCGCTATGGAGGCTGCCAAGTGGGTGGAGAAGATACGTGTGAATCCCGGTAATTTCGTGGATAAGAAGAAATTTGTGGAGCGCGATTATACGGATTTTGAATACGAGGAGGAAATCGAGAAAATCCGCACGGCTTTTACGCCGCTGGTGTTGTTCTGCAAGGAGCACGGCCGCGCCATGCGCCTGGGGGCGAACCATGGCTCGCTTTCTGACCGCATTCTGAACCGCTATGGAGATACCCCGGACGGCATGGTGGAGAGTGCGCTGGAGTTTGCCCGCATTGCCCGCGAGCTGGATTACCACCAGCTGGTGTTCTCCATGAAGTCTTCCAATGTGAAGGTGATGATTCAGGCATACCGCTTGCTGGTGAAGCGCCTGGCAGAGGAGGGGCTGGATTGGAATTACCCCATCCACTTGGGCGTGACCGAGGCTGGCGAGGGCGAGGATGCCCGCATCAAGAGCGCTACGGGCGTGGGCTCGCTGCTGGCAGATGGCATTGGCGATACGCTGCGTGTGTCGCTCACCGAGGACCCAGTGTATGAAATCGCCCCCGGCTTCGAGCTGGCAGCCCCCTACCAGCCGGGCGTGATGCCCGCCGCCGCTCCGCTGGCGGTGGAGGCACCGGATGCTTTTAATCCTTTTGAGTTCAACAAGCGCAAGGCCGAGGTAATCACCCGGGGCGGTGTAACTCTGGGCTGGAATGAGCCGGTGCGTGTGGTGCTGCCCGAGGCTGCCTGCAAGGCGCTCGACCCCACCGTGATGAAGGACTTTATGCCGGAAATCTCTTACGAAGATTGTGCTCCGGTAGAACTTGACCCGCGCGATGCCGCTGCGGTGGCTGCGCTGGCTGATGCTCCCGCTACGCTGGTGACGGTGAAGGATGGCATTGATATGCCCTGCGTGCAGGCTTTCCGTCTGCTGGCGGCGGTTATTCCCACCCGCCACAGCATTCTGCTGAAGGATACGCTGCTCAACGGCCAGGATTCTCTCTCCGCTCCCATGGCAGGCGGCGTGAATGCCGGCGCGCTGCTGTGTGATGGTATCGGTAATGCCGTGCTGGTGCGCCGCGAGACCGACCCCGACAAAGCTTCCCGCCTGGGCTTCAATATCCTGCAGGCTGCTGGGGTGCGCCTGAGCAAGACCGAATATGTTTCCTGCCCGTCCTGTGGTCGCACGCACTACAACATTCAGGAAGCCGCAGCCCGAATCCGCGAGGCCACCGGCCACCTCAAGGGGGTGAAAATCGCCATCATGGGCTGCATTGTGAACGGCCCCGGCGAAATGAGCGATGCCGACTTCGGCTACGTAGGCGGCGCCCCGAATAAGATTAACCTCTACGTGGGCCACACCCCGGTGGTCATGAACATCCCGCAGGAGGAAGCCGTGCAGCACCTCGTGCAGCTCATCAAGGACCATGGGCGCTGGGTTGAGCCCTGAGGCCTCGCGCAGCGAGGATATCGTCGCCCGCAGGGCGATATCGTCCGGCAAAGCCGGATTTCGTCCAGCCTCCGCACGAGGCTGGATATCGTTTACCATAAGAGCAAAAGCCAATATTCTCCCAACCATAGGGAAACAATAAGCCAAGGCAAAACAGGGAACGAAATCCCGGGCTGTCGCCCGGGACGGTATCCATGCTGTACGTGGACGATATCGGCTGTGCCGACGAAATCCTGTCCTGCGGTCAGGACAGGGCGGCAGCCACACCCTCGCCATACTCCCTGTGGCAGCGGAAGCAGTGTTCGAGGTGGCGCTGGCGGATGAACTCCGGCACGCCGGCCAGGGCTCGGGCGGTGTTGTCGAACAGCGCCTGGCGCTGCTCTGCATTCATGAGCAGGAAGAGAGCGCGGGGCTGGGCGTAATAGTCGTCATCGTCATTGGCGTAATCCCAATGACCGGAGTCACCGCAGATGTGCTGGGGCGGTTCCATGAACCGTGGCTGCGCTTGCCACTCGTGGTAGCTATTCGGTTCGTAACTGAGGGTGGAACCCAGGTTGCCATCGGTGCGCATCTGACCATCGCGGTGGAAACTGTGGAACGGGCAGCGCGGGCGGTTCACGGGGATGAGGTGGTGGTTCACCCCTAGGCGGTAGCGCTGTGCATCGCCATAGGCAAAGAGGCGCCCTTGCAGCATTTTATCCGGCGAGAAACCGATGCCCGGCACCACCTGAGCGGGGTTGAAGGCGGCTTGTTCCACCTCGGCAAAGTAGTTCTGCGGGTTGCGGTTGAGCACCATTTCCCCCACCTCGATGAGCGGGAAATCAGCGTGTGGCCAAACCTTGGTTAAATCGAAGGGATTGAAGGGGAAATCGCGGGCTTGCTCGTCGGTCATGACCTGGATGCAGAGCTTCCATTTTGGGAAGCGCCCCTGGTCAATCGCGCGGAACAGGTCGGTTCCGGCGCTGTCGCGGTCGGCGGCAATGAGCGCGGCGGCCTGGGCATCGGTCAGGTTGCGGATGCCCTGCTGGCAGCGCCAGTGGAACTTGCACCAGATACGCTCCTTATCTGCATTGATGAGTGAGAATGTGTGGCTGCCGAAGCCGTGCATGTGGCGGAAGCCGTCCGGTATGCCGCGGTCGCTCATGACGATGGTAATCTGGTGGAATGCCTCGGGCAGGGATGTCCAGAAATCCCAGTTGGCAGCGGGGCTGTGCAGCCCGCTGGCGGGGTGTCGTTTGATGGCGTGGTTCAGGTCGGCAAACTGGCGCGGGTCGCGCAGGAAAAAGACCGGGGTGTTGTTTCCCACAAGGTCCCAGTTGCCTTGCTGGGTGTAGAACTTGACGGCAAAGCCGCGGATATCGCGCTCGGCATCGGCGGCGCCGCGTTCGCCCGCTACGGTGGAGAAACGCACGAATACCTCGGTTTCCTTACCGATGTTGGAGAACAAATCGGCGCAGGTGTAGCGGGTGATGTCGTTCGTGACGCGGAAGATGCCGAATGCGCCGAATCCCTTGGCGTGCATACGGCGCTCCGGGATGACCTCGCGGTTCAGGTGCGACAGTTTTTCGAAAAGCCAGGTGTCCTGCATAAGCATGGGCCCGCGCGGTCCCGCGGTGAGCGAGCGGTTGTTATCGGCCACCGGTGCACCGGCGGCGGTGGTGAGCTTGTGGTTCATAGGGTGGGATTCTAAGCTCTCCTGGTTTGTTATTCAAGGAGTTATTGGTAATTGTTTTATGTCCTCGCGCAGCGGGGATAGCGTTTTCCAATGGGGCGAGGAGTAATAGCTTCCCAATGATTGGGGAATGTCAGACCGTGGTGAAATTGGGAACGATATCCGGCTGCGCCGGACGAAATCCACGCGATGCGTGGACGATATCTACACCTGTGGTGTAGACGATATCCGCGCCTTATGGCGCGGACGTGGTACAACCAGGACAATTACGCACCCAATGACCGGGGGAGGTCTCGATGAGTTCGGGGATGCGGTCGGTGAGGCAGAGTTCGGGGTTGCCCAGGGTGTTGCGGGGGCGGAAGGCGCAGCCGCGCACGGGTTCGCGTAGGGTGGGGGGGAGGCCGGGAATGGTTTGCAGGCGGCTGCCTTTATCTGCCGCGCTGGGGATGGAGGCCATGAGGGCGCGGGTGTAGGCGTGGCGCGGATGGCGGATAAGTTCTTCTGCCGGGGCGCTTTCCACGATGCTGCCGGCGTACATGACCTGGATGCGGTGGGCATATTGGCGCACGACGCCTAAATCATGCGTGATGAGGATGATGGCGGTGCCGAGTTCCTGCTGGCGGGCGCGGAGGAGGTCGAGCACTTGTTTCTGCACGGTGACGTCCAGCGCGGTGGTGGGTTCATCGGCGATGAGGATTTGCGGGCGGGTGATGAGCGCCAGGGCAATCATGACGCGCTGGCGCATGCCGCCGGAGAATTCGTGCGGGTAGGCAGCGGCGCGTTTTTCCGGGTCGGGGATGCCGGTGCGGGCGAGTTCCTGCACGGCAAGGCGGCGCGCTTCGCGCCAGCTGAGTCCCTGGTGCAGCACGAGGGGTTCTGCTACCTGGTCGCCAATGCTCATGCAGGGGTTGAGGCAGGTCATGGGGTCCTGGAAAATCATGGAGATGCGCCGCCCGCGCAGGGTGGCGTGCACTTTTTCCGGAGCGTGCAGTAGGTCGATGCCGTCGAACCAGGCACGGGAGTCTGGCCCGATGCGTGCCGGTGGGCTGGGCAGCAGCCCCATGAGGGTGGAGCAGGTGACGGATTTGCCGGAGCCGGATTCCCCCACAATGCCAAGGGTTTCGCCGGCGTTCAAATCGAATGAGACGCCGTTGACGGCGTAGTTTACTCCGGCGCGGGAGTGGAATTCGACGGTGAGGTCACGGACTTGGAGCAAGGGCGTGCTCATTGGGCTTGCACAAAGAGTTCTTCCAGCAGTTGCATGCCTTGGGCAGCACGGTAGCGGGTGGGGCGTTCGCTGGGGCAGCAGAGTACCTCGTTCTGCCAGTCGCGCGGAATGCCGCAGTCGCCGTAGACTGCTCCCAGCAGCGCACCGGCAATGGCGGCGTTGGTGTCGGGGTCGCCGCAGCGGCTTACGATGCGGCACATGGCCGAGGGGTAGTCGCTGGCGTGCAGCAGCCAGTAGTAGGCGCACTGGAATGCAATTTCTACCCAGCCGGCCTGGGGGTGGTACTCGGGTTCTTCGTGTTCGGCGGCGCGCAGGCGGCTGAGCAGTTGTACATCGTCCAGTTCCTGGGCTCGGTTGCAGGCGGTGGTGTAAATTTGCTGCGGGGTGTGGCCTTGCATGGCGAGGATGAGGGATTCCACGAAGATGAGGTTGGCGTGGATGCAGCGCGGGTTGATGTGCGTGAGTTTGCAGTCGTCCTCTGCTGCGGCCTGCCAGTTCCACTCGGGGTGCAACGCAGCATAGAGAGCTATGGGGGCTACGCGCATGAGGGCGCCGTTGGCCTGGGAATCGGCGTTGTAGCTGCCATTGAGCGCGGTGCGTATGGTGATGCCTACGTCGTCCGGGTCGGTGGCGAGCCAGTCGATATACTGGGCCTGCACGCCCATGGCGTTGAAGCCTTGTTCGTTCAGCAGGCTGCGGAGCAGGGCAATGGCCATTTCTGAATCATCGGTAATCTCGCCGCTGCGGCGGTATTTCGTGCAGCCCCAGCCTGCTACCATGCCGGGAATGCCATCCGGGTAGAGGGAGCATACATCGCTCGGGCTGTGGAATTCCACGGGGGCTCCCAGGGCATCGCCGCACATGAGCCCCAGCAGGCATCCCCGCGCCCGGTTTTCCAGGGGAATGGTGTTTTCATCTGCCACGCAGCGGTTACAGGTGGGAGCTTTTGTTTTGGGGGAGACGAGCGGGAAACGGGCAGAAAGCGGGTAGTCTTCCACCTTGATGAGTTCCACCCCATACATGGCCGCTATGGCGGGTGCCTGCGAGGCGGCGTAGTCTTCGCCGTAGTATATGGTTTTTACGCCGTGAGCGCAGAGTGCCTGCATGCACGAGGTGCAGGGCATGGTGGTGCAGGCTACGATGTGGGCTTCGCCGCGTTTGAAGAGGCTGCACAGGTTGATTTCTGCATGCAGCATGTATTTCTGCCGTTCGTCGCGCGAGGCCCAGAAGCCTTCCGGTGCGTCGAATCCGGGAAAGAGCCCATTGTAAGCGGTGCCGATTACGCGGTTATCTTTATCCAGCGCGGCGGCGCCTACCTTCCGATAGGGATCTTCTGAGCGCAGGGCTGCCACATGGGCCAGCGCCATTACATATTGCGGAATCGACAGGCGGTTCATGTTCGTATGATAGCATATCAGCCTGGCATTGCAAGGTGTTTCGTGTGGGCATGGGTGGAAAATGGTGTCAGAAGCTTAGTCTGCCCTTGCCAAGCGGAGAGGAAAAGGGTAAAGTATGTGCCATGAACATCCAGCTCTTCAAAGACCTCTGTGAGGCAACCGGAGCTCCCGGTTTTGAATATGGCATCCGCGAGCTGGTCATCAATGAGATGACTCCGCTGGCCGATGAAATCAAGGTGGATAATGTGGGCAATGTGGTGGCTCTTATCAAGGGTAAGAGCGCTGAAAAGCGCATAATGTGCGCGGCTCATATGGACGAAATCGGTTTTATTGTGCGCCATATTGATGATAATGGCTTTATTCGTATTCTGCCTTTAGGTGGGTTTGACCCCAAGACGCTTACGGCCCAGCGAGTGGTGGTGCATGGTACGAAGGATTTGCCTGGTTGCATGGGGGTGAAGCCCATTCATGTGATGAGCCCGGAGGAACGGACCAAGATGCCCCAGGTGACCGATTTTGTGGTAGACCTTGGTATGAGCAAGGAAGATGTGGAGAAGTATGTTTCGATTGGGGATTCCATTACGCGCATTGGTGACCTGGTGGAAATGGGGGATTGCCTTAATGTGAAGAGCATTGATAACCGAGGTGGTTGTTATATGCTTATTGAGGCTGTGCGCGCCATTAAGGAAAGCGGGAATTTGCCGGATTATGACCTGTATGCTGTGTTTACAGTGCAGGAGGAGGTGGGGCTGCGTGGTGCACACGCTGCGACGCTTGCCATTAATCCGGATTTTGCTTTTGCTCTGGATGTGACCATTGCGTTTGATACTCCTGGCAGCGGTGCTCACGATAAGTGTACCGTGCTTGGCAAGGGTACGGCTGTGAAGGTGTATGATGGTACGTTGATTACTGACCCCCGCATGGTGAAGTTTATGGTTGCTCTTTGCGAGGAGGGGGAGATTCCCTACCAGCTGGAGCTGCTGGCTGCTGGCGGTACTGATGCCGGTGCTATGCAGAAATTTACTGCTGGTGGCGCGGTGACCGGTGCAATTTCGATACCGGTGCGCAATGTTCACCAGAGTATTGAGATGGCCCACAAGGTGGATATTGATGCCAGCGTGAAGTTGCTTACTGCTTGCTTTACTTCTCTTACTCGTTGGGATTGGAGTTGGAAGCAAATGAACCGCACTCTGGCCTGAACCTGACACTCTGTTCAGAAAAGCCCCCGTCCTGAATAGGACGTGGGGCTTTTTTTTGATTCTGAATGCGTGGTAGAGGTGGGGTGACGTGAGCGGTGACTGTGTGCGGAGGTTACATGCACCTGCTGTATAAACGAAACCCGCGCCTTGCAGCGCGGGGAGGGGGATGATTATTATCAGGGTTCGGCAATGGGCAGCGGTGCATCGGGGGCCTGCCAGGAGTCATTGCTGCTGTTTTCCGGCGTGAGCTTGCCTGTGTTTTTTGTGGCCGGGGCGGGTGCCTGGGTGTTTACCACCGGGGCTGCCGACTCAGATTCATAATCTGTGGCTGCTGGTTCGTGAGCCGGGGTTTTGCGTGGGGAAATGAGCTTGCCCTTGCGGCGCTTAGGAGCTTTGTCAAAATCACTCATGTCTACCATGTCATCAATGCCGAGAGCATAGCGAACGATGTCAGGCAGGTTGTCCTTAACCAGATTAGACAGGGGGAACGTGGCCTGCCCGGCGGGGTGGCGCAGGGTGATGCTACCGGCCTTTAAGCGGTGGATGATGGCATTCGGGTAGGCGCGGCCGTTGGAGGTGGCCGCATTGCCGATGGGCAGTCCGATCATGAGGCTGCGGGCAACGGCGCGTGAGGTCTTATCTTCCTGGCGAATTTCGCGTTGAAGGGATCGCAGCTGGGCTTCATCTTCGCCGATGGCGTTGCGGATTTCTGCAATCTGGCGCTTGATGTCGATAATCTGGCCTTCGAGACCGGAGATGCGGCTGCGCATGCGGATTTGCTCGTCGGCCTTGTAGGCCGCTTCCTGGAGTTGCTCGTGCTGTTTGCAGAGCTCAAGATATTCATTCTGCGCAACCTCCATGGGAGAGGGAACGTTGTATTTATCCAGCTCCTGTTTGATAAACCATGCGCCAGCGCCCAGTACGCCTACCAGCACCAGTACGAGCAGGGTGTCCATGAGTATGGCTCCCTTGCCGGGTTTTGGTTTGGGCGCGGATGCTGTGTTCTGTTCTCCGGGGGTGGAAGAGTTGCTTGTTGCAGCCGGGGCTTCGGGCTCAGGGCAGGACTCTGATTGCTGGTTTACGGGTGTTTCGGGAGTCGTGCTCATGAGCGTTTGTGAAGCTTGATGGTTTCATTTTGAAGCATGCGGAAATTGGTACGGAACGCATCAAGTCGATCCTGTAATTCAATGATGCGAAGCTTGGTTTCTGTTTTCTGGCGTTTAGCGTCCTTTAGTTCATTGAGCGCAGCGGCTAGTTCCTGTTCCTTGGCTTGCACCGCCTCGGATAAATCTTCGCTGGTGTTACCAGCCTGGTTGATGAGTTGTTGCATGCGTACAATTTCCTGACGCATGGCTGCGTTCTGTTCATGAGCCAGACGCAGCTGATCCGGGTTTGAGGTCTGCGGATAGCAGCTGCTCAGCGTTGTGAGCAGCGCGCAGGCACACATGCAGGGAAAGGTTGAGAGATAATTCACAGTCCAATGATACCCGGAGAACGCGTTTCGTCAAGCAAGTTCTGCGTCACTTTTCGAGCAGAAAAAGATATTCTTTGACAGAAATCGCGCGTGCGCGCAGGTTCCGGCATCCGCGGAAGGTGGCGTAGTCTGTTTCCATGACCTGGAGCCGACCGTGTTTGCGGAGGAGTTGTTGCATTTCCTCTGGAGCAATAAAGCCCTCCGAATTATATGAAATGAGTGTGAAACGGGCGGGTAGGGTAGCCAACAGGGAATCCAGCGCTTGTTGTGCCTGGCTGCGCTTGTTGTATGGGGAGCGGTTCCAATCTGCCGGTATGCCCGAAACCCGTGAGGCGTGCAGAGGTTCGCTGTAGTTCAACAGCAGATTCAGCATAAAATAGTTGGAGCCGTAGGGGTGCTGGTTGTAGGGAGGGTCGAGGTAGGCGAAATCTAGCTCTGGCAGGGTGGAAGCAGCAGCGCATGCATCGCTCTGCAGTATGTGGTGTTCACAATCAAAATGGGAAAAGATGGGTAGTGGCAGCGTAATGGGCGCCAGAATGCGTTGCAGGGCGTTTCCCCCGCGTCCTCCGAATTTGCCTATGCCGCTCTTGTCTTTGTAAAAACCTTTGAAGATGCCGGCTGTGTTGGTGTGTACCGAGGCTTCGCAGAGCAGCGGCGCCAGGAAAAATGGCTGGATTTCCTGCGGCAGCTCGCCGATGCAGCGCCGGGCGGTGTCCAGATATACGGCATTGCGGCGGGTGTAGAAAACGCGCTCGCCGGGGCAGATGTGAGCGTCATCCTGCGGGGCATAGTGAGCTGCCAGCAGACCGGGGGCCAGGGATTGTAGAATTTGCTGCAGCAGGGTGGTGTGGTACTCTGGCAAGACGGCGGCTTGCACGGTGTCGCGGTTGGCCAGGTAGCAGGTGTTGAGCACGCGTGCGTAGTCTTCCAGGTCATTGGTGTAGAGCCGCTCAGCATGTTGTTTCAGGTAACGGCTCACAATGCCGGAGCCGGAAAATGCATCAAAACACCGCAGCTTTTTTCCACCCAGTTGTTTGCGTACGTGGACCACGGCCTTGCCAATGAAGTCCAGCAAGCGACGCTTATTACCCAGATAGGTAATAATTTGTTCTTGCAGGAAGCGCGGGTTTTCCTCTGCTGGCGGTTGATTGCTCACTGAGCAAAATTCTAGCAGATGGGAAATTCTGCGTCAAGCGGACAATGCGTCCAAGCTGAAGGAAGTATGTAGAATTCAACATGCTACATCCAAACTACATCCAAAATTTCTTGCTATCTCTTGTATATGTGCTAGAATGCTACTATGCCTACGCTCAAGCAACTTGCGGTGGAATCCCTCACCCACATGGTGGAGGGGGGGCAGCGGCGTCTGGCGGTGGATGATGATGCTCGAGGCATATTACGCGAGTGGATGCTGGCGGCGAAGCGCGGAGCGGGGGTGGCTGCGCCTGCGTCGGCTCACGCTGCACCTGAGATGAGAATGGAGGAAAAGCTTGAGTTTCTGCGGCGCAAGGCTGCTGATTGGAAGCCCGCGCGGCGGCTGGGTACGCTGCGCGAGACCATGGTGTTTGCTGCGGGAAACCCGCGCGCCCGGCTTATGCTGGTGGGGGAAGCCCCGGGGTATGAGGAGGAACGCCAGGGAGAACCCTTTGTGGGGCCGGCAGGGCAGCTGCTTACGCGCATTTTGGGGGCTATGGGGCTACAGCGAGAGGAGGTCTACATTTCCAATGTATGCAAATTCCGCCCATCGATGAGCGAAAACCAGGGTACCGCGAACCGCCCGCCCAGCCAAGAGGAACTGGCGGCCTGCTCCCCGCTTATTATGGCGGAAATTCGTGCGATTCAGCCCGCCTGTATTGTGTGCCTGGGCGGCAGCTCGGCCAAGGGATTGCTGGGTACTCAGCAGGGGGTGAATGCGCTGCGAGGCCAATGGCTCGAATGCCAGGGGGTACCAGTGCGTGTGACCTACCACCCCAGCTATCTGCTGCGCAATGAGGCGCTTTCTGCCCGCCGTGCGTTGTGGGAGGATATGCTGGCAGTCATGGAACGTCTGTCTATGCCAGTTAGTGAAAAACAACTGAATTATTTCCGATGAAGTGCCACTGGTTCATTATCTGCGCTGCACTGGTACTCACCAGCTGCCATGGCATTTATAAGCTGCGGTGTGCTGCGGTTGCGGGTGAGCCTGAGGCCCAGTATGAATACGGACGCCGCTTGCTGACTGGGCAGAAGGGGGCCATTCGTTCATACAAACGCGCCTTCCGCTGGTTTTCCAAGGCTGCGGAAAGCCGGGAACCGCGCGCTATGGCTGCCATGGGATTGTGTTATGAACGCGGTATTGGCGTGAGCCGTTCGCTGCCCAAGGCTCGCCGGTGGTACGCCGCTGCTGTAGATGCCGGGAATGATGATGCCTGCCATACGCTGGTGCAGATGGAGTCTCGCTCGGGTAATCTGCCAGGGGCTCTCAAATGGCTGGAGCGCATGGCTGATGATGATTCCGTGCCGGCTCAGTTGATTCTGGCCCGCATGCATTTGAACGGTACGGCAAAGAATGCCAGCGTGGCAGAGGGAATTCGCTACCTGCGCTATGCCGCCATGCAGGGCGATGGCGAGGCCTGCCTCATGCTCAGTACTTGCTATGCCACAGGCAAGGGGGTGCCTAAAAATGAGGAATTAATGATGGGTTGGCTTATGAATGCTGCCGAGGCAGGCAATCAGACCGCTGTGGAGCTGCTCAGCCAGCATGGGAAGCTCCGGGAAAAAAATTGATACTTTTCTGCAAAAAAATAAAAAAAGGACTTGACGCTCCGGGGAACCAGTGGTATATTCCTGCCGCACCCACTAAGGGTGACCTGATAAAATCGCGGGATGGAGCAGCCAGGTAGCTCGTCAGGCTCATAACCTGAAGGCCGCAGGTTCAAATCCTGCTCCCGCAACTAAAAAATACTGTAAGTAGCGCGCTGTAGAGGATGTAACCCCTTTACAGCGCGTTTTTTTTGTCTTGTCTAGTGTCAACCATGTACGGTAGTAGTGTGTCACACGACCTGCCACACGATGTGTCACATACCTGTCACACGTGTGACACGTACTCCCAACAACCATATACTATACATAACATGGCAGAGACAAAAGATAGAAAAGGAATCTGGCAAGCAGAGTTCTGGGCAAACGGTAAGCGTATTCGCAAATCAACCGGAATTGCAGTAGGTGCAACCCGGGCAGAGCAGCGTGCCTGCAAACAGCTCGCTCAGCAAGTGGCAGCTTGGCCGGGCGCATGGTTCCCTTTCATAAAAACAAGGCGTAGTTGACGAGCTGAATTGCAAGACCAAATGCGACAATAGGAGTTTTTTCTTCTGATTAAGCGGCAAATTTGATAAAATGAAGGTTTTCGATGCGTGCCTTTGTGCGTGCAGATTGTCCGTTGAAGATACGACGTGGATAACGATTCATCC
>JAZNIZ010000074.1:0-3309 GCA_045577775.1 Akkermansia sp. | reverse complement strand
GGGGGGCAGGGGCGGGCTCCTGAGGTTTTGCTGGCGCTTCTCTGGGGGGGCTGCGTTATGGGGCCGGGTGCTGCGGAAGGTGGCGGTGCGGCCGGGGCTGCTGGTTTCTCCTCCTTATCAAATAAGGCATACAGAACGCTGCCGCACACAAGGCTCAGCACTATACCTGCACTCACCTTGGGTACATAAGTGGTTCTGGCGCTTTCGGGGGCAGGGGGGGCCGGTTCGGAATGAGGCGTGCATAAAGGCTGAGCTGCTGGCAGAGATGCGGTTGTCTCCGGGGGGCATGAGGGGATATCTGGCGGCAGCGGGGGGAATGTCTCTTGCTGTGGAATTGGCTGTAAATCCGGCAGCGGCGGGGCAGATAGTGCGACGTCTGGTACTACTGGAGCCTGCAACGTACGGTTGATGCGAATTTCTGTATACCCCGAGGTGGGTACAATACCCTTAGCTTGTTGCTCTGGAGAAATACAGACCAACGGGCAGATTTTGCGGCTGACTGTGCTGGCATGAGCGGTGATGAATCCCAAGCCCCAGCCGAGGTCGGTGCGCTGCATCATGGCCTCGTGGAGCAGGTTCAAGGTGTCCCGCCAGGTGCTCGTTTCCGGAAGTATGATATTGGCGCCGTCGGCGGTTTCTTTGGTGTCAAGCCAGTATCGGTTATTGGCATCTCCCGTATAGTTAACCCACGCATCTCCCTGCATGCTGGCTGGCAGAATCTGCTGGAATGTCTCCTCATACCAGCGTGGAAAATCCTGCCATTCCGTCAGCCACTGGCATTGCAATGCCGCCATGATGGCGGCAGGCGTTGTTTGTAGCATGATTGGCAGGGTGGAGTCGTCTTGCAGCAGAACCCAGTGGTGCGCTATATGATTGGTTCGCCTGGTGTAATCTACGCCACAATCCCCGATTCGGGTGAACGCGTGATATATCAGGTTGCCCATGGCAAAGCTGCTGTACAGGAAGTAGGCATCCACGCCTGCTGCCCGGTCGAACCCGCTGAGCCGCTCCAGATACGAAACCAGGGGCTGCGGAAGCTGTCGCGATCGCGCCACTGTGCCAAAACCTGTTTTGCCTGCTTCCAGCAGGCGTGGGGCACTTGTGTAGACAAGCTGGTACATGGGGCGCACGTTCCGTGGGTTATATGGTCTGGATGAAGTCCGGTGCAATCTGGCTCATCATCCACAGCGTGGGCTCGCATACATAACGCGGGTTGATGCGCGTGGGATCCGGCCCGATGCGGGTAATACCGGTTAGCGGGTCTTCGAATGTTTCGGGCGAAACACCCAGCTGCGATACGGCGAAATAGCACACGTTGCTGGAGATGCTTTCTGCCGTGGCGCAGATGGCCGGGTTCATCTTCATGAGCAGGCTGCGCAGACGCTCAGAGTTGGCCTGCACGTTGGCTTGAATGAGTTTTCCCTGGGCTGAAATCGGGAGCAGGGGCTTGCCTCCACCTTCCGGGGTAGAGAGGTAATCCTCCCAGAGGTCACATTTGCCGATGATGATGGCGAAGGGTGTATCAAGCTGTTCGCCCGGGGCAATGTTGAGAATAGAGGCAATGCGCGATTCCGTTTCGGCCATGATGATGGCCTGCTGGTCCAGCATGCGACTATCTACCTGCAGCTGGGGATCCTGCTGGTTGGTGATGATTTTGCGGAAATTGGGGTTGGTGGTGGGGTCAAACAGGAAGAATAACCCGGATGCTACGGCTACGTGCATGGCACCGGGAGAGTCTTCGTTGTTGCGCCCTGGCTCAAAATGTTCACCGGCATTGTCGTAAAAGACAAAGGAAATGGGAGGTGTTTTGCTTCTTGTTTTCGAGGCGTTGAATATGAAAGGCTTGGGAAGCTTGACGGTGCGCCCGTGGCGGTGAAAATCCTCATACAGCGCACCTTCCAGGTCGGTCTTGGAAAGATACGCCTGCTCCGGGGTGGCAGAGGTAAACAGGCGGTTGCTTACATCGTTGAGTTGCGAATTTCCCGCCGGATCTGCATCTCGCCAGGCAATGCCGAATTCCGGCGCTACCCGGTAGGTCATTTCATGAATGAGAGATGCAAGGTAATAGGACTTGCCCGAGGAAGGCGCGCCGATGATGGAGAATATCCGGGAGTCCATTTCCAGGAAACGGGGCGGCAGTTTGTACCGGCAGTGCGGGCAGGCTGTGTGCATGCAGGGCATGCCTTTTTCATCGAGAGCCTGACCGCGGCTGTTAAACTGCGTCGCATAAAAGCGTTTCATTTCATGGCGTCCCAGAACAGGGTCGCCCATGAGATCCGGGTGGCTGGCAATGCTCATGACATCACCTGCGTCAAACCGCAGCCAGCACACCGGGCAGAGGTACTGCCCGTTGTATTCATCGATGGTGTCGCCACCGGGAACCATGGCTGCTTCTTGTGGCTGTGTCTGCACGGCCGTTTGCTGGGGAATGGGTGGTGGCGTGTTCTGAGCTCGTGCCATGGTGCAGAACTCGCTCAGGGTGCATACGCCGTTCTGCATGCCTTTCATGGTCACCCAGGTGGTGGCGGGCAAATTGTCTGCTGCAGCGAGCAGTTTGCGCATGGAGGTGGGGCCTTGCCATGCATTGGCCGCTGCATCAAAATAAAACCATTCGTTGTGGTTGCAGGCTCTGTAGATAGCGTGCTGGTGCTCAGGTGGAGTGCAGCTGAAAAGAAGCTGGAACAGACCACCATTGCTGCTGATCAGGATGCCGCGTTCCGGCGCGATGGAAAAAGCAGAGCTTCCTTTCTTGCCGTTGATGGTGTATTCACATTTCGGATAATAAGCGCATTGTCCATTTTGCACCACAACAGCACCTGCCAGCCCCTGATTCATGGTCGGGATTTTTACATTGGCATCGTAGCTGTTGCCTATGTTGACAGGATTCGATTGCCCGATGTGAAATTCGCCAGAAGCGCAATCGTATACGTATAAGTAGTTCATGAGGCTTATAGAGTTTTAAAAATCTTATAGAAACGCAAGAAAATCAGGATTGTTGTATGCAGGTAGAAGAACTGTGGGAGAGTATCGTGTTTCATCCACGGCAGGGATGTCTGATTTTTTACGCGATGGCATAATGTGAGAACGTTCTGGTAGATGACACGCTCGTGGTATATCACATTTTCTATGCGATAGCAAGTAGTGATTTTGATAAAGATATTTATGGGACTGTTTCAGATTTGCTGACAAATAATTCCTCCAGCGCATGTTAATGCAATGAGAAATAAAAGATTGCAGTCCTTTTCCATAATTGGTCAGATATTCAAAGCCCACAAAGGGCAATTCTCCGAGCAATTAGCAAGCTCCGGG
>JAZNIZ010000073.1:0-3604 GCA_045577775.1 Akkermansia sp. | reverse complement strand
AGCGGAGGTCACGCCCGGGGTATCCGGGGCTCATGATTGTTTGGTTGAGCAGTTGCCAGCTGCCATCCGGCTGTTTTTTTACCAAACTGAACAAATAAATACTTGCGCCGGAGCCGACTTCAACGCAAAGCAGATAACAGTTCGGTGTGATTTCATGATACAGCATGGGAACAAAAATCCAATTACGTCTCGATTCGTACGCCGCGCTCAGCTCCGGAGTGTGGCGATAGATATCAATAACTCTCTGCGCTTGTTCCTGTTGCAGGAACGAAAGCTCGCCCTCAGCATGAAGCGGTGCTACGCTCACCGCCGCAAGGCACAGGGCTGTGGTAGTGAGGATTCTGGGGAATGAGGAAAAGACCATAACTAGACGAGTATATGCAGAGAATAATTAAGATTTCTTCGGAGAAAAAACATTGACAATCTTATAGTTAAACACTAAAATAAAAGCATGAAAAGCTCACTCATAGCACTATTGATTGCACATGCGGCATGTGTTCCTGCTTATGCAACGGAGAGCGGGAATAACGAGAATGTGGGAGTGTCGCCATCGGCGTTTCTTGAGCTCAGCGAGGAAGAAATCGCAGAACTGATGCAAGAGCTGGAAAGGGTGAAAACTCCACAGGATGCGATTAGGAAAGGAGATGCCGCAAAGTTGAAAGAGCTCCTATTAGCCGGAGCCGATCTGACACCGGATTTGCTTATACTGGCAGCAGTGAACGGCCAAACAGAATGTATGAAGGTGCTGTTGGATTCTGAGATGTCCCCCAATGCTCCTGATGATAAAAGCGTGATTCCATTGAATTTTTGTGTCGCATATGGGTATGCAGAATGTGTCAAACTGTTGTTGGATGCAGGTGCTGATATCAATATGCGCAGACCTAATCAATTAGATTTCACCCCGCTCATGCTCGCAGCATATAATAACCGTACAGAATGCGCCGGACTATTGGTTGAGGCCGGGGCAGATGTTTTTCTGAGGTCAGAAAATTATACCGCTATGCATTGGGCCTTGCATCAGAAAGCGTGGGATGTATTCGGATATTTGTTGAGTGTGGAAAAAATACGCGCCGATAAAGCGTTAATTCAAGATTTATTTGAACCAATCCCACAAAATGCGGAATCTGTGCGCTTGCTGATGGATGCCGGTGCCACCACAGGCAATGCTTGGGCAGATGCCGTCTGCTACGGTGATGAGCAAAAACTGCAAAAATTGCTTGAAAGCGGTGCCTACAAAGGGGCGGATAATATGCGACAGCTCCTCAGAGCCATCCGACTGCATGATGCGACTATCATGCAGTATGTGTTACAAACCGGGGTAGATGTCACACACTTTGCGAGGGACGCCGGCTGGGAGGTTACTTTCGTCCTGAAACAGGGAAAGACCGAGCATTTACAAATGCTGATAGAACATGGAATGAATGTTAATGAAACTTGCTCGGCGGATATGAATCATTCCCTGCTTATTGAAGCTGTGTTCCGAGGTTGCGATGAAGCGGTGGACCTGCTCTTGAAATCCGGGGCAGACATCAACGCCCAAGATCCTGATGGTTATACGGCACTCATGCATGCATACGGTAAACCGGAAAAAGTGAAACTGCTCATTGCTCGCAATCCCGATCTGAGCATTCGCAACAAGAACGGAAAAGACGTGCTCACTCACTTCAGAGACAGCGTCATACATGGGGATTCCTACGCAGAGTGTTACCGCCTGTTGCAAGAATATATGCAGCAGAAACAGCCCCAATAACGTAAAGCCGATGATTAGGATTCTGAGGACGGGGCTAGTCCATAACTAATCGTGTATATTTCCTCCCCTCTGTTCTAGTGAGGAGGATTCCCCCTCTTTTTATCCACCCTCTGCGAATGCTGTATTTCATTTTCCATGACCTCTTACAAGCGATGTGACAGGCTCCTGAATTGTGAGGTGAATTTTATAAAATACTTATATCCAATATATTATAATGTGATTCCATATTTGCTTTGGCTGAACGTAGGAAAAACGAAAAAAGTGAATTCCGGGTTCAATTTTCCCAAGCTGATGGCTCGTTAATTCCCTTGCCGGGGAAAGGCCTTTTACTAAACTCTGTTGTTCGTACTTTAGTCATAAAATGCTAGTATACAAAAGATTGCAGGAATGCTCCATTTTTGATGGCCCGAAGTCATGTTCGAACAAAATATCAATATAATCCCCTAAGTTTGTACTGAAAATGCTCCACTTAAACCAAGAAACCGAATCAGAAAGCAATCTGGTTCGGTTTTTGCTTTGCATTGATTTTCAACACCTACGCCCGCGTAGGCATTGCACGCTTGCAAGCGATGCCACCGCCCCGCCGGGCGCAAAACGGCTCCAAAAGACCAAAAAGCCTAAGCATGCCTAAGCCCGTTTTGCTAAACGCGAACGCCTTTTAGGGTCACTAAAGATGCTTCGAATCTATAATCCGCTGATTCTGTGAACTTCCGTCTTCGCCAAGGCTACGCCGCGACAGGTAGGCGGTTTTAGTGAGATGTGGGCATATCGGTAAGCAAAGATGTTTCGAACTGGCAAGCTACACAGAATCAGTAGTTTAAGCGCCATTTTTCATCGACTGCCAACCTAAAATGAAACATCGCTTGCAAGGGGATAAAAAGACACTTGCAAGCGTTGGACGGATATCTGGGGCAGACAAGCGAATAGCCTAGGAGGAATCCTAGGCCGCAAGGTGGTGTTTTGCGTTATTTCCCCGCCGCAAGGCACAGACTAATGACACCATACACAAACCAGTACAGCTGTGCCGATTGTGTTGGCTATGAGCGAGCCCCATTTTCGAAGAGCGAATTGGCCGGGATTCCCTTTTTTGTACATTCCTCCGAAGTGCCCGGAGCGAACGCACAGAATCCATTGAGACCACATAAGGCCCATGAAAACAGACAAGCATAAACGTATCCCTAGCCATTCATGGTCACAAGAACGCAGAACAATAAATAACAGTCCCCCCAGAAGAAAGACTGCAACCCCTATCAAAAATATAAGAAATTCTTTATTTACTTTCATTATGCTAGTTTCTTTATAGGAATAGATACCTCTCCCACCGCCGCAAGTCACAGGGCTGTGGTGGCAAGGATTTTGTGGATGTGGGGCATGGTCATTTAGAGCGAAGTTGTTTCAGCAACATGTAGATGCAGAATAGAAGAACGGCGCCGGTAGGAAAGAGAAAAGACAAAACGGGAGTAGCCCCGGCAGCAACATCATACGCCAGATAGGCCGCACAGAAAATCAGCAGAATCAGCACTACAAATATGCTTTTTTTGTTACGGGGCTTGTCTTTCATTTAGTTATCTCCTTTACTTATAATAATACTTCCCGGCACCGAATCCGCAACAAAAAATTTTTTCTGCACCGAGAACCAAAGAATTTGGACGAGGCTATAGAAATGACATCAGAGTGGATGGAATACTATAACCGAGAAAGGCCGCATTCATCGCTAAAGAATTGTAGTCCCCTGATGTATAGGGAGAATCACGCCACCCCCCTACCGGCGAATTTTTGGCGCGATTTTTCCGCTCCGGCACGGCTCGCGTCGCTACGCTCCGCGCCCTCGCTACGCTCGGGACGCCGTGCCTA
>JAZNIZ010000072.1:0-2406 GCA_045577775.1 Akkermansia sp. | reverse complement strand
GACCATACAAGACATACGGAAGAATCATCGTACTGAACCCATTTGAGACTGTTCCCTGTTCCTACGCCATTCACCAGATAGCCATCCGCCCAATTGCAGTAATCAGCAAATGCAGCGTAAAGCGAAGAGCCAGAAACCTCTTCTAAGTGAATGAGTTTATAATCGCCCTTACCCAGCGTCTCTGATGATTCCAATGTTAACGTACCAGCAGATATGAATCTGTAGCCTTTAAATCCGGAGTAAGGGACACCAGAGAAATTGACTGTCAGACACGCTTGTTGTTTGTTAACGCTCGAAACCACCAATTCCAGGTTACAATCCGTATCTAATGCGAGAGTATTAACATTAAGCGCAGAAGGAGCCTGAACTCTTATCCTCTGAGTCGCTCCCATTATAAAACCATCCAAAGAAGTTGCCCCCTTCATATTCAGAGTACCGCCATCCAGAACAAGCCGGGCATTGGGGGAAGACATAGTGCCTAGCAAAGCTGAATATCCGGAGGAGAATACAGGAGTATTAACAACAGCACCAGAAGCAATAACCAGAGATGTATCTGCCCCAAGGCTGAGCGAACCAGCGTTAAGAATAGCTTCGTCACGAACCTCAAGTGTACCGCTATTTATGTACACGTTGCTCGCCACTGTGTATGTCCGGGAAGCCTCCAATTCAGCAGCTGTCACCCCCCCAGCTTTTGCCGCGCTCTTGATGCTGGTCAAATCCTGCTGAGCATATGCACCAGAGAACACAACCTTTCCCTCGTTGAGCATCGAAGGAGAATAAATACCATATTCATCTTCATCCACATATCTCTGGGTTACACCTATCAGAAGTTCACCCATCGTATAAATAGGGTCATACAACTCCACATTCTTATTTTTCGGGGCAGCAATCAACACAGCCGGGGGTCCTCCTAACTCAACTACAATCCCCTGAAGCTGATACGTTTGACCATCCGTAATGTAATTTCCCCGCATGGTAAAAGCATCATTACCATAAATAGCCAGACCATATCTTGCATAGAAGCCAGAAGCTATGTAAATAGCTCCGCCCATGGCTTCAGTATCCGACTGAGCATAGTTACCCATTATAGTAACTTTTTGATTACCAGTCAAGTAGACTGATTCAGTGGCTGTAATGGCACCGCCATATGCGCCAGCGGAACCTATAGCTGCATTATCCTGAATGGATACCTCCTTGTTATCCTGAATCTTTACACTTACCTCATTCATACCAACAACACCACCCAGAGCACCGCCAAACGAACATCCATTTTGAGCCAGACTTATGTTATCAGAGACATCAACCAATCCGATATTATGAAGTCGCACATCTGTAAGCATCGACCCAGATGCTCCATTGGCTGAAGTATTGCTGTAATATACATTTTCCGCAAACTCGAATCTTGAAACATTCGAGACATCGAGGCGTTCATCAATATCTCCACCTACAGCGCCAGCCATTATGTTGTTCTTAATGGTCACCACCGAGTTCTGAGATGTAAAATCGGCATCCTTGCCCACCATAGTCAAATCGCCAAGTAAACCGCCACTTATATACACATCCGCACCATCACCCTCAATGGTATTTTCCACATCACCCATGTAGTTACCAGATACAGTAAGGGCTGAAAAATCAGTAAACACGCTGTCACCAGTCAACACACCACCCACAGAGCAGCAATCCTCTACATAAAGATAATTATCCTTAAAGTTTATTTGTTCAACAGATGCCAGGTTAAGACATTGCAGTAGACCATTTACCTCAGAATTCACAAAATTATCGTTGGCGCAAAACTCATCAAAGTAAGAGACATAAAATTCCCCTCCCATCAGGCTCCGGAAGTTGCCATATGCCTCATTACCAGAGACCGAACACAATTTACCATTTTTATTCTGACTTCCGCTTACATACGTATCAACATTGGATATAGCGGCATATACGTATCCACTGTCACCGCAATGGTACAATTCATTATTATCGACAGCATATGTATCCGTCACACCCGAAATAACCATATCGCGAGGGGTTCCCCCGATATTGTGAATCAGATACCCGTCAACCACCGTATTGCCGATGTATTTAACAGAACCAACATTTGTTATTGCAGGAGTAGCGCCATCAAACAGCGAATCCAGCATGGTATTGCCAGAGAAGATAATTTCTCCACAGTCCTTAAAGGTAATATGCCCTGCATAAATGCTATCATTGGCATTAGTAATGATTGCTTTAGCTTCCTCGTTGCCATTCCCGGAGAATACGATTTTACTGCAATTCTCAAATTCGGTATACAACGGAGCATTGTAAGATGAAAAAAGACGATTTATGTTATTGGAAAACACCAGCTCATTGACATTCTGGTATAGGCTGTGAGTATTCCTGAACAAGCAACCGGTATTATTGTCAAAC
>JAZNIZ010000071.1:0-25676 GCA_045577775.1 Akkermansia sp. | reverse complement strand
CCCAGCTGCACCGCCATGCTGCGGTTGGCGATGGTGTTCACGAAGGCTCGGCTGGTTTCTACCAGGCCCCAGTTGGCCTGCACCAGGGCATCGGCCACGCCGCTGTAATCCGGCAGGCTGGCGTCTGCCGCCTGCACAGTTACCATCTCCGTAATACGGGCCACGGCGCGCGGGGTGTTTTCCTCATCGCCAGCCTCATCACCCTCTTCCTGATCCTCTTCGGTGCCTTCCTCGGTCTCTTCGCTGGCAAGGCTCGTGGCTACTGGCTCAGGAGCCGTCCAGGTCTGCTCCCATGTTCCGGTCAGCGTCATGGTGAGTGCCTTGCCCTGGAAGGTCAAGGTGCAAATGCTGTCATTCACACCGAAGATGGAGTATAAATCCTGGCTGCTATCTGCACTGTAGCTACCGAATGTGATGAGCTTGTAGGTCTTGCCCGTCACAAAGTTCTGGTCCATGATGATATGGCTGCCGGATTCCAGCGTGAGCGCTCCCTTCACCGTGAGGGTCTGGGGCTTGGCTCCACTGAGCGTAATGCTGCACCCACTGCCGAGGGTAAGATTGCCGTTCACCGTAAAGCCCGGGGTCTTGGCGGCTCCGGACATGCCAAGGGAGATATGCGAGTTTTCCGTCAATTTCAGATTACCCGCCACGCTCATGCTGGCATTGCCGCTGATGCGGGAACGCGTCAGGATGTTATCCATGGGCTTCTTTGCGGCATCCTTCGCCTGGGTCAGGCTGATGCTCTGCATCGCGGCAGTATTGTCCAGGTTGATGCTGGCATCCGTCATGCTCAGACTAGCTGCGCTCAGCTTGCCGGTGAGGTAGAGAGATTCCACCTGGCCGTTCTGCTTGCCAGACATAGTGAGGTCACCTTTCACGGTAAGTCCCATGGGCTTAGCCTTATCCTTGGGATTGGTCACATCAACCGTATCCTGAAGCTTGATGCTGGAGTCGGTCATCGTCAGCCCGCCGGCTACGGTCATGCTGCCATCAGCCACAATGCTCGAATTGCTCAGAGTGTTGGTTACAGGCTGCTTGGCGGCATCCTTCGCCGACGTCAGGGTAATGCCCTGCGGCGCAGAGATGTTATCCAGCTTAATGCTGGCATCCGTCATGTTCAGACTGGCAGCACTCAGCTTGCCGGTGAGGTAGAGAGATTCCTCCTGGCCGATCTGCCTGCCAGACATGGTGAGGTCACCTTTCACGGTAAGTCCCATGGGCTTAGCCTTATCCTTGGGATTGGTCACATCAACCGTATCCTGAAGCTTGATGCTGGAGTCGGTCATGCTCAGGCTTCCGGCTACGGTCATGCTGCCATCAGCCACAATGCCGGAACGAGTCAGCTCGTTGATCACAGGTTGCTTGGCGGCATCCTTTGCCGACGTCAGGGTAATGCCCTGCGGCGCGGAGATGTTATCCAAAGTAATGCAGGCATTCGTCATGTTCAGACTGGCAGCGCTCAGTTTGCCGGTGAGCTCCAGCTCGGCAGCGGCATCGTTCTTGCCAGTCATGGTCAGGTTCCCCTTCACCGTGAGTCCCATCGCCTTGGCTTTCACCTCCTTGGCATCCCAGAGTTTAATGTAGCTGCCCTCCAGCATCTCCAGGTTGCCAGCAACGGTCATGCTGCCATTGGCGACGATGCTCGAATTGCTCAGCGTATTGGTTACAGGCTGCTTGTCGGCATCCTTTGCCAGCGTCAGCGTGATGCTCTGCGGGGCAGCGATATTCTCCAGAGTAATGGAGGCATCCGTCATGTTCAGACTGGCAGCACTCAGCTTGCCGGTGAGCTCCAGCTCGGCAGTATCATCCTTCACCTCATCAGCGATATACAGCTCACCCTTCACGGTAAGTCCCATGGGATTGGCCTTATCCTTGGGATTGCCTTCGTCTACCGTATCCTGAAGCGTGATACTGGAGTCCCACAGCGTCAGTTCTCCAGCCACAGTCATGCTGCCATCGGCCACGATGCTCGAATGATCCAGCATGCTGACACCGTTCTTGTCCGTCAACGAAATGCTCTGCGGGGCGGAGATGTTCTCCAGCTTGATGCTGGCATCCGTCATGCTCAGACTAGCTGCGCTCAGTTTGCCGGTAAGATAGAGGGATTCGGCCTTGCCAACCTGCTTGTCAAACATGATAAGGTCACCCTTCACAGTGAGTCCCATGGGCTTGGCCTTATCCTTGGGATTGCTTTCATCTACCGTATCCTGAAGTGTGATACAGGAGCCGACCATGTCCAAACCTCCGGCCACGGTCATGCTGCCATCGGCCACAATGCTCGAATACTCCAGCTTGCTGACGCTGTTCCTGTCCGTCAGAGAAATGCTCTGCGGGGCAGCAACATTGACCAGCGAAACCTCTGCATTGCTCAGCGTCAGGCTTGCAGCGGAGAGTTTGCCGGTGATATCCAGTTCGGCAGCATCATCCTTCACCTCATCAGCGATGTACAGTTCACCCTTCACAGTCAGCCCCATGGGCTTGGCCTTATCCTTGGGATTGCTTTCATCCACCGTATCCTGAAGCGTGATGCAGGAGTCGACCATATCCAGGCTTCCGGCTACGCTCATGCTGCCATCGGCCACGATGCTCGAATGATCCAGCATGCTGACACTGTTCCTGTCCGTCAGAGAAATGCTCTGCGAGGCGGCGGCATTGAGCAGCAAAACATCAGCATTGGACAGCGCCAGGCTTGCAGCGGAAAGTTTACCGGTGATATCCAGTTCGGCAGCATCATCCTTCACCTCATCAGCGATGTACAGTTCACCCTTCACGGTCAGCCCCATGGGCTTGGCCTTATCCTTGGGATTGCTTTCATCCACCGTATCCTGAAGCGTGATGCAGGAGTCCCACAGCGTCAGTTCTCCAGCCACAGTCATGCTGCCATCGGCCACGATGCTCGAATTGCTCAGCGTATTGGTCACAGACTGCTTAGCGGCATCCTTTGCCAGAGTCAGCGTAATACTCTGTGGCGCGGCGATATTCTCCAGCAGGATGCTGGCATTGCTCATGCTCAGGCTGCCCACACTCAGCTTGCCGGTAAGATAGAGAGATTCCTCCTGATTGGTATTCTTGCCGGACATAGTGAGGTCACCCTTCACCGTAAGGCCCATCGCCTTGGGTTTGGTTGTGGCTACATCCTGCAACGAAATGGAGGTGTTGCTCAAAGTCAAATCACCGGTCACATTCATGGCCCCGCCCACTGAAACCGTGGCATCGGTAAGCGAATTCTCAACGCCCTTGCCCTTGATATCGAGGTTAGCCGCCTTGGCGCCGTCGATAGTAAGAGAGCCACCGTTCATATCCAGCTCGTTGGTGCTGAGCTTTCCCGCAGAGATAAGGCTACCTCCGTTCACCTCTATCACTGCATTCTTAGCCCCCATGGCGAGCCCCTTGGAACTCACATCAAACACACCACCAGTCGATACTGTCAATTTGCTCATCGACAACTTGCCCGACTCACCCAGACAGGTTACAACAGGCACCATGCTACTGCCCGAATCAACTCCCGTTACGACAATTTCGCCAGCACCAGAGAAAGTACCATTGATAACCCCACCAGCAAGAGTCACCGTTTTTGATTCGGCAATATTCAAAACTGACCCCTTGCACAATTCCGCACCAGCAGTCATAGAGAACTCACCTTCGTATTTGGTACCACCCTTAATAACGGCAGCACCGGTCAGCGTGATAGAATTCTCAATAGCCTTACCGCTGAGGTCAAGTTCCCCACCCTGAATCTCTATGGCGCTTCTGCCAAAAGAAAGCACACCAGTAGCTTTCACAGAGCCGGACTTAATAACGGTATCTCCGGTATAGGTATTACCATCATTCATGGTTACCTTGGCCTTAGCACTGCCATTTTCCTCCCCGATTGTGACGGAGGCATCCCCCACAATCGCGCCGGAGTATTTCCCGGTCTTCTTGTTGTAGGTTGACTTAAAGGTAAGACTCTTTGTGGGATTAATGAGCACCGTTTCGGGAGCAACCTCCGATTGAATGGAAACCGTACCATTTTCGAAGATGACATCATCGCCATCCCGATAGGTTACACCTCCAGTTTCAGCCACCCAGACCTGCCCCTTATCGCAGCCCCACACAGCACCTTTTTTTTCAGCCCAGGTCAAATCTACATCCAGAGTTTCAACCGCGAGAGTAATCGAGGAATCATTAACGTCAAATGTATACCTCTGTCGTTCCTGCGGGTTGTAAACAGTCAGACAATCTTTCAGCTCCCCCGAATAATCGATTTCACCGTTACTACTCAGAATAGTATAGATACCATCTGTAAAATAGCAGGAATCCAGACTCACCTGCACTCCTGAATTCAGATACATCCCTTTATCTACTGAACAAGGCACGGATGTAATACCCAATACTCCACTATGAAGAGAAAGATAACCTGTCACATCTGCATCCAGAGTCAAGGTGCCGCCATTCAATATAATATCGCACAGATTACTTCCACCATCCCGCGATGCACTGTTGATATTCTTTACCCTGACCTCAGAACCAGCCGAAACCAGATACGATGAATAATCGACAAATCCGGCGTATGTAGCCAATCCCTTTGAAGAAACAGACACATTGTTACCATTGTGCGTAAAGGTCGCAGAATCAGCTTTAAGGGTACCACCACTCACAATCTGCACTGTATACCCGCCACTAGCCTGGAATCCACTCTTTCCACTCACACCCTGAACATCTATACGAGTTGCAGGCAGGAGCTTTATTGAGCCCCCATAAAACTGCATATCTCCTTGCAGCGTCAAAGTTCCCTTGTTGGAAATCGCCTTCTGGAACACCAAAGACGTTCCCGAAGCCGCAGTAATAGAACTTGTTCCGGAAGTAACAACCGCTCCAGTTCCCAAGGCGGTACTGTTTTTGGTCACCAGATTAGCAGCAGAAACCGTGGTTCCTCCCATATAGGAATTCTCCCCGGAAAGAGTTACATCCCCCTTGATTGAAACTCCACCTTTTCCGCTCAACACAGCATCCACCTCGCAGCCTTGCAGTGTTGCAGTCCTGGCAAGATTCACATTACCCGTAAGCCTACCGCCTGACACCGTGAGCGCACCGGCATAGCTGCCACCATTCAGAATGCAGCTCGTCCCCGAAGCATTTACTGCATTGGGCAACGCAACATCCGCCATATCCAGGGTTGCATTCTGAAGTGTTACAGCGCCTGTTCCCAAGGCTGATACATTCTTTGTGCATACCTTACCCCCCATAATCCTGGTACCGCCAGTATAAGTATTGGCCACATCAAGAACCAGGGTACCCGCATTTTCCTTCACCAAAGCGGTTTTTCCCGTAATGGAGCCAACACCTTCAAAAATTATCGTCCCGAGCGTATTGCTAACATTTACCTCATACGGTGATACGCGACCCGAAATGATTACGGAGTAGTCCGAGGTTCCCTCAAATAAGCAAACGGCACCGTCTGTTGACGTGCTGGTATCCTCCTTCCACTGATGAGCCCCCCATATACCGCTACCAGGATTCCACTTAATTTCAGGGGCAAATGTATAGTAGAGCGTATTATTCAGGTAACTCAGCACAATGTTCTCCTCTGCCACGAAGCATGATTCCCAATTCGCCAATCCCTTGGAAAAGGTAATAAGTGCTCTACTCTCCCGAGCGGCAATATCTGGCACATACTCCAAGGTAATAGGCGTACTGGTTGACAGACTGCCGCTGAAGGTCAGCTTTGCCGTTTTGGCAGAGAAGCAGAACGTTACATCATCACCCAGAACGAGGTTTCCCGCAGTGAGGCTGGAACTTGCCGAAACCTCAAGGGTCGATCCCGGTGCGAAAGTAAGCGTCGTAAACTTGGCAGAACCTCCACTCATTACCAAACTGGCAGCAGAACCAATCTGCCCGTTAGTGTAGGTGAGAGTCGCACCGCTTCCTACGCCGAATGAGAAGTTCTGCAACGTAATGGATTCACCTGACAAGCTGACCGATTTGAACAAAGCAGAGCCCTTCGTGTTTGCGGTAATGGTATCAGCCAGAATCTTTCCGCTGTAAACACCGGTAAAGGTATAGTTCTTACTCTGATTATTCAGAACCATCTCTGACACTGACACAGAGCCACTCACAGTAACGGCATTATTACTGGCAGAGTCATCAAACTTCACTTTGCGATCCTTCTCCCAGAAGTATATGGGATAGGATTCTCCATCCACAGGAGCCACCCACCCAGTTGATGAATCCGGCAGGGCCTGAATAATAGCCGACTCAGATTCCTGTCTCCAGGTAGTATTTTTACCAGTCCAACACAAAGGAGTATCCTTGCTCTCATATTCGGCCAGCATATTCTGGAGCTTCTCTGGAGTCCGGATACCCGAAACATCTCTTATTTCCCACGATGAATCAGCGTACGTCCACAGCTTCGTACACGAAGAGTTTGTATACAGGCAAAACTTATTGTTCCTCACCTTGACATACAATTTGAACAACTTGTATTCCGTGTCATCGGAGTTAGTTACATAAAGCGCAACAACTTTGCCATTATCATCTAATTCCACACCATGGCACGTAATAGCGTGTCCCGCTCCGCCATCCAGAGGACTCATGCCAATATACGCCAACTGGCCTTTTACAGATTGTGAGTAGGTACCGTCAGTATTTTTTTGATACCCCAGCACATTAAGCAATGCAGATGTAAGCGTCCCCAGATTGGATCCAATAGACCGAGAATTGACCGGAGATGAGAGGGTCGAGAAATACTCAGTCCAATACCCCCCCTGACCCTTGCGGGAAATGGTCGAAAAATATGGGGTGTCATCGCCCAGCATCAACCAGTCCAGATACGACCACAAGTCATCTCCATCATTGGAAAATACATCAAGGAATACCAGATTCTGTTTCAAGGAAAGCGTCCCCCCGGTTGCCGACAGATACTTTTTATCGTAGGTGTATCCATAGGTCAGCTCGCGCTCATCCTTACAAAAAACACCATAGTAAGAATGCCAATACTCCACCAGATTCATGGAAACCTGCGCCCAGCATGTTTGGGAATCATCCGTTATTTCATGGTGGTCCAGTGTATTCGTGCCGGATGGGATTCGTTTATACACATCGCCCAGGAATGAAAAACTACCTTTCTGACTACGGAGCGATTTCAAGTTATCCCAATAAAGGCTGTTGTCCCACCAGCTGAAATAATACCCCTTGCCGGTATCATAAAATCGCGTCGAGCTTGTCAGTTTGTCCTTGTTGATACCCTCGGCAATCAAAGTAGTATCAGCCATAGATGACGATGCAAACATAGAACCGCCAACGCAGCAGGCAAGCACCCAACAACGCAACTCTTTATTCAATCGCATTTTCATACACAAAGCATCGGCTAAAGGCTAATAAGCAAAGATTCTCAATCTCATATACATCATACACCAAGCCGCATCAGATTCAAGCCAAAAATGCGTTTTTCACCTACAGTAATGTTCCATCATCTGCCAGCAAATCCGCCCCGGCAGCGCGCAGCACGCGCAGGCAATCCACCCGCCCCCACTCTGCCGCCAGCACGGCCAGAGTATCAAAACCATCTGAAAAATCCGGCGATACCCCCGGCAAATGCAACACCTGCTCCAACAACTCCGCCGGACCGTAACAGCAAAGCTGAGTCAGAAGAGCTCCATCATCCAGCAGAGGATTGGCGCCTAATTCCAACAGAATCGCCGCGCCATCAGGCCAGCCACACTCCACAGCATCCACCACCAGCCGCTCGCCGTCCCACAGCAAGCGCAAATCCGGGTCGGCCCCAGCCTGCAAGGCCGCACGCATCCCCTCCACATCGCGGATTTCATACGCATCGAACAACTGGCGGTCAGCAGCATCCAGACTTTGCCAATACCCCTGAACCATTGCCTCGTCCTGCAGCAAAGACTCCACCAGCTTCTCCCTGGTTTCGGGCAAATCCGGAACACCACCTATCAGGCACAACCGCGCATTCAACACGCGGTTGCGTTCCAGAATCTCATCCACCAATTCATCGTCCAGCGTCGTCACCTTGATAGAACAAGGCACATTCCCTGCGCTGTAAATACTAATCCGCACTTGACCCTGCGGGGACAGCGCGGTATACTCCACGGCATGAGCAATTATGCGCTGATTCTCGCAGGTGGCAGCGGCACGCGTTTCTGGCCGCTTTCTCGCAACGCCAAGCCCAAGCAGCTTCTCGATTTATTCGGTAGCGGCACCATGCTGCGCCAGGCTATCGACCGCGTGAAAGGGCTTGTACCGGCAGAGAACATCTTTATTCTGACCAACCACCTACAAGAAGCAGAAGTGCGCCGCCAGGCAGCAGAACTTCCCGCTGAAAACATCGTAGCCGAGCCCGCCCGCCGCGACACCGCACCCGCTGTGGCGCTGGGCGTGGGGCTCATCGCCGCCCGCGACCCGCAGGCCAACATGATTATCATCCCCAGCGATTCGCTCATTCTGGATGACAATGCCTTCCGCGCGCTGGCAGAGGATGCCCTCGCGCTCGCCGGGCGGGAAGCCGCGCTCATCACCATCGGCATCAAACCCACCTGGGCCTGCCCCAGCTATGGCTATATTGAACGCGCCGGGAAGTTCAACGATGCCACCCTCACCCACAACTGCTATGAAGTAGTGCGCTTTCGCGAAAAACCGGATGCCGCCACCGCTGCCGAATACCTCGCCAGCGGCAATTTCTCGTGGAATGCGGGCATGTTCATCTGGAATGTGGCGCATGTGCGCAGCCAGCTGGCCACCCACAGCCCGGAACTGGCCGGCTTCATCGACCGCCTGACCGCAGCGACAAACGACATGCCCGGGTTCATCGCCAGCGAGTTCCCGCAGCTCACACCCATTTCCATCGACTTCGCCCTGCTGGAAAAGGCAGACCGCGTGCTCAACTTTGAAGCCACTTTCGACTGGGACGACGTCGGCTCCTGGATTTCCGTGGGCAAATACCTGCCGCAGCAGGAGGGAGGCAACGTGAGCAACAGCCCGCTGAGCCAGGTGCAGGCGGGGAACAACATCGTGTTCACCGATTCCGGCAAGCGCGTAGCTCTCGTGGGCGTGGATGACCTCATCGTGGTAGACACGGGCGATGCACTGCTCGTTGCCCGCCGCTCCGAGGCTGATAAGATTAAAAACATCGTTTCCGGGCTGCCGGAAAACCTCGTCTGAGATGCACCCCGCCCTCGGCATAGACTACGGCGAAGCCCGGATCGGCATCGCGGCCACAGACGCTTGCGGCATCCTGGCGCATCCGGTGGAAAGCATTCACCTGCAACGCACCGAGCCGCTGGAGCGCATCGCTTCGCTGGTGGCAGAGCGCGGCATTCGCACCCTGGTGCTGGGACTGCCGCTCCGCATGGATGGAACCGAAGGCACCGCCTGCGCCAAGGTGCGCGCCTTCGGCGAAAAACTACATGCCCGCCTGCCCCAGCTCCCGCTCTTTTATGTGGATGAGTACTTGACCACCACCGTAGCACAGGAAAAACTGCACCAGGCCGGTAAAAAAGCGAAAAACTTCCGCCCCATCATCGACCAGGCCGCCGCCGTGGAAATTCTCAACAACTGGCTGGACGCCCAGGCTCCCCCTCTGCCGGAATTCTGATTGATTTTCCCTGCGGGCATAGAGTACACTCCAGCTTCTTCCCGCTGCCCCCCATACAAGCGCCAGAAAAGCCCATTTCTGCCTCCAACCCACCAAAAATGCGCTCACAATGAGCTAATTTTCATCAAACATTACCAAAAATAACTGAACTGGCTTGCAAACAGGCAGGGGGAGTGATACAATCACTCGCAGAGCGTATAAGCTTTTACTTTTTCAACTAAACACACAAAAAACACCATGTCACTCGAATCATTCTTCAATCCGAAGAGCATCGCAGTAGTCGGCGTATCTGCCGACCCCACCAAGCTGGGCGCCGTTGTATTCAACAACATCATCTCCGCTGATTACAAGGGCAAGCTCTACGGCGTGAACCCCAAGATGGCCGGTCAGGAACTCTGCGGCAAGCCCTGCTACGCCAGCGTTGACACCCTGCCCGAACCCATGGACCTGGTTGTTATCCTCGTTCCTGCTCGCTTCACCGAAGCTGTGATTGACGCCTGCATCGTGAACGGCACCAAGAACATCTCCATCATCACCGCCGGCTTCGCCGAAGTGGGCGAGAAGGAACTCGAGAAGCGCATCGCCCAGAAGTGCCTGGACAACGGCATCAACCTGCTCGGCCCGAACTGCCTCGGCCACATCTCCACCTTCGACAACGTGAACGCCTCTTTCGCCGACGGTTTCCCCGCACGCGGCAACGTAGCATTCGTCTCTCAGTCCGGCGCCTACTGCTCCGCCATCATGGACTGGGCCGCCGGCAAGGGCATCGGCTTCTCCCACTTCATCTCCATCGGTAACAAGGCCGTGATGGGTGAGGACGCCCTGCTCGCCGCCCTCAAGGACGACCCCAACACCAATGCCTTCGTGTTCTACCTGGAATCCCTCAAGAACGGCAAGGAATTCCTCAAGGTCATCAAGGAAGTTTCCGACACCAAGCCCTGCGTGATTATGGAACCCGGCAAGAGCGCCAAGGCTCAGGCCGCCTCCCTTTCCCACACCGGTTCTCTGGCTCCGAACTACCGCGTGCTGGAAATGGCGCTGCAGGGTGCCGGCGCCATTCAGGCCTACAACGACCGCGAACTCTTCGGCCTGCTTGAAGTGCTGCAGTACTGCAACCACAATGAGTTCGACGGCCAGGTAGCCGTGCTCACCAACGCCGGCGGCGTGGGTGTGCTCACCTCCGACCTCTGCGAAGAAGCCGGGCTCGACCTGGCTCGCCCCAGCGAGAAGACCATCGAAGCCCTGCGCGCCGTGCTTACCCCCGAGGCCTCCCTGGGCAATCCCATCGACGTGGTGGGCGACGCCAAGGCCGACCGCTACGAAGCCGCCCTCAAGGTACTCTGCGAAAGCGGTGAGTACAAGAACATCCTCGTTCTGCTCACCCCGCAGCGCGTGACCGACTGCCCCGGCACCGCCGAAGCCGTCATCAAGCTGGCTCCGCAGTACCCGAACGTGAACATCTACTGCTCCTTTGTGGGTGGCGCCCGCGTGGACGAAGGCCGCGTACTGCTCGACCAGGCCAAGATTCTCAACTACGAATACCCGGCCGACATCGTGCGCCTGCTTGGTCTGCTGAAAGCCCAGATGGCATTCCGTGGCAAGAAGCTCGCCACCTGCGAGACCAGCGAAGTACCCGCCGAAATCAAGGCTGCTGTGACCGCCGCCAAGGAAGCCGGTCTGGCCTCCCTGCCCCAGGACACCGTGAACATGCTCATGGACCACTACGGCATCGACTACCCGAAGTGCGGCAACTTCACCGATAAGGAAGAAGCACTTGCTTTCTGCAAGACCATTTTCCCGAACGCAGTGGTGCTCAAGCTCTCTGCCCCCGATGCTCTGCACAAGACCGAAATGAAGGGTATCTACCTCAACATCAATGACGAGGCTTCCTTCACCGAGGCATGGGAAGGGCTGTGGGGTTCCATCACCAAGTTCAACCTCAAGGGTGCTTCCGTGCTCATCCAGGAGATGATTACCAAGGCCACCGAAACCATCATCGGCGTGAACAGCGACAAGAACTTCGGCCGCGTCATGGTATTCGGCACCGGTGGTATCTACACCGAAGTGATGCGCGATACCACCATGCGCATCCTGCCGGCTGATGACTTCACCGACATGATCAAGGAGACCAAGGTCGGCACCATCCTCAACGGTGTGCGCGGCGAGGCTCCCAAGGCCGTAGGCCCGCTGGCCGACACCCTGGCCAAGGTGCAGAAGCTCGTGCTTGAGATTCCCGAAATCACCGCTATCGACGGCAATCCGGTGCTCGTCACCGCCGACCGCGCCGTTGTGGTGGACTTCAAGATGATTCTCAAGTAATCTTCACAGAATCCATTTCTACCAGCGCCCGTTTTTCCCCGGAAGAACGGGCGCTGCCATTTCCCATCACAGCTGTGATGCTTTACCAGATGGGGCGTCTCATGCTCCAGCAAACCGGCAAACAAGCCAGGGCATCCTGCGGCATCTACATCGGCGTCATGCTCTCCCTGATTGCTATTGTGGTCTATCTCATGCTCAGCAACGAAGCTTTCTGCACGCTGATGCAGCAAATAGCTCAGGATTAATCTTCCGGCTCTCCCCCCCCTCCCGAAAACCATGCTATACTACATCATCGGACTCATCATATGCCTCTGCTCTGCCTGGAGCCTGCACCGGCAGCAGAAAGCGAAACGCAGAACAGCGGGCAACATCGTGGTGCTGCTGAGCCTGCTGCTACTGACACCCTACCTGCTGGCAGCCATCACCAACCCGCTGCCCATGCACTCCTTCTTCGTGGCATTCTTCACCTGCCCCCTGCTCTCCCTCATCCCCACGCTGTTCTACAGCCGGAAGCGCATCGGGCTCTGGAGCATTTCCGTCCTCATCTTCGCAGCAGGGGCCGTCCTGTTCCTCGCCTACCTGCTCTATGTGCTGCAAACCATCTGGAGCATGCCCTATGATGCCGCCACACCCTTCTGGGTGGAAATCTGGCTACCGGATTTTTCAAACTTTTCGCATTGATTTGCCGCAGAGAGAGTGATAGAATACCCCCCGGTATGAACAACTGGACTACCGCCGTATTCAGCCCCACCGGGGGCACTTCCAAAATCGCCGCAGCCATTGCCGGTGCCCGCATGGGTACACGCATCGACCTCTGCACCCCCGTAGAACCGCAAGAACTCCCCGCAGGAGCCCCCCTGCTGGCCGTGGTACCAGTCTACGGTGGCCGCATTCCCGCCATAGCAGCCCAGCGACTGCTGGCTCTGCAAGGCAGCGGCAACCCCGCCATTGCGGTGGTAGTCTACGGCAACCGCGCCTACGATGATGCCCTGCTGGAGCTCAAGAACCTCCTCACCGAAGCCGGTCACCAGGTCATCGCCGCAGCAGCCTTCATTGCCGAGCACAGCATCTCCCGCAGCATTGCCACCGGCAGACCAGATGCCAGCGACCTCGCCCGGTGTGTGCAATTCGGCGCAAAGGTGGAAGCCAAACTGACCACCGGCAGCCTCACCACCGTAGATGTACCCGGCAATGCCGAATACCGTCCCCTGCCCCAGATGCCCGTCACCCCCATGGTGACGGATGCCTGTGGCGGCTGCGGCATGTGCGCCCGCAAATGCCCCACAGGAGCCATTCCCCTGCAGAACCCGCGCAGCACAGAAGCCGCCAGGTGCATCCTCTGCATGCGCTGCATAGCCATCTGCCCGCGCAAGGCTCGCGTCATGCCCCCACCCGCGCAAGCCGCCTTCGATGCCAAGCTTGCCGCCATTGCAACCTCTCCCAGACAACCTGAACTCTACCTCTGATTATGAACGTCATTCCTCCCATATACTTAACCATCGGCAGCATCGTTGTCGATTTCCTTGTTATCTACATTGCGTACAACCTGATCGCGCGCAAACTCAGCACCCAGGCGAACATCCTGAAAGCCACCCTGGCCGTCACCCTCGGCGTGGGCATCATCGTCGTGCTCAGCGACTATTTGATTCAGTACATTCCCGCCGGCTGCGACCTCATAGCCGCCGTCATGCTCATCTACCACTTCGGCCGCGCCATCCTCAAGCTTGATCGCAAGCGCTCCATCTATGCCGCGCTGCTCTACATCGGCATCCTTCTCGTGGTAGTAATCGCCATTGCCAGCACCCTGGCATTCATGATGCACTGACAGAAACAAGCACCACTTCCAGCCACCTACACCATCCCGGCATGCGCGAGCGCCATGCCGGGATATTCTTTTTCCAGAAGAAGCCTGTGTACAGAGCATACCTCCCGGAAAAACCTGCGTCCCACAGCCACTGCGGGGCGCCGCTATGCTCGAGCCTCCTTCTGGCGCTTCTTCATGATGTAGAGCACCACCGCCAGGGACACCAGCGCCAGCGGGAACACCACAAACCAGTTCTGCACAAAACCCGCCACCAGGAACGCCACAAATGACACCGCCGACACCGTCACCACATACGGCAGCTGGGTAGAAACATGGCTCAGGTGGTCGCACTGCGCCCCCGCGCTGGACATGATGGTCGTATCAGAAATCGGGGAGCAATGGTCGCCCGCCACGGCACCAGCCAGACACGCCGACATACCGATGTACATGAGCGGGCTGGTGGGATCAAACGTGCTCACCACAATAGGAATGAGAATACCGAAAGTAGCCCAGGAAGTACCCGTGGAGAACGCCAGCACAGCCGCCACCACAAAAATAACCGCCGGCAGGAAATTCAACAACCCAGAAGCCGAATTCTGCACCAGCAAGGCAATGAACTCGCGCGCCTCCAGCGCCGTGGTCACATTCTTCAGCGCCGTGGCCAGCGTCAGAATCAGGATAGCCGGCACCATGGCGCAGAAGCCCTCCGGGATGCAGCGCATCGCCGCACGGAAACTAAGTGTGCCACGCAGCATATAGAACACAATCACCAGAGCCAGCGCAATGATAGCCCCCCAGGGCAGAGCCACCGTGGCATCCGTAGCACTGATTGCCTCGGCAAAGGATTTCCCCTCCAGAATACCGCCGACATACACCAGCGCAAAGGTCTCAATCGAAATAAGGAACAGCACCGGCAGCACCAGATCCGCCAGCTTGCCGCGATGTGCCGGCTTGTCAATCGTCTCGCGGTGCTCAATCTCCGCGCACACCGTGTGCAGGTCCCCATGCTCAATCGCGTTGCGCTCATAACGCGCCATGGGACCGAAATCAAAACGCGAAAGAATAATCATCACCACAAAGCAAAGCGCCAGCAGCGAATAAAAATTGTACGGAATCGCCTGAATAAACAACTCCAGCCCATTATACCCCGTACCCTCCGAATACTGGGAAACCGCCGCCGCCCAGCTCGAAATAGGCGCAATCATGCACACCGGCGCCGCCGTGGAATCAATAATGTACGCCAGCTTGGCGCGGGAAACCCGCTTAGCATCCGTCACCGGGCGCATCACACTGCCCACCGCCAGGCAATTGAAATAATCATCAATGAAAATCAGGATACCCAGCACAAAAGTAGCCAGCTGGCTGCCAATGCGGGACTTGATATTCCTCTGCGCCCACTCACCGAAAGCCAGCGCCGCGCCGGTCTTGTTAATCATGCACACAAACGCGCCCAGAATCACCAGGAAAATAAACACGCCGCTCGTATCCTTCAGCGCCGTGATAAGCCCCTTATTCACCACAAAATCCACCGTATCCAGCGCCGAGAAATTGCACACGAAACACGCCCCCAGCACCACACCAGCAAAGAGCGAAGAGTACACCTCCTTGGAAAGCAACGCCAGCACAATAGCAAACAACGCCGGCGCCAGAGCCCAGAACGTACCACAGAAAGCCGACTTCTGCTCAACCACCGCCGCAGCAGCCTCTGCCGCCACCGGCTCCGTAGCATAACACGAAACCGCCAACACACCAACAGCCGCAATCAAAAAAGCTACCAATCGTTTCATAGGAATCCAATATCCGTAAGTTGCGCGCAGAAAATACCACATTAACAGCGCCCTGTCAATAGATATCGCACCATCCCACGCCTCGCGCTCCATCATCCGGAGCCCTCACATCACAATTTGCATTAAAAGCTTGATTTTCAAAAATAAGCTGGTATAGTCACCGGGACTTATCGCACCTCTCTTATGGAATTTCTCACACAATTCATCGACTGGGCAAACGGCCTTCTGTGGACCTACGTACTCGTAGCCATGCTCATCGGCTGCGCCATCTGGTTCACCATCCGCTGCAAATTTGTGCAGCTCACCATGCTGCGCGACCTGCCGGTCATGTTCCGCAACTGCACGCACGAGGAACGCGAAGAAGGCGTCGAGCGCATCTCCTCCTTCCAGGCCTTTGCCATCTCCATTGCCAGCCGAGTCGGCACCGGCAACCTCGCCGGCGTAGCCGTTGCCATCGCCATGGGCGGCCCCGGCGCTGTCTTCTGGATGTGGCTCATCGCCTTCCTGGGCGCCAGCAGCGCCTTTGTCGAATCCACCCTGGCCCAGCTCTACAAAATAAAAGGCGAAAAATCCTTCATCGGCGGCCCGGCCTACTACATGAGCATCGGCCTCAAGAAACCGTGGATGGGCGCCCTCTTCTCCGTCCTGCTCATCTTCACCTTCGGCTTCGCATTCAACTCCGTGCAGAGCAACACCATCTGCCAGGCCTTTGAAGAAGCCTTTGCCCTCACCCCCGCCTACATGGGCACCGTCCTCACCCTGCTCACCGCCGTCATCATCTTCGGCGGCATCCAGAGCATCGCCCGCGTCAGCAGCATCATCGTCCCCATCATGGCCCTGGGCTACATTACCCTTGCCCTCATCATCATCGCCATGAACATCACCGAACTCCCCCGCGTCCTCGCCCTCATCGTCACCCACGCCTTCGGCTGGGAGCAAGGAATTGCCGGTGGAATCGGCGCCGCCATCCAGCAAGGCATCCGCCGCGGCCTCTACAGCAACGAAGCCGGCATGGGTTCTGCCCCCAACGTAGCCGCCACCGCAGACGTCTCACACCCCGTCAAGCAAGGCAAAGTACAAGCCATCAGCGTCTTCAGCGACACTCTCATCATCTGCTCCTGCACCGCCTTCATCATCCTCATCAGCGGCGTCAGCGCCGGTGACCAGGTAAACGGCATCAAACTCACCCAGGCCGCCATCAGCCAATACATCGGCCACTGGGGCAACATCGTCGTCGCCGCCGCCATCTTCCTCTTTGCCTTCAGCAGCGTACTGGGCAACTACTACTACGGCGAAGCCAACGTCCAATACCTCAGCAAAAAGCCCTGGGTACTCCTCGTCTACCGCGTCATCGTCGTAGCCATGGTACTCTACGGCTCCGTTGCCAGCCTCAGCACCGTCTGGAACATGGCAGACCTCTTCATGGGGCTCATGACCATCTGCAACCTCATCGCCATCGTCCTGCTCGGCAAACACGCCTTCCGACTCCTCGAAGACTACCGCGCCCAGAAACGCGCCGGCATCACCGATCCCACCTTCACCAAGGACAAAATGCCCGACATCGCAGACGATCTGCAATCCTGGTAACCCCCGCAGTGTCACAGCACCACAGCCCTTTCCCCTTCCCCCCCTTCCGCCCCGCCTCCCCTCCCGGACGCGGGGCGATTTTCATATCCGCGAGCCGTCAGGGAAAATTTGCGTCCTGTTTTTCAAAACACCTGTGGTCATCTTGCATCAGGTCCTCAAAGCATCCACGCTTAAGGAAGTCTCGAAGCAATTTATCAAGCGAAATGCTAACCTTGTGCGGAGGAACTTTCTTCCCCGCCACCGCGCAAAAATACGCATCGGCTTTCTGTCTATCAACCGATTTGACCAGCTTCTCAAAACGTCCATACTCATTAAGATTAGCATCAGTAATCCTGCTAAACATCATACTCCGCAGCAACTTCTCATCCAATCCGAAGCGTAATGCAAAGCAGTGAATCTGGTCATCCTGAGCCTTAGCCATGTATTCCGTTACATAATCTCGGAACGTCTTGCCCCCCTCGGGTGTCACATCACCGCGCAGAATATCGTTGAGGAAGATGTTAGCGTACTTCTGCTCCTCTTGCGTCAGAGAGGCGAAAGTCTTGTGCAACTCCTCCTTAGCTCGTTCCAGCTCTTCTCCGGCCAAGCCACCTTGGCTGAGAATCTTCTTGAACTTCTCGAATCGGGAGTTCATGTACTCATTATCAATAGCTCCCGTTTCAATCGGAATGGGGAATCCGGGAATATCGTAGGGAACATCCGGGTCTCTACCATCAGGAGGGTCGCCACTCTTATCAAACAGCTCGTTGTAACGCACCAACAGTACGTTGTACGTCTGCTCGTCCAGCTCAACCTTTACAGTCTGGTTCTTATTGGTTTCCGGCTCAGGGAACGAGTATTCAAGCTGTTTCCAGCTAAAGCCCTGAATCTGCGCAGCCTCCAGACACTCATTGAGCTCTCGGAAAAGCTTGGCAAACTCCTTGCGCTCGGATATTTCTTCCGGCAAGTTCATGAAGTCACTTATTCCGGCATACTCAAAGACTTCCTGAATAGCCTGATACAGAGCATTGAGAGTCTCAAGATTCTTGTTCAGCTTTTCCACAAACAAGGCCAGCGGCTTATCACCGGAATACAGCTTAACAGCTTTCTGCACATTCTGCTCCATCGTATGCGGGCGGCGATAATAGCGTATCGTACCGAACGGCTTTTGCCCGCCGAATAGGCGATTCGTGCGCGAGAACGCCTGAATGATATTCTCATAGCGCAGCATCTTGTCCATGTAAAGCGTGTTAATCCACTTGGAATCAAAGCCTGTCAGCATTTGGTCAACCACAATCAGCAAATCAATCTGCTGCTCGGGGGTGCGCTCAATTCGCTCGTATGGTTTCTTGTGAGCCAGCCTTGCCGCGATATCTTTCTTCATCAAGGCAAAGTTCGGAATCGTGAAATCATGACCATATCGCTGATTGTAGTCGGTGATAATCTCACTAAGCCCTTTTTCCTTTTCGATACCTGAGCCATTATTGTCGATATTCGGGTCGAAGAGAGCCGTTATTTTCAGCTCTGGCGCGGCTTCTTTCAAGCGGCGGTAGTACTGAATAGCCTCGGCAATGCTGCCCGTAGCAAAAATGGCATGGAACTTACGGTTGTGGCTCAACGTCACCCAGTTGTCGAGAATATCCTGCACCACAGTTTTCTGGTGCTCATCGCATTCGTATTGACAGTCAGGCAAATAGTCTTCAATCCCCTTGGTGTAGTCGCCATTCTCATCTTCCGTACCATGCATGGGCAGCCCCATGAATCGCTGGAAAATCTCTGCCTTTTTCGGATCGCTATATGCCTCGGCAACTGTTGCAGCCTTGGCTTTTTCAAGAGCCACGGCCTCACGCAAGTCCTTATCCTTGTACGTCAGAACCTTGTAAGGGTCAAAGCCCAAGACATTCTTATCGCGAATACCATCGGCTATGCTGTAGCGGTGCAACTCATCACCAAAGACATCGGAGGTCGTGTTGGCTTTCTTCTGATTTTCTTCCTGAATCGGCGTCCCGGTAAAGCCGAAGAAGATTGCCCTGGGGAATGTTTCCTTGATGATGCGGAGCATCTCGCCAAAGGTGGAGCGGTGGCACTCGTCCACAATAAACACGATGCGTTTGGAACTCATCAGGGCTATATCGGCCGCTTTTAAGCCGCCCTCATCCTCGTTCCTGATATTGCTCATCTTCTGAATAGATGTCACAATGAGCGTATCTGTGGGATTATTGCTCTTAAGCTTTGTGACAAGCACCCCGGTATTCTCGGTTGCCTGTACATCTTGGTCGTCATCCGCAAATCCTCGGTATTCCTTGAGGCTCTGCGTGCCAAGCTCAATTCTATCCATCAGGAAAATCACCTTATCCGCATCCTTGGACGATGCAATAAGCTGCGCAGATTTAAACGAGGTCATGGTCTTGCCGGAACCCGTTGTGTGCCAGATAAAGCCGCCGCGCTGGTTCTTCTCATCCCACTTGGTCTTGGCCACCTTGTCAGATATGGCATTGGCCGCATAGAACTGGTAGCTACGCATGACTTTGAGCACACCATCCGAGTTATCGGCCACAGTATAGAACCCGATAAGCTGATGCGCCATCGGTATGGACAACAGTGTGGAATAAATTGTTTTCCAATCGTTTATAGGCTCATTGTTGAAGTCTGCCCAATGGAAGTAGTAGTCTTGGTTGAACTTACCCTCCACTCCGGGATTGGCAAAGTACAGCGTCTCCTCCGGGTTCATGGCCACAAATATCTGCACAAGGGAGAACAAGCCGGTAAAGATACCCTCCGCAGAGTATTTCTCAATCTGCTGGCAAGCCTGGGAGACAGGCACACCACTCCTCTTCAGCTCAATATGGATAACCGGCATGCCGTTAATCAAGAGCATTAAATCACCACGCCGATTGTTGAGCATCTTGGACTTAGCGGAGAATCTGGGCTGCTGCACAATCTGGTAGCGGCTCTGCCCGGCTGCAATCTCGCGGCGGTCGTATATCTTCAAGGACACTTCTTTGCCGTAATGGTCTTTGTCATCAGGATTGTCTCGCTTGATGGTGACATAGTGGCCATTGATAAAGCTGTTGAGCTTCAAGGGTGTTTTCAGCCCGGTCAGTTGCTCAATAATCTGCTGCATCTCGCCCTCGGTGAGCGGATAGTCATTCAATTTGTCGATAGTTCTGTTGTTCTCAAACAGTATATTCGCCCAGTTTTGAATGAGTTGCTTCTCTGTGTAGTTTTTGAGGACGTTCTTCTCCCAGCCATTCTCAGATAAAATCTTGATGGCGGCTTCCTCAAACTCTGCTTCAGTTTTGAATGCCATGGTAGTTGTTCCTTCCTCCTTTTACACAAACATCTTTTCCAGACAGGCTTTCTTTATGTTTTGCAGCCGTTCCAACTTACGCTGATGAAGGGTGATGAGGGTGTCTACCCTCTCAAAAAACTGGCTTATAGACTCTTGTTCGGATAGTTCAGGAATACTCACTTCAACTGTTTGAATGTCCGAATTATGTATGTGCACGACAGACTTGCCTTGCGCCAGTTTTGAAAGGCTGCGGTGAGCCTCACCATGTGATATTGATAGTGCCAAAAAAGCTGAATCAATCCCACTTTGAGGAGTAATGATGTTTAAGTCACCTCCAAGTATAACACCTGATTTTTCAACGACAGACGCGATTGAAATATCTTCGGCTGTTTCACCTGAAGCTGGAATAATTACTTCACCTCCGCGACTATACACACTCCCATCTTTAGGGATTGCAAAGGTGTCAACCTCGCGAATGACTGTTTCATATTTTGTATACAAACGACCATACAAAATCAAAGGTGTTCCCTTATCTCGAATATCAGACTTTGAGTACCCAGTTCCTTTAGAGAACGTAGCTATCTCTGACACCTTACGTTGTTCCCAAGCGTCAGTAAATCCGGCGAAGCGAACTTCGGGGACTAACTCGCCATTTTTCGGGAACATTTTTTCCAACATCGATTTCTTGATGTTCACGAGCTGGTCATACTTACGCTGATGAAGGGTGATAAGGGTGTCGAAATTGCGGAATAGTATGCCGATTTTATCTTGTTCATTTCTATCACGAGGTATACTTGGAGAAAAATTTTCTACTACACCTTTTGATATATTTAACTGCGACGAGCCTGCTCCGTTTTTCTTAAAGTAACTCTGCGATGCATTAATGCATGTGAATAAGAATTGTGGATTTGATTCCTCTAGAGGCCTTAGCAACGCTACTCTTTGATTAAGGACAAATTTGTTACTTTCTGGAATTAAAGCTACACGGCCTAATAAATCACCGTGACCAACATCACTCAGGACCATGACTAAATCGTTAAGTTCCAAAGTTTCCGTTGCTTCATTTACATATTTTCCCGATTCTTTTAAACCTCCATTAATTGAGATTGAATTTAAATTAATCAATGCAAACTTTCCACTATCAGATTGACATTCCTCATACCCCTTACCATTTTGATAAGAAGTCATTGAGCAAAGCCTACGTTGTTCCCAAGCGTCAGTAAATCCGGCGAACCGAATGGAAGGAGTATCGTTATTTGGCTTCATATTGCTCTCCTCCCAGCAGTTTTTTCAGTTCATTGATACCTTGCATATCAAACTCGTTGCCAGTCAATTCACCAAGGAGATCGGCAAGAGATGATTCCGTCTCTGAAATCTGGTGGTCAACCTCGGCAAACGTGGTTTCATACTTTTTGCTCAGAGCAATGAGCTTGGCGATGAAGTCATTGATAATAGCGGCGGGCAAGCCTGCCATCTTCTTCACCAGCGGAGTTACCCACTTAAGCTTGATAAGCTGCATGGCCTGAGCATCGTTCAGAGCCTCGATAGTCTTCTTAGTCAGGACGTGTAGCTCCTTTTCAGCCTCTTTCACTTGCTTCTTGAGGGCTTTTTCCTCATTCATCAGCGCCGACACCTTGCGAAGAACGGCCAAAGTCTCCGGCTCGGCATCATTTGCTTTCAGCGTCTTAGTGATTTCCTTGGGAACAAATGCGTCCTTGGCCTCGTTGATAAAATCGCGTTCCTTATCCTCCTCACTCAACTCTTCGAGCAGGGATTCATACTCAGCGGCAATCTCAGACAAGCGGGCTTCATCTGCCTTGAGCGCTGCAAGATTAGAAACGAGCAAGGTCTCCTGAACCAAGGCAAAAGGAATCACATGGCCGACCCAGCCATCCTGAACCTCTTGGTCTTTGCCATCCTTTTTCTTGAGCACCATATTGGGGTCAACCTGTTTGACTGCGGCAAAGCCCTCTGTCTGGATAATTTCAAGGTCAACGGCAATCTTGCCCCACACATCATCCAAGAGCTGATAGGCAGCGTATTTATCCACCAAGGGGATACCTCTCAGGCGTGAGAAGATATCATCGCTGAGGATGGGTTCCTCCTTGGAGGGATTCAGCTCCGTCATTCTATCGAGCAACTCAGCAGAAAGGAACGCATCAAAATCAGCAAACGCGCTGCGATAATTTTCCGCAAATGCCGCCACGTCCGGGTGAGTAAAGACAGCATCCTTGAAGTCAGCCACCTTGGCATGGCAATACGCTGCATTATCAGAAGCAAACAAGGAAGCTTTCAGCGTTGGGAACGCTTGCCAGTACTCATGCAAATCTGCAAGCTCAGACTCGGGAATACCACCGAACATGGATGCGTAGATATCCCAGCTCTCTGCCTTTTCTGAAGAATCCACATATCGCGGGATGTTGAGGTTGTATTCGTTGCGGCGAATCTCGTCGCGGCTCACCACACGGGAAAACTTCTCCATATCCGAGCGAGAGGTCACGACATCCACTATCTTCTTGATATCGCATGCCCGCAGCACGTTGTTCTTGCCCACTTTGGCAAAGCCCTTAGAGGCATCCACGATGAGAACATCCGTATTGTCTCGCTTCTGCTTCAACACCATGATGATGGTCGGAATACCTGTGCCAAAGAAAATGTTGGCGGGGAGGCCGATAATGGCATCAATGTGATTGTTCTCAATGAGATTCTTACGGATAGTACCCTCTTCACCGCCACGGAACAGCACGCCATGCGGCAGAACAATGGTCATGATACCCTCACTCTTCAGGTGGTACAGATCGTGCAGCAAGAAAGCATAGTCAGCCTTGCCCTTGGGCGCAAGACCGAAGCGGGCATATCGGGGGTCAGAATCCTTATCAGTCGGATTCCATGCCTGAGAATACGGCGGGTTGGACACGACTGCATCCACATACAGCGGGGCGTAAGTGTTAATCGGGTCATTCTCATCAAAGAACGGCCAGTCTTCTTCCAGCGTGTCGCCATTGCGGGTAACAATGTTATCCGGGATGATACCTCGCATCACCAGATTCATACGAGTCAGGTTGTAGGTATTCTCCTTGAGTTCCTGGGCGAAGTATTTGATGTTGTTATCGCTGCCCATGTAGCGGGCAACACACTTGCCGATATTGATGAGCAACGAACCGGAACCGCTGGTGGGGTCGTAAATTTTAATCTCTGCCCTGTCCTTGAGGTGGTCGGCCACAATCTCAGACATCAGCAAGGATACCTCATGCGGGGTGTAGAACTCGCCCGCTTTCTTACCGGCATTAGCCGCAAAGTTGCTGATAAGGTATTCATAGATGAAGCCCAGCACATCGTAGTCCTGCTTACCATCCATGGGAATATCCTTGATGAGGTACAGCAGGTCGCGAATGGCTTTCGTGCGAGCGCCGGAGGATTCTCCCAGTTTGGACAGCCCGGTTTCCAGCGTTGCGAAAATCTTATCAAACACCTTCTTGTGGGAGGTGTTGATTAAGCGGCTGAAAGCAGAAAGCGCATCGGTCACATTAGCGGCAGTGAAATCATTTCCCTGAGCAATCCACGTGGAGAACAGATTTTCATAGGAGATGAAGTAGCCGATATTGGAGCGCACAAATTCCATCGTTTCGGCATCATCTTCCGTCACCTCCGGCAGGTACTCATCCGTCCAATCATGTTCTTTCAGGAACTTAACTTGCTTATCAGAAAGAAACTTGTAGAAAATGAAACCAAGAATATAGTCCTTATATTCGTTAGCTTCGATTTTGGAGCGCATCTTATTCGCTGACTCCCATATTTTTGACGCGAGCTGCTGCTTGTTCATGTGAAGAAATAGGCAAATAATGATTCTTGGGGTATCGTTGGGCTTTAAAATCTCACACAGGCCAGCCTACCATGATACTACCACCGTGTAAAGAAGAAAGGAAGTTGCATACGCATTACAAATTAAGGAGATTACAACCACAACAGAAAAAACAGAGAAAAAAAACAGCAACAAGTCCCCTCTCCCTCATTTTGAAGCGTTTAGCAAGCTTTTTACACATAATCAGCAGGAAACATTCCTTATCCGGGGTTCTGTCCTCGTTCCTATTTTTATGCAAATCCAGGATTGAATCTTGAATTTACATGAAAATAAGCAAACTGAAAGAGAAGCGGCGAAAGACTTGACAAGGAGGCGTGGTTTCCCTATAACTTCCTTATGCACCGCCCTGCACACACCGATGAGCTGACGCCCTTGCTGCAGAAGGGGGAAAGCGTGTTGAGGAGCGGGTGCGGAGATTCTGGAGGCGAGCGGAAGCATTCGCCTTGCCTGGGTACTCACCAATCCTGACCACTATGTCCCGCAGAAAGACTTACGCCATACTTGCCGCCACCACCGCCGGATTCGGGCTTCTGCTTGCCCCTTTGTGCTGGTTTATGAAGGATGGCCTGCTGGGGGCTTACCCCAGCTACGGCATCGGGGCGGTGTCGCACTTCTTCTGGAGCCTGCTGTGGGGGCTCTGGCCTGTGGCTACCCTGCTTCTGCTGCTGAAGGTCGTTCAATCCCGCGCTGCACGCGTCCTCTGCATCGCGCTGCTGGCGCTTTGCGCATTCTTCTTTCTGGTGCCGTTGAAATACTCCAAAGCTTTCATCGAATACTGGGAAGAACCTTTTGTTTCCCACAACCGCACCACCCTGTACGACAACAACACCCCCCTTACGGTCCAATGGCCGGAGTACCGGGACATCCCCGATTCTGACCGAAAGCTCTGGGAGGCCTGGCAGGATGCGCACAATTCCACCCATTGCTGGCGATGTTCGCCGGGGCGCATCACCCGCCCCCTGCTCTTCATCCAGCTGGTACAGACCACCATCATCATCGGCGAGGAAGAAGTCTGCGTCACCATCCCCGCCGGCACCTTCACCCGCCCCCGCAACACCCAGGACACCCTCCTCCTGAACCGCATGCGGGAGTTGGCGACATAAAAGGGAAAAGGCACATTTTCGCACCATCAGGTCTGATTTTGCCGGGCGTAGTGGTCAGCCATTTCCTGCGGGAGGGCGGCCATGGCATAGAGGGGGATATCCAGCAGGGTGTACTGGTGGATGAAGGGAGCAACATGGCGATTGCTTTATCGTAGCGAGGGGGGGCAGTCACTCTCATAGCGTCAGGGCTGAAGGCCTGGGCTCCGACACGAATTGAGTAGGGGGCTTTCGCCCCCTCTCACACCACCGCACGTGCCATTTATGGCATACGGCGGTTTCCAATCAGCGTTTGAGGAGTTGATAAAACGAGATATATCCCTCTGCTCGCAGCCATGCGTTATCCATGCAGAT
>JAZNIZ010000070.1:0-29704 GCA_045577775.1 Akkermansia sp. | reverse complement strand
CCTGCGCCAGACCATTGCCAACGGCGTCAATAAAGATGTCGCGGGCTTCGTCATCCCCCTCTGCGCCACCATTCACCTTTCAGGCAGCACGCTCAAAATAGTCGCTTGCGCCATCGCAATCATGATGATGCAGGGTACCCCCGTTGAGTTGAGCAGCATGACCAGCTTCATCCTCATGCTGGGAATCGTCATGGTAGCGGCCCCGGGAGTACCGGGAGGAGCCATCATGGCCGCGCTCGGAGTACTGCAATCCATGCTCGGCTTCGGCGAAAATGAACAGGCTCTCATGATTGCGCTTTACATCACCATGGATAACTTCGGTACTGCCTGCAACGTCACCGGAGACGGGGCTCTGGCGGTCATCATCGATAAATTCTACAAAGCCTGAACACCCCTCCTTCCCCAAGAATTGAGTAGGGGGACTTTCGTCCCCCTCTCACACCACCGTACGTGCCGTTTATGGCATACGGCGGTTTCCAATCAGCGTTTGAGGAGTTGATAAAACGAGATATATCCCTCTGCTCGCAGCCATGCGTTATCCATGCAGATATGAGCAAGTTGTGAGCATGATATCCACCACCATCGGCGCCCCATTGACCCGATACTCTCGCGCATTTTCCGCTTCACTCCTATACTTTCGAGGAAACGGTGGATGCCTTTCGGGTGTTTGCATTGTTTGAGGCGCAGGCACCGTAGCTTTCGGCGCGTCCATTCATCGAGTTCCTGACATAGCCTGTTGATTGCTGCCAGCTTGAAGTAATTTGTCCACCCCCTTATCACGGGGATAAGTTCCGCGATTACTTCGCGTAAAGGAGTTGGGCGATTTCGGCGAGTTATCAATCGCACTTTCGCTTTCAGCTTCTTCACGCTTGCCGGTGCTATTCTCAACTTGCCCTCTACTCCTATGATGTAGCCGAGGTAGACGCAGTTCCACACCTTGTCCACCTTGCTTTTCTGTTGGTTTACCTTGAGTTTCAGTTCATCTTCGATGTAGCGGCTGATACTTGCCAGCACGCGTTCTCCTGCTTCTATTGTTCTAACGAATATGATACAATCGTCTGCGTAGCGGCAAAAATGCAGCCCTCGATTCTCCAATTCCCTGTCAAGGTCGTCCAGCAGTACGTTAGCAAGCAGCGGTGAGAGCGGTCCGCCTTGCGGTGTGCCTTGCTCTCGTTTTTGCTTGATGCCTTCGTTGTCCATCATTCCCGCCTTGAGCATTTGACGGATGTAATAGAGCACTCGCTTGTCTTTGATGCGCTGTGCCAGTCTCGACATCAGGATGTCGTGGTTGACCTTGTCGAAAAACTTTTCCAAGTCCAGGTCTACGGCTACAGTGTAGCCTTGCTCCACGTACGCGGAGCCTGCCTTAAGTGCTTGGTGGGCGCTTCGATTCGGTCGGAATCCATAACTCGATTCGCTCATCTGCGGGTCGAGTATGGGGGTGAGTGCTTGCACAAAGGCCTGTTGCACTAGGCGGTCTATCGCCGTTGGTATGCCCAGTTGCCGCCTCCCACCGTTTGGCTTGGGGATGCTCACTCCCTTTACCTCCTGTGGGCGGTATCTGCCGTTGAGCAGTTGCTCTCTCAGTTCTGCCATGTGGGTGTTGAGCCATCGCTCCATTTCTTCAACGGTCATGCCGTCTATCCCCGGAGCTCCCTTGTTGCTTTTCACTCTCTGGCATGCATGCTCAAGATTGTAGCGATGCGCTATGTTCTCAAGTATGCGCTCCTCCCAGTTCAGTTCCTCCCTCCACGCCGCGAACGCTTGTTGCTCCCGCGATGGCGCAGCTGTGGGGGTCGCACCCTCACCGCCTCCATGTGGGCGCACCTCCCCGGATGGAGTATCGAAGTCGAACTCCATCTGGTATAAGGTGTCTTGGTTCTGCCTCTCCACGTTCATGAGTTTCAGGCTGTACTGTGCTGTGTTGGATTTCGGCCTTCCCCACCAAAGGGATGGGTACTATGCCTCTGCTGACTACCTGCTTCCGGGCGTTTCCCCCGTCACCCTTTCAGGCCTTAGCAGGTTCTCACCGAATATGATTATGCTACTTTCCTCCCGCGCCGTCTGCATCTACCTTATGGACTCTTGATGATGTATCGGATTTTGGCACTTTTTGCAACCTCGTCCGTCCATCCGGCCTTATATGCAGTTCCTGTTCGTACAGTCGGGATTTCCCCTCGAACTTCCTTTCCCACGGTTTGTTACCTCCCCGCAGTTGTTCTTCAGGTCTGGGATTCCGCATCATCGCGGCTCCGCGCGGACTTTCACCGCAGTACGCATATCGCGTCGGTCGTACAAAACCCCCAGCCTCTTTTAAAGAAGCTGGGGGGCTCGAAAAAAACGCCGGGAGGCATTAGACATCTACTACGACATCATCGTCATTATCCTCACCACCGTGTGCCAGGATGAACTGCAGGTCATTGAGGTCAAGGCTGGAAGCAAAGCCCTCATCGCCGAGCACATTGGTAACCAGCTGGTTCTTCTGGTGCTGCAGCACGCGAATCTTCTCTTCCACTGAATCACGAGTAAGAAGACGGTAGGCAATCACCTTGTTCTTCTGGCCGATTCGGTGCGTACGGTCGATAGCCTGGCTTTCCACAGCCGGGTTCCACCATGGGTCGTACAGGATAACGTACGAGGCCGAGGTAAGGTTAAGACCGGCACCACCAGCCTTGAGGGAAAGCAGGAACACACTGGGTTCCTTGGTGGTCTGGAACTTCTCGATTTCTGCCTTACGATCCTTCGTCTGACCTGTGAGGTAGTTATACGGATAGTTGTTTTCCTCCAGCTTGCCCTTGATGATTTCGAGCATGGAAACAAACTGAGAGAACACCAGCACCTTGTGCCCTTCTTCGCGCAACTGGTCAAGCAGGTAGAAAAGCGCGGTAAGCTTTGCACTGTCTTCCTTGGCGTACTTCGAGTCCACCAGACCAGGGTGACAACATATCTGGCGCAGGCGCATAAGCCCCTGCAGAATGGCAAAGGAGTTCTTCTTCACTGATTCGTCGGAATCCACACCCAGCAATGCCTTCTGGATGCGGCGCAGCTCTGCCTTGTACAGCTGGCGCTGAATGCCCTCCATCTTGGCGTATACTTCTTCTTCGGTACGCGGCGGCAGGTCCTTGGCCACCTGCTGCTTGGTACGGCGCAGGAGGAAGGGCTTGAGACGCGCGGCCAGGCGGTTCTGGCTCTGGGAGTCCTTGCGCTTGTCGAATCGCTTCTTGAAGTAGGCGCGACTGCCCAGCACGCCGGGCATGGCAAAGGCCATGAGCGACCACATATCCAGCAGGCGGTTTTCGATAGGCGTACCGGAAAGCACCAGGCGGTTGTAGGCGTTGATTTCGCGGGCGGCCTTGGCAGCCTTGGAATCCGGGTTCTTAATCTGCTGGCCTTCGTCCAGAATCACCGTAAGCCACTTGATGGCGTTTATCTGCTCGCCGCAGACGCGCAGCTGAGCGTAGTTGATAACCACCATATCATAGTTTTCCAGAATATTCTGCACATCGGCCTGCTCCTTGTTGCGGATGACCATCACACGCACGCCGGGGGCAAACTTCTCAGTTTCGCTGGCCCACACATCCAACACGGATTTCGGGCAGACGATCAGCACCGGCGGAATCGTCACCTTCTTGCGCCCCTGCTTGTTGCGGCGCACATAATCCTCGCGCAGCCACAGCATGTAGGTAATGGACTGAATGGTTTTACCCAGACCCATATCGTCTGCCAGAATGCCGCCAAAGCCATTTTCTGCCAGATATGCCAGGAAGTGGAAACCCTCAATCTGGTATGGGCGCAGCGTGGCTTGCAGCGTGCTAGGTACATCCGGCTTAACATCAATCTTGATTTCAGCCGTGCGCTCCTTGATGCGCTGCCAGGCCTTCGGGTCGAACACCTCGGCCGCGCGCGGGTCTGCCAGCTGCAGCGCGTGCATGCGGTGTGTCTCGCCGGAAAGGTCAAACGGGTCAAGTCCCAGCTTGGTAACAGCATCGCGCTGGGCATCATCGAGCTTGATTTCCAGGCGCATCCAGCGGCCGTCATCCATGCGCACATAACCGCCGCGGGCAGAAACGAGGGAGCGGATCTGCTCCTTGGTGAGGGTCACGCCCTCCACATCAATCACCACACGCAGGTCGAACCAGTCGATTTCCTGATTCACCACTTCAAAGCGGATAGCTGCGGCCACCGGATCAGCCAGCAGAGATTTCAGGTTCTCATCCATCTCCACATTGATTGTCTCGGGAATAGCCTTGGCCCACTCGGCAAACTTCTCAGGGAACTGCTTGGTAATACGGCTCTTGAACGCCTCCACCTGCGTATCGTAGGTGAAGTTCATTTCCTCCAGCAGGCCGGGAATTGGGTACAGATAATCGCGGATGAAGCGCAGCAGCGTGTGATCCTTCACCGGTTGCTGTTCAATGAGTTCCCAATCATCCTTACCCAACTGTTCGCGGCGGCGGCCGGGGTCATCCTGGGCGGTTACCTCCAGCAATACATGCTCCGTATCGGCACTGGTCAGGCCGCGCACAATCTTCATACTGAAGGTAGGCTTCATCTCAATATCGATGACGCGCTCCTCCATGCTGGGCGGCAGCGTGGCTCCAATCTTGCGCAGGAATTCCACACCGTCCAGACTGTCAATCACAGTCTTGGGAATGGAATAGCGTGGTTCCACTTCTGTACTTTCCAGCCAGCGGGGCGGGCCGGGGAACACGGTTTCGTCGGACTGGTAAAGCTCCACCTGCCCCGGCAACTGGCGCACCGAGTGGGTTACATGTACACCAGCAGCCGTCACCAGCTGCAGGCCGTAGCAATCCGGCACGATGGGGTCATCAATGCAAATCCACTTGAGCGGCTCGCGCACCACCTTGAAGTAGCATTCATCCAGGTTCACCAGATAACCCTTGAGAGCCGGTTGGTGGAAGAGGATATTCATCACGCGGCAAGCCGCTTCATCATCCAAATCAAGGATGACGGTATCCTGGCGGTCGGCGTAATCACGAAGCACGTTGAGCAGAATGTCTGTCTGAGGGTCGCATTTGAAAGCACCATTCAGGAACTCGGCCAGAATCGCATCCAGCTGGCTGCGCTCGCGGATGGACACCCAGTCCTCCTTGGGGTCAAAGCGGTACTCGAAGCGAGCCTCGTTAATGGTGGAGACCAGGCGCATGTAGAGCGGGTGCCGCGGCGGCTGCGGCGGGCGTTCGTTCACGCTCTGGATGCGCTCATACCAGGTGCCGACCTCTTTCTCCCTCTCCCATTCGGAAATACGCTTCTGCACCTTCTCCAGATCCGTCACTACATTCATGAACTCCGGGTATGCAATGCGCTTCTTAGTGAACGCATAGGCAATGTAATTCCAGAATTCGAGGATATTGCGGGGAGGAGTAGGCCAGAGCTCGAGTGCTTCATACCCGGTAATCTCCCACCTGGGGTTGAGACGCACTAGGTCATGGTCATGAATTTCCTGTTCAATGGCAAAACGCCTGTATCGCTTCTCCAGCTTGGTCACAAAATCAGACTCTCGATCATCCAAATCACGATTCAGTTTTTCCTCCAGAAGTTCAGAGAGCGGCACCTCGTTCAGTTCATTGGGACTCTCAGGCATATTAGACCCACGGTACATACGCTCCACCATGGTAGCGATGAGACAGGCACCGGCAACGCGCTCGTCCTCTGCGGTGCAGGAACCAAACCAGCGGTTTCCTTGCAGTCGCAGGCTCGTGCGGAAGACGCCAACTCTGGTTTCAACACGCCCCTGAATGTAGAGGTGGTTACCAAAGATTTGCGTCACAGCTCCATCCTTCTGGAGCTTTTCGCCCGCGTTGCGCACCTGCTCGGAATAGGCGTTCAGGAAATTAAGCGTAGCGCGGTCGGGATTGAGTGCAGAACTTAACATGATAAGAGATGGGAGATTTGATAACACCTATGCGAGCCGGGAGACTACAGTTCACCCCTTAACGCGCATCGCGTGCATGGTGTAATAGTAGCACAACAAAAGATATTTTTCAAGATGTCAGCTGAAGTTTTTTGCTTTTTTATATAGATTTGGTCGAATTTCGGGCATTTCCGGGAGCTGACATCCCACAGCATTGCCATTTTTCTACGCGCGACGTATATTATGCGGCGTGCCAACGATAAGAAATTTTGCTCTGTTGAGCCTGTTCTGCCTGCTGCTGAGCGCCTGCAGCAGCGTCTGTGTTCCTCGGGAAAGCAGGCAAGCCATCATCGGTATCACCGATGGATGGGACAATTCCCATGTCACCCTCTCGCTGGTCGAAAAAGACCACTCCGGGCATTGGAAAACCGTGCTCGGTCCCTACCGGGGCAGAATCGGCTACCGCGGTACCATCTGGGGGCTGGGGCTGCACAAAAACCCATGGTTTGCCAACACTAAAACCGAGGGCGACGATCGCTCCCCCGCCGGCGTGTTCGATATCGGCGGGCTGTGGGTCTGCAACCCGGAGCCAGTGCAGCACGATGCCTCCATTCCCTGTGTGCAGGTGGGACCGAATGACCTGTGGATAAGCGACCGCCGCCTGCCGCACCTATACAACCGCCATGTTCGGCTGGACCATCCGGCCAGCACTCCCTGGGAAAAACATGAGCAGATGAACCAGCGCGACTACCACCACAGCATCAAAATGCTGGTGCACCACAACACGCCACAAAGCATGGGGAACCCCATAGTGGGCAAAGGTTCTGCCATCTTCTTCCACATCTGGCGCAAGCAGGGGCAATATGCCACCGCAGGCTGCACCACGCTGAGCGAACCGCACCTTCGAGCCCTGATTGCGCGGCTGAATATGAAAAAGCGACCGGTCTACATTCTGCTGCCGAAGCAGGAATACACCAGCCGGCGCAAGTGCTGGGGCTTACCGTGACGCCCCGGCCGCGCCACTGCGCAAGCCGGTGTAGACATCCAGCGTCACCAGCCCCAGGCGACCATATATAGGATGCTGATCGCAATCAAACACAAGCTTATCATCTTTCACGCGCACCGGTATACGGTGCATGCGGCGAGCCCGGTCATCCGAATCGCACATATAGATAGCCGTGATGCGAGGCTTCCCGTCGGCGTCGCATTCATAATCCACCCCCCACACCGTAATTGAGTGCATAAAGGGGGTGCCATCCGGGCGGCAGCATGAAGCCCCCATCCAGAACGCATCGCCCCGGGAAAAGCCCCGGTACAGCACATCCATGAGGTGAGCAGCCGTCACCCCTGCCCCGCGGCCATTGTATAACCATTCCTCCAGCACCACCGGAGACTGGCGGTAATATCCACCAGTTTCCTGATTCCGCAGGCCGGCACACCGCTTGCCGCCTCCGGGATTCTGCTGCTGATATTCCCCGGAAAACCACCAGCGGATGCCCTGGTCCGGGTCACTGCCCTCGTTTTCAAACGCTGCCAGGAAAACCTGCCACACAGCATTCCCTTGCGGAGTACCGGCCGGCACAAGCTCAGGATTCTGCTGCTGCCACCAGGCCACAAGATTCGCAGCCACTACAGCCCAGCAAAGCAAATCATCGCCCCCTGCCCCGCGCTTGTGCGATTTATCAACATCATACCACCCGGACTCCGGCGTAACCCCGGCAGACCAGAGCGTAGCGGCATTGCAAAACCCAGACAGAACAGCCAGCAACAGAACAAGAAGCGCGCGCATGCGGCATTCTACCACAGCTGCCGGCATTACTCAATCCATTTTCCACTCACCCGCCCACACGGAATGAGAATGAGAAACACATTCGCATGCCCCCACTGCAAGACACACAGAAATCCGCGCAAGCCACGGAAAATCCTTGCAGGGTGAAAAAATTTGCTCTATTATCGCCGCCAATATGGATTTCCGCACATACCTTCGCAATTATCCTGATGCAAACGGCTACTACGGCCGTTTCGGCGGTGCATACCTTCCCAAGGAGCTGGAACCCGCTTTCAAGGAAATTACCGATGCTTATAATGACATCTGCCAATCGGCCCAGTTCATCAATGAGCTGCGACGCATCCGCAAGCAATTCCAGGGGCGCCCCACCCCGGTATACCACTGCGAGCGACTCTCCCGCCTGGTAGGCGGCGCACAGATTTACCTGAAGCGCGAAGACCTGAACCACACCGGAGCCCACAAGCTCAACCACTGCATGGGCGAAGGTCTTCTTGCCAAGTTCATGGGCAAGAAGAAGATTATTGCCGAAACCGGTGCCGGGCAGCATGGTGTGGCACTGGCCACCGCTGCCGCCTATTTCGGTCTGGAATGCGAAATCCACATGGGTGCGGTCGATATCGCCAAACAGGCACCCAATGTCACCCGCATGAAGATGCTGGGCGCCAATGTGGTCTGCGTCAACCACGGTCTGCAGACCCTCAAGGAAGCCGTGGACAGCGCTTTTGAAGCCTACCTGCGCGACTACAAGAACGCCATTTACTGCATCGGTTCCGTGCTGGGACCGCATCCTTTCCCCATGATGGTGCGCGATTTCCAGATGGTCATCGGCCACGAAGCCCGCGCCCAGTTCGAGGAAATGACCGGCCACCTGCCGGATGTCGTGTGCGCCTGCGTGGGCGGCGGCTCCAACGCCATGGGCATGTTCCCCGCATTCCTGGGCGACCCGGTGGATATCTACGGCGTAGAACCCCTGGGCCACGGCCCCACGCTGGGTGAACACTCTGCCTCTATCACCTACGGTACAGAGGGCATCATGCACGGGTTCAACTCTATCATGCTCAAGGATGAAAACGGCGAACCCGGCCCGGTGTACTCCGTGGCCAGCGGCCTGGACTACCCCTCCGTAGGACCGGAACACGCATTCCTGCACGATATCGGCCGCGTGAAATACGACACCGTGAGCGATGAGGAAGCCGTGGATGCTTTCTTCAAACTTTGCCGCTATGAGGGTATCATCCCCGCGCTGGAAAGCTCCCACGCCGTCGCCTTTGCCATCCGCAAAGCCAGGGAAATGCGCCGCGGCTCCATTCTGGCCAACTGCTCCGGCCGTGGCGATAAGGATGTGGACTACATTGCCGAGCACTTCGGCTATGGCGACGAACACAAGTTCTGATATCCACCCGTTTTTTTCACCGCAGTCCCACCGGACTGCGGTATTTTTTAACCATGAGAAAACTATTTCCGCTCCTCATACTGCTATCCGGCTGCACCGCACCACAGGATACCCTGCACGCCGCCGTGAAACGCAACGATTCTGCCGCCGTGGAGCGACTTCTGGCCGGGGGAGCCGTGGTCGATGCTCGCGACGCAGCCGGTCTCACTCCGCTCATGCTGGCCTGCATGAACCTCCAGGAGCAGAACATACGCCTGCTGGTGCAAGCCGGGGCGAATCCCCGCCTGCGCAATGCCGCCGGCACCAGCGCCGAGCAGATGCTCCTGCGGGGAGATTCCATTCCCTCCCGCGCACCGGCCTGCCGCCGCGCCTTGCAGGAAGCCAGGCAGCAGGATCACTCGCTCTGAGCCTCAGCTGCGGCTTCTTCCGCTGGCGCTTCCGGTTCAGCGGATTCCGGCGCCGTTGCTTCGGGTTCCGTGGATTCGGGTTCCATCTCGGCATTCCCCGAGGTAATCCGATACTCTGTCACCTCTACATTTGTCTCTGTATGTGTCGCGCCCTCCGCAGGGTCGCTCAGCCCGATACTGATTATCAACATAGCATAGACGAGCGCCTGAAAGAAAGCCGTGAGCAAACTCCGTTTAAGGGAAAAACGCAGCATGTAGTGCCCCAGCAGAAACGGAACCACAAACAAAAGCCCAACAAGCAGAATGATGCCCACAATCGGCCACAGGACAGACCGAGAGCCCTCCTCATCCGACATAATCAGCCACAGCAGCAACGGCACACACACCGTCATCATCCCTGAAATCGGAATCAGCACCAGGGGCAGAGCCACCTTGCTCCACAGCTCCACCTTGGTACCGATAGATGCCAGCATGAAACCCACCTGATGCACAAACCAGTACCACCCCGCGTGCAGCAAGGCAATAACGAAGAAAATACCTGTAACAATCTGAAGAATGAGCTCCGGGTTGTGAGCAAGCATGGGAGTAAACGCCGTCATCATGCTCACATACTAACGCAGAATGGCTCCCGAGTCCAGACAAATATTCCGCTTCAGGGGGTAAGAGTTCCGTTCACGCCCCCCCACTCATCCAGATTCAGGAAAAAAGAAGCATCCGCAGCCAGCACCAGGCCGCAGCGGCCGCGCAGCTCGCACCACGGGGCCACCACCCAGCGAACAGTATTCCTCCTCTCGCAGCCGAAATAATAACACAAAGCATCCCCGGGTATCTGCGCCGTCACATCCGGCATCTTCGCCTCAGGCACAGGCTCAATCCGCGGGTCGACAACCCTTATCGGCGGGTGCAGCAACTCCATGAGCATATCATACGATGACGCCGCCAGCTTTTCCGCCGTTTCGGCAGAAAACCAGCCACGCCGCACCCCTTTCTGCAGCAAACCGGCAGGCGGCGCCACAGCAGGCCACTCGTCCAGCGGCACTTCCAGCACCGGCTGCATATCAAAACACTGCTGCATCACCCTCCGCTGCCCCGGCAGACGACGCGCCGCCCGCTGCTGGGCATCGCCCGGTTCCGAATGCCGGGCCCGCAGCACCAGGCGTCTCCAGTTGCGCATTTCAATGCTCCGCAGCACGCGTTTCTGCTCCGGCGTCATGCCACCGGAAAGACAGGCACGCCGCAAAGCAGCGCGAAACGGGCGGCCGTAGCGCCCGGCGTCGTGCTCACCCAGCCACAACTCAGCAGCCACCACATCCAGCGCCAGATTCACCGCAGCAGCATCTCCCTTTCTTATCGATGCACAAAACGCCTGCTTATTCAGCCCCGCGCAGTAGTACGCAAGCGCCCGCTCCACCGGCAGCAGAGCTGGCAGGTTCCGCATACGCAACTGCATACGGGAAACTGATGGCTGCAAGCTGGAGGGCTTTTTCATACGGGGAAATACTAGCATGCGGCCCCCGCCTCGTCAAGGCACATTCATGCTCAAGGAACCGCATGGTGAATTGCAAGTTTAAATGCGACACTTTGTGAAAAAAAGTGCATGCTCAGGGTTTTGCAGGGTAAAAATCCAGTTTCGAGAGATATTGAATCCAGCGGTAGTCCAACCTTTGCTTTTGAATATTTTATTTAGCTTCAACCTCTTGTAACGCGTGCTACAAGCAAAAACAAGGATGAACTACTGCTTTTTATTTAAAATTGTGTTATTGTGACAGCTAAGATTCATCAGCAAATCTGAAAAAGAGCCTCCTGGAACTTGTGTTACCTATGTGGTGGTACTTTTTTGTTACCCCTGTCCTGGGCTCGCGCCGCGTTGCGGTTCTTCCCGGGCTACCGCCCACGCTGTGGGTTCAAATTTCCGCTTGCTACGCGCACGAGACAGAGCGTAACAATCTCGCTCAGCTCCTTGGGATTGATTTTATTTTTAGGCCACCCACCCATCAATTCGGGAAGTAGTGAGCAACCAGTGGTTCCTGCACCGCAAAAAGAGCCTCCCGATCTGCCGGTTCATAGTCCAGGTAACCGTGCAGGTGCGTGAGGCCATGCACCATGTAGCGGAACAACTCCTCCTCACGCGGCAGGCCGTGTGCGGCTGCATAGCCAGCCGCGGTATCGCAGCTCACCAGCACCTCTCCATAAGGAAAAGTGATGGCGTCCGTTGCCGTGGGGTCGTTCAAGAATTCAGCATGCACTTCAGCTATGGTGGGGTCGTCCACAATGGAGATTTCCACCACATCGAGAGAAGAAAGAACGTGGTCAGGTCCCTGGGGTGCCTGCAGCAGTTCCGGCAAAAGCGCCTGCAAAGCAACGCGGAAGCGCTCCACCAGCGTTTCTGTCACCCAGTCATTTTCCACATTCAGGTATATTTCAATCTTCGGCAGCATCATTTACCTCCTCTCGTTCACGGCGCTTACGTTCCTTGGCGGCAGCACGCGCCGCGCGGAAAAACGATTGAAATTGCTCCAGGCAGGCAGCACCCAGCACCCCACCCTGCACTGCGCATTTGTGGTTGAGCGGAGGGTTGGAATCCAGCAGGTTAATCCACCCACCGCAGGCACCGCCTCTGGGGTCTGGTATACCAAACACCACGCGGTCTGGCCTGCAATGCACCAGAGCCCCCGCGCACATGGGGCAAGGTTCCTTGGTCACATAAACGGTGCAACCCTCCAGGCGCCAATCGCCCACTGCAGCCTCCGCAGCGGTAAGAGCAAGCATTTCCGCATGGGCCGTGGCATCCTTGAGGGTTTCCACCTGGTTCCAGCCGCGGGCAATCACGCGGCCCTCCTTCACCACCACGCAGCCACAGGGCACCTCGCCCACCTCGCGTGCCTTTTCGGCTTCGCGCATGGCAAGCAGCATAAACTGTTCATCCTCGGTCATGGCTGCACCAAAAGAGAAGAAGCGACCGGAGGGCAGTTCCCCACCCGTGCCGGCCGCTTCGGCAATATAGATCAATAGCGATTACTTGATGGTAATGCGCTCGTCGTTGTCGAGGATAGCCTGCAGCTCGGGCCAGCCGTCCTCGGTCTGGTTCTGGAACATGTGCAGGTACACGGAAACCGCACCGGCAGGATATGTTTCGAACAGAGCATCCACAGCCTCCTTGAGCTTATCGGCATCAAGCGTCTCGGGCAGCACATCCACCACGCCGTGGCCGTTGTGCTCAATGCCCAGTTTCTCAATGAAGCTCACCAGCATACCCTCGTGCTTACGAATCAGCCACACCTGCAGCAGGTGGTCAGCAATGGTTTCGGAGGGTTTCCAGGTCAGCATCTTCTTAATCCATGCAAACTGTTCTGCCACGGGTTTCTGCTGCATATACTGGGGACGCAGCTTCTTGAGCGCGCCCAGCTCGCGGAGAGCTGCGCGATATACGCCGCGTTCCTGGTTACGCATCCACTCAAGGAAAGCGTTGACGGTCTCGTCGTCAGACTTCTGGAAAATGGTGTAGGACTTCATATGCGTTAGAAAAATCTTAGTGCGGGAGTACTAAATCATATTCCTCGCCATTTGTCGAGAACAAGCTTAGACATAATTCCATTATCTGGCGAGGATGCCACGCTACGCGGAGACTCACTCAGCCCTCCCCCCACCGGTCAAACACGCAATCTGCTCCGGGCCCCGCTCTAATTCCCCATCATCAGGAACTCCTGCGTGGCAACGCAGCGGGGTTCGCCCCCCGCTGCCGGGTGAAACCAGATTTCCCACACAGAGCCATAGTACTGCCCCACGCGGCCACTGTACACGCGCATATCCCATGCGTATGCCCCCGGGCTCGCGCATTCTGTCTTCACGTTGTCAAAGCGAAGCGGCTTGCGCTCGGTGTATTCGTACGCCTTCAGCGTCCATTCTCCCGCCGGATAAGCTTTCGGAATCACCAGCAGCGCACCGTAGCACAGCTCGCCCTCGTGGTCGTAAGTATAATCCTTCCAGAGCGATAAAAAGGGAACAGCAGGAGCCGTCGGCACCATGGCATCCAACTGCTCCGGGGCAGGATTCTGCGCCAGCGGTGCCAGTTCTGCCTCCAGCCGGGCGGCATCCGCCTGCGCATCCACCGCCTCCGCAAAGTCCCATTTCCAGCCATTGCCCAGGTCGATACACTGCTGCGAATCCTCCGGCTCAGCCAGCCGCTGAGCATCCAGCGAATCAGCATGCCACAGTCGAGCGTGTTGATAGCTATAAAGCACAGCCGAGGAAAAACGCGGATTCACCGCCTCCGCATACAGGCACCGCAGTACATATTCCTGCAGCAAATCTGGCGCCTCACTCGCCAGCTTCTGCGTATGCGGCAGCTCCGGAGCCGTCACATCACCCTCCCGCGGCTGGGGTTCCGGCAGCTGCGGACGCAGCGCGCACAACTCCCGCACCCGCCCGGCGCGGGCATCATCGGCATCCACATCTGCCCCATCCATATGCCGGGGGCACACAAACTCACGCTCTGCCGGCAGCGCCAGCTCCATGGCAAACGTATCCGGCCCTCCACCTGCCCAGAGCAACAAGCACACCAGCGCGCATGCGACCCATATTCCATAGGTAATAAGCCCCACAGCGCAATGCCCCACCACGCCCCACCAGCGCCGCTGCCGCGCACTCCTCACCACCGCAACCACCAGCCATCCCACCCCGCAGCAGAACAGAAACACCAGCAAACAGAACGCCACCAGTATCACCCAGCCATTCTTCGCCCACTCACCCCTCAAATCTGCCGCTTCCTGCATCACCCGCATCACCTCATACTGCCCCCACACCACCAGCACAGGCACCACCGCCAGCAACACCGGAATCCCCCATGAGAAAAACCTACTTTCCTTCTTATCTGCCATGCACTTACATATACCAGAACACCCACCATAAGTAAAGCATATTCCCGTATACTTCCCCCCCGCATCAGCTTTGCAAATGCTTCTGCCATAACAAGTTTTGCTGTGTGGGAAAACGGTACGCAGGGTAGACTGCTTAGCGCAACTACGCTGGACACCATTGCCGGGACAATGCGAACGATTCCCGAGCCCGCCACTGTCACACTTTCCCTGCTTGCCCTCGCTGGTCTGGCAGCCCGCCGCCGCCGCAAGTAAAACCTTCTTCATTGATTAGTAAGCAAGGCCGATGTTCCAGAAGGAGCATCGATCTTTTGCCTTGTGGGGGTCAATTCAGGCTTGAATCTGCCGCTCGTTCTACTATAATGCCACCCATGCCCCACGCACGCACCCTGCTCCCGCTCATGCTCGCCGGATTCTGTGCCCTGCCGCAGCTTGCCTGCCAGCAGGCAACGGAAGCGCCACAGCAAAAGTCACTGGCCGAGCTTCTGCTCCAGACTGCGCAGGAAAACCGGCAGAAGCAACAGGCGCCCCCCACACCGCAGGATAACCTGTTTCTCGCCATCGACGAGGGCAACATGGCAGAGGTAAAGCACTGGATTGAGCATGGGGCGGAGCTCAATGCACCAGACAACTATAACAATACCCCACTGCGCACAGCGGCGGCCCAGGGGCACAACGACATTGTGCTGGCGCTTCTCGCCGCCGGGGCAGATGTGAACCAGGGAGCGCCGCTTCTGGGTGCCGTCGGACGGAACAGGCGGGAAATGGTGCAGCTCCTGCTCAAACATGGGGCAGACGTCGACCAGATGGAGGATGACCCGCTTCTGGGTACGCCGCTCAACTACGCGGCTAGCGAAGGCCACGAGGATATCGTGCGCGATTTGCTGGTCGCCGGGGCAGATGTGAACAAAAAGGCAAAACAGGGCGATACGCCGCTCATTCAGGCGGTGAAGGAGCATCACACCCGGTTGGTTCCCCTGCTCCTCCAAGCCGGGGCAGACGTCAATGCGGCAGACGCCAGGAACATCACCGCGCTGTGGCACGCGGCCTCCGACGGTGATCTTGAAACCGCCAGGATTCTTATAGAGGCCGGGGCAGATGCAAACGCCCGCAGCACCGACCATGGCAGCATTCTGGAGGCAGCAGCCCTGCATGCCGAAAGCGCAGAAATGGTCCGGCTGCTTCTCCGCCATGGTGCAGAACGCAGGCTGAATCCCGGCCTCGTAGAGTCATATCTGCACCCGGATTGCAGCTTTGAAATCCCCTCCGACAAGATGCTGGATGCCCTGGAAGCCGCCGGGTACAACCACGGAATCTCGCGCGATAAAACCCAGCAGCAACGCCTTGAGGAAAGGCTGCAGCAAATCCGACCGCTGAATCCGGATCTCTACCTCCCTTAACACACCAACAGAAAAGCCCGGGGTGAATCACCCCGGGCTTTTCTGTTACATCCCCACGCGGATTCGAACCGCGGTTCTATGACTGAGAATCATATGTCCTAACCCCTAGACGATGGGGACATGTAGTACGCGAATCGGGACTCGAACCCGAGACCAATAGATTAAAAGTCTACTGCTCTACCAACTGAGCTATTCGCGCACTGGTACCGCCGAAACGGCGAGCGAGATATTACATGCGGGGAAGCACAAAGTCAAGCATAAATCTATACACATACGGAAAAACATGGACAAATGAGGTCATGCGTGCTATACACAAGGCATGCTGCACCACCGACTCACCCGATTTCTACTTTGCCTGGCCGGCTGTGCCTGCGCGCAGGCTCAGGTAGAGAATTCGCTCAGCCAGTGGGATGTGGAAGGCATGTATGTGCAGGCACGCGCCATGTTAGAGGACCGCTCCATACAGGATGTGAGCAGTGTACCCATGCTGCTGGAGACCTGCGCACGCGAGGGGCATACAGAGGCCACCCTGCTGCTGCTGGATGTGTACGACGGTAAGTTCAAGGGGCTACCCTCCAACCCGGAACATGCACTGCGACTGACCCGCACCCTGGCAGGAGAGGAAAAACTGGATTCTCTGAGTAATGGGAGCAAGCTCCGCACGGAAGCTATGTTCCGCCTGGCGCTTCTGCTGGAAAAAGGCATAGGTTGCCAGCCGGATAAACCTGAAGCTTATACCTGGATACAGCAGGCCGCCTATCGCGGCATGCCCCGGGCCAAGGTTGAAGAAGCCCGGTACCTGATGAACGGTATAGGAACAGAAAAGAACCCGGAACGAGCCTGGACAATCTTGTACAAACAGGCAAAAAAGAACCCCCGCACACCGCATCTGTTCTTCTACATGGGGCATATGTGCGCCCATGGTCTCGGCATGCCGAGAGATGCACGCAAGGCTTTCGAGCTGTACCGGCTGGGCGGTGTACTCAACGATGCGCAATGCCTGAACAACCTGGGTACCATGTTCGAGAACGGCTACCCTACCCCCCGCGACTACGAAACAGCTTACCGCCTGTACCGAAAGTCGGCGAATCTGGGCAACAAAGAAGCCTCTGCCAACATGCAACGCCTGGCTTTTAAAGAGGGTATACGCGCCAGCAACAAAAGCAGCACACCCTACCGCAAGCGGGTGGATAACGCCACCCTTCACCTGATTCGAGCCCTGCCGGTCACAGACAGAACGCGCGAGTTGCTCCACTCCTGGCTGCTCATTTCACCCGAAACGGACGAACTCTGACCCATGCACCCCATTCGCCAGGCTTTGGAACAGGTTGCCGCGGCTCTCGGCTTTTCCGGAGTGGGCGTAGCTACGCCTCACGCCTGCCAGGGAGAGAGGCTCGCGCAATATATAGCCGGGGGCAAGCACGCCGATATGAAATGGCTGGAACGCCACCTGCCTGCCCGGCAAAACCCCGACCTGGTTCTGCCGGGGGTGCGAAGCATCATCATGCTCACCTACGAATACCCCCGCTGCGATGCACGCCGGAGCCCCGGCTCCATGGCTCGCTACGCACAGGGCGAAGATTATCATAAATTGCTGGCAGGCAAACTGGCAGATTTAGATGAGACATTGCAGTTTTACGGCGGAGTTCAACGGTGTTTCACCGACAGCGGCCCCGTGAGCGAGCGCTTCTTTGCCGCGCAGGCCGGGCTTGGCTGGATTGGACGCAATGGGCTGCTTATCCGCCCCGGACGAGGCTCCTATTGCTTCCTTGCAAGCATCCTTACCACGCTGGAATTACCCACAGATTCCCCCATGCCGAACCACTGCGGCAACTGCCACCGTTGCGAGCAGGCCTGCCCCACAGGTGCACTGCAGAACGGCTGCTGTGATGCCCGCCGCTGCCTTGCCTACTGGACGATTGAAGCCAGGGCAACCCCACCGACCGATATCGCCGCCCTGCAAGGCCCCCGGCTCTACGGCTGCGACGCCTGCCAGGAAGCCTGCCCTTGGAACCGTCCCCAATCGCTCACTCCGCAACGTATTGACCCGCACCTGCTCATGCCGGCGCACTTACAGACCATACCCTGTCCGGCTCTGCGAGTAATAGAGGAACCGGCGTTCCAGGAACTTTTTGCCGGTAGCCCGGTTCGCCGCATCGGCGCACACCACCTGCAACAAAATGCCAGAAATGTCAATTTTTGAACAACATCACCGCTCGCGGCATCTGACCTGCAAATAGTATTTTATGATTACTTTATCCACTATCCTGGCTCAGTCTTCCTATTACTACAGCAATGATTTTTACAACACCAGTTCTGCCGGCATGTACAGTGGTGCCACCATGATTGGTCTTGTTATTCTGCTGCTCTGCATGCTGCTGGGCGGAGCTGTGCAAATGGGGCTCAGGAATGCCTTTAACCGTTATTCCCAGGAACCGGCGCCACTTACCGGCGCAGAAGCCGCCCGGCGCATGTTGCACCAGAACGGGCTGGACCATGTACAGGTTATCTGCACCCCCGGTCGCCTCACCGACCACTACAACCCGCTTGACCGCACCGTAAACCTCAGCGAAAGCGTGTACAACGAAGCCAGTGTAGCCGCTATGGCCGTGGCCGCGCACGAATGCGGACACGCCGTGCAGCATGCATGTGCCTATCCCTGGCTCGGGCTCCGCTCATCCCTGGTTCCTATGGTGAATTTCGGCTCACGCCTGGGGCAGATTGTGCTCATGGTCGGGTTTGGCTTGCTCGCCATGGGCAGCGGCACCACGGTAGCCTGGATTGGCCTTGCGCTCTATGCCACCACCACTCTTTTTGCTCTGGTTACCCTGCCGGTGGAATTTGATGCCTCGCGCCGGGCGCTGGCATGGCTGGAGCGAAGCGGTCTCGCTACCCGGTCCATGCATGGTCAGGCCGGCTCTGCCCTGCGCTGGGCCGCCATGACCTATGTTTCCGCGGCTCTTTCATCGCTGGCTATGTTGCTTTACTACGCACTTATTCTGCTGAGCCGCATGAACTCCAACCGGGAATAAGCTCATGAACCGCGCGGCTTTTCAGGAAATAGTGCGCCAGCACCTGGGCGGCACCGCCACTCCCATGGCCGCCCAGCTCGCCCTCGATGCCGTGCTGCGTGCCATCCGCGATGGTTTACTCGATGACCACGAGGTAAAACTGGCTCACTTCGGCACCTTCCGCATCCGGGAACGTGCCCCGCGGCGGCTGCTTCTCCCCGCCACGGCAAGCGCACACCATCTCCCCCGCCGGAAGGTCATCACCTTCAAGCCGCACTAATCAGCCCCGCCTTAACCGGTATCTTTCCTTAATCACACCATCCTGGAGTCATGATTTCCGGTAGCCTGTCTGGAACGGATTCCCCATGTGGTCCCTGACCCTGCTACCATAAAGACTTGGTCTTCTCTGACCCCTTCATCTCGCAGGAAACAGGCTATGGTATAGACGTTGTTGGTATAGTGGCTCAGCGTCGGCGTCTGGCAGCAAGTCCGAGCAGGGCTGCAATTCCCAGTACAGCGGTTGCAGGTTCGGGGATGACGACCGGAGCAGCGCGAAGCCCGGCAACTGCTGTGAAGGTAGCCCCCATGTTTTCATCGAATGCCACACTGCCGGTTCCCACCCCGCCTTTCTCCACATAGGTACAGACATCGAGCCATTTGCGGTCAACACGACCGCGGAACTTACGTCCCCACGGGACTCCAAATTCCGCTAGCCTTTGGCTCGCCATCGCTTCGACAATTCCGATTTGTCGAGGAGCGCCGTATTTTGCCAACGCATAATTTATTACGTGGACCAGCAAATCTGAAACAGACCCACGTTACTTCTGGCTGTGTCGCTTACGATACACATCAGAGTACAGAATGCTCGTGTAGACAGGGTATTTCTTCTGAGCTGCCTGGATAATGGAGAGAATCTCGGCATATTCCGGGTTGCCCTCAGCTTTGTTCTTCCAGAAGGAGCCTCCAGGCGGAGGGAAAGGAATTGCTCCATTAGCGAGAAGTTGAGACACGATTTCCTTGTCTTTTCTCTGCATGGCTTCCGTCAGAGAAGCGTGCCACTCCATCCATCATGATCCCGACCAATATGACGGCAAAGGGGGCAGCCACGGCGGCCTCGGCAGCACCAATAGCAACATTACCCACAGCATCCACACACCAAACCGGGCCGTATGCCACATAGTAACCAAAGGAGCGGGTGCCTTTTTCTACAGGTAGGCGCGGCGTGGAGTAGTACAAGCCATTTTGGTTGGCTTGTACACTTTGCGGGCAAAACATGCGCACTTTACCACAGACTCGTGCTCGTTTGAAATCAAAGGATGAGGAGGCAATAATGGGCGCCATATCGATGTCGTGCTCTTGTTTTACCGCAATATCAGCCATGTTCGGGTGCAACTCTTCCAAACACTCGGTAGCTTCTTTATCGCTGAGCGGAAATAACCATACTTGCGCTGTTGTGGGATCCGGAGTATAACTGACACGTTCGGTAAACAGCCCATCCACATTGGCATTTCGCCTGCCCAATATCGGCACATCTTCCTTACCCATACACACGGTAAGGGGTACATAATAGCTACCATTCAACTCGAAAAGGGTGAAACGTTTAGGATTAGCATCAACAATAGGCACGCGCCTGTCCTCCGGATTCAGCTGCTCTACCAAGTTCAGTTTTGTACAGCCGGAAACAACCAACGCCGCAAGGCAGAGGGCTGTGGTGGCATGGATTCTGTGGAAAACGTTTTTCATCATTATTTATCTCCTTCTTTCTTTGATTCTGCTTTCTGTCGGCGAAAAAATGGAGAAATCAAAACCATGAGGCCGACAAGAAGGGCATGAGCAGCCGCAGCAGCCCCGCCCCAGAAGATAAAAGCCAGAGGCGCCTGCGCATCTGTTGGCAGCACCCGATTAATCTCAATACATAATGGTAGAAATGCAAAAAGCAGAAGAGCGGCCAAGGTCAGCAGCGAGCCTCCCACAAAACTTCGAAACTCAGGACAGGAACACAGCAGCACAAGCAGTCCGGCGTTCAAACCACCGGTACAAACCAGCGCAAAAATCTCACCGATAATCGGGACCGCTTCGCAACCGGATATCCACCCCCAGTACACGATATTCGTTAGTATGTAGAGAACTGCGGTAATAGCGGCCGGGTGCAACATGATTCCCTTCATCGTCATTTTGTCCTTCATGCAGTCGTTCTTCTTTACACCCATATTAACACATCTCCCGCCGAATCCGCAGCAAAAAAAACAGCAGAAGATGCGTTTTTTCTAATAAATAGACGCGCGCGGCAGGCATATTGTTGCGCGATTCCTGCATTTTTGTTGCCGATGGTGCAAAACGGCACTCCGGCATCTTGTTGATAAGGCGCATCATAGTTTTGCAGGTGGTGTAAACTGATTTCCTCTATACTTTCTGAAAATTCTGCGGATATCGTACACAACTAACCATATTACCGCCAGAGAAAGATAAAGAGCAGTCAGCGACACGCCGGGTAGATGAAAATCCGCGTCAGAAAGACGGGGTTGAAAACAGGGCTGTATCAGCATTTTAAATGCTGTACTTGTGTATAATGATTGTATATCAACAAGATGAGTGATTTTAGGGTGTTGCAAATAAGATGCGGAGCACTCTTGCCTTTTAGCTCTTAACATCATTTATTTAGTATTTTACAACTTTTAGTCTTGCTACAGCATTTAAAATTATGTATATTAGGTTCATCAGCTCGGGGCTGGTATCTCAGCATCCCGACGTGTGAGGGAACGGGTATCCCTACACGAGCTGAGCAAAACTCTTAACAATCAATTCTTACAAATATGAAGAAAACAATTATTGCGCTTTGCGCTTTAAGTAGTGTTTCTATGGGGGCGACATTGGCCGAAATAGATACAGAAGACCCTAATCTCAAAGCTTATTGGAACTTTGATTCATCTAATGCGCTTACAGCAGGCTCCGGAATCACATGGAATGAATTGCCCACATGGAACACGGCAGGCTATGGGGAAAGCTTAATAGCAGGCAAGCATCCCTATACGACTGCTGCCGGGCTCAAGGCAGCAGATGGCTTTACTGTAAGTTTTGATATAAACAACGCACAGAATGGCACTCTTCTCAGTATGTCTAACGGCGCCATGAGTCAGGCATGGCGAAGCATCAGCATAACATTGAATAATAATGTTATTTCTGCGCAATTCCTTGGGGCTCCACTCACTGCTGTTTCAGAGACTCTTTCAGCAGAACAATTGACTTCAGAATGGACTACACTTACCCTTGTTGGTTCAGTCTCACCGACAGCTGCTTCTACTTTAATTTTAGATTTTTATGTAAATGGGCTTCATAAAGGTACAAGCACCACTGCAAGTGCTACAAATATTACGGGTAATAATGCTATCAATAACATGCAGTTTGGATATTTTGGTACTGCTGCAAACTCAGCACCCACAAACTATGACAACATTCTCATCTACAATAGAGCCCTTACTGCATCTGAGGTGAAAGCGCTTACTGTACCCGAGCCCACTACGGCCTCGCTTTCTCTGCTGGCTTTGGCTGGTTTGGCAGCACGTCGTCGCCGCAAGTAACTTGCCTTTTTTTTGGGGGGGCGTAGGCGTGCCGAGGCCCCCCTTCCCGTTTTCCCTTAAATGAAACACAAAGCCGTTGCCCGAAGTATAATGGGGCAACGGCTTTGTAAATTGCTGCGGCTCACAGCAAGCGGCTCTGCTCGGCGGCGCGTGCTCGTATTTTTTCCACAACCGGAGCGCATATACTGCACAGGCAGTCGTCCGCAAAATAGTACAAAGTGCGCCCATTTTCCGTCTTTTTACAGACAACACCGTGCTCGGTCATCAATTTCATGTGGCGAGATACAACACTTTGGCACAGCCCCAATCGCTCGGTCAGCTCGCCTATGGTGGCTGCGCCCTCGCTGCATATCGACCCCAACATGTGCAGCCGAACCGGTTCGGAAAGCATTTTGAAATACCCCGCCACCTCTTCCGTCATTTGCGGGCTGAACTTGATAGATGTCAATTTTTTCGTCACACGCACATTTTAGTATTGACAGGAGGAAAAGTCAAGTGTATTTTGTCGATATCGCAATATGCGCATATAGACATGAGGGCAACAACGTTACAACAAGAGCATACAGCAGGGCGCGTGCAGGTGGTCGATGTACGCAGCGGGAACGAGTGGCGGGCGGGGCATATAGCCGGGGCCGAGCATCTGCCATTGGCTGAGATTGAGGGCGGTCAAATACCCGGCAGTACTGCCACGGGCGGCGTGCCGGTTCTGGTATGCCAAAGTGGGGTACGCGCTGCGAAGGCACAACTTTTACTAAAGGCACGCGGAATAGAGGCGGAAGTACTGGAGGGAGGGATGAATGCGTGGGTAGCAGCCGGTTTGCCGCAAGAGCAGGAAGAGGGGCGGCACGGCATCTCACTGATGCGGCAGGTTCAACTGATAATAGGCAGCATGAACCTGTTGAGCCTGGGATTGGGGATAGTCCATAGCCCCTGGTGGCTGGCAATACCGTTATTCACAAGCTTAGGTCTGTTGGTAGCCGGAATCACGGGAACATGCGGACTGGCTCTTTTGCTGGCCCGCATGCCCTGGAACCGGTAAAAAGATTTTTCAACCATAACCCCATAAACAACCATAACCCCATAAACAACCATGAGCAAGAAGAGAACCATCATCATAGGCGGAGTGGCCGGAGGTGCCACGGTTGCGGCGCGCCTGAGCCGCTTGGGCACAGAGCGAGAAATCATCATCATCGAGCGCGGCGAGCACGTTTCCTTCGCCAACTGCGGGCTGCCGTATTATATCGGCGGTGTCATTGAGAAAGAAAGCTCGCTACTGTTGGCCACGCCCGAGCTATTTCGCACGCGCTACGGCATAGACGTACTGTTACGGCACGAGGTGTACAGCATAGACCCGCAGCAGCGAACCGTAGGAGCAACCAATTTGGTAACGGGGGAGAAAATACAGATGCCGTACGATGAACTGGTACTCTCTCCCGGTGCAGCACCGCTGCGCCCGCCCATGCCGGGCGTAGATCTGCCCGGGGTGATGACGCTGCGCACCGTGCCCGATGCCAATGCTATTCGCCGCTACATTGCAGAGCACAAGGTCCGCCGTGCCCTGGTGATAGGTGCCGGGTTTATTGGGCCGGAAGTAGCGGAAAATCTACAACTTGCCGGCATAGAGGTCAGCCTAGTGGAGGGCGGCAGTCATGTTCTGCCACCGCTGGATGCCCACATGTCCACCTACGTGGAGGAGTTGCTGGCAGCTCATGGAATCGGGGTCGAAGTCGGTAAAATCGCCAAGGGAATACGCCGCTGCGAAAGCGGCCGCCTGCAAGCTTATAACGACACATGGAACAGTGCCGAGGCAGATTTGATATTGCTCTCCGTTGGCGTGCGCCCCGAGATAAGCCTGGCACAAAACGCCGGGCTGCGCATAGGTGAAACGGGTGCCATTTGGGTGGACGAGCAGATGCGCACCAGTGCCCCGGGCGTTTGGGCCGTGGGCGATGCCGTCCAAACCACAAACCGAATCACTGGGCTGCCCACACGCTTAGCCATGGCCGGCGTGGCGCAAAAGCAGGCACGAGTTGCGGCAGATGATATTGCCGGGCGTCCGGCTGTGTTTACGGGTGTGGTGGGAACTGCCGTGTTGCGGCTTTTCGGTACCACTATCTCCATGACCGGGCTCAATATTGACACGCTCACCCGCAGCGGAGACTCTGACTACGAATATGTGGACGGGCACCACACTCAGCACGTTAGCTACTACCCCGGGGCAAGTCCCATTCATGCTCGGTTGGTATACCGCCGCAGCAACGGTAAGTTGCTGGGCTACACTGCCATAGGCAAGTCAGGTGCTGCGCGCCGAACTGATGTGGTGGCTGCGCTCCTGGCGTGCAACGCTACGGTGCACGACCTTGCTGCCGCAGAGTTGAGCTACTCCCCACAAGAAGGCTCGCCCAAGGATGCTGTCAACCAGCTTGCCTTGGCAGCGGTAAATAACCTGGAGGGGCTGCACCCCATTGCGCATAAGGATGATATAAACGCCGATAGTTTTCTGCTAGATGTGCGAGAACCGGCCGAAGTTTTGCAGGCGCCCTACCCGGGAGCAGTTAATATACCGCTTTCTCAATTGAGAGAACGTATGCAGGAACTGCCCCACGGGCAACAAATACTTGTGTTCTGCCAAAGCGGCGTGCGAGGCCACACCGCTACCGCGCTCCTAAATAATATGAATTACCAAGCCTGTCACCTCAGCGGTGGCTACCTCACCATCTCCCGCTAAGGGGTAGGCGTGCCCCCGGCGACAAAAGCCGGCGCTCTATACGGGGCGTCGGGTCAGCCGGGTGGCGCCCCAGGCACAGAGGATTGACAATGCGGCCGGGATGAGGCGTTCCTCCCACCGGCAAGCATAATAGGGCAATACCGCGCCGAGGAAGAGGATGATAACCGGCAGGTACAGCAGCGCCGTGCAGCGGGCGCCGAAACGCGGCCGCGCCCCACGCAGACACAGCCCCAGCAGCAGCGCCAAGGGCAAAGCTCACGCCAGCGGCTCCACGATATCGCCATACATCCCCTGCCACCCGCACAGGCAGACGAACAGGCACTGCAAGCCCCGCCGCAAGTCACAGGGCTGTGGTGGCGAGGATTCGGGGGAATAATCTCTTGTGGAAACGCTGATTCATAGCTCTTGTAAATGAGTTATGGACGGTGATTAACCATATCACCTGCTTGTTTGTAAATAACGCCGTCGTCTGAAACAGATGCGGAATAAGGAGCTAAATAGCCAGACAATCCGGCACGGAATGTAAAGGAGCCATCTGCCTCCCAGTGTCCGCCTTCAAGTATGAAGTGAGTTTGTCGGATCTCGCTTATGATCGATCCGTCTTCTCTCTCGCCGATAGCGTGCATAGATGGTTGCGTCACAGAGAGTATTCTGAAATTCTTACTGCTGAAGCAATTATCGTGCAACGCTGCTACCGGGTAGAAGCAATAGTAGAAGCGGCCGGAGGGGAATACCAGCCATTTGCCGTCAGGTGACCACGGCTGACGGATGATATTGGCTTTGTATATCGGCATGGCACAGAAAAGCGCGCCGAGGGGGATTTCCCTCCCGTTTTTCAGAATTATCACCATGTCGTTGACCACACTTATGTCTTCCCGCTCTGCATGGCGGGAGCCTCGATACACCAGCTCGGTCTGTCCATCCAGTGAGGGGCAACGTAGTTCTGTGTCCACGAAACAGTCGGCCTCATAAATCAAATGCTCCCGCTCCGCGTCTGCCAGGCACAGCGGAGCAAATAACAGGCTGGCTGTAAATAAAATTGTTTTCATAAAAAGCTCTCAAAAATGTGATTTATTTCCATACTCCTATATTAACACATTTCGCTGCCGAATCCGCAACAAAAATGGCAGAAAGTGCAGATTTTCTAATAAATAGACGCTCCCCAGCGGGCATTTTGTTGCGCGTTTCCTGCATTTTTGTTGCCGATGGCGGGAAAAAAGAGCTCCATCTTCGAGTTCGGGCTTGAGTTCTCCTTTCTGGGGGGGGCTTCCTAGTCTTGTGGGTGTTTTCTTCTCTTACGCTGAACTAGCACACAGTACCCTGCATACAAAGGCACCAACAACGCCGAGGCGAGAATGAACCAAACCAGCCAACCTTTATCAAGATACGAGCGGAGTCCGAATCGCAGGGTCATAATCAAAACTGAGTATATGCCTGCAAACAGCAGCCCTCGCAAGGCCGGACGAAATCCCCCACGCGAACTCTGCCACGCAGCCAGCATTACGCTTAACGCAGAAGCTACCCCACAGAGTAAAAGTACGCTCCACTGAGAATCAAAAGTCCACGCTGCCTGCATCATGTTTAATCCCGTCCACACGAGAATCAACACAGCAGACAATAAACAAAACAGGCAATAAATGAGAGGCATAGACAATTAAGGTATCATTTTCACATGTTCTCTCACCCCCACCGCCGCAAGGCACAGGGCTGTGGTGGTCAGGATTCTGTGGATGGTGGTCATAAGATTAATGCTCTATCTCTGAATGTTCAACGGGAGGTTGACACACAATGAGCCCCCCATCCTCATTCAGTATACAGCGTAAAGCCCCCACCTGAACGGTCAGGTACAATTTATTTTGCGGCTGCATCACCCCGGGCTCTATGGAAACAATCTGCGTCGGGAGGTTATATTCATTCTTCCATAAGAGTCGGCGTACCGTGCGGGGCTTGCCTTTTCGCGGTGTGATAGTGGAACATATATACTCTTCACCGTCAGACAACTCTGTATGCAAGCTGATTCTTAAACCTCGCGCCCGCACAATGATGGGCTCATTCGCACGGGAAGAATACAAGTGAACTTGTGTGTCTTTACCAAGCTGCACATGGGGTACCTCCCGTCCTTCGGTAAACTCTGCGCGGATATTGTCATAGCGAATCATCTGCACATCCGTCTCACGCGAGGGGGAGATGGGTGGAGCTTCCTCCTGTAATTCCAGCCTCTTACCATCGGCTGTACGTACAGTTGCTCGGTAAAATTGACGTCGAGTAATCCTGAGATGCGGTTTTTTCTGCGGCTCTGTATACAAACCGAGCTCCACGGAATTTTCATCCCACTCAAAACTGATACTTCTCACCTGTTTCGGGGGAGCAATCTTTGCCTGAGTTTCACAACACATGAAGCTCAGTATACACAACAGGTACAAAAAAAATCTGGTCATTCTCTATCTCCTTTACTTATGATAATACATCTCGGCACCGAATCCGCAACAAAAAATGGCAGAAAGTGCCGATTTCCTAATAAATAGACGCTTGCGGCGGGCATTTTGTTGCGCGTTTCCTGCATTTTTGTTTCCGATGGCGTGAAAACAGAGCTCCGACTCCGAGTTCGGGCTTGCGCCCACCTTTCTGGGGGCTTCTCTTCGATACGCCCACCCGGGACGCCGAGACGGGCAAAAGCCGTGGATTTGCTCGAAGTGGAGCCCTTGGTCTGCTGGGTACGGGGCATGTGGTTGCAAAGTGGTGTTTTGTGCGTTGGTTACAGTTCGCCCAGAATCTTGAGGAACTCGCTCATGGGGTACGCCCCGGTCATGCTGATATCCTTGTCCTGGAACACGAGGAAATAGCGATACCCCGGTCCGGCTTGTGCTTGCCACGCTCTGCCCAAGTGCAGCTCGGATGGTGGCTCCGAGCGAACTTTCCTCGCAGTGCGCATATCGCGTTGGTCATACAAAGAAAGCGAGCTGACCATCAGCAACTAGTCAGCTCGCGGAAAAGAGTCCAAAATGAATCTGAGGAATCTTGGATGCCCTTATTATAGAAAAATGGTCGATTTTGTCAAGCTTTCGGACTTAAAAATCAGAAAAAAAGAGGAAGGAACGCACGCACCCCTGTTGCTGCAGGAGTGCGTACTCGCCATTAGAGGCTCATAATGAAGAGAACAATCTTCAGGATAAGCACTAACAGCTCGATTCCATTTCTCAGATTCATGAAACAGAACTCCTTTCCACCAGCCATGGTTAGCTGCTGTTCCGTATCCTTGCGGCTACGTTACCATCAGCGGTAAGGACTGGCTTACTTCCCGCTGACGGTGCACGTAGACACCCGCCATGCGGCATGTCGGCGGAAAAGCATGAGCATTCTACCACATATCCACATCCTGCTCAAGACCGGCTGAAGAGGGGTTGTTGTCATGCTGCTACATCGGAAGAATTCCCTTAAATGTGTTCAGGTGTAAACGCTCCGGTCAGATGCACGCTGAACAGAAGATAAATCCTTAATCTCTAATGCTGTATTTCATTCTCCATGACCTCTTACAAGCGACGTAAAAGTCTCCCTAATTGTGGAGGTTCTTTCACAAAAGGCTTCTATCCAATATATTACAATCTTTTCATCATTTGCTTGGGGTGAACGTAGTAAAAGCAAAAAACGCGCTTTCCGGTCAAAACTTTTCCAAGCTAATGACCCTTTTACTCCAGGCTTCGTAAAACAGCGTATCAGGGTACCTGATACGCTGTTTTTCTACGCCATCCGTGTGGGCGTAGCAAGCGAGCATTAGCGAGACTCGAAGCCGGGCAACACCCCCAGTCTCGGCGTAGGCTCAGCCGAAGCCGGAGTGTTGCATAAATCAAAGCCCATTTCGTACGTCCTTGCATTCTGCTTCCTCCTTGACGCTGCACACTATCCGCGATATACTCCCTCCATGCCAACATCACACTTCCACTACGTTTACATCCTGTGGGATGCCTCCACGCACTCCCACTTCTATGTTGGCCATACCTCTGACCTAGCTGCACGACTCAAAACGCACAACGCAGGGCACGTGCCGCACACCCCCAAATTCACGCCATGGGAAATCCACTCGGCCATAGCTGTTCAAACAGAACAACAAGCATCTGTGTTGGAGAAATATTTCAAATCACTTTCCGGGCGAGAATGGGCTATCAAACACCTTGGCTTACCCTCGGGTATGAAATCGCTCTCTTAAAGCCCCAAAAAGCCCGCTATACCTCCCATAGCGGCGACATCGCATTTAAGGATAATAGTGAGACCGGAATGAAAATACCGCCGCCCACCATGAAAGTGAGCGGCGGTTTATGCTTGGGGTATGTATGCTGCTTCAGAACTGTATCTTGTAGCCTACGGTAGCGTTGAAGTTCGTGTAGTCGCTTCGCAGTTCCACCGCACCATCGGCAAAGATGCTGCCCTTGCCTACGGGAACCGATATACCTGCGCCCAATTCTACGCCGAATGCTCCCATCTCCGCGCTTTCGATGTTGGCGTGGGTAGCTTGGTTGATGAAGCCTACGCTGGTATCGGTCTGCGTGTCGCCGAGGTCATACTTCACCAGGGCGCGGGCTTCAAAGCCGCAGGCGCGGTTCAGTGTCTGCTGCCCCACCACGGCGGCATAGCGCGCACCCGCGCCCAGCGTC
>JAZNIZ010000069.1:0-15235 GCA_045577775.1 Akkermansia sp. | reverse complement strand
CACCGGGGAGGGGCGGGGTGTCTGCCGGGGCCTGGTAGAGGTGGCGGGTGACTTTGTAGCGGGTGATGCTGTATTTCTGGTCTGCCAGGTGGGGGAGGGTGGCGCAGAAATCTGCTGCGCGCCGGGGGAGCCGGTACATGCCTTCGTGGCGTTTGCCGCCGGTTTGTTTTTCCATGAGCAGCCCGGCGGGGGTGAGCAGGAAAATATCGTGATGCTCCACGGCGGTGATTTCTTTTCTGGGGAGCCTGGCGGGGAGTGCAGCCGGGTTTTCGGCGCGGCACCATGGGCGGAGCGGGCAGCGAAGGCAGTCGGGGGTGCCGCTGGTGCAGATGGTCTGCCCCAGTTCCATGAGGGCGGAGTTGTAGGCTCGTGGGTTGGTGGGGTGTACGAGCCCGGCGGCCCATTTCCAGTGCAGTTTGCGCCCGGCGGGCGAGTCCACAGGGGTGGAGTCGTTGAACAGACGGGCAAAGACTCGCGAGACATTGGCATCCACCAGCGGTGCGGGGCGGTTGTAGGCAAAGCTGAGCAGGGCGCCCACGGTGTAGTCGCCGATGCCGGGCAGGGAGCGGATGTCGTGTTCCCCGGTGGGGAAATGACCGCCATGCTGCTGCACGATGGCGCGGGCTGCGGCTTGCAGGGCGCGCACGCGGCGGTAGTAGCCCAGTCCCTCCCAGGAGCGCAGAGCTTGTTCCTCGCTGGCGGCGGCCAGGTGTGCCGGGGTGGGGAATTGCTGCATCCACGCCTCATACCGCCCCAGTACGGTGGGGATGGTGGTCTGCTGCAGCATGATTTCGCTCACCAGAATGGCCCAGGGGTCGGTGGTGCAGCGCCAGGGGTAGTCGCGCCCGTGGTGGGTGAACCAGTCCACGAGGGCTTGTGCCAGTTCCTGCGCGTGCGGGTGGCTCATTTGGTCTGGGTGGTGTAGATGGAGATGTCTGCCTGCTTGGTGCCAAGCAGCTGCTGGGCGCGCATGAGGGCCTTGCGGGTAGACATGTTGGGGTTCCGGGGTTCGACTACAAAGATGTTGCTTTCTCCTTTATCGCAGTTTTCCTGCAGGATGTTCAGAACACCGCTCTTTTTGAGAATACGGAATACCTTGCGGCTGGCGCCGGAGATGATGATGTGGCGGCTTTTTTCGCGGATGAAGCGGATGAGTTCTTCCAGGGCGCAGACGGAGGTGGCATCCAGGTTGCGGGCATTGCGCATGCGCAGCACAACTACGGCGAGGTTCGGATCTTCGGCAATGCGGGCCACCTGGCGGCGGAAGAGGTCGGCCGCGCCGAAGAAGAGGTCGCCTTCGACGTGGACAATGGAAATCTGGGGCAGGCGGTTTTCGGATTTATCGAGCTCGCGCAGGGTGCCGGCGTCATCGAAGGTGTATTCCACCAGCTCCGGTTTGGAGGCTTTTCGCAGGAAGATGGAGACGGAGATGATGACGCCCACGAAGATGGCAATGTGCAGCGGCAGCAGCAGGGCGGCTACAAAGGTGATGAGCAGTACGGTGGCATCTCCCTTGGTGGAGCGGAAACAGATGCGCAGCAGCTTTTTATCGTACAGCGAAATGGCGTTGGCCAGCACCAGGGCTGCCAGCACGCTGTGCGGTATCTTGGAGATGAGCGGGAAATTGGCCAGAATGAACGTGATTCCCAGGCAGATGAGCCCGCAGAAGACGCCGGAGAATCGCGTGGCGGCTCCGGCGGTATAGTTGAGCATGGAGCGCGTGAGCGATGCGGAGCAGGGGAGCGAGGTGGTGAGTGCTGAGCCCATGTTGGCCATGCCGACGGCAAAGGTGTCCTGGTTGAGGTTGATGGGTTCCCCGGTCTTGGCTGAGATAGTTTTGCTCATGACGGTCTGCTCCAGGGTGGAGAGGAAGGCGATACCGACAATGACGGGGATGAGCTCGTTGATGTGGTCTGCCAGTTCGCCCAGTGCCGGAGCCCGGCAGACGAGGTCGCTCATGGTGAAATCCTTGAGCATGCGTACTCCGGCAAAGTGCCCGCCGGCCCAGGGCTGGCTGAGAACCCAGTTAAGCATGCTCATGACCACCAGGATAACCGCAAATGTGGGCAGACGCCGCAGGTATTTCTTGAGCGGAATGAACAGCGCAAAGCTGAGTACGCCCAGCACAATGGGCTGCCACTGCACCAGGTGCAGGTTGTTCACGATGGCGCTGGTCATGGTGAAGAAGGAACTGCCGGCATCGACATCGTTAATCCCCATCACGTAGCGCGCCTGCGAGGCAATGATGAGCGTGGCCGCGCCGGTGACATAGCCTACCAGCACGCTGCGGCTTACGAATTGCAGCATCTCGGTGGCTTTTACAAAGGCGCCGATGACGCAGAACAAGCCTGCCATGAAGACGATGAGCGGCACGAAGATATGCGGCTGGCTCTGTATGGCCGGGGAGGAGGCCAGGAAGAAACTGGCCAGCATGAAGGCGGTGGCGTTGCTGGGGCCGCTCACGGTCAGGCTGCAGCGGGTAAAGAGCGGGGCGATGAAGGTGCCCACTGTGGCGGCCATGATGCCGTAGATGCTGTCCAGTCCGGCCATGGCAGCAAAGGCCATGCCCTGCGGCAACCCCACCAGGGCTACATCGGTAGCTGCTTTCAAGTCGCGCCCGGCCTTGCCGAGGGTGTATCCTTGCAATGAGTGGCGAACCGGCAGTGGGTCAATCAAGCCCTGTACCTTGATTTTCTGCCATCCCATACGCAATCTTTTAGCCAATGTTCCCATTTGTGCGTGATTCTATCATTTTCTGCATTCCATCGCAAGCGGAATCGTTTGATTGATGGCAGAGAATCAGCGGAATCTGGCTTGTGCAGGCGCTTCCCGGACGCTTAAAAATAATTGTCCTTGCTTTTCTTTGTCATTTGTGTTATTTTCTGCGTCAGCATGAAGGTTAAATTCTGTCTTGTAGCTAGTGCTGCCCTTGTGGTAGCTTCCTGCAGCCCTACCGATGAAACGGTAGTGACAAACCGCGCCAGCGTTATTGCCAAGCCTCAGCCTACACGGCCTGCGCAGTATATTGCGTTGCCTGGTCAGGCTGCCGTGGCTGTTAATGGTGCAGATGTGAATGCTGCTTTTGATATGCACGCATCCCAGTATGGCGGGCAGCCTCAGTCTGCCGCAGCTATGGGGGCCGCCATGGGTAATGCAGCAGCCGCAGCTGCCGGTTCACTGGCACCGTTGCAGCCGACTACGCCCACTCCTATGATACCTGTTAATCCAGCTCCGGTGACGCCGACATACATTCACCAGACTGCGACTCCTGGGCAGCTGGTGCCTGGGCAGGCCGTGGTGGGTATGGAAACTCCAGGCGCTGCCATGGGGGCCGGCGTGGGGATGCTGCCTGGTCAGAATGTGATGCCGGGCATGTTGATTAATTATTCTGTACGGATTACCAATAGCACACCTGGTAAGTTGTTCATCGAGGCACAGGACGCAGAGGGTAACATTTATCCCTGTGGTTTCATGAATGGTGGTCACAGTGCGACTACGCCGTTTGAGCAGGCAAAGCCGATTGTCGGTCCTATTACCATCGTGGTGCGTGACCCCGATAAGGAAGGCGCTCCGGAAATCCGCCGTTTCAAGGTGGAGCCGCCGGCTCAGTATGCCAACAAGGTGGTGGGCGTAAGCATTATTCCTGGTGGTAAGTACCTGGCCAGCGTGGATGGTAACGTGTATGCTTCCGGGGTGTCTGTGGCTCCTGTATCGGTGCCCACTGTGTTGCCGACTGCTCCCATGCCCACCGCTCCCGGTGGTCTCATGAGCTACACTCTCAAGATTACCAACACTACGGGGGGCCGTATTCTGGTAGAGGCCCGCGATGCCTCCGGCGTAGAGTTCCCCTGCGGAGAGATGGCTGGTGGCGAGAGCCGCTCCATTCCCCGCGAACAGGTTGCTCCCATCAAGGGGGCTATTACCGTGGTGGTGCGTGACCCGGATAAGGAAGGTCAGCCGGAGATTCGCCGCTATCGCGTGAATCCGCCTGCTAACTATGCTGGCAAGACCCTTGGCATCAGCATTGTTCCCGGTGGCCAGTATCATGCCAGCGTGGATGACCAGGTGTACTACACCTACACGCCGCCCGAGGCTCCTGCAACTACCAACCCGCTGCCGACCCCGGTAACGCCTGCTCCTGCGCCCGCTGCTCCTGCGCCCGCTGCTCCTGCGCCTGCTGCTCCTGCGCCCGCTGCGGTGCCTGCGGGGCTCTGAAACAGAGAGACTTATATATCAGTGTCCGGAACCGCTTTCTGAGGAGGAAAGCGGTTCCTTGTTTTTGATGTATCTTGTATCATCCAGAGGGTGAGGGTATACCGTGGGTATGTGTAAACCCTTCCGTGACTACCTGACCCTGACCCGCGAGTATACGCGGGAAATTATCACCTTTGGCGGTTTTGTGCTGATGTGTTTCGTGTACAACGATTTCCGCCAGCTGGCACGAGACCAGTCCACCACCGCCGCTCAGACGGTGGAGATATTGCGCGCCATGGATGGGCGCCTGGGAATCATTGAACTCCACACCAGCACCCCCGGCAAATGAAAACGAGTATACGCCGCATTCAGCAGCATCTGGGGGTGTCCGTAGATGGTATCATGGGGCCGTGTACACTGCGGGCAATTAGCTCTGCCTTGGGAATTAAGGATATTCCCTGCTGGCCCAGCCAGGCAGAGGTGCGTCGAGGTAACAGTATGTTCGGCGCTCCCGGCAGGGAGGAGGGGTTGGTCAACGTGCTGCCTGCCTACCCGCTATATTATGAAGGACGTGCCGTGCGCAGTGTCCGCGTGCATAAGCTCATTGCACCACATGTGCAGCAGGCTCTTCGCCAGGTGCTTGAGCATTATGGTGCAGAGGAGATTCATCGCCTGGGGCTTGACCAGTATGGCGGCAGCTACAACTACCGCCCCACGAGTGGGGGAAATGCGCTCTCCATGCATGCCTGGGGCATTGCGCTGGATTTTGCCCCGGCCAGCAATGGCCTGAAGGTGAAATCGCCGCGCGCATCGCTTTCGCATCCGGACTGCGATGCCTGGTGGCATATCTGGGAGAGCCATGGCGCGGTATCGCTGGGGCGGGCGCGGAACTATGACTGGATGCATGTGCAATTTGCTCGTTTGGAGTAAAATGGTTGCAGTCATGAGGGGATGTCGGGCCCATTCAGATTTAGTCTTGAAAAACCATGGAAATCTGTTATACTTCGCTCGTGCCGTGGGCACACCTAGTATCCTGTAAACAAACCATTCATGAACATGAATACCCCCAGAGTAGCTATCGTGGGCGCCACCGGTGCGGTGGGCGTCGAGATTCTTTCCTGCCTTGAGACACGTAATTTTCCGCTGGCCTCGCTCAAACTTCTGGCTTCTCATCGTTCTGCTGGTAAACAGGTTGCTTTTCGTGGTGAGATGCTTACTGTGCAGGAACTCACTGCTGATTCCTTTGCCGATGTAGACATTGCGCTTTTTGCCGCTGGTGGCGATATTTCTCGTGAATATGCTCCGATTGCCGGTGCTGCAGGTTGTGTGGTGGTGGATAATTCCTCCGCTTTCCGCCAGGATCCGGATGTGCCGTTGGTTGTGCCGGAGATTAATGCCGAGGCAGCCTTCAATCATCCCCGCAATATTATTGCCAATCCGAACTGCACCACCATTATCACCCTGATGGCGCTGTACCCGCTGCATCTCAAGTATGGTCTCAAGACGATTGTGGCCAGCAGCTACCAGGCTGTTTCCGGCAGTGGCCAGCATGGTATCACGGAGCTGGAGAACCAGGTGCGCGCTATTGTGGACGGTCACCCGGTGGAAATCAAGACATACCCCCGCCAGATTGCATTTAACGTGCTGCCGCAGATTGATAAGTTTGCCGACAACGGCTACACCAAGGAAGAACTCAAGATGCTCAATGAAGGCCGCAAGATCATGAACCTGGCGGAGCTGAACGTGACCTGCACCTGCGTGCGCGTTCCTGTGTACCGCAGCCATTCGATTTCCTGCATTGCTCAGTTTGAGAAGCCGGTGGACGTAGAAGGCGCTCGCGGCTGCTACGATGGCATGCCCGGTGTAGCGCTCATGGATGATGTCGCTAACAACGTGTGGCCCACTCCGTTGGATTCCACTAACGGTGATACCTGCTATGTGGGGCGTATCCGCAAGGATATCGCCATTGATAATGCCCTCAACCTCTGGGTGGTGGGTGACCAGGTGCGCAAGGGCGCTGCTCTTAATGCGGTGCAGATTGCCGAACTCCTGGTCAAGGGTAAGTAAACGACTTTTCCTGCTATGGATATCAAGACGCTCATCAAGGAAACAGCCGCTAAAGTGGAAGCCCGGCTCAACGAGCTGCTGCCCAGCGAGGATACGGCGCCTGCTACCATTCACAAGGCGATGCGCTACAGTATTTTCGCCGGTGGTAAGCGTATTCGCCCGCTGCTTTGCCTGGAGGCTGCCAAGGCCTGTGGCGCCAGCGAGGAGGTGGCTCTGGATGCCGCCTGTGCTTTGGAAGCGCTGCATACCTACACGCTGATTCACGATGATTTGCCTTGCATGGACAATGATGACCTGCGCCGTGGGCGTCCTACCAACCACAAGGTGTTCGGTGAGGGCATTGCTGTGCTGGCTGGTGATGCTTTGTTGACCGAGGTTTTTGCTATGCTGGCACGTGTGCCGGCTAACAGCCGCTACGATGCCGCAGACTATGTGGCCGAAATGGCGTATCGCACCGGTAGCCGCCACCTGGTGGGGGGGCAGGTGCTCGACCTGGAGGGCGAGGGCCGGGAGCTTAGCGTGGAGGACTTGCGCGCCATTCATCATGGCAAGACTTCGGCCCTGATTATTGCTTCTGTGCGTCTGGGAGGCATGGCCGCCGGTTGCACGCAGGAGCAGCTTGATGCCCTTACTGAATACGGCCGTTCGCTCGGGCTGGCTTTCCAGATTATCGATGATATCCTCGATGTGACTTCCACCCCCGAGGTGCTGGGCAAGAGCATTGGCAAGGATGCCAAGGTTCAGAAGGCTACCTATCCGGCGCTGGTGGGTATGGACAACGCTCGTGCAGAGGCTCGTGCGCTCACGGCTGCGGCTCGTGCTGCTCTGGATGTGTTCTCGGAGCGCCGCAGGGAGAATCTCCTGGCCATTAATGATTACCTGCTTAAACGCGATTATTGATGCCTTGATTAACGCTTTTAGCCGCTTGGGCGTTGATGCTCAGGCGGTTTCTTGTTTCTGCGTTGTGCAGCGCTTGCCAAAGTCACAATTCTTTGCTATAATACGCCCGAGTGAGACTTCAGAGTCAGAAAGAACATCGTAATAAGATACTGGAGCTGCCGGAGTTGATATCCGGCATGCTGGTGCTTTTCGTGGTGCTGTGGGAGGCTTGCTTTGAGGGAGCGGCAAATACACCTGCAGAGCGAGATGCTTTTGTGGGCTCCCTTCACTTGGTGCTTTGTGGGCTGGTGTGGTTTAATACGCTGGTTGTGCTGCTGCATTTCATTGCCGAATGGGTGAGATGTGGCAAACCTATTCGGTTTTTATCGGTGCAGCTGCTGGTGGGTATCGTAGCCTCGGGGATTTTCTATGGAGGCGTGTGGGAGATTTTTGACCGTTGGGCGTTCCTTGCCAGTTTAGTGTGCAGTTTCCTGCTGGGGGGCTTTTCCATAGGCTCATTGGGAGCTATTACCCGGGCTCGGCAGAAAAGCCCGGTGAAGGGTGGGAGCCGCTGGTCGCCGGCCACACGATTTTTCACATATATGGTGGCACTGGTGTTGCTGAGTACATTGGTATTGTTGACTCCAGGCGCTACCTATAAGCCGATATCGCTGGTTGATGCCATTTTCACCTGCGCCTCGGCAACCTCGATAACCGGGTTGTCTACTGTGGATGTGGCTTCAACGTTCACTCCGCTGGGGAAACTGATTATTCTGCTGGATATTCAGGTGGGTGCCATCGGGGTGATGACTTTTTCCTATTTTGTACTCATGATGGTAGGCAAACGCCTGGCTGTGCGCGATAGTATGTCTGTTTCCGGCATGCTGGACCAGCAGGGGGTAAATATAGTTCCGTCTCTGCTTCGAGCCGTGTTCTTTGTGACCCTGACCGCTGAGGCCGTGGGCGCTGTGTGTTTGTATTATCTATGGCTGGGTACGCCGGGGTTCCCGCAGGAAAACCTGTGGGGATATGCCATTTTTCATGCTGTGTCTGCATTCTGCAACGCTGGTATCACCATATTCCCGGAGGGAATGGAACAGGCTTGCGTTGCCGATAATCGGGCGGTGCAGGCGGTCATGATTCTGCTGGTGCTTATCGGCACGGTGGGATTTGGCGTGTACCTGGAGGGCATTACGCGACTGAAGGCGAGATTGCAGGGAAAGCGCTCTGCTAAGCGCTGGAGTACGAATTCCTGGCTGGTGCTGCGAGTGATGTTTATTGTAATGCTGGTAGGCACGCTGGGACTTACGCTGCTGGCGGCGTTTGAGCCATCTGCTCACCTGGCACAGGGCTCATTCAACCTGTGGGAGTCGCTGTGGAATGCAGTGGGCCGCTCTGCTGGTTTTGCGCTGAGCGATATCGGGGAATACGGCCCGGTGTATCAGCTTTTCCTGGCATTTCTGATGTTTGTGGGTGGCAACCCTGCCGGTACTGGTGGTGGTGTGTATGCTCCGGTGTTTGCGTTGAGCTTGTTGGAGGTATACCGTGTACTGCGCGGTAAGCAGGATGTAGAGATGCACAACCGGCGAATTGCGCGCAACACGGTGGAGCGCGCCATGGCCACGGTGGTGCTTTCCATTTTCTGGATTGTATTTACCACTCTACTGCTTCTGCTGCTGGAACCAGATGTGGCACAGCAACCGCATGGGCTGGTCAAAATGTTGTTTATGGAGGTGAGTGCCTACACAACCACGGGGTTTGAACTGGGTGCGCTGCCTCATATCTCTGATTTTTCCAAGCTTATTGTTTCCCTTAACATGTTGTTCGGGCGTGTGGGGATGTTTACTTTCATGTTGATTTTTATCCGGCAGCAGGAGCCTTCGCCCATTCGCTTGCCGGAAACTCGTTTACCTCTTAATTGATTATTGATTATGAAATTTGTTATCATCGGTATTGGGCAGTTCGGGCGTGCTCTTGCTCTGCATCTGTCAAACATGGGCTTCGAAGTAACTATCCTGGACGAAAGTGAGGCTATTATCACGGAATTAAAGGACCGCGTGACCTACGCTCTTGTGGGTGATGCCACGGATATTCGCGTGCTCAGCCAGCTGGAACTGGTGGGGGAGGATACCTATGTGATTGTGGCGGTGGGCGAGCAGTTTGAGCGAAATCTGCTTATTACGGCCCAGCTCAAGGAAATGGGAGTCAGAAATCTGTATACTCGCAGCGTGAATGAACTGCACGGTAAGTTGCTCAAGCTGATAGGCGTGAGCGACCTTATCCGTGTGGAGGAGGTGGCCGCCCGCCAGCTTGCTGCACGCTTTACCAACGAAGGTATGATGCGCTTGCGCCGCATGGATGCTACGCATTCCCTGGCAGATGTGCACCTTCCTGTGGAATGGGAGGGGCTGAAGCTGATGGATGTGGGCTTGCGTTCGGAATATCGTTTGAATCTGTTGACGGTGCGCCGTGGCAAGCTGAATGAGGAGCAGCCCACGGATGATGTTCTTTCTGAGCCGGAACAGCCGGTGATTGATACTCCTTCTGGCGATTTGGTGTTTCAGCCCGGGGATGTATTGGTGCTGTTCGGCAAGGATTCTGATTTGCAGAAGTTTGTGGAGAAATTTGATTTGCAGGGAGAATGAATACACGCGTAACTATTCCGGAAAAGAAATATTCCGGCTATATCTTTGATCTGGACGGCACCCTGGTGGACAGCATGCCCACGCATTACCGAGCGTGGCGCTGGGCATTGCAGAAGCATGGGGCTCCGCACGGGGTGTTTATGTGGGATGAATTTGTGGCTCACGGTGGCATGGCTGCTCCAGATATTGTGGCAGATTTAAATGCCAGATATGGATTATCTATGGAACCGGAGCTTGTGGCAGAAGAGAAGCGCAACCGTTATGCCTGGTTGCTGGTGAACGAAACTCTGCCGGTGATTCCTGAAACTGTGGCTCTGGTGCGCCAGCTCAAAGAGCAGGGGATTCCATATGCCATAGGCACTGGCAGCATGCCTGCCGGAGCTACGGAAACGCTCCAGTCTGCCGGTATTGCAGATTTGTTTACCGTGATGGTGACCCCCGCCGATGTGCCGCCGGAATACGGCAAACCCCGCCCGGATATTTTCCTGCTCTGCGCTGAGCGCATGGGGGTGAAGCCCTCCGAATGCGTGGTGTTTGAGGATGCCGAACCTGGTATCCAGGCAGCGATTGCCGGGGGAATGGATTATGTGCGGGTGGCAGAATGCTCCCCGGTAATCGATTAGTCCTGGATGCCACAGCGGCGCACGCATTCTGCCCAGCTGGTGTCATGCGTCATGAGGCTTGTGAGCCATGCATCATCCGGCAGCGCGGTCGCCCGGTTGAAAGCCTCTGGGTTGGTTATGCGGGAAAAGAGAACGCGTTTCATGGCGGATTTCGGGATGCGGCGTATGCCGTATCCGCTGGGCTGGCCATCCCTCGCCACGTGTGATGACCACACGCAGGCTGTGTCTCCCTCGTCCTTGACCAGAATGACAATATGACCGCGCTCCTTCCCGCCGATGTAATCATTCCACCAGATTTTGAGCACATCGGCGGGGCGCGCCTTGTTCCAATCCGTAAAGTTGATGCCGGCACCCAGCTTGTGAACCAGCAGAGCAAAGCCCGGTCCATTGGCATTGGCATACCCCCAGGGGCCGATGCCGTCTTTTTCCAGATGGGGTAAGAGCGCTCGCCATGATTCGGCCGATATGACCCTGCGGCGGTTTTGTTCCTCCCAATGCAGCAGGGAGGCCAGCGTTACAACCCACACTGCTGATGAACAGAAAGAAGGACGGGCAGCCTGGGCATCAAGTCGAGGCCTGTTGTAGCGCTCGTGCCACTGGAACGCGTTTACCAGGGCCTGTTTTGCCTGCTCACTTGTGCTGTAATTGCCTGCGCCATGCTTCTGGATGCTCATAATAGCATTCTGCATGCTTTTCCACCAGGGGTGACGTGATGTCTGCTGTATTGAATGCCTTGTTTTGAGGCGCGGTGCGGCTTCGCTCCATGTGGTGAGTGCCAGCAACAGAAACACTATGTAGTAGACAAGACGCATATGACAGCCGGAGTTTAGGTTAATGATTTTGCCCTGACAAGCTCAAATATGCAGATGACAAAAGTAAATTCTTCTTGATGTTAGTATTATTGCGCGTATAATGATACTGTTATGAAAAGATTTTTTTCATTAATGCTGGTAATTGCCTCCGGTGCCTGGGCTGATGACATCATCAGCTCCTGGCTGGATGATTCGTCTTCCATGGCACAGGAAATGAGCAGCAGCTGGCGCCATGAAATGCCGGAGAGCGGTATTATGCCCAGCTATGTTTCGTTCGAGTATGTTTCTCGTATGGGAGAACGCCACGGAGGTTCATCTCTGGCGTGGAGACGTTACAGCTTATGTCTGCCGCTGGCCGATCCCCGGCAATCGGGCGGGGATGGGTGGATGTTCAATGCCTCGATTAACACGGATATAACCTCTGTTGATGATTCCGGCTCCCTTTTATTGAAGAATAATGATTTGTACCATGTGTCGCTGCCTGTATCTGCTATTGTCACCTGTAATAGCGGGAATACGCTGATTATGGCTGTGGCGCCCTCTCTTGATTCGGATTTTGCTCAGAGCGCGCATAGCTTCCATGTGAACCTGATGGCTTGTTACCGGGTTCAGCACAGTAAGGTATTCAGTTATTCTGTCGGCGTGGGATACGCACCGTATGCCGGGGCGTGGAATGTCATGCCTGTAATCTCGTTTGACTGGCAGATAACACCTGAGTGGTCAATGGTATTAAGCGGCAGGTCCCTGCGTATTATGCGGGATATGGGGCAGGGCCTTAGCCTGGGGGGCTTTGTTCAGAGTGCTGGCGGCTCGTGGGCTGTGGATACGCCCCAAGGGACACGGCTGCTGCGTATCCGCTCCCTGGTGGCGGGGTTAACCGCAGAATACGATTTTTCAAAAGAAAATCAAACTAAACGAGTTGTTTCCTTTTCTGTAGGTAGTACTCTGGCAACTGCAGCTGATATTTGTGAATTTAATTCAGACCAGTCTCGTATAGAGGCTCACCACTACAAACCCGGGCTGTATGTGTCTGCATCGTTAGATTATAGATTCTAATTTAGTCGGCTTGTTTTGTGTAGCGTAGATGAGCCGTGTTAAAACCGCGAAGCTCTGCTTCTTTTAGCAGGGAACGAAGTAGTTCTTCTCCTGGTGTGGGTTGTCGCGTTAATAACCAAAGATAAGAGGAATCAGCCCCGGAAATCAGAGCAGATTCGTAGGCTGGGTCTACATATAGAATATGATAGGGTGCCTTGAACCAACTGTAGGGGGGGACAAAAGATACGCAGAGCTTTCCATCGCCGCAGATTGTTCCTTTTCCTTTTGCGCTGGTTCGTTCTCCATTTTTCTTTGTACCAGTATTGATGATGGTGACCCCTCCTTCCGGGGTGAGCACGTAGTCTGTGTACACTAAATCCATATCTGATTCAAACCAGTTTTCAAAACGAGCCTGCTCATACCATCTCCCCATGTAAAGCGGTATGGATATGTTTTTCTGAGGTGTTGTGTTAACAGGGGTAAGATTTTTCCTGCCCAGGAGATGGTGAATGATGCTGCGAAGTCTCATGTGATAGAGATTATGGTGTATACTGGATTGTTTGATAAAAGATAGTACAAATAAGACACATTACCTGGGTATTTGAACTTGCATAATGGGGGGATGACGTGGTATTCTGAAACAGACATGAGAAAATTGCTACTGTTACGCCTTTGTGCCGCATCAGCCTTGCTGTTGCCTATGTGTGATTCGTTTGATGGCCCGCCAGCAGTGGGTCAGGTAAAGGCTGTTGATCCCGAGGCGGATGCTTTGATGGCTGAGGCCAAGGCGTATCAAGAAGAAGGAAAAATGTCTAAATCGCGTACTCCGTTGAAGCGGATTGTGCGTTATCATGAATTATCCCCGAATGCGGCAGAGGCCCGGTATTTGCTGGGACGTTCGTATGAGGCAACCAATGATTACCGGGATGCCTTTAAGGAATATGCCAAGTTGATTGATCGTTACCCTCAGAGCCCGCTGTATGAGGATGCCATCAACCGCCAGCTTTCGATGGCAGTAGATGCCGCAAAAGGAGAGATGAAGGTGCCTGTTATGTGGGGTGCCTGGAGCACCACAATGGAGTCGAATGTGGTGGTAAGCTGGCTGCGTGAGATTATCAGTAAGGCTCCGTATAATGAAATGGCTGCTTCTGCATCCTCTCTTCTTGCCGAATACCTGGAGCAGCAGGGGCGTCCGGAGGAAGCCCGCATGGAATATGCCAAGCTCGTGGAGCGCTACCCTGACAGCAAATATGCTCCGGATGCCCAGTTGAAGGTTGCTCAGCTCTGGGCAAACAGCCGTACCCGTGGGGATAACAACCTCGTGAACCTCAGTAATGCACGAGAAGCGTATGAGGAGTTCTCTCTGCGTTTCCCGAAGCATCCGGAAGCTCGTAATGCTCTTGCCAAAGCTGCTGATATGGAGGGTCTCCTTGTACTGCAGCAGTTGGAGGTGGGACGCTATTATCTGGAGCGTTCCAAGGAATATACTTCTGCTATTTTCTGCTTTGAAGATGTGATTCGCCAGAAGAAGCTCAATCCTGAGGCGGCAAAAGAAGCAGAGGCACTTCTCGAAATTGCAAAAACTGCAGCAGCAGCTGCTCAACCCAATTCTGAATCATGAAATCTCTTCGCTTGTTTTTTATCGCGGCTGCAGCCATCGTGCTGGCGTCCTGTGGCTACCATATAGGGGCCCTGAAACCTTCATATATGAAGGATATGAACACATTTTGTGTAGAGGTGTTTGAGAATGAAACGCTGTATCCGGATGTCGGTATGATGATGACCACAGCTGTTGCCAACTCGTTGCAGAGTGACGGTACCTATCGCATGGCTCCTCGCAAGGAAGCTGATTTTATCGTGAAGGGCAGCGTGTCTCGAATTTCCCGAGAATCACTGATTATTAGTGCAGATGATACATATGTGAGTGAAAAGATTGCGCTTACTGTGTATGTGAATTACGAGATAATAGAACGAAAAACAGGTAAGACTCTGAGTAAATCTTTTGCGGTTGACGCCTCCAGTATCTTTAATCAGACTGGTAGTTCGGAATCTTCGATAGAATCGGCTCTCTCATACGCAACGCGTCGTATCGCAGACGATATTACTGTTGATTTAATCATTGAATGATTGAATATCCTGTAAGCTTTATCGGGTTGCCGATAGGTAACCGGGAGGATATTACGCGCCGCGCATTGCTGGTGCTGGAAGCGGTGGATTGTGTGTGTTGCGAGGATACTCGCAACACCGGGATGCTGCTTTCTCATTATGGGATTAAGAAGCCACTTGTGAGCCTGCATGAGCATAATGAGACTCAGCGTGCTCCGGAAATCGCAAGCCGCGCTCTGGCCGGTGAGACCTTTGCCGTAGTTACCGATGCCGGCATGCCGGGAGTAAGCGACCCGGGGTACAGGCTTATTCAGGAATTAAAAAAGAGAAATGTTGCCTTTACGGTGTTGCCTGGTCCTTCGGCTGTTGTAACGGCGTTGGTTGGCTCCGGGCTCCCGAGCGATTCGTTCTATTTTGGTGGCTTTTTGCCGGTAAAGTCTGGTCGGAGGTCGGCACAGTTGCAGACTGCGGTTCAGGCCGATTATACCAGTATTTTTTACGAGTCTCCATTTCGTATTGTAAAAACCGTTCAGGCGCTTGCAGAAATTGATGCACAGGTTCCGATTTGTGTGGCAAGAGAACTGACCAAGGTTTTTGAAACGTACCACCGTGGCAGTGCTGCGGCTGTTCTGGAGGAATTTAAGGCAAAGCCCCCAAAGGGAGAAATGGTGCTCCTGATTGGTGGACAGAATGCTCCGAGAGGATAAAGGAAAAGCCGCACATTGTGATGTGCGGCTTTTCGTACGACCGACGCGATATGCGTACTGCGGTGAAAGTCCGCGCGGAGCCGCGATGATGCGGAATCCCAGACCTGAAGAACAACTGCGGGGAGGTAACAAACCGTGGGAAAGGAAGTTCGAGGGGAAATCCCGAC
>JAZNIZ010000068.1:0-19921 GCA_045577775.1 Akkermansia sp. | reverse complement strand
AGGCCACGGCACGCGTCACGACCTTTTCCTTCCCTCTCTTTATCCTCTCCGGCGCCCCGCCTGGCAGGTTGTTAAGCCAGTGAAACCGCTTTTCAGCAGCTCCCGGCGCCTCGGAAAGTCATACTTGGAAAATTGCCTCGCCCGGTGGAGTCAGCGGCGTGCCGCTTTCTCTTTCGAGCTGCCCTGTAGCAGGGCGTGGGCGGAGTTTACCAGAAACTCTTTTTCACGTCAAGCGTATTTTTGAGATTTTTTGTGCAGTATTTTTGCACTTTCGCTCTAAGCCCCGATATTTCGTGCGAGTTAGAGTGAAAAAAATTATTTTCGGAGTAAATTTTCTTCTGAAAAGAAGTCCTCCACACGCGTGCATCAGTGCTGCCAGCCCATCATCAGAAATGGCTGGCGGCTCACGCAGCGGGCTTCGCCACCAGTTGCCGGGGTGAACCATATTTCCCACTCAGAGCCATAGTACTCCCCCCAGTCACCGCTATAGACCAGGCAATGGTCATCGCTGCAAATCAGGCGGCATACATCCCCCAGCTTCACTTCATCTCGCCACCGCTGGCGGAAAGATATCCGCTTACCCTTGGTGTATTCATGCGCCCGCAGCTCAAAGGAACCAGCCTCGTAGGCAGCAGGAATCACAATAAGCATCTTGTAACAACCTGCACTATCCTCCCAAAGGCAGAGGAAAGGATGCTCTGGCGTGGGAGGCAGCAGCATATCAAGCTGCTCGCGTGTTGGATTAGCAGCCAATGCTGCCATTGCAGCATCCAGACGCCGCAACGCAGCCGGCAGAAAGACATCCTCTGCGGGATTTTCGTCGCGGTCATGCCAGGAGGTAACCGTGTGGGCAATATACCAGCCATTCTGCAAGGGTATTCTCCAAAGAGCAACCGGATACTCAGCCGCAGTCATTGACTCCCGGCGACCATCCCCATGATGAATTTCCGTAACATGCTCCGAGAGGTACCCACGCAGGGCATGAGTCTGGGGGTCATTCTCATGAGCGGGATAAATGGACGCATCTGCTGCCAGCACCGGGGAATTGAAACGCGGATTCGTAGATTCGGCATACAGGGCACGCAACATGTATTCCTGCAACAGTTCCGGCGCCACGCGGGAAAGTTTTTCCAGATTCGGCACCATGTTTTCCAGCGGTGCAGCATCACCCCCTTCCCTGCTGCTGAGTTCCGGCAATTCCGGTTTCAGCGCGCGAAGCTCCTTTGCCCGGGGCGAAGTCTCCATGTTTATAAAAAAGGTGAGGTTTCGCGGCAGTACAAACTCCTTATCCGCCGGCAGAGCCAGCCCATGGACAAACAAATCCGGGCCACCACCGAACATCTGCAGAAAGCATCCCATCCCCACCCCCATAGCTACCACCGCCGCAATCCCACTCGCTCCCCAACAGCACAACGTTCGCGTCACAAGGCGCTGCCTCAACAACCGCACCGTCATTACCAGCAACCACAACGGCACCAGGAGGCCACCCACTACCCCCAGCAGAAAAAGCACAAGCCCGACAATTCCTATGCAATTCAACCACACGGAACTATCCCCCAACCAGGATTCCAGCACACCACAGCAGAACATCAGCAGAAAGCCCACGAGCAACACCGCAGCCGCCCCTAAGGGCAACCCCCAGCTACTGCACCATAAACGCTTCATCACAGCACACCATCTCTTCCACATACCAGCATTATAGAGCAAACCGCCCCTCCCTTGCAAGAGAAATCCCCACCGCGAAAGAGTTTTCGGAGCTGTTTCAGATTTGCTGGCAGATAACACACAAACGCGCTTAGAGAACAAAGATTACGCATTGACACCATTAGAAAACAAACGCAAAATTGTTGCTTATCGAAGCATGAAACCTTAGTCCTGCGCTCCGATAGCATAAACCGTCTGCTAAATAACAACTTATTGCGTGATGATGCAAATTGGCATCAGCAAATCTGGAACAGACCCGGACTCAGATGAAATTCGGGCTTGCAGAGGGAAGCCAGCTGGTGTAGACTCGACGGTGTGAGGTATAATCGTTTCGTCAATCTGCTGCTGAATATCCTGCGTATAGGCATAGGGGTATTCTTTCTGGCTACCGCGCTGCAGAAAGTGGGCAGCATGAATGAAACGGCAGATTTTCTGACAAGGAGCCGGATATTGCCGGAGTTTTTCTCCATACCGCTGGCGAGTATCGGTCTGGCCATGGAGCTGGTGGTGGCGGTGTGCCTGCTGAGCAAGCGGAGCTACCGCGGCGCCACGGTGTGGGGGGTGGTGATGTGTGGCACGTTTCTGCTGCTGTACCTGCAGGCGTGGATGCGAGGGCTGGAGCTGAGCTGCAACTGCCTGGGATCGCTGCACGAAATCACCAACTATCCTTTTGATACCGGCATGAGGCTCCTGCTGCTGGGGGCTATGCTGCTGTTGTTCTGGGATTCGAGACGCCCGGCGCCCACGTTCATGAAGCTGCGCAAGTACGAGTTCGAGGATTTCTAAGAAAAAAGGACCGCAAATGCGGTCCTCTTTTCTTACTGAGCCATAGCGGCCTCGATGTCATCCGGCTCGATGGGAGCATTGGGGATGAGGTCCTCGACGCCATTCTCGGTGATAAGGACATCTGTCTCCAGGCGGATGCCGATTTTCTCTGCGGGAATGTAGATACCAGGTTCCACCGTCCAGACCTGCCCCGCAGCAAAGCACTTGATATCGGAGCCGACGTCGTGTACATCAATGCCGAGGGAATGGGAGGTGCCGTGCATGTAGTACTTGCGGACACAAAGCGGGTTTTCGGGCTGGGCATCCACCTCGTCCTGAGTGAGTAGGCCGAGCTGCACCAGCTCGGCAGCCATGTTAACGCGCACGAGCCGCTCGTATTCCTGTTTCTCAAGGCCGGGACGCATGATGCTCATGGCATAACGCTGCACGCGGAGCACAGCTTCATACACCGAGCGCTGGCGAGGAGTAAATTTGCCATTGGCAGGTACGGTGCGGGTCATATCACCGGCATAGCCGCCATATTCGGCGCCGATATCCAGGAGGATGAGGTCACCATCCTGCACTTCTTTGTGGTTGGAAATGTAGTGCAGCACGCAGGTATCTGCACCGCTGGCAATAATGGGGAGGAAGGAGAATTTGCGGGCGCGGCGGCGAATGTAGGCAGCGCTGAGAGCGGCCTCGATTTCCCACTCACCCATGCCGGGCTTAATCTGCGGCAGCAGTTCCACAAATCCGGCACCGGTAATCTCGCAGGCGCGGCGCTGTTGCACCATTTCCTCGGCGCTCTTCACCAGGCGCATTTCGGTAAGCGGGGTGTAGAGGCATTCCACCCGGGCATCCGGGTAGGAGGCACGCAGAGCCACAGCCATACGTTCATTGCGAGTCTGCACGTAAGTGAACCGGCGGGGGTGGTTGTCCATTTCCAGCCAGATGCTGGAGGACGCAGGAACCCACTCTGCGAGCAAGGCGTTGTAGGTATCGGTCCACCGCACATCCTCCACTCCGCTCAGGGCGGTGGCGGCCGCCGCCGTGAGGCGAGCGCCTTCCCAGATGACGATTTTTTCGTTAGTCTCGCGCAACAGGAGCGTATCATAGTGCTCTCCTGCCTCGCCGATGCGCATGAGAAGCACGGTTTCCTCCTGGTCAATGCCGGTCAGATAGAACAGGTTGGCATTCTGGTGGTGTGCCAGGGTACCATCGGCATTGGTGGGAAAAATATCGTTAGCATGCACAATAACCAGCGCCCCAGCCGGTAGTTTGGCGGCCAGTTTATCGCGGTTTTCCTTGTAAAATGCAGCGGGAATGGGGTCGTAGCGAAGTGTGTGATTCATATCAATGTCTGGCGGTATTATACCCTTTCCACTCATGAGGCGCAATCAGAAATGCAGACAGCTGCAGCGAAAAAAGCGAATCTGCCGCCCTTCGTGATGAAGAGCGGCAGATACTTTAGCTTTTCAGCTGGCTAAGTTCAGATTAGAACTTGGCGAGCATAGCCTGACGCTGGGCTTCGAGCTCGGCGGGCAGCTTGTCACCAACCATGGCGAACAGCTCGGTCTGAGACTCAAGCTCGGCCTTCCACTCGGAAGCGGAAATGGTCATGTTGGTGTTGAAAGCAGCTTCGTCGTAGTCCTTGAGACCGTCGGTGTCAAGTTCCTCGAAGGTGGGGGAGATACCCAGAGCGGTCTCCACGCCCTGCACCTCACCGCGGCAACGGCGAAGCACCCAGTCGAGCACGCGCATATTGTCGCCGAAGCCCGGCCACACGAAGTTGCCCTCGGCATCCTTGCGGAACCAGTTCACGTTGAAGATCTTGGGCAGCTTGCAAGCGCAGGTCTTGGTGCCCATATCCAGCCAGTGCTGCCAGTAGTCACCCACATTGTAACCAATGAAGGGCTTCATGGCCATCGGGTCGCGACGCACCTGACCAATCTGGCCGAAGGCAGCGGCGGTCATCTCGGAGCCCATGGTAGCACCCACGTACACGCCGTGGTTCCAATCCTTGGACTGGAATACGAGCGGCATAGTGGTAGCGCGGCGGCCACCGAAGAGGAATGCGCTGATGGACACACCCTCGGGGTTGTAGTACTCGGGGTCGAGCGTGGGGCACTGGGAAGCAGGAGCGGTGAAGCGGCTGTTCGGGTGAGCGCACTTGCGGCCGCAATCCGGGGTCCAGTCGTTGCCCTGCCAGTCGATGGCGTGAGCGGGAGCCTCGCCGTCCATGCCTTCCCACCATACGTCACCGTCGTCGGTCAGACCCACGTTAGTGAAGATGATGTTCTCCTTGATGGTGTCCATGGCGATGGGGTTGGACTTGTAGGAAGTGCCGGGAGCCACACCGAAGTAACCGTTTTCGGGGTTGATGGCGTGGAAGGTGCCGTCCTCGTGGGGCCAGATCCAGGCGATGTCGTCGCCGATGATGCTGGTCTTCCAGCCCTTGGCAGCCAGTGCGGGCGGGGGCACAACCATGGCCAGGTTGGTCTTACCGCAGGCAGAGGGGAATGCGCCGGTCACATAGGACTTGCGACCCTCGGGGTCGGTGATGCCGAGGATGAGCATGTGCTCAGCCATCCAGCCGTTCTTGCGGGCAATGCCAGTGGCGATACGAAGAGCAAGGCACTTCTTGCCGAGCAGAGCGTTACCACCGTAACCGGAACCGTAGGAGATAATCTCGCCAGTCTCGGGGAAGTGGCAGATGTACTTCTCTTCGTTGTTGCAGGGCCAGGTCACGTCTTCCTGACCGGGCTCAAGGGGAGCACCCACGGTGTGGAGGCAGGGAACAAAGTCGCCGTAGCCGTCGCGCTTGGGATTGCCACCGCCGTTCACTTCATCCTCGAGGCGCTTGAGCACCTTCTCACCCATGATGGTCATGATGCGCATGTTGGTCACCACGTAGGCGGAGTCGGTGATTTCGATACCGATCTTGGCCAGGGGGGAATCAAGCGGGCCCATGCAGAAAGGAATCACGTACATGGTACGGCCCTTCATGGAACCATCGAGGTAGGGGTTGAGAATAGCACGCATCTCAGCCGGGGACTTCCAGTTGTTGGTAGGACCAGCGTCTTCCTCCTTTTCGGAGCAGATGAATGTGCGTTCCTCTACGCGGGCCACGTCAGAAGGAGTAGAACGAGCCAGGAAGCAGCCGGGGCGCTTCTCGGGGTTCAGGCGAATGTAGGTGCCTTTCTCCACGAGCATGTCGCAGAGCTTGGTGTTCTCTTCCTCGGAACCGTCGCACCAGTAGACGGAATCGGGTTTGCAGAGCTGGCGAATCTGTTCGACCCACTCAGCAGCCTTCTTATGAGTAGTACCTGTAATCATGGTGCTTGTAAAATACCACATCCCCCGCAAACTTGCAACACGAAATTTAGAGAATTTAGGCAGAAAGTTCGCCATTCCGGCTTTCTGCACTGCATTCAGGTAACAAGCAAGGCGGGCAACGCCGGTATAGCGTAGCCCGCCCTGCCTGTTCCGACGAGGAAAGGCCTCGCCGATACTCAGATATCTGAAAGAAAAATCAGTTTTCCACGTAGCCGATGTAAGGGAGGTTACGGTATTTCCCATTGTAATCCAGACCGTACCCCACAAGGAAGAGATTCCCACAGTGCAAGGCCGCAAAATCTGCATCGAACTCATGGCTGCGGCGGCCTTCCTTATCCACCGCCACCGTTGAGAGTACCATCGTGGCACCAGCCTTACGGAGAGAATCGCACACGGCGCGCATGGTCAGCCCGGTATCCAGCACATCATCAATCACCAGCACACGTTTTCCCGCGCAATCCGGCAGGGCATTGTGCCAGCAGAGTTCGCCCGTACTCTCCGTGCCGGCATAACTGGAAATACGTATAGTCTGCAATTCAAAATTAGCGGGCAGGCAGCGCAGCAGGTCTGCAGCGTACCAGATAGCGCCATTCAACAGGCAGAGCGCCACCACTGGCTCTTCATTTCCAAAACGGGCTTCAATCTCGCGGGCTGTGCGCTGCACAGCTTCCTGAATCTGTTCGATGGAATAAAGTGCCTTGATGTTCATTTCCTGATCCGGTTTTATATATTTTGCAGTATGCGGCGCGCAAGACTACAACAGCAGAATGGAAAAAGCAAGATTTTTAAGATATCAGGCCAGCGTATCATTGATGCCGGAAGGCACCTCTCTCTTCCCGGCCATGGCAAAGAACTTATCCCAGATGGAGCAATGGCGGAAAAACAGCCCGATGATGAACCCCGTACTCACCGCACAGATGAGCGACCCTTCACGCACTCCGGCCAGCGTACCCAGCAACAGCAGGGAAGCTGCTACGGCAATACCCAGCATCGAGCAATCCACCCCGACCTTTACACGACTGAAACGCCAGTTGAACACGCGACTGAGAGCCAGGCAGAGCCCCTCGGCAGAGAGGGGTACAAGATTTGCCTTCACAAAGGTGAAGATACCGAACGCAGAGACACCGCAGCCAGCAAGGGTATACCCCAGCGCTGCCGCATAATTCGGCACAGGCAGCAGCACCGTATAACTCAGGCACGCATCCAGCATCGCTCCCAGGAGGAGGGCATTCACCATCTGCAGCAACTGAATGGGGCGGTATTTGCTGCGGAGAAGCACAATCTGCATCAGCACAAGGGTAACATGCACACAGATAAGCATATTGCCGACCGTACACCACTCGTACCCCGCTCCGCCGGGCTGTGTTCCCAGCAACAGGTGAGCCACCAGGGCCGGGCTTGTAATGGCATCTGTACCAAGGTTGGCAAGAATCGTCAAGGCTATTCCCTGCGCCAGTACAAACAACCCGAACAGCAGACAGAACAGCCGCGCCGCCAATTCTGCAAAAGAATAAGGAGATTTCATTCTTCCCCGCATTCTAACGGATACCAACCCGCGAATCAAGCCGGAATATCAAGACTTAACAGGCTGAATCACAGAAGAATGCTCTCATTCCGCTAATCAGAAATGACGCTCCATGCGCTCCTGCGAAGCGAGCATCACCCAGGCGAAACCACTCATCATTTCCAACAGAAATACCCCAGCAAACTTGCAACACGAAGTTTATAGATTTTCACCATTTTACACCATTTTACGCCCTGCTCTCTCTACCAGGGCTTTTTTCTTTCTATCAGATAATATGGGACGCTGTAGAAGAATAGAGAGAGACATCAGGATCGCCTGGGCAGCAGTCTCGTATAGCAACGATCATTGACAGCCCGCACCGCTACCAGCCAGGAACGGGGAATACTCTCCACGCCATACATCAACGCCAGGAGAGCGCCAGCAACAGCGGCATTAGTATCGGTATCTCCACCGGCAGATACGATATCTACCAACGCGCTGCGAAAATCGGCAGCGTGCAGCAACTGGTAAAACACATTCTGCAACGCAACCAACACCCAGCCGATGAATTCTCCGTCGTAATCAGGCCGCTCAACAGCGGCACGCTGCAAAGCATCCTGCACAGCTTCTGCCACGCCTTGCTCTGCCGCAAACAACAGCACCGCTTCATAGACACCTCGCGGAGTTGCATCCGACTTCATAGCCTGCAACAGAGCATACACATACACGACATTGGCATCCCCACACACCGGGTTCGGGTGAGTAATGGCCGCATCCTCACGGGCAGCCAGCTTCCAATCGAAATCAGGGTACTCTGCAGCCCACAGGGCAATGGGCAACACTCGCATGAGAGCTCCGTTCCCCTGACTTTCTGCCAGAGGCGTCCCCTGCAGGGCGGTCTGCACCGCCTCACCCACATCGGGAGGGTCAGTCGCAAACCACTCCTGATAGCGGAGACGTGCAGCCGATACATCCCATCCACCAGCATCTTGTATTGCTAGATGCAGGCAATAGGCCATCTGCGTGTCATCCGTTACCTCTCCAGCCTTGCGGTCGGTACAAATACCGAACCCGGGGACCATTTTATCAATCCCTTGCGGGTAAGCTCGGCGAATCTCATGCTCACGGCAGAACTCAGCGCCAGCCCCCAAAGCATCGCCCACCATGAACCCTGCCCATGCGGTTGAGCTAAGCAACTTCTGCTGCAGAGAGGCTCTATGAAGTGCATTACCTCTCGTCAAACTCGACTCAGGCAGATTCCGGACATCCGTCTGGCAGAATGTTTCGGCAAAGGAAATAGGATTTCTCTTCATTGCGGACAGTTATACGGATATGCAGGGAGTTTTCTATCATCTGGCAGAGCCAGGCAAACACTTATTGCTTAAATTCAGGGATGTGGCTCCCCTCTGAGCTGAGCGCCAAGATCGACACCCTCTCCGCTGAAAAGAAGAGCATGCAGGCCAATCTGGAAGAACTGGATTCTCTTGCTTCCATCTAATTTATAGTGAAATTACCAGATAAGCTATGAACATTCGACTTGCACCCCTGACCTTGATATCAGCATGCGCCGTACTGGTCTCATGCGAAACCACCGGAGACCCAACACAAGGAGGTATCTTCTGGTCCCCACCAAGGCACAGGCAAGACAAAAGATGCTCAACGCTCAGTTGAACGAATCACAGGCACAAGTCGATGCGCTGGAAAGCAAGCAGAACCAGCTACTCAAGTAACGCGCCAATTTGCGGCGACAAATTAGCGAAATCAAACGGCGCCTTGAGGGGTCAACTGATGTTTCTGAAACAGCTCGTCTACAAAGACAGGTTAAAGCACTGGAAGGTGAGTTAGAAACGCTTTCCTCAATCTAACCGCGAAAATACTCTGCATTCTCAGGCGGCTGCAGTCACTCTACTGCAGCCGCCTTACTCATATTCGACGTCAGGCGGATAGCGACGTAAGCTCTCAGAAAAGCATTGTTGCCCCAAGGCGCGAGGGATAACATTTCCACGGTCTGAAACAAATTTCCGGGATAAGAGCGAAAAACCGGCGAAGCCTCCTTGCCATTATACGAAAATAATGTATACTGAGCATGCGCAGCCATGAAGCGAATTGACAACATATACCGGACTATGGGCAAGGGAATTGCCTGGGTGGGCTATGGAGTGGCAGCGTATGCGAATAACCTTTTACTCATAGCCTTGGTTAATATGGAATGGCAGGTGGAAAAGCACGTGCCTGTGCATCCCGCCAGGTGGTTGTGTGAAATGTTGATGCCGGAGCTCGTTATCGATGGCGAAACAGGGCTGGATATCCTGATGCTAGATGCCATGATACTCTGTACGCTGGTGTTGCTGCCTTTGTGGTATTTCCTCTGGAAAAAGAGCGTTTTCTGGACATTCCTGCTTCTGTGGGGGCTGAGCCTCGGTATCTGCCTGTTTACCGTAGGAATATAATACCATGAATATCCGCATCATCCCCGAATTGACACTTCAACACTTCTACGAAATGGAGGCGCTGGAGCTCCAATTCTACGATGCAGAGTTCATTACCCCGCCGGAGGAATCATGGCGCTGGTATGAACGCTACCCGAACACCACCGTGGCAGCAGAAGCTGATGGAAAGCTGGTGGGTTTTGTGAATCTTTTCCCGGTGCAGCCGGAAATTTATACAGACCTGCACGAGGGGCGGTTCAATGACCATTTCATGGAGCTGGAGCATGTGGCCGACATAACGGACACACCGCTACGCATGTTCCTTTGCTGCGTTGTGGTGGATAAAGCGTACCAGCGCCACGGCATTGCACACCAGCTTCTGCGCACCGCCGCCCTGCCCTATGCGGCATTACCCTGCACCAGCGTGATTACCGATAATGTGACAGAGGCGGGACAGAGGCTCTCTGAGCGGTATGGGTTCCACTTTGTCTGCGACTCCGACCACGGCTCAAAAATCTACGAGCAGAACTGGGCAGATTTCGCCAGCCGCCTGGTGTGAGAAAAAAAACCGCCGGCACCCCTGGCACCGGCGGTTATAAATATCTGCTGATTCAGCGCGGGCTTTATTCTTCGCCCATGTCGTCCGTAGCGTCGAATTCGTCCGATTCTGTGTCGAAATCGGCTTCCTCGTACTTCTTGAACTTCTTGACGCGCTGGTTGGCGGGGAGCGGAGCCAGCACCATGGTCACGGTGTTGCCGGCAAGCTTGGCGGCCTGGTCCACCTGCCCCATGGTCTTCATATCTTCCACTACCTTGGCCATCACTTCCAGCCCCAGTTCGCGGTGGGCGTTCTCACGATTGCGGAAACGCAGCTGGAAACGCACCTTGTGACCGTGGTCAAGGAACTGCTCGGTGCGTGCCATCTTGACGTTGTAGTCATTGACATCGGTACCGACGCGAAGCTTCACTTCCTTCATCTTGGTCACCTTGGACTTGTTGTTCTTCTGCAGTTTGGCCTGCATGTACTTGAACTTGCCGTAGTCAATCAGACGGCAAACAGGCGGGTCTGCATTCGGTGCTACCTCTACGAGGTCGAGTCCGATTTCCTTGGCCTTGGCGAGGGCATCGCGGGTGGCCATGACGCCGAGCTGGTCACCCTTGGCGGTGACGACTCGTACCTTGGGGGCGCGAATCCGGTCGTTGACACGAATCTGCGGTTCTTTCTTGCCACCTTTATCGCGCGGGGCGCGGTTGTTGGCGTTGTTATTGGGTTTCTGGGGGGCTGCCACTTGTGTGTGTTCTTGGTTTTAGTCCTGGAGCTCAGCCGCAGCGGGAGGGCACACGGTCCACCCCCTGCTGCAGCAGAAAGGGGTTATTGTTGTTCTTTTACTTCGGGTTGCAGAGCCGGGCGAATCAGGCGCTGGCTGATTTCCTGCTCAAGAGCTTCGATGAATTCGTCCACTGCCATGGTGCCGATGACATCCAGCTCGCGGTGGCGGATAGATACTTTGCCTTCCTCGGCTTCGCGCTGGCCCACCACAATCATGTAGGGCACGCGGTCAAGGCGGGCATTGCGAATCTTGGCACCAATCTTATCGGGTGCATCATCGAGCTTCACGCGCACAAACTTGGAAGCCAGCTTGGCGCGCACCTGCTCAGCGAAGTCTGCTACCTTGTCAGAGATAGGCAGCACACGCACCTGCTCGGGAGCAAGCCAGGTGGGGAACTTGCCGGCAAAGTGCTCAATGAGCAGACCGGTGAAGCGTTCCATGGAGCCGAAGGGAGCACGGTGAATCATGACCGGGCGGTGCGGCTTGTTATCTGCACCGGTGTAGGTGAGGTCGAAGCGCTCCGGCAGGTTGTAGTCCACCTGCACAGTGCCCAGCTGCCAGTCGCGACCAATCACGTCGCGCACGATGAAGTCGATCTTCGGACCGTAGAAGGCGGCTTCGTTCTCAGCCTCGATGAAATCGAATCCTTCCTCGCTGAGCACTTCGCGCAGAGCCTGCTCGGAAAGCTTCCAGTTCTCGATGGTACCGACGTACTTCGGATCGCTGTAATCCTTATCGCGCAGGGAAAGGCGCACGCGGAAATCATTCATCTGGAGCGTTCCGAGAATGTGCTTCACGATACCGATGCACTGCTGCACCTCTTCCTTAATCTGGTCGGGGCGGCAGAAGATGTGAGCATCGTCCTGGGTGAAGCCACGCACGCGGGTCATACCACCCAGCTCACCACTCTGCTCCCAGCGGTATACGGTGCCGAATTCGGCCAGGCGAACGGGGAGGTCGCGGTAGGAATGCGGGTCATTCGCATAGATGCGAATGTGGTGAGGGCAGTTCATGGGCTTGAGCATGAAGCCACTGATGGTGCGGGTGTCCAGCGCGTTGAAGAGGTCCGCGCAGGAGGCATTTTCATCGCGCAGGCGCTTAAAGTCATCCGGATCCGGGATGGGAGGGAACTGGCTTTCCTTGTAGTGTTCCCAGTGGCCGGAGGTCATGTACAGATCCAGCTTGCCGATATTGGGCGTGAACACCTGGGAATAACCGATGCGATCAAGCTCCTCGGTAATGAAGTCCTGAAGCTCGCGGCGGATGATAGAGCCCTTGGGCTTCCAGAGCACAAGGCCCTGCCCCACCATTTCATCGATGGTGAAAAGCCCCATCTCTCGGCCAAGGCGACGGTGATCGCGCTTCTTGGCCTCCTCCAGGCGTGCGAGATGCTCATCCAACTGCGTGCGGTTGGGGAAGCAGGTACCGTAAATACGCTGCAGACGCGGGCCGCTGGCATCGCCCATGTAATAGGCAGAAGCCACGCTCATAACCTTGAACGCCTTGCAGTTACCGGTGCGGCCAACATGAGGGCCAGCGCAAAGGTCAGTAAACTCACCGTTGCGGTAGATGGAAATCTCCTCGCCCTCCGGAATGCGGTTGAGCAGGTCTACCTTGAACTTGGAGGGCACCTCGCGGGGGCCACCAGCGCCAAGCTCACCGCTCTGGGCCATAGCCATGGCTTCATCGCGGCTTACGGTAGTTCGTTCGAAAGTCTGGTTCTCCTTGACAATCTTCTTCATCTCCGCCTCAATCAACTCAAACTCAGCGGTGGAAATATTGTGGTCAAGTTCAATGTCGTAATAGAAGCCATTTTCAATGGCGGGACCTGCGGCCAGCTGGGCCTGGGGCCAGATTCGGCAAATGGCAGCGGCCAGCACATGCGCGCAGGAGTGGCGCAGGCGCTCAAGGTCGCTTGCCTGGTTGCGTTCTTCCAGGGTCTTGCGTTCTTTTGGTTCAGACATATTATGTTAAGTGAGCCCTTAATATGGCTTGTTTACGCGTAATTTTCAAGCATAATCAATGCCAACAGGGATAAAAATTGCATCCTGGCTTATTTTTTGCGGCGTTTCCGGTACCCGGGAAGCCCACCCCGCAAGGCGCGTCTATGAGTACGGCAGGAATTCAGCTTGATTTTGAGCTTACGAAGCGGCAAGCACAAGCGGTGGAGCATCGACTCTTTTCCAGGAGCCTGACGACAGGCCAGAAGCTTCCCTTCTGCTGCGGTCTGGCCAATATCCGAATATGCATCATCCTGTACGCAGATAATAGGGTGCAACACATATACGGAAACACCCTTCCAGTATGGCAGGAAATCTCTGTAAAGAACATCTATTGCACGGTAGATTGACAGCCACTCCCACACATTCTCTTCTGTGGGCATATATTCAAGCAACGTATCGTATAATTCGGCAGAAACAATGTAAGCGTGAGCTGCTATCACGCCATCTGTTTTCCACAGCTCAAGCCCGCGGTTTTCCATGCAGCGAGAGCCGAAAGGAGAAGGCTTGTTATATCCCAGATACAGCATATACGGCCCGGTCAGCTCAGACAAGGCTTTTTCCAACAGGTCAAAAGCGCCCTCGTGAAATTCTATGACCACATCGTCCTCAAAAACCAGCACATGCCGCCATGCCCGGGCCTTCGCATACTCGATTGCCTTCCGGTGAGCCAGCGCACACCCACCAGTACCGCCCCAGAACCCGGCACGCTCGCCCGTAGTCTCAGTAAACCACGGAGCCTTGCCGTAACTAGGGAGATTGCGCCCCACAACGGCACTGATTCGATGAACCTTCTCCTCCGGGAAATATCTCCCGGCCTTGTCCATGAACTGAGCAAAACGATCTGGACGATTGTCCATATTAATGACGGCAACTCCGTCTATATTTTCCAAAATATGCATAGCTGAATTTATGAAATGCGACCGTAGTCATCGTTATATCGCTCAATATCCTCCTCGGAAAGGATTTTTCCAATCTGAACCTCAATCAGCGACAGAGGAACAGTACCCTGGTTACTGATACGGTGTATACTTCCGCAGGGAATAATGATGGATTCACCAACGTTCAAATGCATGCAATTATTATCGCACAGCACTGTAGCAACACCTTCTGTAACAATCCAACGCTCCGTGCGGTGCTGGTGGCGTTGGAGAGAAATGCGACCGCCCGGGTACACAAGCAGCTTCTTGACAACTACATGCGACTGCAAATCCAGCACCTGCCACTCACCCCAGGGACGCGTCCCCTTTTCCCCCACATAATAGGTTATACAAGACTCTTTCATTTTCCCAAATTCTGGCGTATACTTGTTGTTGATCGTTCCGGAAGGTTGTCATGAGGGATGCGAGAGCTGGTTACATACCGAATACCCTTACTCTCCACATAAGCCCGTTTTTCATCACTCGTACCATCTGAATTTACAAAGAAAATATCTGGTTTTACCTCATCCAACAATGGTGCAAAATCCAGAATTTTCCCGGTATCCGGACCGATGTATACTTTCTTCACGTAGCGAATCGCCTCAAGCATGTACTTGCGCTCTGCCTCGCTATACATTGTCTTTCTGTTCTTCAGAGCCATTACCGTGGCATCGGAACCAATGGAGACATAAACATCTCCATAGCTGGCAGCCTCCTCAAGAAATGCTATATGCCCACTATGCAAAACATCAAAACACCCCGATACAAATACCTTAGCCATATCAAAAAAATTTATTTAATAACCCCTCTCTGCCGCAAGCGTTCCAGAAAGCGAGGTTCCCAGGCCACCTGCTCGTCTTTCCCAAATGTACGGCAATATGGCTCTACGGGATACATATCCTCACATGCATCCACGGCCGCATCGCGCTGCTCCTGAGTTTCATACAAGTATACAGCATAGCCGCCATGACCTCCGCCGCAATACTTCCGGGCCATCTGGGGCCCAATGTCCGGCAAGGGCTGCATACCCTCCTCCAGCTGAAGCTGATAGCTGATTTGCACAGCAACAGCCAGCACAGAAATATCTTTTTCAAGGACGCCCAGTCGCGCAATTCGTGCAGCTTTGGCAATACGGTCAAACGGGCGCACATACCCGGCAAAACCAGGGGTATAGTGTTTCACCCGCGTATCATAGACAGCCATGTGACCACGGAGGAATTCGCCGGTATTCTTAAAATCCAGCTCTGGCTTCAGACCAGATTTCCACACACACGCTCCCGTTTCGGCAATGACCGCCGGGTCTTGCCAACCAACACCAAGTCCTAATTCAGAGGCAACAGGATCCCATCCATTCAACACACCCCAGCCACCGCTGCCCCCCAACCCTGCACCTTGTCGATATAACCATTCCTTAAGCGAAACCGTTGGGGAAATCGAACAGTTAACAACATACTCACCCGGAATAGAATTTTCTGGTACATCCAGCCAGCCGCCAGCAAAATCCACCCGCAGAGGAACATGCACAGGAGCCTTTGCCCGGGAAAGCAACTGAGTACTGGTTGTCTGCCCAGATTCAGGTTGTGTTTTCTGCATCACCACAAATTCTGCTCCCTGCTCTTCGCAAAAACGGCGTTTCTCCTCCATGTAGAGGTCATCGGTTGTTACCGCCAGGACCTGGGGATTTACTGCCAGAAAGGCAGATTTGAATGACAGCGCCGCATCATCATCCGTAGACTCAATCACCTCATCCACCATGCTTAGCGCCGAAATAACAGCTTTCTTATCCGCATCGTTCAAGGCAGACTTCTTGGCGTACAAGCTCCACAATAAATTCTCGGAAGGATACGAGACAATCAGATAATCACCTAGCGACCTGGCATCCTCAAAAAAACGGATATGCCCTGCATGCAGCACATTAAAGGCCCCCGACACAAACACCTTTTTCATAAGCCTCAGAAACCTACTGTTTTCCCCTGTGTGCCAGCAGAGTGTTTCACCAGATACTTCTGCAACATAGGCAACACGAACGGTCCTGCAATCTGCATCAGCACCTGCAGCACCCCTGCGAATGAGGATGATTTACTGACCATCTTCTGAGCAGACTTCTTTCGTCCCCTCAAACCTACACAAACACCAACAACTGACGCTGCCGTACCAGCAGCAATACCCATCCCCTTCAGAACAGAGAGCGAGACAGGCAAAGCCCGCACGCAACGCCCCGCATGATCACGGGTCGATGTCACAGCATCCAATGCAGCAATCCGGCTCTCAGCCACGCGCATCAGGATTCGTTGTTTCCTTTGCAAAGAAGTTTCAGACATTGCCAGTCATTCTTTAGTTCTTCCATGGTAGCAGGAGCTATCTGCTTGCCACTCATTGCTTTAAAGCGCAGTAGCAGCAGCACAGCCACAACCAGATTGACAAGTGCCACAACACCTAATGCCCATACAACCTCCAGCCACAGACTCAGAAGCGCTACCAAGAATGCGCAAAAGGTAAAATAAGCACCAAGCAAAAGCAAACAGGCCAGAATTGCCATCACGGCACGCTTGGCCTGGTGAGCCACGTATTCCTTAATCTCTGTAGACAACAAGACACCCAGCGCACTCGTATGCTCCACGGTGCGCTGAGCCACACCACGAGCCTGCCGCATCACAGATACGGCCTCCTCGCGTATAATCGCTTTCCGCTCCTTAATTTTAAAGAGAGAAAACATGACCCGACTTGCTATAGAGGCAGGAAAACCCCGACATTAGCGCCGGCTTCCCAGAACAAGACCAATCAGAACACCGATACCCAGAGCACCAAGCACACTACCTGTGGGATTTTCCTTAACGAAATCCTCGCCAGTTTTGTGATAAGCCTTAGCTGCAGCACGGGTCTTATCCCAGCCATCATTCATTTGCACACGAGCTTTGTCCCAGCCCTCATTAATCTGAGCACGAGCCTGATCTGCATACTCGCGGACATGAACCATCTGCTCCGCGGCAACACGGCGAAGCTTCTCATACTGCTCACAGGCATACTGACGAGCAGCGTTAAGGCGGTCACAGGCATTGGAACTGGGAGCAGGAGAGCCCACCGGGGTTTCTTTGATTTCTTCGTTTTCCATAACTTGCAGAATTGTACGTTAATTTTCTCGTGCAGAGCCCACCTCAGCAAGGCTCCCTACTGATAGTCTATTATAAACACAAAAGGCGCCCTTTGGCAAGCCATCTTGATTAAAATGACGAATTTTCTATCCCTCCCCAGCCGTCTACGCGCACGCATACGCGAAATTTGACATGTGTTAAATTATTACCTTGCTAAAATGGCTGAGAATTGATAAAATGCCACGGCTTAAAATAACACATGAAAGCAATTCTGGCATTAGAAGACGGAACCATTTTCGAAGGCACCTCCATTGGCGCCACTGGCACAGCAACAGGCGAAGCATGCTTCAACACCGCAGTAATGGGTTACCAGGAAATCCTGACAGACCCCACCTACTGTGGGCAGATTCTGGCCATGACCTACCCCCTCATCGGCAACTATGGCATCGTGGAGGAGGACAATGAGAGCGCTACGCCCCAGGCTTCGGCCATCGTCATCGGGGAGCTTTCCAACCTGCACTCCAGCTGGCGGGCAGATTCCCCCATGGGTGAATGGCTCAGAAAACACAACACCATCGGCATGGAAGGGGTCGACACGCGCCGCCTGGCTCGTCATATCCGCATCAACGGCAGCATGCGTGCCTGCGTCACCACAGAACTGAACGCGGAAGATGCCGTTGCAAAGGCAAAAAGCGCAGCCAAGCTCGACAACACCGCGCTGGCCATGCAGGTAAGCACCAAGGCCAGCTACACCTGGGAAGGCGAGTCTCGCCCCTGGAAGCTGCCCAACAAGACAGCTGGCGACATGAGCAACTACGGCACCCTGGCTCCGGCTACATGCAAGGTTGTTGCAATCGACCTCGGCATCAAGAACAGCACCCTGCGTGCGCTTCGCCAGGATGGCTGCGAGGTAGTGGTAGTTCCGGCGAACACGCCGGCCACCGAGATTCTGGCACAGGCCCCCGCCGGCGTGTTCCTTTCCAGCGGCCCCGGCGACCCCGCTGCCCTTCAGGAAGTCATCAGCACCACCAAAGCCCTCCTCGGTCAGGTTCCGGTGTACGGACTGGGGCTGGGGCATCAGGTGCTGGGCATTGCGCTCGGCGGCAGCACCGCTCGCCTGAAGTTCGGGCATCGCGGCGCCAACCAGCCCGCTAAGGACATCGCAACCGGCAAGGTGGAAATCACCTCGCCCAATCACAGTTTTGCACTGCAGGCAGACACGCTGCCCGCAGGAGTTGAGGTAACACACATTAACTTGAATGACGACAGTGTAGCCGGCATTATCTGCCGAGAAAAAATGGCAGCGGGTCTTGAATTCACCCCCGAAGCCAGAAACGGACACACTTTCGGTACGTTCCTGAATATGATTAACGCCACCAAGTAATAGATTTTTCGACATGAATACATTAGTCATTGGCTCCCAGTGGGGAGATGAAGGCAAAGGGAAAGTCATCGACTTCCTTACCGAAACCGCCGATTTGGTGGTGCGTAGTCAGGGTGGCAGCAATGCAGGACACACCGTCATTGCAAACGGCAAAAAATACGTGCTGCACCTGGTACCCTCCGGCATTCTCTGGGACAACAAGGTCAACATCATTGGCAACGGCGTAGTAATTAACCCCACTTCCCTTGTAGAGGAAATCAACTACCTGCTGGAAAAAGGTGTGACCATTACCCCTGAAAAGCTCCTCATTTCTGACCGTGCTCACGTAGTACTGCCCATCCATAAGGAAATCGATGCAGCTCAGGAAGAAGCCCTCGGAGACCAGAAGATTGGTACCACCAAGCAAGGCATCGGCCCGACCTACGCAGATAAAGCACGCCGCATCGGCATCCGCATGATTGACCTGGCAGATGCAGAGCATCTCAAGAGCGTACTTGAGGCACGCATTAAGACGGCCAACGATGAGCTGGCTCGTCTTGGCTGGCCCAAGGCCGATCCCAAGGTAACGCTGGATGCTGTTATGGCAGCCGCAGATATCCTTCGCCCCCACATCACCAACACCATTCCCGTGGTGAACAACGCCATTAAGGCTGGTAAGACCGTGCTCTTTGAGGGCGCACAGGGCGCTATGCTCGACATCGACTTCGGCACCTATCCCTTTGTGACCAGCTCCAACACCAGCGCAGGCGGCTGCTGCACCGGCTCTGGCGTAGCGCCCACCAAGATTGACAAAATCATCGGCGTATGCAAAGCATATACCACACGTGTAGGAGCGGGTCCCTTTGTGACCGAGGATGATGAAATCGCTGATTATCTGCACGGTCTCGGGCGCGAGTTTGGAGCCACCACAGGGCGTCCTCGTCGCTGCGGGTGGACAGATGGTGTAGTCCTGCGCTTCTCTGCCATGTTCAACGGGTTCGATGAAATGGCCATGACGAATCTGGACGGTCTCGATGAACGAGACAGCATCAAGATTTGCACCGCCTATAAGATGGGCGATGAAATTCTTGAATACCCCCCTGCCCGCATCGAGGATTGGGATAAATGCGAACCGATATACGAAACGCTTCCCGGCTGGAAGCAGGATATTTCCAAATGCACCACCTGGGACGAACTGCCTGAAAACTGCAAAGCCTACGTCAAACGCTTTGGCGAGGTGGTGGGATGCCCCGTGGGTTCTGTAGGCGTTGGTCCCGACCGCGAACAGACAATTCCTGTACCGCACTAAATCCGGGGATTGCAAGATACCCGAAGGTAAAATTGAGTAGGGGGCTTTCGCCCCCTCTCACACCACCGCACGTGCCATTTATGGCATACGGCGGTTTCCAATCAGCGTTTGAGGAGTTGATAAAACGAGATATATCCCTCTGCTCGCAGCCATGCGTTATCCATGCAG
>JAZNIZ010000067.1:0-13526 GCA_045577775.1 Akkermansia sp. | reverse complement strand
GGTGAGCCAGCCACCCTCGGTGAGCTTGCGGACCTGGCAGGTGCAGGAGGCGGGAGCTGCATCCATCGAGCCCTTTCGTACAGTCTCCACTTGCTGGGTCATGCCAACTTCTGGATAAGTCGTGACCCAGGTGCGGATAATGGCATCTTCACCAGTACCCTTGGTTACGGTTACGGTGTTGCCATCCACCATGCGGGTGACAGTATGAGCCGGAAGTCCAGCCTGCTGTCGGGTGACGGTTGTGGTTTCCACTCCGTTTTCTACCGTAGTCAGATGCGTAGAAGTCTTGTACGGCTCACCCGTAGTGACATAATTGCCGCTTTCGTCTACCGTTACATTGGTAGGAGCAAACCAGGACAGAACCGTAGCCCCATTTTCATCAACGGAAGTGAGCATAAGTCCCTGAGTCGGCGAGTAGCAAGATACCATATTGCCCGCGGCGTCAAAGCGTTCCTGCACCTGAGCGGCATGGTCGGCAGCGGATGTTACCTTGCCGGAAGCGGCAACGACAGCTGCAACCGTACCATTTGTTGTTTCAAATCGTACGCGGCGACCATTGGCTTCCGTCAGCGTCCAGAACGCAGGAGAGCCCGAGGTGCAAGGAGTCAAATCTGCATTTTGCAATTCCACCCGCACCTCATGGTGCTGAGTCAGCGAAACAGGCAGAGCGACAGACGAATTTTCCTGAATCGCAAAGCACATGCGGCGTCCGGAAGTCGGGCGAATCGTCAGTTTTCCATCCTGCAACTGAGCCTTCCATGCCCACACAGAGTTATAGCGCATGGCTGTGGTCTGAGTTACAGCAACAGGAGGCTCAGACGCATCATCAGCCAGCATGAGGGATGACAACTCCAGAGACGCGCAGCCACCTGAGCCAACCTCGCTGCTGCATTCATCATCGGGAGAGCCAGTGGTAGAATCAGAAATCGGCTTTTCAACATCGCCATCCAGGTTGCCACAATGGCAGAGATTACAAATCTGGGGCTCAGAACAAGTGTCCGAATCGGCATCATCGGAGCCCTTGGCGACGGTATATTGAGCCTGCACCTCGTAGCGGAAATAGGCCAGATTATTCTGTGCGGTAGCCATCGGAGTGTTGATTACAGCACCTGTGATGGTATATTCACCGGCAGGCAGGAAAACGGGATCAGAAGTATTCTGCCAATGGGTCGGGTCCTCCGTCCTCTGCCAGACATCCACCCTGGCATGCAGAGAGATAATGGTATTCCCCTGAGCGTCTTTGATAAACAAATCACCCTCATCATCGAGCGTGACCCGGGCAGCCACCAGGGCACCACCAGGCTTAATGGAAAAGGGAATCGGCGCAATGGCGAAATGAGCTTCATTTGTATTGCGCAGGCAAAGCGGAATGCCAGCAGAGGCAATCTCGGTGCGGGTTACAGTCTGGGAGGTAGAGGCATCGGCAGCAGTAGCGATGTTGTTATGATTGATTGTGTTCACTGTTGTTTTGAGTAGTTGATTAATAAGGTAAAATCTATCTGGGATGTGCAGATGCAGTCATCATATTCCTGCGATTGCTCCGGAACGAGATAAAAGGCACACCCGGCACCGCGTTCAATGCTGAAGCTGGTGCCGGGAGAATCAGAGAATTTGTGCCTGCTGAGTCAGACGAAAGGCAAAAAAATGAAATTTTTTCAGGATTTGGCTTGACGGGGCGTGGGAAAGAGTATATACTCCCGCCGTTCCAAGAATACAGGGCTATGGTGTAATTGGCAACACATCGGTTTCTGGCACCGCTATTCGGGGTTCGAGTCCCTGTAGCCCTACTCAAAAAGCTCACAACTTCCGGTTGTGAGCTTTTTTGTCGAACTCAGGCCATGAAGGACACATTCACACAGGCGATACGGCTCGGTATCTATATGCTTATTCTGGCGCTGGTGCTGGGGTGGGCCGAGGTGGCATTCTTTGCGCCGCGGCGCCAGCCGGTCTGCGTGCAGGCGAAATTACCGGCGGGGCGTATCTGCCCGGAGACGCTGGCTGCGCAGTATGGCGAGCGTGTGGTGTGGGTGGATGCCCGCAGCCAGGGGGATTTTGAGCTCAACCACCTCATGCTGCCGGATAACCGCATGTTCCCCATCCGCAAGGGGGCTGAGATGCAGCAGCAGATAGATGCGGCAATTGAGCGCATGCTGGAGGCTGCCGCGCGGAATGAATGCATTGTGGTGTTCTGCACAGCGGAGTGTACCGCTTCCGAGGAGATTGCTGCTGAGCTTCGCGAACTCGGGTTGATTGAGGCTCCCATCTACACCTTGCACGGCGGCTGGGATGCCCTGCGTGCCGCCGGTATGGGCGCGGAATGAAAAAAAGCAACCCGCGGAGTGCGCGGGTTGCCTGCGGGTTGAAGATTTAGGGCTGGGGCTTACATGGGGAAACCGAGGCCACCGGTCACTTTGCGCATTTCGGCTTCGGCCATGTTCTTGGCGCCGTTCAGGGCGTCCTGCACGGCTTTGAGCACCAGGGACTGGAGGAATTCGGCATCATCGGGGTCCACCACAGCGGGGTCAATGGTGATGGCCTTGATCATGCCGGAGCCATCGGCAGTGGCTTTGATTTTGCCACCGGCGGCTTCGGCAGTGAATTCCTTGGCGGCAAGACGTGCCTGGGCCTGGGCCATGTTGGCCTGCATTGCCTGGGCTTGCTTCATGAGTTTCTGCAGGTTCATATGAATGTGTATGGTTTTTGAAAATTATTTGATGAGGGTGGCGTGGAATTCCTTGAGCGCGAGCTCCACGAGCGGGTCATGGTAGAATTCCTCCTCGGTGGGGCGCAGGGAGGTCGGCGCCGCGGGTTTATCGGCCTGGGGTGCCGGTTTTTCTGGGGCTTTGGGCTGGGGTTTCTTTTCCGGGCGGGGGGCAGGCTCCGGCAGCGGGGCGAGGGGCGGCGGTTCCTCTGCCACGGGCGGGGGTACGGTGGCATCGGTCACCAGGCGCAGGGTGAGATTGCGGCCGCAGATGCGGGGTGCCAGCTCGGCTATGAGCTCGCTGAGGGCATCGCCCAGCAGGGCATCGCGTGTGTCGGTGTCTTCCGGGTGAATGGCTATGGTGGCCAGGCCGTCATCCTCGGAAATGAAGAGCGTGTTGCCCACGGAGCCGGCCTGCAGCGGCGAGGCTTCACGCATGGCGGCTAGCAGGGCATCCCATCGTTCCGGGGTTACGGGACTACCGGCAGGGGCATCCTCACCCGCAGACATGGCACCAGGTTCGTCATCAAACAAGGGCGGTGCGGAGTCCTCCAAATCGGGGTCGAGCGCGAAACTGGGCGGCACGTCATCAATGGGTTCCAGCCCGGCTGGCATGGGGGCGGGCTCAGGCTCCGGTGCGGGTTCGGCCACTGCGGGAGCCGGTGCTATGGGGGCAGGCGCCACAGGAGCCTGCTGCGGTGCCGGTGCCGGGGCAGCGGCCATGGGTACGCTGGGCAGGGTGGTGGTGGCAATGGGAGTTTCGGGCAGGGGGGCGCCGTTGAGCGCGCGGATGATATCGCTGATATTGGCTTCTGCGAGGGAATGCACGGCTTGGATGAGGCCCATTTCGAGGTGCAGGCGTTTATTGGTGCTCCAGCGCATGTGTTCCTCGGTGCCGGAGAGCACCTCCATGAGGCGTACAATCTTATCTGCCGGGGTGCGGGAGAGCAGCTGGTTGAGCGTATCGCGCCATTCCTCGGGCAGGGAGAGGCTGGCTTCTTGCGGCGCCACCTTGCTGATGAGCAGTTCGCGCACAGCCCCCATGATTTCGGAGAGCAGCTGCCCCATATCGCGCCCGGCTTCCGAGAGCTCGTGTACCAGGTGCAGCAGGCTGGGCAGCTGGCGGTCCAGAATGTAGGCGAGTGCTCGTGCCACGGTTTCGCGGCTGGTTACGCCGAAAATATCGTTCACGTCCTGCTCGTCGATGTTGTTGCCGCAGAAAGAGACGAGCTGGTCGAGCATGGACTGCGCATCGCGCATGCCGCCATCGGCCACGCGGGCAATGGCAAAGGCCGCCGGCAGGCTGAGGGTTACGCCCTCCTGCGCGGCTATGTTCACCAGGTGGTTTGCGATGATTTCTGCGGGAATGGGGCGCAGGTCAAAACGCTGGCAGCGGGAAAGGATGGTGGGCAGAATCTTGTGCGGCTCGGTGGTGGCAAAGATGAACATCACGTGTGCGGGCGGTTCCTCCAGCGTCTTGAGCAGCGCATTGAACGATTCCTTGGTGAGCATGTGTACCTCGTCAATGTAGATGATGCGGTACTGCCCGCGGGTGGGGGTGAACTGCACATTGTCGCGCAGGTCGCGGATGTTGTCGATACCGCGGTTGGAGGCACCGTCGATTTCCAGCACATCCAGGCTGCGGCCTTCTGCGATTTCGAGACACACATCCTCATCCGGGTCAAAATCCACCTTCGGACCGCCGGAGCAGTTGAGCGCTTTGGCAAAGATTCGGGCGGTGGAGGTCTTGCCGGTACCGCGCGGGCCTACGAACAAGTAGGCATGCGCCAGGCGTTTCTGTTCAATGGCGTTGCACAGCGTGCGCACAACATGATCCTGCCCCAGCACGTCCTTGAAGGTGCGGGGTCGGTATTTTCTGGCAAAAACCTGGTAGCTCACGTTCGCTATTCTACATGAAAGCGCTTGCCCCCGCAAGGACTATGTAAGTCAAAATGCAGATTTCGTACGCAGAAATCATTATGTCACGCGGCATACACGTTTCCTGCTTGATTCGCTGGGTGGATTGGGTATCATGAGAGCATATTCCGTATGAAGATTGCGCGTTCAACCATGACTCTGCTTGTGATGTGCAGCCTGGCACTGGCCGGGGTGGCACCGCTGCAGGCTCAGGGGACGAGTAATAAGCCCAAGGCGCGTAAGCGGGTTATGGACCCTGCGGAATATTACCTGACGGCCTACCGCCTCTGCCGCGAATCGGAGCAGCTGGCTACTCGTCAGAATTATACCGCGGCTATCAGCAAGGGGGTGCAGGCTGAAAAGGTGCTGGCCCGCATTGTGAAAGATTACCCGCAGTGGAAGAGTAATCTGGTGGCTACCCGCCGGCGCCTGCTGGCTGATAATCTGGCCACCTATCGCAAGAAATCTGCCGAATCACGCATACCGACCGGGCGGCAACCGGGGCGTCCTGTGGCGCTGGATAGGGAGCTGCCCTCCACGCCTGGCGAATATGACTCCGGAGCCAGCAGCTACAGCCCGGTGGAATTACCGGACTACGATTCCACGGACAAGCGCCTGTATAATGCGCTGGCTGCGGCGCAGGAGGAATGCCGCAAAATGGCAGTGGCCTACCGCGAGCTGAATGCCAAATATGAGGATTCGCAGCGCCAGCTGGCTTCTGCCCGCATTGAACAGGAGATGTACAAGAAGCGCTATGATAACCTGCAGCAGCAGGTGACCTCCGAACGCGTGGCGGGTAATGAGGTGGTGAATTCCCTCACCCAGCAGCTCGCTGAGCTCGAGGCCAAATACCGCGCCAGCGAGGCCGCCCGCGAGCAGGCCGAGGCACGTATCATAGAGCTGGAAACCGACCTGGCCCAGACCCAGGAGGAACTGGCTCGCGTCACCCGCGAGCGCGATGCGTTGAAGGCTGAAAATGAACAGTTGCGCGCTATTGTAGAGCTTAACAGCCCGGAAAAGACCAAGGCGCTGCTAGACCAGAATCTGACGCTTGACCAGCAGCTCAAGGAGGCTCTGGCCCGCATTGCTGAGCTGGAATCCCGCCAGGCGGGGTCGGACGACGAGCGCTCGGTCCTGCAGCAGCAGCTCGATACCGCCAGAACCGAAGCCGACCGCCTGCGCGATGAAATGAGCGGTATCTTCGAGGAAAATATGGGCTACCGCCGCCGTGTGAGCGAACTTACCGAGCGGTTGAATAACATTGAGGCCGATTTGAACAAGACCGCCGAGCAACCGCCGGTGGATCCCGCCCTGGCAGAGGAAAATGAACTGCTGCGCGAGGTGATTGCCAAGCAGCGCCGTAGTCTGGCCATGCAGGAGGAAGGGCGCAAGCTCCTCATCGAAACCTACAAGCAAATCAAGAACCAGGACCCCGCCACGCTGCATGCTTTGCAGCAGCTCGATGAGCAGAGCTCGCTGGATCTCACCGCCGCTGAGCGCCGCGTGATGGAGGCGGCTGTGCATGGCCACAGCGAGGAGGAAGCCACACAGGCCGTGCGTGAAAACCTGCAGCTTGAAACCCTGGCAGACCTGGCTTCCAAGGCCTTCAGCAAGGGGCGTTATACTGCTGCAGAGCAGCTTTACCGCACGCTGCATGAAACCCAGCCCAACCATGTGGCCGGTCTGGTGAACCTGGGAACTATTCTGCTCTATCGCAATAAGTGCGATGAGTCACTGGACTTCTTTAACCGCGCTATCCGCCTTTCGCCGGATCTGGCTATTTCCTATTTCCTGGCCGGTGTGAGCAATTACCGCCTCGACCGTCTCAACGAGGCTGCGCGCATGTTTGCCCGCACCATTGAGCTGGACCCCGGTAATGCCGAAGCCTTCTTCTACCTGGCCAATATCGAGGGCGTGAGCGGCCAGTTCGAGCTGGCGCTCAAACATTTTGCTTCAGCGGTCAAGCTTAAACCGGGGATGGGTGATGCTCATTACAATATGGCGCGTCTCTATGCTGAAATGAAGCAGATTCCTGAGGCTGCCCGCGCTTATGACCGCGCTATTCAGAACGGTGCTGCCCCCGACCCCGAATTCGAAAAATACCTGCGCAACCACCCGGATAGTGGGCACCAGCCCGGCGAGGATATTGTCAAGACGGTGAATCCCGAAAACGAGGCCGCAGAGCTCCTGAAGCAGGACCCTGAAATGGAGAAGATTGTCCGCGAGCGCGATGAAGAACGCCAGGAAACAGCCCCCACCCCGGCACCTGTGGCCGAACCTGCCGGGGTGCAGGAGCCCGCTGCCCTGCCTGAAAATGCCCTCATGCAGGAGGCCGCGGCTGATCCCGGATTCCTGGAGCGCCTGAAGGCCTTGTTCTGGAACGCCAAGGCAGCGCCCGATGCTTCGCCTGCCGGCAGTGGCCATGAGACGGATAAATCCCGCTTTGATAATGTGCGCGTGCGTGCCTATGTGGACGGCAAGCGAACCCGCGTGAAGCTTCGCCTCAAACGCCCTGAACCTCAGCGCGTGCGGCGCCGCGGTGGTAATATAGAGATGCTGGGAGACAAGCCGGAATAAGTGCCGCCAGCGTGTACACTTGTCTCCTTTTTGCTTTTAAAAGAGTCCGGTCGGGGTCGCTTCAATAGGCCGTGGGCAGCTCATTTGTGGTGGCCGGGGCTGTTTCCTGAACTCTGGGTTTGATAAAATCAAGATATTGGGTCAAATCAATATCGAACCCCACCTTGAGCACCAGAAACACGATGCACAGCGTGAACAAAATAACCGATACGGTGCGCACCACACGCACAAACATCCAGATTCCCACCAGCGCTACAGCTGCGCACGAACCGCTGGCCACGGCGGGATCCCACCCGGTGAAAAAAGAAGAAAATGCTTCATTCAGGCTGTTCAGGAAATCAGAATTCATGGTGTGTGTGTGCTTTGGGTGATAATAAGCTGCACAAAAGCTACCACATATGCCATTTTCTGGCAAGCGTTTTTATTATGGTTGCAGGCGTTCAATACTCCAGCTGCCATCGGGCTGCAGAGTGTACATGAAGCGGTCGTGAACGCGCCCGGGTCCACCCTGCCAGAATTCCATGTGGTGCGGCACAATGCGGTACCCACCCCAGAAATCCGGCAGCGGTACCTTGCCTTCGGCAAATTTGTGCTTCAACTCTGCCAGCTTCATCATGAGCAATTTACGAGTGGAAATCACCTGGCTCTGGTGCGATACCCACGCCCCCAGTTGGGATTCATGCGGGCGGCTCAGAAAGTATTTCAGCGTTTCGGCGCGCGAGATTTTTTCGGCCCGGCCATACACGATAATCTGGCGCTCCAGCGTAACCCACGGCAGCAGCATGCACACCTCCGGGTTCGTTGCAATCTCCTGCGCTTTGCGGCTGGTGTAGTTCGTGAAGAACACATACCCGCGCGCATCGTAGTATTTGAGCAGCACCGTGCGCATGCTGGGCATGCCCTGCGGGGTAGCTGTGGCGATGCTCATGGCGTTCGGCTCCGGTATGCCGGACTCGAGCGCTTGTTTGAACCAGCGGTCAAACTGTTCAAAAGGTGAGGTGGCCAGGTCACTGCGGTGCAGGGTATCCTTCAGGTATTCTTCGCGAAAGGCGGATAAGTCCATGCGCATACTATACCACGCTTTCTCCCCCGGCTGCAAGCCAATTTCCCTGACTCCGGCGATTGCGGGCAGGAGGCAATTTTAATCTTGAGAGAAGGGGTGAAATCTGCTATGGTGGCAACATGTTCAGAAAATCGCTTATGACCTTGTTTGCCTGTGGATTGGCGTGGGGAACTGAAAGTTTTGAGAAATTGCCGGCTGGGGCTGTTACGATTGGAGATTTGGAGTATGGTTCCCTGAGTGCAGATGCCGGCGCGGCAGAGGTTATCAAAAGGGCGCGCACGGGTTCCCGGTCACTGCGTATTCTGGGCGGGGCAGATAAGCAGGTAAGCATCAAACTGGGCTCGGCTCTGGAAAAGGACACCCGCTGCACTTTCTGGGTGGAGCGCTGGACCAGGAAAGACCCTTTCGGGGTGAAGGTGCTGGCGGTCACAGGTGCAGGGGAACAGCAGCTCCACGAGATTAAGGGTTTGAATCCAGGTGGCTTTCACCACAAGGTTGATGTGACGCTGCCCAGTGGTACTAAGGAACTTCGGTTGGTGGCGAACACTGCGGAAAATGGTGGCGTGATGATAGATGACTTGTGCCTGATGATGGGCCGGATGACACTGGGTGAAGTGAAAGTGCATCATCCCGGAGTATGGCCACTCATGAAGCGGGCCAGATTTAACCCTGCCTTTAAAATCAGCCTGCAGACTGAGGGGGTAGAAGAGGCTAAGGTGATTGACCAATTGGAATTGAAGCTGGATAAGCCAGAGCAGGTGGTCAGGGTGACGCTGCGCAGCGGTAGTGCAGATGGCATGAATTTCAAAAACAGCATTGATTACGGCTCCGCTGCACCCGATGAGGATGGAAAGGTGATTATTAAATCTACCACCGGACTTGAAGGGGGCGAAAACAACCTCTGGCTGGATGTAGAACCCAGCGAATCTTCTGTTATCGGGTCTACTGTTACATTCAGTGGGGTGAAGCTCAGTATTGGTAATCAAGTGATTGAGCCCGAAATGGCACCGGTGACTCAGCGCATTGGTATTATGCTGGCCTTCCCCGGTGATAAGGTGGGGCAGTTGCAGGGAGGCACGCGCGATTGCGCGGCTTTCCGCATTCCGGGTCTCATCCGAACCAGAAAAGGTACCTTGCTTGGTGTGTTTGATGCCCGCTATGATAATGAGGTAGACCTTTGCCGCGATATTGATGTGGCGGTGGTACGCTCAACCGATGGTGGGCAGACATGGTCGCTGCCGAAGGTGAATATGGACTCCGGCCCTGGTATGGATAATGGCTGCGGTGACCCCTGCATTCTCCAGGATAAAAAGGGACGCGTCTGGATGCAGGCGCTCGCCTGCCACTTTGCCCCGGGCGCGCGCGCTATCAATGCCTCTGGCACAGGTACGGCGGTTGATAAGACCGGGCAGTGGGAAATGGTGTATTCGGACGATGAGGGCAAGACCTGGAGCAAGATTATGAATGTCACCGGGCAGGTGAAGAAGGATGAGTGGCACCTCATTCTGGCAGGCCCAGGCAATGGCATCTGCATGAAGAATGGTACGATTGTGTTCCCCGCGCAGATCTGGCAGCACAATGCCTCCCCCAACTGCCGCAGCACCATCTGCTATTCCAGTAATGGCGGCAAGAGCTGGAAAATGGGCACAGGTGTGCCGGCCAAGACCTCGGAGTGTCAGGTGGTGGAGCTCAAGGATGGCTCCCTGATGCTCAACTGCCGCAATGAAGCTTATGGCGGTAAGCGCATTGTCTATGTAACCAGAGATATGGGTGAAACCTGGGAGGCTCACGAATCAAACAGCAAGACGCTGAATGATCCCACCTGCCAGGCTTCCCTCGTGGCGGTTCAGAGCAAGAAGTATGGTCGCCTGCTGCTCTTCTCCAACCCCTGGATTCATGGGCGTAGCAACATGAGCATCCGCGCCTCTCGCGATGAAGGCGTGACCTGGAGCGATGGTGTGCTCTACGATGCACGCGCCTGCATGGGCTATTCCTGCATTGCCATGACTGATCCTGACCACGTGGGCATTATTTACGAAACCTGCCACAAAAATGGCGAAACAGATTATCGCGGTATCGGTTTTATTCGCCTGCCTCTGCAAACTGTTGTCACCGGTGAAGAAGCAGAGGCGAAAGCCCCCTCTGCCTCAGGTGATAGCAAAAAGACCAGACGCTCCAAAAAGGGCAGCAAGACTAGAAAAAAGAAAAAATCATAGGCAATCCTCGCTCTTCACCAGGCAGTTCCTGATAGGAATTGCCTGTTTTTTTCTTGAGCCTACCGGAATTGTATGCTATTACTGTGGACATGAAACGAGCAATTTTAATGAGTATGCTGGCCTGTGGTATGGCCGGCGCGACAGAGCGCTTTGAGAATTTGCCGGCAGGAGAAGTAAAGCAGCTGACCACTGCCTACGGTGTTTTGACAGCTGCACCCGGGCAGGCGGAAATCAACCGGGGCCATGGTCGCAATAGCGCACAGGCTCTTCGTATTCTGGGAAGCAAAAACGGTAACAGCACCACCCTGCAGCTTCGCGAAACAGTACAGGCAGAAAGCCCCGGTCATTGCTGGGTGGAGCGCTGGACCAGCCGTAATCCCTTCCGTTTCCGCGTAGTGGCCATTACTCCCGGCGGGGAACGCGAGGTAGCCAGGCTTGAGAACGGCCACGTGGGTGGGTACCACCACCATGTGCAGTGGACTCTGCCTGCCGGTACCTCGGCGGTGCGTTTTGAATGCATCGCGCCGGAGGGAGGCGGAGCTCTCATCGACGATTTGCAGTTGCCTGGCGATGTAGCTATGGAAACCCGTAGTGTGGAGTTGCACAACCCCGGCGTATTCCCCATTATGAAGCGGGCGCTGAACAACCCGGTGCTGGCGGTCAAGGTGCAGAGCAAGGGTACCCAGAAGCCGAAGCAGGTAGAGCGCGTGAGCCTGCGCGTTTCTGACCCGGCCTATGTGGAGCAGGTCACCCTGCGCAGCGGCTCGGCAGATGGGCTCGATTTCCGCAACAGCAGGAACTACGGCAGTGGCGTGCCTACGGCAGATGGGCGCGTGGAATTCAAGACCACCGGGCAGCTGGAAGAAAACGAGGAAAACACCCTCTGGCTGGATGTGCAGCCCGCTGGTTCCACCCCTGTGGGCGCCAGCATCAGCTTCAGCGAGGTGAGCATCACCATTGGCGGCAAAGAATACACCCTCCAGGGTGCCCCGGTGACCCAGCGCGTGGGAACCATGCTGGCATTCCCGGGAGACAACGTGGGCAACCAGTCCAAGGGAGCCGCCCCGCGCCACTGCGTGGCGTTCCGTATACCGGGGATGATTCGTACCGCCAGCGGGGCACTGGTTGCCTGTTTTGATGCCCGCTATAACCACGAGGGCGACCTCTGTGCCGATATCGACGTGGCCACCGTCCGCTCGACCGATGGCGGCCAGGGCTGGACCATGCCGGAAGTAAGCATGGATGCCGGCCCCGGTGCTGATAATGGCTGCGGCGACCCCTGCATTCTGCAGGACAAGACCGGGCGCATCTGGATGCAGTCGCTCGTGTGCCACTTCAGCGGTGGAGCTTCGCTCTGGACCTCCCAGACCGGGTTCGATAAAAACAAGACCGGCCAGTGGGGTATGGTGTATTCGGATGACGATGGCAAGACCTGGTGCAAGGACTATGTGAACCCCACCCGCCAGATTAAGAAAGCCGAGTGGACCACTATTCTGGCCGGCCCGGGCAATGGTATTGTCACGAAGAACGGTACCATCGTATTCCCCGCCCAGATATGGGACCGCGCCGCCAATCCCCGCTGCATGAGCACCATATGCTACTCTACCGACGGTGGTAAGAACTGGGTATACGGTACCGGCGTGCCCCACAGCACTTCCGAATGCCAGGTGGTGGAGCTGGCAGACGGCGCCATCATGATCAACTGCCGCAACGAAGCCCGCCAGGGCAATCGCATCGTCTACGTGACCCGCGACCTCGGCAAAACCTGGCAACCGCACGCCACCAACAACAAGAGCCTCAGCGAACCCACCTGCCAGGGCTCCATCATTGCCGTGGATTCCGCAGAGCATGGGCGCCTGCTGCTCTTCTCCAACCCGCGTATCAATGGCCGCAGCAACATGACCGTGCGTGTCTCCCGCGATGATGGCAACACCTGGAATACCGGCCTGCTTTACGATTCCCGCCGCTGCATGGGCTATTCCTGCCAGGCTATGGTGGACGATAAACACCTCGGCGTCATCTACGAAACCTGCCACACTAACGGCAAGAACGGCAACCGCGGTATCGGCTTCATCATCCTGCCGCTGGAGGATATCCTCAACGCCAAATAAGCCGGAATCACACACTTAATCATAATTTTGGCTTGACAATCAGCTGCTTTTAGGGCATCTTTGCGGCTCACCAAACCCAATATATCTGAGTTATGGCAAACATGAATGTTATTCTCGCTACGAAAATCGAAGGTCTGGGCTGTGAAGCCGACCTCGTTACCGTGAAGGCTGGTTACGGCCGCAACTACCTGATTCCTCAGGGTCTTGCGTTCGAGGCTACCCCCGCCAACCAGCGTTTCATCAACATGCTCCAGAAGAAGCGCGCTGAGCGCGAGGCCGCTGAGCTGGCCAACTTCCAGGAGATCGCTGCCAAGATTGCCGCCGTCACGGTTGAACTGACCCTCGAGGCTGGCGAGAATGGCAAGGTGTTCGGTGCCATCACCAACCAGCAGATTGCTGACGGTCTGGCCGCTCTGGGCATCGAAATCGACCGCCACACCATTGAGCTGGAGAAGCCGCTCAAGAAGTCCGGCACCTACGAGGTGGCAGCCAAGCTGCACGCCCAGGTGACCGCCACCGTGAAGGTGGTGCTCGTGGTGAAAGGCGAGGTCGTTGCTCCCGCCGAGGAGACCGAGGCCTGATAACGACCCGCAACCCGCTTTACAAATGGGAGAACAGCACTCAGGTGCTGTTCTCCTTTTTTTATCGCCGTGCGGGACCTTGGTTCTGCCAGGGGGATTCTGTGGTGTAGCTTTCCAAAATAGGTAAACATCCTAAAGTAGAGCGTACCTATATCAAAGAATAGCGAAAATCATCAGCTATTTTTGGCAAATAGATCCCCCTGATGCAAATCAGGGGGCTGTACGACCGACGCGATATGCGCACTGCGGTGAAAGTCCGCGCGGAGCCGCGATGATGCGGAATCCCAGACCTGAAGAACAACTGCGGGGAGGTAACGAACCGTGGAAGAGGAAGTTCGAGGGGAAATCCCGACTGTACGA
>JAZNIZ010000066.1:0-13573 GCA_045577775.1 Akkermansia sp. | reverse complement strand
ACCTCAAAACGAACCTTTCTTTTTCTTTCCCGCTCATCATTAATTGCATGTAGGTATTATAGTGCTCTTAATTTTGAGGCAACCAAGATTTTTCATCACTGTAGGCGAAACGGCGATTCCTCGTTGGGTTCGATTTTTTTTGAGGCAATGCGATTGAAATTAAATTTCAGAAAAATTAAGAAAAAGACAAAAATTTGCTTGCAAAGCTCCCAGAAAACGTGTATAGTGCCCTCGCACGCTAGTGCGAACACCAATGGTGGACGTAGTTCAGCGGTAGAGCCCCGGATTGTGGTTCCGGTTGTCGTGGGTTCGAATCCCATCGTCCACCCGCAGAGCGGGTCACGTACAAAAAACGTGACCCGCTCTTCATTTTTGCGCAATTCATTCAATATACGCCACTTAACAAGCACTCCTTTGTATGTGTTGTAGCCAGATTTCGCCATACTTCGGCACCTTTCCTACCCCATTCCCTCATATCAGGCACTCCCGCGCACTCTGCACTTCGTGACCCGCTTTGATACTTATTCATGTGGGTCGAAATGATTATAAACAGTTAATATCCAATGTTTATATTTTTCTATCCAGTTGCTTTTTTTATCAGAAAAAACCAGACAAAATTTGGTGTTTATAGAAAACGGATTCACTATGAAGCATTTAAGAAAGTATTAGGACAACTCTCTAATCAGAAAATATCAGCCCGGAACGTGTGTATTCCGGGCTTTTCGTTCGCCGTAGTGGCGCGAACTGCTACTCTTGATGTTAGTCCTCTGCCTCGCGGGTGAAGTGGAAGCTCAGCTCGGCTATTTCTCCATAGCGGCGTTCAAGGAACTTGTGTACGCCCCAGGGGATGATATCTTCGTCAATCTTGACCTCGACTCGTTTGTACTCGTTCTCCTTTACCTGCTTGAAGTGCGCTTCGATGTATACTTTCATTTTCTCTTGTGTGTGGGTTGAAGTCTTGGTGATTCGGGGTGGTAGCCACCTCCCTTAGCGGGAGGCGGGTTCCCAGCCCTCAATTTTGATGTTGGTCACGATGCCGTAATTTTCATACAGGCTGATGATTTCGCGGTCGGCCATCCCCTGTAAGAACTCGTGGTAGCCGTTGTCGGATTCTTCCCCGGCTTCCAACTCCTTGAGGTAGCTGTCGGCTTGCGCCTTGTTCTCCTCGTAGGTGTTCAGGGTGTCGGCGATTTCCTCCAGCTCGTATTCATCGTAGTTGGCGGGGTTGATGCCGTAGGCTTCCAGCTTGTCTGCGTACTCGTTATTCATTGCTACTTAGTGCTTTTGTCTATGGTGAAAGTATAGCAAACTCAGCACAAGATGCAAGGTTTTTCTTTATTTTTCTGCACTTATTCTCAATGCTTTACGATACTATTTCGAGTCATCGGCACGCTTATCGATGAACTCCTCATTAGCTCGCTTGACGAACGGGCAGCTTGCACACTTGTTCTCGGCTTCGAGTCGCAGCTTGCGCTCTTGGTCGTAGAGGTGTTCATAGCGTTCGGCTCGCTTCATTTCGCGCCAGAGGAAGATACCCATGATGGCACCCACAGAGGCACCATTCTGGATGTATTCGATGAACGGATTGAGTTCGGCTGTGGCCAGCGTCACTACCGCTAAGGCATTGGCGACCACGATGCCGCCTGTTACAAATGAATTGGTCATAAATGTATGATGATGGGTTAGGTGTTAAGAAGTGCCAGCAAGGCATCCTTGCGAGCGAGAAGTTGAAGAAGTCCTGCGTGTTCTTCGGCGGACAAGTGAGAGATGCTGTCGTACGCATGACGAACCTGAAGCTCCCAGGTATGAACCGGAATCAGGTTGGTATACTGCCATTGTCCATTGCCACCTAAGCAACCACTTTCTGCTTCAGTAGTTCGAGTTACGGCAAAGCAGCATTGGTGTCCTACCGCATATTGAGTGCCATCGGCATAATCGCTGGTATGGAATGTAACCAGCAACATATCCCCGGCTTCTACCTCAAACGGGTCAAAAATCCAGCGCATGGTATCCCCTACGCTATGCTGCTGATAGTTCGTACTGGTGGCAAGTAGGGCTTTGTTTCCGCTACTGTCTTTTATCCAGACCTTGACCAGAATTTCTGTATTAGCAGGAGCCGGAGTACCGCCGGTTCGACATTGCGTAGAAAGGGCTTGTATTCGCCCTCTGTTTTTCATGACTATGCCGAAGCCATACACGTTGGCGTTATCGATTGCTGTACCGGAGGGCGATTCATACAGGGTTGTTAAAGCAGACGTTCCCAAGTCAGCAAAGAAGTCCTTTTTATCTCCTGCATTACCTTCTTCCAGCCACAACTCATAAGCCGAAGCTCCAGACTCGCCTTGGTCACCGGTTTCCCCTTTCGTGCCGCGCTCCCCTTTGAGTGTCGCCAACCATGCGGCTTCCGAGCCGGAAAAGCCATTGGCCACGGCAATCTCATAAGCGGAAGCACCGGAAACATCGACCGCCAGACCGCCGTTGGCAGCTTTGCCTACCGGGCGCACCTGCTTGCCGGAAATCGTCTCGTCTGTTCCCAGCATGACGAAGCCAGAGGTATCAGCGGTGGCTTGTTTGCTGTTCACCCACGACTTAGTGGCCACCAGATCCGGCGCGGGATATTCCCCGGCTGCAGCTTCGGGTACATCCGTGGCCAGTCGGATAATGTCGTTGAGAAGAGTCGTGTTGATGGTGTCGGTCAGCCGTTCTGCTCCATTCTCCTGCCAAGCAAACTCCGCCACAGCCGAAATACTTGCAGCCGTAGCGGCATTGCCGGAACCCACATTGAACGCAGCATTAAGCGCTTCGCAGGAAACAGCCAGACTCAACTCAAAGCGCGTACCGTCTTCATCGGTGATGCCATTATCTGCGGCTGCGTAGACGAGCAACGCGCCCTCGTAGTCGCCCTTGGCTTTAATGCCAAAGCGCAGCTTGCTGGCGCTCGTGCAGCCCAGTATAATCACGGAAAGGTTGAGAGTTGCGCCACGTTTGAAACGCAAGCCGGAGATGGGCGAACCTGATGCTTTTGCTTGGATTGCCGCCGGAGATTTTTCTGGATTAATGTAGATGTTCATACCCCATGGCGGCATGTCAAAAAATGGGAGCGGCGTGGTAGCGGCTCCCCTGGGGCTGAATACCGGGATTCCGGTTATTTCCCGTGTCGGCGATTCACGTATTTCAGCGCGAGGCTCAGCGTTTTCTCGTCCACCGGCAATTCGTGGTACAGGGCGAGCCCGGCAAGTTTGCTGAACTCCAGACTCAGCCGCTCGTTCTGCGGTGCGAGCTTGGAAATGTGACGGATGTATTCATCCTGTGCTTTCTTGAACTTCGCCTTGTTGCGTTCGTTCTCGATGGCGTCTTGATACTTATCCAGCACTTCCATCGTCTTATCGAGGGAGGCTCGGAACTCGGTTCCCTTTTTATCGAGAGCCTTGCGGATTTCTTCTTTGCTTGCGTTAATCATGGCGTGAACGATGTGTTAATTGTTGCGGTATGCCATAGCCTTGGTCAGCAATTCCAGATTCACATCCAGATTGTGGCACAGGGCGTTTCCTGCCATGCGGCAGAATTGTTGACTCTGCCCTATGACTTTCTTTTCAAGTTGAACCATGTGGCGTGTGTATTCAGCCATGGCTTCCTCATATTTAGCGAGGTCTTCTTCTCCCTCCACGGAATGGTCGTAAAAATCCAGCCACTTGTCGATTTCGTTCAAAGTGGTTTGCAGAGCGGCTGCGGCTTCATTGTACATCTGGATGATTTCTTCTTCGATGTTGTAGAGCGTGGACATGGTGCGGAATGGATGGTTAGATTTTCGTGCGGAGGTAGTAGAGAGCCTTTACTGCGTGTTGCCAGAGCATCATGTCAACGCTGTGGCCGTAGTAGTATGCCGCGCCGCATACTTCGATGAATCGTTCTGCCATGGTATTCTGGTTAGCGACCGTCTCGTCAAGGATTGCCTTGTAGTGTTGAGCCTTTTCCGGGTCTGTGTTGCTGTACTCCATCCACTTACTGATGGCTTCCGAGCCTCGCGTAAACTCTGCGCTGAACTTGGCGTATTCCTCATTGTACTCGCGGATGGCTTTCTCTTTGCGTTCCTGTTCGTTCATGGTTCTTCGTAATTAGGCGTTGATGAACTGCTTGGCAATGGTCAATGCAGGGCTGGAAACTTGGATTTCAATCTCATTCATGAGGCTCACGGCTTCCATCAGCTTGTTAGCCTTGTACTTCAGGATTCGCTTCTGCTCGTTGATGCGGTCTTTGATACGCTCATTCTCGGATTTAAAATCCTCCATCACTTCTACGGCGCTGCGAGGGTCGAGGATATGCAGGAGCTCTGTGCTGTATTCGGCTCGGCGAAGGAGGGCGGCTTTCTGATGCTCGTACTGTTCCATCGTCTCGTACTCGTTCATGAAGCTCAGGAGCTGGTATTTGTACTCCCATGCGATGCTGTTGCGCTTCACCTCGTTCATGGCGGCGTTATCGGCGACGGTCTTAGTGGTGGTATTCATGGCTATTTAAAGTATTAAATATTAGGCTTTTATCTATGGTTAAAGTATAGCAGACTCAGCACAAGATGCAAGGACTTTTTTACTTTTTCTTTCGTCTTTTTACACTTATTTTCAACACTTTACGCCACCAAGAAAAAGCCAATTCCCGGTTGAGGGATTGGCTGCTGTATGGTCAGATTTTCCAGACTTTGGTCTGCATGTAGTAGGTGCCATTCTTGAGCTTGGCTCCGCGAATCGTGTAGTTCTCTTTCTGAACTTCCTTGTAGTGCTTCTCGGCAAACTCGTGGGCCATGGGCACCAGCTTCTCCTCAGCTTTGTCTGCTTGCTCGCTGGTGCAGATGGTGTGATAGGTCACACTCTCTGCCAGTTCCCAGCAGCTCACGATTTCACCTGCCTTGTTGTGGTATACGGTTGTGATGGTTGCGCTCATGGTCGGATTCTGGTTATGCGTTGATGTATACCTTAGCCATATTGATGACGCTTTCCTCAACCGGAAGCCCGATTTCCTCCATCTTGGCTACGGCTGCAAGCAGCTTTTCGCACTTGCGTTCCAAGTAGTACCCTGTATCGGCGATGTTCTGCTCCATGCATTCACGCTCGAACCGGAAGTCATCTGCAAGGTGCTTGGCGCTCTCTTCATCGAGCAGGCTCATGAGGGTCTGGCTTGAAGCCTCGCGGCGGGTTATTGCTTCCAGCTGGCGCTGGTATTCATCCAGCTTGTCCATCTCCTTCATGAAACTTACGAAGTGGTGTTTGTAGTAGGACAGGACGCTGAACTTCACGGCGTTGTCGATGGCGGGCTGGGCGGTGGTCTTAGTGGCGGTGTTCATGGCTATGTAATATATTAAGCGTTAGTCTTTTGTCTATGGTGGAAGTATAGCAGATTGCGGACAATATGCAAGGACTTTTTTACTTTTTCTTTCGTCTTTTTGCACTTATTTTCAATACTTTACACAACCGCTAAAACTGAATCCTGATGGGAATATTATGCTTCCGGTAATACTCGGCTTCATATTGCCAATCGTGCTTGTGCCACTTGTAGGAGCCGTTGTTACCATCCGGTTTGAAGTTGACCAGCACCACCTCAGCATCCGGGTAGTCCTCCCGGAGTAAGTGGTAGGCAATCCAGCCAGTAGTAGGAGAGGCGTTGTTGGTGGCAGTCTTGTATCCGGCGAACCACTTGCGCTCCTTGGCCAGAGCCTTGTCACTCAGGAGGAGAACGTCCTCGAACAGCGAGAAGATTTCCTTGTCTTTGCCGTAGGGGATAAACCAGTTCTTCTCCCGGGCATTCCGGCGCATGATGAGGATTTTTCTGTTCGGCAGATGCTTGAGGGTTTCGTAAGGCTTTGCCCGGTTGAGGAACACCAGCACATCATCCGGGGAAATCCCCAGCTCCTCTGCATCCACTTTCGGATTGTTGGCAAAGAGCCAGAAACGGGAAGCGGGCTTTGCCAGAAGTTTGGTCTGTTGTGTGGGGCGAGGGAATCGCTTATCCAACTCCTTCTTATGGTGCACGTAGTATTCGGCGTATCGGTGAGCGGGCTCCGGGTCATTACCTCCATTGAATCGATGCTGTGAGAAAATCGGGTCGAAGAAGATACCATACGCCCGGAGGTCGCAATGATTTTTGATGCGGGAGAAAGACATATCGGTCACACCAAAACTGGCGATGGCCTGAACAAAGGGAATCATGGCCGGACGGAATACCACAAAGGCATGGCTCCCCTTGTTCTCTGCGTGATTGGGGACAAGCGGGGTGTAGGGATTCTGGCATTCGTCCATCAGGATGGTGTGGCGACCCCGGAAACGGCTCACACCGTTGCAATCCCCCAGACACAGCAGTCCGCAATCGTCCGGGAGAGGATTCTCTGCGAGGAGCTTGTCGAGCTTCCCTTGAGGGTCAGCACAGGGATAGGCATCGTCCTCGTAGATAATCAGATACGGCAAGCCGTCTTTTTCTGCTTCCAGAATCAGGCGGATAAAGGTGAGAGCCAGGCTCGAATAAGCCTTGGGCTCGCGTGGCCGGGTCGGTTTCTCCGGGATGATGGGATAAGTGACCGGGGGCATGGTCAGCCCTCGCTCGTGGAAAATGCGGCGCATGAAGCATTGTCTCCAAGGTGACATGGAGATGCAGCGCGTGTTCTTGTTGAGGTCAATTTTCATGGTAAAAATGGGGTTAGCCTACGGAAATAGAGATAACGATGGTCGTGCCATTCAGGCTGATGCTCATGCCGGAGCCTACGGTGCAGCGTTGAGTCATCGCCTTGTCGAACCAGTACTGGGAGGGGCTGTAGTTGGCATCGGCATTGGTGTGGGTACAAGGGATGTTTTGAACCAGCTCAGCGAACCGCTGTCGCAGGAGTTGGCGGGCAGCATTGCAGATGGCTGATTTGTCGATATTGTCGCAGTTACAGGGCATAAGAACGGATGGGATTAGTAGTGGATGTTGGAGTGAACAGTCGCACCGCTGCCGGAGATAGAGCCGGAAGTATCGGCGACCAATGTGCCATATTCGGTGGTAGCTATGGCTGTACCATTGACGGAAACCGAGTAGCTGATGCTGCTGGCGATAGCCTGAGCCTCAGCCGCGACTGCCGCCTGAATCTGCCCCAGCAGGTCACCACATTTGCAGTTGCATTCTTCCTTTTCCAGCTCTGCGATACGCTGCTCCAATGCTGTAATCTGCGCCGCCATCTCTGCTAGCTTGGTAGCACAGTCGCAACCGCAGCAGCTGCTTCCCTCTGAACCGGGAGAAGAACCACCGGGAATCGAACCGCCCGGAACAGAGCCGCCGGGCGTGGAGCCACCCGGTGACGATTCTCCGGGAACAGAGTCGCCGGGCGGCGTAGATTCTTCAGGAGAAGAACCCGCAGTCGAACCACCCTCTGAAGGACTGCTGCCGGGCGGCGTTGAACCCTCCGATGAAGATTGTTCTGAACCACTATCGACAATAGAACCGGAAGCACTATCGGCAGCAGAAGCGGAGCCGCTGCCTGATGCTGAGCCCGATGCACTATCGGATTCCGATTCATCATCCGGCTCCCATGCGCTGCCGGGCTGTGTTGAGCCACCTGTAGAACCACCACCAGTTGAACCACTCCCGCCGACTGAATCAGATGCACTATCTTCGAGAGATGCCGAGACGGAAGCAGAAGAGCTCTCCGATGCAGAATCTGATGCGCTGCCGGAAGCAGAATCGGATGCGGACGCACTCGCGGATAACGACTCGCTTGCAGAATCGGACGCGCTATCGGAAAATGATTCCGTTTCGCTTTCTGATTGGGATGCGCTCAATGAGGCTGAATCAGATTCGTTAACACTCGCGCTTTCACTTTCAGAAGCCGACATCGACAAAGAAGCTGACGCTGATGGAGCATCCACGAAAATCGGGATAGTGATATAAATAACACCCTCCACAATTTCGTTGATGTAAGGGCCATCTCCTGAGCCGGAACCCGAACCGCCCTCAGCCTGTGCTGCTGCTCCCTGGGGGAGACGAGAACCGTCCTCTCCCAGAAAGGTGACTGTACCATCATCTTCCAACATGGCCGGAGCATAGCTGACCTCCAGCCCGCAGATAGCCCCGGTAATTTCCTCAAGGGTGTCGGCCAGCGGAATCCTGATAATGCCGGAATCAAGTTCGGGAGCCGAGATTTCCTTATCGAACACAATATCCTCCACCCCGCCAAGCGTGATGACAGGCTCGCCCTCTTCCAGCGATTCCTGCGTGCCGCTGCCATCCGGCCATACGGAATTGGCGCGGCGGAGCTTAATTCTGAGATTTTTGCCATCGGTCAGCCGGAGTCCCTCGCCACAAATCAGCTTCTTGAAGATGAACAAGTGCTCATCCCGCTTGCGGAACAGCCCGGCGGGTTTGCTCTCGTATTCCTCGCTCTCGGGTGCTGTGTAGTAGTTGTCAGAGCCAACATTGGAGCCGCTTCCGGCATCCTCCTTGGCTTCTTCATCCGCATCAAAGAGCTTTTCTACCTGAATTGTCTGCAAGTCCAACGTGCCGCAATGAGCTTGATAGATGTGGGCTCGATTAACCTCCTCAATCTTGCGGAGCTGGTAGGAGCCGATAAACACGGACAACACGCCATCCCCTTTGAGATTGGATTCAGTCTTGCCCCAGGGGACAAACTTATCCTCGGACTTTTTGATTTCTGCGCTGAGGATTTCGCCCTTATAATTCTGCTTGATGGTGCAGTAGATTTTCGTCAAAGCTTCGGAGAACGTACCTAAATCCACCCATCCCTCGGTATAGTCGTAGATGGTCGCACCTTTCGGCACAGGATGCGTCTTGCCCATGTAGTCAAGGATAGCCCCGGCTTTCATCTGGGCAATCTTCGGCCAGTTGCCGTCCGCACTCACTCCACACAGATGCTTGGGCTTCAGGCGCAGTTGGAACGGGACGACCCGGAACTCCTGCAAATCTGTACCTCCCGTTCCCCGGTATTTGGTATCGCGATAATCCGAGCCGGAATACTCAATGCTGGAGGTAGAGGAACCGCTGCCAACATTGGAAGCCTTGGCCAGTTCTTTCAGGCAATCGACAACCTGATTGAGCCAACGGGCTGAAAGGGTCTCACCCACACGTACTTTTTCAGGGAGCTTCATAGCAGATTAAGAGCCGTATAAGTCTTTATCCCAGCCGCCAAGACCGGAGAGCAGCCATGTGTTTTCAATGGTATAGGTCTTGCCATCGTCATTCATCGAGCAATTGGAAGATACCTGTAACCATGTGCGATTCGGGAACTTCGGAGCCTTGGGTGGAGTGTTGATTTTGCCCACAGAGTCAATGTCGGATTTATCCGAACGCGAGGTCTGTCGAACTGTGTAGGTGGCCATGATATCCTTGTAGGAAGTCACGCCTTTGTTGATGAGGTCGAATGCCTTGCTCCCTGTTTTGAGGAGCTTGCCGAGTTGCTTCATGACCGGAAGTCCGTCACTATCCAGCTTCGGCTTGCCGCTGCCATCCACTTCCGGCACTAATTCCCAGAGACGTGCGCCATCCATGAATGCCTTGAGATACTCCAACTGCCCACCTGAGATGCTCGCCATCTTCGGGTGGGTCAGGATAGGTTGGTCAACCACGGTCACATCAAAGGAGGTCGTAAACGAACTGCCGCCGATTGACCAAGAACCATCCTCACCGCCACCTTCATCAGAGCCGGAAAGGTCTTCTTCACTCTCTTCCGATGACCCATCTTCTTCGCTTTCCTCTCCCTCAACTTTCGGCTTGGAGTAGGTGAGCTTCACGCTGGCCATTCCGGCAATACCGGGCGTGATAACAGCCTTGCTGAGAGAAACAGTTGACAAGACATCAATGCCGGAATCCATCTCCGGTACAGAGGACATCGCTAAATCTTCCGGGATTTCGTAAGTCAGTTCTACTGTGTCTCCGGTTTCGCGGTCGCGGCTCAATTCAATCGTCAACCCTGTAATGGTGTAGCCCGTGTTACCGAACCACACCATCCTGTCACCGCCGGAGCCGAATCCTGTTCGCATTGTTGCCATATACACACTGGCAGGTGTCAAAAATCAACGACTGATAACAGCCTCCACATTGCCCGTGACTTGAACCGTAGGCGGGCGTCTGGTATTGTTGCCGATGCCCTCCAGCAGACGGGTCTGCTTCTTCGTTTCGGAGATGAGAGGGCCACCGATGACAACGGAACGCCCACCACCACCCACGCTGGCGTAGGAGTCTGTGATGCGGGTGCCGGACTGGCGACTGCGCCCCTGTTGCTGTTTCTCGCGTTTTTCCTGCTTCTCCTGCATATCTTCGAGCTGCTTCTCCAGCGCGACCATGCGCTTGGCGCGAGCCTCGGCATCTTCGAGTCCCTGACGCTGGTATTCTGCAGTAAGCTGGGTGATGCGTTGCTGCTGTTTCAGGACTTCGAGTCTTTTCTCATTCCCGGCAATCTCGGCTCGCAGCATCTTTACCGCCATGTCGTAGTCGCTGGCAGCCCGCTGACGTGCCTGTTCCTGTTTGGCGGCTTCCTCTGCCCGGCGGCGTTCGGTTTCGGCGGTTCGCTCTGCTTCTTCTCTTCCCCGGCGTTGCAACTCCACAATCTTGTTGTAGGTGGATGCCAGCTTCTCGTAGCGAGCGGTATCTTCCGGTGTGATAATGGGCTTGTTGAGGATGTCCTGCATCTCCTGACGCAGCGTTTCAATCGTGTGGCGAGCCTGACCATACGCCGTAGCATCGGCAAGGCGAAGCTCAATCTGGGTGTTGGTATCCAGCCCGGAGAGGTAATTCTCTCGTTCGGTTTCCCGCTGCCGCTGCGCCATGTCGTAGAGCTTTTCGCGTGCTGCTGCCAGTTTCTTTTCGAGTTCGGAGGCTTCTTCGCGCTGTCTCCGCAGGGCTTCGGCGGCACGTTCTGCCGCCTGGGCTGCTTCCACCTGCTTAGGCAATGTCTCTTCGTAGTGCCGCTTGCGTTCACGGAGCCGTGCCAGCTGCTGGTCGAGCAGCTTTATCACTTCTTCGTCCTCGTCTTTGGCCACAGCCATGCTGCGCTGGTCACGCAAATCTTCCATGCGCTCCTCCAGTTGTTCCATGAAGGACTCGTACTGTTCATGAGTTTTGACCTTTTCAGCTTGTTTGTTCAGGTTTCGGAGGGATTTCTCAAACTCTCGGGTGGATTCTGCGGCTCGTTCTGCCGCTTCGCTGTTGCCCATGAACCATGAATACAAGGCTCCCAGAGCTTCGCCAATGCCTACGATAATCAGGCCGATGCCGGTGCTGACAATGGCCGCTTTTACCGCAACCATAGCCGTGCGGGTTACGGTAGCCATTGTTGACCACGCAATCGACCACGTTACCTTGAGTCCGGCAAGTGTGGAGGACATGGCTGTTTTCAACCCGGAAAGAGCGGTTCTGTAGCCTGTCACAAAGGAAGAAAATGAAAGCCCTTTGATGGTATTGCCCATGGCTACCAGTTGAGCCCGGAACGACACGGTGCTGGTGGTAGCAGTCTTGGTGTTGCCCACATACATGAGCATGGCAGCGGCGGCTGAGGCTATGACTGTTTCAGCCCCGCCAAGGATAGAAACAAGCTCTCCTATGCCGGAGACGATAGGCGTAATGACGGACACCGCTCCCTCAAATATGGTGGCTAAGGTCTGCCCGAATTGTTGAATGGTCGGAGTCAGGGAATCTACGTAAGCGGTCAGGTCTGCCAATACCGGGAGTATAGCGGCATTGATGGGCGTACCCATTTCCACAGCCAAGGCTGAAAAGCCATCGGTAAGCGTACTTAGCGCACCTGAGAACGTCTGCGATTGCAGCTTGGTCATGTTCTCCAACAGACCACCGGGACCAGTCAGCTTGTCGAGTGCGGCATCGAGGTCGTCCAGATTGAACTGGCGCTTGGAAATCCCCTTGAACACGTCCTCAAAGGAGATTCCTTTCATCTCCGCTATAAGCTTGCGGATGGGAACGCCTTGCATTTCCAAGGACTCGGCAACCTCGTTGCTAAGCCCGGAGTTCTGCACCTTGGCGTAAAGGAAAGCCAGCTCCTTGAGCGGCTTGCCGGATACCGAGGCAATGTCGCCGAGCTTGCGGATAACCTCAATGCTCTTCTCCGCTGCCGTCCCCATGGAGAGCAAGGTCTTTCCTGCATCAGAAATATCCCCGAACTCAAAAGGCGTTTCTGCGGCGTAGACTCGGAGCTTTTCCACATATTCAGCTGCCGCAGCGGCATCGCCCATCATGACCTTGAACGCGAGCCCGGTCTGCTCCATGCGGGCGGCTTCTGCGGAGATACCACCCAGGGTGGAGAATGCCCCTTTGACCGCAGCAATGGCAGCACCAATAGCCGCAAAGGAGGCAGCAAACTGCCCAGCCAGTCCCTTGACAGATTCCTTGGTCTTGCCGATTTCGCCCTTAATCTCGTTGAGGGCGTTCTGCAGGTCGGAGGCATCCCCGGAGAATGTGAATGTAACGTCAGCCATGTCTGGTCAGGTGTTTCAATCGGTTGAACAGGCTTTCCGCTTCTCTGGCTTCATCTTCGGAGACGCTTCGCCATTCGGTAGCAACGCCCTCGCTGAGCCATGCGGCATGCAGGTATTGCAAGGTCTTGCGGAGCGGCATCCACATGATGTATTCCTCCGTCCACCCCGTCGCTTTAGCTATCGTGAAAATCACGGTGGCGTTCAGCGCGGGGTATGCCCGTTTGGGGAGTCAGTAGCATCCGGCTGCGGAATGGCAGATGCAGCTTGCAACGATGCTTGGTCAGCGGACAACGCTGAGGTGATGACTCGCAGTTCTGCCGGGCTGATACTCATGGCAAACTGGGCGGCTTTGCGCTTCACCTGTGATGGGGTGTTGTAGACGGTCTCCATGACTTCATCGAGAGGAGCGGCGTGTACCCAGATAAACTCGGTCAGAATCCCGATGTCGATATTGGTCAATTCGACATTGCCTGCGGAAAGTGGGTTGCCCAGCTGGCGCAGGACTTCGAGGGAGCCAAGGGAAATCGGACGCAGGGTCAGACCGGATTCGGTGCGAGCCGGAGGCTGAATCATAGATCGATTGTTTTCGTCTTCGCGGGTGGATATGGAAATGGTAGGCATAATACATTGCCGGGATGTCAAAAGTATAAGCCGTTCAGACTTGAACGGATGACGGCTATATGCTAGACTCCTCTCGCTTTTCCGCCACCACTCGTCTGGTGGGTGGCTCGTTCACCTTCAGCGGAGAGTTAGCAGTCCTTTCCGCTGCGGAACGTAGCCATTTACAGTTACGGAAAACAGTTGAATTGACTGGCGGAAAACCATGTAAGATGTCAGTGACAACATGGATCGAGCTGATAGTGCTCATCGTACAGATAGTGATATTTGTCGTGAAACTCTAAAGGCTCAGCGCAGGTGGGCTCGCCCCCCATCTGCGCACTTCGTGTTATAGCTGATTTTTTCTAATGTTTTGCTGAATTGCAAGACCAAATGCGACAATAGGAGTTTTTTCTTCTGATTAAGCGGCAAATTTGATAAAATGAAGGTTTTCGAGGCGTGCCTTTGTGCGTGCAGATTGTCCGTTGAAGATACGACGTGGATAACGATTCATC
>JAZNIZ010000065.1:0-87753 GCA_045577775.1 Akkermansia sp. | reverse complement strand
CCCAGCTGCACCGCCATGCTGCGGTTGGCGATGGTGTTCACGAAGGCTCGGCTGGTTTCTACCAGGCCCCAGTTGGCCTGCACCAGGGCATCGGCCACGCCGCTGTAATCCGGCAGGCTGGCGTCTGCCGCCTGCACAGTTGCCATCTCCGTAATACCGGCCACGGCGCGCGGGGTGTTTTCCTCTTCCTGAGCTTCCCCGGTTTCGTCTTCATCATCTGCGGATTCCCCGTTTTCCTCGTCTCCGGATTCCTGCACAGCAAGAACTTCTTGCTTCTCAGCACCATATGTCTCACAATTAATATCAACATAAGGAGTAAGGGTAATTCCTTTTGAAGTCATATCCAGGTTGAAATCATACACGCTAATCCCGAGGAGAGCATACAAGTCATCAGTAGCGTATATATCTTCCGTCAACAAAACCCCTCTACCATCATCCCATTCCTGCTTCTGAATATTCTTGAAAGTGAAGAGCTGATAGCTCTTCCCCGCTTTCAGGACATAATCTCCAGAGAAGGAAATGGTATTTGTCACGATTTTATTATTGTTATCCTTATCGTAGGAGTAACGAAGGGTCAGCGTATCACCCACCTTGATGGTCTGCAACTGATTGCCCGCCAAAGTGATGGAGGAACCACTGCCGAGGTACAAATTCTTAGCACTGAGCGTCCCGGTGAGAGACAGGCTGGAGCCATGCATTACCAGGTCACCCTTTACCGTAAGCCCCATGGGCTTGGCTTTATTTGAACTTATATTCCTCAGGTTGATGCTGCTGCCTTTAAGCATCTCCAGATTACCCGCCACGCTCATGCTGGCATTGGCAATAATGTGGGAATTAGAAAGAGTGTTCTTCATCACGCCCTTTGTCACAGCATCCTTCGCCTGGGTAAGCGATATGCTCTGGGCTGCGGTGGTATTGTCCAGGTTAATACGGGCATCCTTCAGGCTCAAGCTGGCAGCACTCAGCTTGCCGGTGAGATAGAGGGATTCCTCCTGCCCGGTCTGCTTGCCAGTCATTGAGAGGGCACCCTTCACCGTGAGCCCCATGGGCTTGGCCTTATCCTTGGGATTGTCTTCATCTACCGTATCCTGGAGCTTGATGCTGGAGTCGGTCATGCTCAAGTTTCCGGCTACGGTCATGCTGCCATCGGCCACAATGCTCGAATTGCTCAGCGTGTTGGTCACAGGCTGCTTGGCCGCATCCTTCGCCTGGGTCAGCGTGATGCTCTGCGGGGCAGCGGCGTTGAGGAGCGAAATCTCTGCATTGGTCAGCGTCAGGCTGGCAGCGGAGAGTTTGCCGGTGATATCCAGTTCGGCAGCATCATCCTTCTCCTCATCAGAAATGGTCAGCGCACCCTTCACCGTGAGCCCCATGGGCTTGGCCTTATCCTTGGGATTGTCTTCGTCTACCGTATCCTGAAGCGTAATGCTGGAGTCCTCCATCGTCAACCCACCGGCCACGCTCATGCTGCCATCGGCCACAATGCTCGAATTGCTCAGCGTGTTGGTTACAGGCTGCTTGGCGGCATCCTTCGCCTGCGTCAGCGTGATGCTCTGCGGGGCAGCGATGTTCTCCAGAGTAATGGAGGCATCCGTCATGCTCAGGCTGGCAGCACTCAGCTTGCCGGTGAGATAGAGGGAATCCTCCTCCGCCTCCTCATACTTCCCCTTAAGCGAGAAATCTCCTTTTACTGTAAGGCCTAATGTCAATCGCTCCTCATCATACTCATACGAACCAAGAATGATACTGCTATCTTCCAGATTGAGATTGCCCGATACAGTCATATGAGCATTTGCCTTTATACACGAACGGGTTAATGTATTATCTTGTTTCGCATGGGTAATATTAATCTTCTGAGCCTTCACGCCTTTTTCGTAAGAGGCATATTCACCATAAGCAAGGGTTATGCTGGCATCTGTCATCTTCAGGCTTCCTGCACTCAGGTTGCCTGTTAAGGACAGCACAGAGGGGAATAATTCCTCCCACTCCGATTCCTCAGATATTCCTCCTTCCAAAGTAAGTTTATCCTTCACCGTAAGGCTGCAGGTCTTAGCCGGAGCATCTTCGACCCAGCTATAGTCCGCCAGGTACATACGACTTCCACCCTGCAAGGACAAACTGCCAGCAACGCTTGCATTGCCAGATAGCCGCAACTCGGAGTCATCAATTATGTTGGCCATGATGCTCGTCTTATCGCCGGCCTTGGCCTGCGTAAGGGTCAAGCCTCCGCGCAGATTTATGCTAGAACTTTTCATCTGCAACGAGCCAGCCTGTAGCCCCGCCTCGCATTCAGCATTTATGGATGATAAATTATCCAGCTTCAATTCGCCCGCCACAGTCATCTTCTGCGCCTTGGGCTTCCTGCCTGATTCCTGCTCCGGAGACCACATGCTGATGCTTGAATAATCAAGGCTGAGATTTCCCGCCACGGTAATACTGCCATGGGATTGCATCGTAGTCCAGAGCAGCTTGTTATTCACTGCATTTTTCTGGGCATCCTTTGCCTGAGTCAGCGCAACACCCCATGTCGTCAACTCTGTATCGCATACATCGTCTCCATATCCCTCATACACAGTGGTAAGAGACCCAGCTGTCAGCTTTCCATCCACCTTTATGGTACTGCCATCGTAAACAGCCAGCTGCCCCTTAATGGTGAGAGAACACGGTTTATATTGCGACGATTCCTCATCATCAGGACTCATTTTGGAAGCGGATATGGAGGAGCCATCCCATAATGTAACATCTCCCGATGCGCTTATATCGGCAGAGCTACTGATTTTGGAAACCCCATCATCATCCCCTTCTAATCCCAGGACGAGGGAAGGAATATTCAATTTACCAGCGGAATCCACATCGGTACCGACCAGCTTCAGGCAGCCGCCCTTGGTATTCATGGTGAATCCCTTGGTACCAAAGGTAAGCTCGCCAAGGTTATCATAAGTCACCGTCCGGATAGTCAACTTTGCATTTTCCCCCAGCTCTGCCCCCTGGGTGATGATTACCTCACCATTACCACTCAGCGTGCCATTGAACACACCGCCGGTCAGGCTGGCCACCTTCCCCTCAGCAATGCTCAACACGGATCCCTTGAGCACCGCATTCTCCGTCTGTGTGAAGTTACCGGCGTACTTTGTACCACCTTTAATAATAACGCCGTTGCCGGAACCACTGACGAGCAAATCATTACCCACGGCCTTACCGGCTAAATCCAGCGTGCCGCCCTCAAGGAGTATGCTTCCAGTACCAAATGATTGCGCTCCACCAGCCTTCGCTGTGCCGGAGGTAATGGTCGTACCGCCAGTATAGCTGTTACCATCATTCATGGTTACTGTACCCTTCGTTCCCATCTCAACCAGCACAGAGCCGGTGCCCACCAGCGAGCCTGGGGCTTTCTTGTCGGACTTCAGGCTGATTGCGCCATTTCCGCTGAAAAGCACTCGCGAGGCCTCAATGTCCCCTTTCAACGTAATGGCGGCAGGAGATGCAACCTGCAATTCATCGCCGGCAATAAAACCATCCTGAGCATTACCTAGCAATGGCAAGGAACCACCATGCTCCAGAACGCCTGACTTCTTCGTGGAATTCCACAGCCACACGGCCATGCCTGTCACGTTCAATGTAAGGGTCTTTGTTTCACTATCATGCACCAGTTTGTAATCGTTTGCAGAGGTTCCCTTGTCCAGCACCAGCTTCTCCAGATTGCCAGAAACAGAATCGTAGCACACTAACTCATAATTACCTCTGCCGCGAATTGTAGACACATCCAGAATGGCCCCATCGTTCAGAATCAGGGTATCGGCCCTAAGCACAGAATGTTTATCCTCACCAGGTTTTGCTCCCTCCACAGGAGTAAGGAAGTTAACAATACCACCATTCTTCACCGTCAGGGATGAATGACGCTGCTCCCCCTTCTCATTATCTACGACAAGCACACCCCCACTCTGCACGGTGGTTGAGGCAAAATTCCCCCAGCCATACGCCTTACCAGAAATATCCAGAGAATCATTCAGCTCCCCATTGTTAATGAACGTTGCTTTTTCTCCTACCACGACATTGCCCTGGATTTCCCCCTGATTCAGCATGGAACCCGCGCTCCCGGCTTCAGCACCCAGATTGATATCACCTGCAATGATGCCGAAGTTGGTCAGTTCGGCACCGGGCATTACCTCAACCTCTGTCTTACCAGAGCCCATGCCCAGGGTTGTATTTTCACCCACAGTCAACAAGCCTCCCTGAACGGTTACAGATTGAGTATTGTACTTCTCGCCTCTCAATTTAATGTGCCCAAGCTCCAAACCTGCAACGCCGATACACATTTTTGCTCCGGCAGAAGAAGAATCTGCCCCCACAAGATTATATTTAATCTCATCTGAGCCCGTGTAACTTATGGTCTGAGTACCACTCGTCTGCAGATTCCCAGAGTTACCCATAATATACTGGTTGTTCAGATGGGTATTTGGCAACCCGGTGGCAACGCCTGTGCCGCCCAGTAAATACGCAGGTTGATCGAGAGTGGGCATATTATCCTCACTAAGATCCCGGGTTTCTCCAGCATTGATAGGCGTCACGTTGCTCGGCACGCCATTAGCATCCCGCTTCCAGCCAAGATATACATGCACGTAGCCATCAGTCCCGGGACGAGCCAGGAATTCACGATCCGAGAGATAGTACAAAGAGCTTCCTTCCGGGGTTTCCTGTTCCAGGTAAGGCATCAGCAGAGTCAACTGCGTCTCATTCACGCTTCCGCACTTGAATACCACCCATGAAGGCAGGATCGGGAGCACATTCTGTCCAAACACGTACTCATAATGCGCTTCGTAGAAGATGATGCTCGTTTTCGAGGTAACGGATAAATTCCCCGTAATGGTCAGGGTTGAACACACTGCCGGATTATTTTCACTTTCTCTTTCCCAGACAACTTTCACCGTACCCATTCGAATATCATCCCAGGAAAGCCAATCATACCACTTTTTGCTTGCGGTACTAAGGGCCTTGCCTGCAAGCACAAGATCCCCGTCCAGAACACTGTCCCGGCGGTTGTAGAGCCCCAATGTCAGCCATCCGGTTTTAGTGTATTTGTACACATCTGTTGCCAGTGTACCGCCTTCAAAACACATCCAGGTATTGCCGGACAACTTGGCATCTTTAACATCAAGAGTCATCCCGCTACCCAGATTAAAGATACACCCTGTGCTGGTTGCATCGAAGTCTATAAAAGACGACTCGTCCTCAGAACTGGAATAAAGGTCTCCCAGGTTGAATTCCACATTGGAAAATGAAATGGAAGGAGCTATTTCGTATTGTATATTCTCGCCACCTGCCATGTTGATACGCATGCCAGCATGGCAAGGGCTACTGATTGTTCCCTTGCCCGACAACCCATAGGTTCCCGGTTCCGTGGGATTCCAATAAATTGTCGCAAAGCTATCCCAGTCGCCAAATCGTTTGGATTTTGTTAATTCCAAATCGTCATTGGCAAACGTATATATTTCATCCCATCCATTGACTTCCGGAACAGCAACGTTGAGATTAACAGTTTCTGCGTGTGCACACGGAGCAACAAGCGCCACCGCAGCCAGAAGTGCCACACGAAGCAATTTGGGTAAATGTAATTTCATACCTGTGAAAATGATTAGAATAAAAGAGAAAAAGCCTGTATCCACCTGTACACTACCACGTTTCCTATTCGTTGTACAGGTTATTTCCTCTCTAAAGCATCACTCTAAAGCATCATTTTCTATCCATGGCGCAGCAGCAAGAATTACCAACTGGCAATTCCCCAGAATGGCGAAGCAAAATGCCCGGCATTGCGCATTGGCAATGCCGGGCATGAAGTTTTTGCTGTCTAGCAGGCTGCTTTACTCATCAGCCCCCACAGAGAGGGTGTCATCGGGCAGCGGGAGCTCCTCGTCGTCCATGTAGGTGGCGCGGGGGATGGGCGTAGCGCCCTCTGCCGGTTCCACCACAATATTGCAGTACTTGGAGAAGCCGGTACCTGCGGGGATGAGGTGACCCAGGATGACGTTTTCCTTGAAGCCTTCGAGCATATCCACCTTGCCGAGAGTGGCGGCCTCTGTAAGCACACGAGTGGTGTCCTGGAAGGAGGCAGCGGAGATGAAGGAATCGGTCTTGAGGGAGGCCTTGGTGATACCCAGAAGGATAGGCTCGCAATCTGCCGGGCGGCCGTGCTGTTCCACAGTCTCCTTGTTGATGCGGGAGAGCGTGGTGCGGTCCACTTCGTCGCCCCAGAGGAGACCGGTATCGCCCGGGTCCTTCACGCGTACCTTGCGGAGCATCTGGGAAACGATGATTTCCACGTGCTTGTCGTTGATTTCCACACCCTGCACACGGTACACCTGCTGCACCTTGTTCACGAGGTGCTCCTGCAGGGCTTCCTTGCCGCAGATACGGAGGATTTCATCGGAAGCTTCGGAACCGTCGGAAAGCGGCTCACCAGCACGCACATAGTCGCCGTCGTGTACGATGATGTGGCGATCCATGGGCACAAGGTGCTTGATGGAGATGGTACCCTCGTACTCGTCGCTGGTCTGCAACTTGGTGGAGCGCTTGCGGCTCTTGGTAGCAGCTTCCTTGGCGGCGGCGTCGCGGTAGATGGTCACCACCTTCTTGCCACGAATCATGGCGTCATCGATGGCTACGATACCGTCCATTTCAGCCAGGGTGCAGGTATCCTTCGGGCGGCGGGCTTCAAAGAGCTCAGCCACTCGGGGAAGACCACCGGTAATATCGTTTGTCTTCTGCACCTTGCGCGGGGTCTTGGCCAGCTGTGTACCGGCGGCAATCTTCTGCTTGTTGTTCACCACAAGGTAAGCACCGGTGGGAATGGAGTACACGCGGGGCTTGTCCTTGTCGGAACCGGGCTTGGCGGTGTGCACAATCACACGCGGAGCGAGATCCTGGCGGTGGTCAATGATGACGGTGGTACCCTTACCGGATTCGGTGTGACCGGTCTCGGTGCGGCAGGTAATACCCTCAATCATGTCCTGGAATTCCACCGTACCGCCGATTTCGGCGATAACCGGAATAGCGAAGGGATCCCATTCGGCGACGACTTCGCCAGCCTTCACGGGGGCGCCGTCCTTGATGCGGAGCACCGCACCCATGGTCAGGGAGTAGGATTCGAGTTCCTTACCCTCGGCGTCATATACCTTCACGCTACCGTTCTTGCAGAGCACAACCATGTTGCCGTTCTCGTCCTCAACGCAGCGGTCGCGCAGGTTTTCGTCGTAAATGACGGTACCGTCGCTCTTGGCGCTGTACTCGGGGCGGCTGGCGGCTGCCGTAGCAGTACCACCCACGTGGAAGGTACGCATGGTCAGCTGGGTACCAGGCTCACCGATGGACTGGGCGGCAATAATACCCACGGCTTCACCCACCTTCACGCTCTGACCGGTGGCCAGGTTCAGGCCGTAGCACTTGGCGCAGCATCCCTTGGAGAGGTCACAGGTCAGCACGGAACGCACTTTCACCTTCTCGATACCCACCTTCTCGATGCGCTTGGCTGCTTCGTCGGTGATGATTTCGTTTCGGGCAACGATGAGTTCGCGGGTGGTCGGGTCGTAGATATCGTCGCAGGTCACGCGGCCATAAATACGCTGAGCCAGAGTGGCGATTTCGTCTTCACCGTCGAAGATGGCGGTCATGGTGATGCCATTGTCGGTACCGCAATCCAGATCTCGCACGATGACATCCTGAGCCACGTCGACCAGCTTACGGGTCATGTAACCGGAGTCAGCAGTCTTCAGAGCCGTATCAGCCAGACCCTTACGGGCACCGTGGGTGGAGATGAAGTACTCAAGCACGGACAGACCTTCGCGGAAGTTGGAGGTAATGGGGCGTTCGATAATTTCACCGGAGGGTTTGGCCATAAGACCACGCATACCGGAGAGCTGCTTAATCTGAGCCTTGTTACCACGAGCGCCGGAGTCCACCATCATGTAGAGCGGGCTGGCCACAGCAAAGCCTTCGTTGTATTCCAGCTTGGTGTAGAGTTCCTTCTGGATGGAGTCTGTAGCACTGGACCAGATGTTAATCACCTTTTCGTAGCGTTCGCCGTTGGTGATAAGACCTTCCTCATACTGTTCGGTCACCTTGGCAACTTCTTCGTATGCGTTGGCAATCACGCCATCCTTGTTCTCAGGCACCACCATGTCCACGATACCAATGGAGCAACCAGAGCGGGTAGCTTCCTTATAGCCGAGGGACTTGAGGGCATCGAGCGTTTCCACGGTCTTCTTCTGGCCGCAGATCTGGTAGCAGCGCCAGATGATGTCACCCAGCTGCTTCTTACCCACGTTGCGGTTGATGTAACCGATCTCATCCGGCCAGATTTCGTTGAAACGCACACGGCCGGCAGTGGTCACAAGGGTCTTGCGGTCCACATTCTCCTGGTTGTAGGCGAGCCTGTCGAACGCGGCGCCGGTCTTGCCGTAATCCGGGTTCTTGAGGCGGATCCACTCGTGATAGCCAATCTTGCGGGCAGCAATAGCGAACTCCACTTCGGAGATGGATTCGAAGAGGGGCAGCAGGTGCTGGTTGTCCTGGTGTTCCTTGACTTCCTTGGCACGAGTGTGCGTGAGGTAGTAGGAGCCCAGAATGATATCCTGAGACGGCGTGCAGATAGGCTTACCAGAGGCCGGGGAGAAGATGTTGTTGGGAGCCAGCATGAGGAGGCGGGCCTCCAGCTGGGCTTCCACGCTCAGCGGAACGTGTACAGCCATCTGGTCACCGTCGAAGTCAGCGTTATAACCGGTACACACAAGCGGGTGCAGGCGGATGGCGGAACCTTCGATAAGCACAGGCTCGAAAGCCTGGATGGAGAGGCGGTGCAGCGTAGGAGCACGGTTCAGGAACACCGGGTGGCCCTTGGTCACTTCCTCCAGGATATCCCACACGATGGCTTCCTTGCGGTCAATCATCTTCTTGGCAGAGCGCACGGTATGTACGTAGCCAAGCTCCTTGAGGCGGTGGATGATGAAGGGTTCGAACAGGCTCAGAGCCATCTTCTTGGGAAGGCCGCACTGGTTCATCTTCAAGTTCGGACCAATCACAATTACAGAACGGCCAGAGTAGTCCACACGCTTACCGAGCAGGTTCTGACGGAAGCGGCCGCTCTTGCCCTTCAGCATGTCAGACAGGGACTTGAGCGGGCGGTTGCCGGCGCCTGTCACGTGGCGACCATGGCGACCGTTGTCGAACAGGGCGTCCACGGCTTCCTGCAGCATGCGCATTTCGTTGCGCTTAATCACCTCCGGGGTCTGCAGGGCGGCAAGCTCGCGCAGACGGTTGTTGCGGTTGATAACGCGGCGGTACAGGTCGTTAAGGTCACTGGTGGCAAAACGACCACCGGGCAGCGGTACGAGCGGGCGCAGGTCCGGCGGAATCACCGGCAGGGTGGTGAGCACCATCCACTCGGGCTTGGAACCGCTGGTGCGGAAGCCCTGAACCAGCTGCAGGCGCTTGGCCAGCTTGCGCTTGTTCTGCTTGGAGTTGGTCTTTTCCATTTCCTGGCGCAGGGTGTCTACCAGGGCGTCCAGGTCAATGGTGGCAAGCAGGCGCTGAATAGCCTCTGCGCCCATGCCGGCCTCCGGTGCATCGTCACCGTAGTCGTCCACGAGTTCATCGTACTCTTCCTCGGTCAGAATCTGGCCGCGCTCAATGCCTGCTACATCCTTGGGGTCAATAACGATGTAGTCCTCGTAGTAAATCACGCGCTCCAGGTCGCGTGCCGTCAGATCAAGCATGAGACCGATGCGGCTCGGCATGCACTTATAGAACCAGATGTGGGTCACCGGCACTGCCAGGTTGATGTGGCCCATGCGCTCACGACGCACGCGGGAGGTAGTTACCTCCACGCCACAGCGGTCACAGACCATACCCTTATTCTTGGCGCGCTTGTAGCGACCGCAAGAACATTCCATGTCGCGGGTCGGGCCGAAGATGCGCTCGCAGAACAAACCACCCTTCTCAGGCTTGAAGGTACGGTAGTTGATCGTCTCGGGGTTCTTGACCTCGCCGCTGGACCAGCTCAGGATATCATCCGGGCTGGCCACGGTGATGCAAACCTGATCGAAGTTCTTGGGCTTCTCGTTATTAAGGTCGTTAAAAGACATATTGGTGTAGATTTGAGAGGTTTGGGAATTGCCACCCGGGCCGTTTAAGCCCGGGCGGCGGTTACAGGTTTACATATCGTCGTCTTCCTCGTCGTCGGAACCGGCGTATTCGTCGCCATCCAGGTCAGAGAAATCACCGTCGAAATCATCATCGTCATCGGTGCCAAAGCCGTCCTCATCGTCCATACCATCACCGGCGAGCAGAGCGAAGAGGTCGTCCGTGGTCTGCGGAGCATTTTCGCGGTCGCGTTTCTCGGAGGGCTGCACGTTGAGGCACAGAGCCTGCATTTCCTTGATGAGCACGTTGAAGGATTCGGGGGTGCCGGCTTCCAGCGAGTTGTCGCCCTTGACGATGTTCTCGTAGATGCGGGTACGGCCTTGCACGTCGTCGGACTTGACGGTGAGAAGCTCCTGCAGCGTGTAGGCTGCACCGTAGGCTTCCATGGCCCACACTTCCATTTCACCGAAGCGCTGGCCACCGTGCTGAGCCTTACCACCGAGCGGCTGCTGGGTGACGAGGGAGTAGGTACCCACGGCACGAGCATGCACCTTATCGGCCACGAGGTGGTTGAGCTTGAGCATGTAGGTGTAACCCACCACCACCGGGTAGTGGAAGTACTCGCCCGTAAGACCGTCGATGAGGCGGCTCTTACCAGCCACAGACCCATCCTTACCGTCGCCCACCCAGGAGAAGCCGGGAACCTGCTTGGCCTGGCTCATGAAGTCCCAGATCTGGGATTCCTGGATACCGTCGAACACGGGGGTGGCCACCTTGAAGCCCAGGGCCTTGGCCGCTACACCGAGGTGAGCTTCCAGCACCTGACCCACGTTCATTCGGGAAGGCACACCCAGGGGGTTCAGAATGATATCAACCGGTGTACCGTCTTCCAGGTAGGGCATATCCTCTACCGGGAGCACGCGAGAGCACACACCCTTGTTACCGTGGCGGCCTGCCATCTTATCGCCCACGCCAAGCTTGCGCTTGGTGGCAATGTAGACCTTCACTTCGGTCACCACACCCGGATCCATTTCGGCACCGGCTTCAATCTGGTCAAGCTTGCGGTCGCGCTCTTCGTCCAGGTCGGCAAAGCGGGGTTCATAGCTGTTGATGATTTCGAAAATCTGGTTACGCACCGGGCTTTCGTTCATCTCAATCTGGTCGTGGCACACGGCCAGCTTGCGCAGCAGGGTCTTGGTAATCTTGCGGTTGGCGGGGATGATGAGCTCGTTGGTACCCACGCGGGTCACCTCCAGCGGAATCTTCTCGCCCAGCAGGCGGTCAGAAAGCTTGCTGGTGAGCTGCTCGATGAGGGCATCGCGGTCGCGCTCGTACTCAGAGTCTACCTTCTTACGCTGCTTCTGGGCTTCCTTCTCCACATCCACAGCGGGGGCGCCGGGGGCCGTGGAGCGAACCACGCGCACATCCATCACCACACCGGTCGTGCCCGGGGGCACACGCAGGGAGGTATCCTTCACATCGGCAGCCTTCTCACCAAAGATGGCGCGCAGCAGGCGTTCCTCGGGGGCCAGGTCGGTCTCGCTCTTGGGAGTAATCTTACCCACCAGGATATCACCGGGCTTCACCTCGGCACCAATGCGGATGACACCGTCGCTCCCCAGGTTCTTGAGGGCATCGTCGCCCACATTCGGGATATCGCGGGTGATTTCTTCCGGTCCAAGCTTGGTATCGCGGGCTTTTTCCTCGAATTCTTCGATGTGGATGGAGGTGTAGGCATCTTCCTGCACCAGACGCTCAGAAATGATGATGGCGTCTTCGAAGTTGTAACCGTACCAGGACATGTAAGCCACCAGCACGTTGCGCCCCAGAGCGAGTTCGCCGCCATCGGTACAGGGACCGTCGGCCAGCACATCGCCGGGCTTCACCACATCACCACGGGAAACGATGGGTTTCTGGTTGATGCAGGTGGAGGCGTTGGAGCGCATGAACTTGCGCAGCTGGTACACGTAGATACCCTTATCGGCATCGGTCTTGATGCTCTCGGGGTCGCTCAGCCAGGTATTCGGGGATACGGGCAGCTCACCGTCCGGGGTGGTCACCACATATTCAGCGGTGGCAGAAGCCACAATACCAGGGGCCACGGCGCATACCACAGCGCAACTATCGCGTGCGCACTTGGCTTCAATACCGGTACCCACCAGCGGAGCCTGGTTCACCATCAACGGCACACCCTGGCGCTGCATGTTGGCGCCCATGAGTGCACGGTTGGCGTCGTCGTGCTCAAGGAAGGGAATCAGACCAGCAGCAATGGAAATAATCTGCTTGGGCGATACGTCCATGAACTCCACCTTACTGGGGTCTACTTCGATGAATTCGCCGTGCTCGCGAGCGGTCACACGCTTGCCGGTGAAGTGGCCTTTGCCGTTGTCGTTGTCGATGGGGTTGTTAGCCTGGGCAATGAGGTGGTACTCTTCCTTATCGGCGGTGAGGTAGACCACATCGTTGGTCACCACGGATTCCGTGCTGATGATTTCACCCTGCTTGTTCTTCTTCTCAATCTGCTTCACGCGGCGGAACGGAGTCTCGATGAAGCCGTACTCGTCGATGCGGGCGTAGGTGCAGAGAGAGTTGATAAGACCGATATTCGGACCTTCGGGAGTCTCAATGGGGCAGATACGACCGTAGTGGGAGGGATGCACGTCTCGCACCTCGAAACCTGCGCGGTCGCGGTTCAGACCGCCCGGCCCCAGAGCAGAAAGACGGCGCTTGTGCGTGAGCTCTGCCAGCGGGTTGATCTGGTCCATGAACTGGGAAAGCTGGCTGCGGCCGAAGAAGTCACGCACCACGGCGCTGAGAGCCTTCGGGTTGATGAGCTTGCTCGGGGTAATGTCGGTGCGGGTGGTATCGCACAGGGTCATGCGCTCCTTCACCAGACGCTCGGTGCGGGCAAGACCCACGCGGCACTGGTTGGAGATAAGTTCGCCCACGGCACGCACGCGGCGGTTGCCCAGGTGGTCGATATCATCCACTTGCCCTTCACCATGGGTAAGGCGAAGCAGGTACTTGAGGGAGGCCAGGAAGTCCACCGGCTGGATGAGGCGGCAATCCTCCGGTACATCCAGACCGAGCTTCTGGTTAATCTTGTAACGACCCACGCGGGTAAGGTCATAGCGCTTCTCATCCTTGAACAGGCGGTCAAGAGCGGTGGCTGCCTGCTGCACAGAGGAGGGATCACCCGGGCGGAACTTGCGGAAAATTTCCTTGAGGGCGGACTCGCGGTCATAGGCAAGATCCTTCTTGAGGGTCTTCACCAGCGTTTCTTCCTCGCGCTGGTCAATAACCTCGATTTCCTCAATGCCGAGTTCCTGCATCTTGCGGATGGTGGCAAGGCTGAGCGGCTCGTATGCCTTGGCGATGATGGTTGCCTTGCGGCCTTCCTGGTCTTCGCCGTACTTCACGTCCTCGAAGGGTACCAGGTACTCAAGCTCGGGGCCGGCCACGGCGCTCAGGTGCAGTTTCTCAATGGTGTAGAACTGCTCCACAATCTGGCGGTCGGTCTCGTAACCGAGGTAGCGCAGGAAGGTGGTGGCAAGGAACTTGCGGCGACGGCGGCGGCGATCCAGGAACACATACATGAGGTCGTTCGTATCGAACTGTACCTCAAGCCAGGAACCTCGGTCAGGAATAATGCGGAAGGAGAAAATGTCCTTGCCGTTGCTGTGCTGCGCCTTTTCAAAGCACAGACCCGGAGAGCGGTGCAGCTGAGCCACAATCACTCGCTCAGCACCGTTGATGACAAAGGTACCACGGTCGGTAATCATGGGAATTTCACCCATGTACACATTCTCTTCGCTCGTGTAGTCGCCGCACTTCAGGCGGAACTTCACATAAAGGGCTGCGCTGTATGTCTCGCCGCAACGAATGGCGGCAAAGTCGGAGGTCTTGGGCGGGGCGATTTCGTAGTTCACGAAATCCAGACGAATCTGACCATCGTAGCTTTCTATCGGGAAATGCTCGGAGAGAACGGCCTGCAGACCCATCTTGGCTCGTTTGTCGGGCTCGGTGAAGCGCTGAAGGAATTCCTCGTAGGACTTAGTCTGAATCTCAATCAAGTTGGGCGGGTCAATGACCTCCTTGATTTTGCCGAAACTGATTCGCTCTTGCTTGGGCTTGGACATGGAGTTGTCGGAGTGAGGTTGTGCACCTGGCCAGGTGCCGGTCGGTTCCTTTGGTAAAACCGACCCGGAGCAGTTCATCTTGCAGGTCTGCCCTGCCCCGGGTCGATTTCACGTGCGCACGCGCACAGGGAAGATTTTTTATAAGACTTTGGCTGTCAATTTATTAGAAAACGCTCCATTTTCAGCCAGAAACGGAGGGACGCGAAGGCAGGAGAGGATAAAAATCCCCTCCTGCTTCGCGTAAAATGAAAGCTTACTTGATGGTAACCTTGGCGCCAGCCTTCTCGAGCTCGGCCTTGGCCTTGTCGGCTTCCTCCTTGGAAACGCCCTCAAGCAGAACGGCGGGAGCGCTTTCAACGATCTTCTTGGCGTCAGCCAGACCCAGACCGGGCTTGACGGTACGCACAGCCTTAATCACGTTGATCTTGCTTGCACCAGCGTCGGTCAGCTCAACGTCGAAGTCGGTCTTCTCTTCAGCAGCCTCAGCGGGAGCAGCGCCGGGAGCGGCGGCAGCAACCGGAGCAGCGGCGGAAACGCCCCACTTCTCTTCCAGCATCTTCACAAGCTCAGCAGCTTCCAGGATGGTAAGCTTGCCAAGTTCCTCAGCGATAGTATTGATATCAGCCATTGTAGTATTTTTTCTATTTAATTGGTTCTTGTCGCGGATGGGGGCTCCCCATCCATTTCAGTTCTCACCGGCCGGAGAGCCGACAGAGAACCTAATTTTTTCAGGCGGCGGGCAGTTGATACCACACCGCCGCCATCTGTTCAAGTCTTTTTTTATTCTGCAGCGGAAGTTTCTTCCGTTGCACCACCATTTTCCTTGTCGACGTAGGCCTTGATGACGCGGGCCAGAGCAGCACCAGCACCATTGATGGTGCCAAGCAGCGTAGCCAGCAGCACTTCGCGGCTGGGCAGGTCGCCCAGAGCCTTGATCTTGTCGGCCGTCAGTTCAGCGCCGTCCAGGATACCAGCCTTCCAGGCAGCCTTCTTGGACTTCTTGGCGAAGGTGTTCACAGCCTTAGCGGCGGCGCACACATCGCTTTCGCCCATGATATAGGCCGTCTGACCCTTCAGGGAAGCGGAGATATCGGGCAGACCAGCAGCGGCAATAGCCTTGGCCATGAAGGTGTTCTTAGCCACCTCGCACTTGGCACCGGCAGCAGCCAGGGCTGCGCGCAGCTCAGTGAACTCAGGCACCGTCACGCCAGTGTAGTCGAACACCAGCACAAACGGAGAAGCGTTTACCTTGGCCACGAGGCTATCAATGATAACGCCCTTGTGAGGATTGAGTTTCTTTTCGTTGCTCATAATAGTTCTTGCGGTTCAGGTTAGTTCTTGGAGTACTCCACCGGGCTGATGGACAGACCGGGATTCATGGAGCTGGACATGGTCACACCGGCGATGTAAGCACCCTTAGCACCAGAGGGGCGGGCCTTCACAACAGCGGAGATGAATGCACGAGCGTTCTCAACGAGCTTGTCGCTTTCGAAGGAAAGCTTGCCCACAGCGGCAGAAATGTTGGCGTTCTTGTCAACCTTGAAGTCAACGCGACCAGCCTTCACCTCGCGAACAGCCTTGGCGGTGTCGTCCGTCACAGTGCCGGTCTTCGGGTTGGGCATCAGGCCGCGCGGGCCGAGCACACGAGCAATCTTACGCACCTGGGCCATGGCGTCCGGGGTGGCGATTGCACTGTCGAAATCAAGGAAACCACCCTGGATTTCCTTAATCAGGTCTTCCAGGCCAACTTTCTCGGCACCGGCCTCAAGAGCAGCCTGAGCGGCTTCACCCTGAGCAAACACGATGACGCGAACATTCTTACCAGTACCATTCGGCAGGGCTACGGAGCCACGCACCATCTGGTCGGCTTTGCGGGGATCCACCGTCAGGTGGAAGGATACGGTGACCGTGGGGTCGAACTTGGGAGCGGGGAAGCTCTTCATCAGTTCCACAGCCTCCTCGACAGCGTAATTCTTGCTGGCATCAACCAGCTTGGCTGCCTCGTTGTAGCGCTTGGAGCGTTTTGTAGACATATGTATTTAGCAGTACGTTCGGGGTTAATATGGTTTAATTCCCTCCTGCGAAGGGGTTACATGCCTTCAACCTCGATACCCATCTGGCGGGCCTGACCAGCAATGATGCGGGCAGCGGCTTCCGGGTTCTTGGTGTTAAAGTCGGGCATCTTGGTGTTGACAATTTCCATCAGCTTCTCTTTGGAAATCTTGGCAACCTTGGTCTTGTTCGGCTCACCGGAGCCGGACTTGATGCCAGCGGCCTTCTTGAGAAGAAGAGCTGCCGGCGGCTGCTTGGTGATGAAGTCGAAGGACTTGTCCTTGTACACGGTGATCACGACGGGGAGAACGTCACCGGCCTGCTTCTGAGTCTTTGCGTTGAACTCTTTGCAGAAGCCCATGATGTTAACACCGGCCTGACCAAGAGCAGGACCCACGGGCGGCGAGGGGTTCGCAGCACCGGCAGGAATCTGCAGCTTAATGATTTTAACTACTTCTTTTGCCATGGTTGTGTTAGTTTGGGTTTGCCGCATTTACCGGCTTTCACCAGCTCCCTGCGGCGGGAAAATTTGTGTCCTGTATACGGTTTACAGGTTCTTGCCCTTCTCGTCATCAGGCACAAGCTGCACCTGTGCGTAGGAAAGGTCCAGCGGGTTGGAGCGGCCGAACATGGTCACCCCCACGCGCAAACGCCCGCGCTCGGTATCGACCATTTCCACAACACCGTGCTCGCCCTGGAATGCGCCATCCAGCACCACTACTTCCTCGCCCACATTGAAAGAAATCTTGGGGCGTGCGGCGCCGCTGCGGCGTTCAATTTCATTCATGAGCTCCTGTACATCCTTTCTGGACATGGGAAGCGGCTCCTTATTGCGACCGCAGGCAAAGCTGATAACACCGTCCACAGCCTGAATCTTATACCAGGCTTCGTTGTTCAGCGAACCGTCTGCACGACGCAGAGCAAAATTCAGATACACATAGCCCGGGTAGAGCTTACGGTTCACAATGTACTTCTTGCCATTGCGCACATCCTCCACCTTTTCCTTGGGCACCAGCGGAGCACTCTGCAACAAAGCGTTCATTTCCTCATCCTCCTTGAACAGGCGGTTGAGGTTTTCTACGGTGCGGTCCTCCTTGTTGGACAACACATGCAGCACATACCACTGGTCTTTCGGCTCAGGAATGACACGAGCCGTGCCGGACTTACGATCGTAGGGGCGTGACATATGAAAGGTGATATTGATGTAAGGAAAAATCAGGAAAGCAGCTCAATCGCACGGTTTACCACCGCCGAGAGCACATAGTCAAAGAATGCGACATAGGCACCCAGCAGCACCATGGCGATGAGTACCACAACCGTTGACCCGGACAACTCACGGAATTTCTTAAACCCGGTAATCTTCGGGTCGCTCTCCCAGGGCCAGGAGCACTTCTTCAACTCGCCCTTCACTGCAGATATATATTGGAAAATCTTGCGGAACATGTCTATCGTGAGATTTGGTCAGGGATTTTTTGAGAAAAAAAAAGAGGAAGGCTGGCAGGGTATGAGAGACTCGAACTCCCAACACGCGGTTTTGGAGACCGCTGCTCTACCAATTGAGCTAATACCCTATAACCTTGCTCTGTTTGTTCCGGCTAAGCAGGGGAGATGACCTTGCGGCCATCTCCCCTGGCCGAGGTGCCGTCCTCTGGTGAAACGGTCACCCAATTCTAAGTTTTTAGAAAGGCAACTTAGGCCTTGATGCTGGCAACCTTACCGGCGCCAACGGTGCGACCACCTTCGCGGATAGCGAAACGCATACCCTCTTCCATGGCCACCGGAGTGATGAGCTGAACAGTGATGGTCACGTTGTCGCCGGGCATCACCATTTCGGTACCCTCGGGCAGAGTCACGCTACCAGTCACGTCCGTCGTACGGAAGTAGAACTGCGGGCGGTAGTTGTTGAAGAACGGGGTGTGACGGCCACCTTCTTCCTTGGTCAGCACGTAAACGGCTGCCTCGAAGTCGGTGTGGGGAGTCACGGAACCGGGCTTGGCGATCACCTGACCACGCACGATATCTTCCTTCTTGATACCGCGGAGCAGCACGCCCACGTTATCACCAGCTTCACCCTTGTCGAGAAGCTTGCGGAACATTTCGATGTCGGTCACGGAGGTCTTCACGGTGGGCTTGATACCCACGATTTCAACTTCCTCCATCTTGTTGATGATACCACGCTCGATACGACCGGTAGCCACAGTACCACGGCCAGAGATGGAGAACACGTCCTCCACAGGCATCAGGAAGGGCTTCTCAGTCGGGCGCTCAGGAGTGGGGATGTAAGCATCCACAGCATCCATGAGGTCGAGAATCTTCTGAGTGTATTCAGCGTCACCCTCCAGAGCCTTCACGGCGGAACCCATCACGATGGGCAGGTCATCGCCCGGGAAGTCATAGGAGGAAAGAAGCTCACGGATCTCCATCTCCACGAGCTCGGCGAGTTCGGGGTCAGCAAGGTCCATCTTGTTCATGAACACCACGATGTAGGGAACACCCACCTGACGAGCAAGCAGGATGTGCTCGCGAGTCTGCGGCATGGGGCCGTCAGCAGCGGACACCACAAGAATAGCGCCGTCCATCTGGGCAGCACCGGTGATCATGTTCTTAACGTAGTCAGCGTGACCAGGGCAGTCCACGTGCGCATAGTGGCGGGACTCGGTCTCGTACTCAACGTGAGCAGTAGAAATGGTAATACCGCGCTCACGTTCCTCGGGGGCACCGTCAATCTGATCGTAAGCACGAGCTTCAGCCATACCGCGGTCTGCAAGAACCTTAGTAATTGCAGCGGTAAGAGAAGTCTTGCCATGGTCAACGTGACCGATCGTACCCACGTTCACGTGGGGCTTGGTGCGCTGGAATGATTCTTTGGCCATAATCGTTTATTAAGTTTGGGCTGCTTTATTCTTGCAAGAAATCAAAAAGCTTCTGGCGGGATTTGAACCCGCGACCTCATCCTTACCAAGGATGCGCTCTACCACTGAGCTACAGAAGCGACTTGACTCCGGGCGTCTCACAAGGGGTGAGACGTGAAAGCGGGGCAAGTATACACGCACTTGCCAGCCAAGTCAATCATTATTTCTAATTTTTTTGTAAAAAAGTAAAAAATCTGTAAAATTCAGCACCGAAACAGGTGGAAAGTTGGGTTGAAAAGCCGGAAAGTTGGGTTCAGAATGGCGTTCTATGAAGAAATTCGCATTCACAACCACCGCCGTGCTGTGTAGTCTCGCCCAGTGGACCATCGCAGCAGAAGAAACCAACACCAGCAACACCCCGGCTCCGGCCGAAACGCCCGCAGCCTGCTGCACAAAGGATGGCTCCTGCAAGCCCTGCACTTCACCTTGCAGCCAGAGCGACAATGGAATCCAGTGCGGAGAGCAGGCATGGCTCGATATTGAAACCGTGACCGTGGAAGCCGAAAACGGTGACCCCATTGCCCAGTATACCGTAGCCTACCTCATGGAAACCGCCGACCCTCCCAGTGAGGATGCCAGCGAAAAATCCAACGAATGGTATGCCAAGGCTCTGCCTGGCCTGGAAAAAGCCGCAGCCGAAGGCCACCCGGCAGCATGCCGCGCGCTTGCGCACATGTATGCGGAGGGCAAAGGTGTAGAAAAAAACCCGGAAATGGCCGCCAAGTACCAGAAGATGTATAAGGAACTCTGCGAAAAGAAATGCAAGGAACATAAGAAGGCTTGCTGCCCGCAGGGTCCTGGTCCGGTCAAGCCGCAGCAGGACTGATTTCCTGACCTTGACTACACATGCCCTGCCCCGCAAAGGCGGGGCATGTCTTTGCCTGGAAGGCGCTCAATGGCCGGGATAGAAGACGCGCTTCAGATAAAGCCCCTCCGCAGGGGCACAATAGCGGGTTTTATCCCCAAGGGGGTGATCCAGCATTTCGCGCAGCTGCACCAGGCTCATACGCCCACGCGCCACCTGGTGCGCAGTTCCCACCAGCAGCCGGACCATGCGATACATGAATCCATTGCCATGAAAGATCAGCCGCAACATAGCACCCTCTTCCTGAACTGCGGCTCTGAATATCGTGCGCATATAGAAATCTGCCGGTGGTTCAGCAGGCTCGTTGCCGCGGTTTGCAGCAAACCGACGAAAATCATGTTCCCCCTCGTAAACCAGCAGCGAGTCTGCCAACAGAGCAGCATCAAACGGATACGCCACATGCCAGACACGACCGCTCAGAAAAGGGGACAGCACCGGCTCCCGGCAAATCAGGTATTCGTATTCCTTGCCACAGGCATCAAAACGTGCGTGAAATGCAGAGTCCACAGCCTCCGCTGTCAGAATACGAACAGACGCCGGCAGGTGCGCATTCAAAGCCGCCACCCAGTTTTCCGCACTCATCCGGCAATCCTCCGGAATATCGGCATGGAAGCACTGCGCATGGGCATGCACACCGGCATCCGTGCGACCACTGGCGGCGATGCGCAGCGGGGCTTTCAGGATGCGCGCTGCCGCAGCTTCTATCGTGTCCTGCACCGATTCACCGCCCCGCTGGCTTTGCCAGCCGCAGAAAGGCTGTCCATCATAGGCACATGTAAAAAGTATACGAGGCATAGCTACCAGAAATAACAAACACCGCAGCTCTCTTATTCAGAGAACTGCGGCGGGCATCATCAAAACGTGATAATCAAGGTGAAAATTTTTTAATTACAGCTCAAGGTCATCCATGCCGCCAAGTTCATCATCAGAGGCGTCATCCGCGGGTTCGTCCTCGATGGCAGACTCATCGTTGCCAGTGGATTCCTCGTCAGCGGAATCGTCGTCGTCAGAAGGCGGGTCCATGGTGGCAAGGTCCCCGTCGCCGGTGGGGCCATCCGTGATAGCAGGTTCCTCGTCAGCAGTGGGTTCTTCCGTGGTGGCAGGTTCCTCGTCAGCAGTGGGTTCTTCCGTGGTGGCAGATTCGTCATCGGAAGAGGTACCACCAATGTCCAGATCGTCCACAAGAGAAGGCGTATCGTCTACCGCCGGTTCTTCATCATCTGCCGCAGGTTCGTCATCAGCAGCGGGCTCATCAGTATCGCCTGCAGGCTCTTCACCGTCAGCAGCGGGCTCGTCATCACCAGCAGGCTCATTGGTAGCGGCGGGTTCTTCATCGGGAGCTACATCCTCCGCGGTGGCTACATCGGGTTCAACTTCCTCCACAGTGGGCACAGCGGGGACATCCTCCTCTGAAGCAAACTTAAAGGCACCATTCTCCGCGCCGGATGCGACATATGCAAGGGCAGCAGCCATCTTGGCAGAGCCATAGTATTCAGCAAAAGCGGGGGCGTCATTATTGGTTGCTGTAGTAGATTCGTACATGTAGAGCTGGCCCTTAGCGAACTGTTCACGAGCAGTAGACTCCTGAGTCACCCCACCAGAACCAACACCCACAGCGCGGACAAGCGCAACATCATCCACCTCACCGTCGAAAGTGGTCACCGGCTTACTTGCCTGCACACGCCCCATTTCACGAGCCAGGCGGCAGACAGCGTCGGCATATGAATTTGCACCGCTGGCAGCGAGCGCAGTGGAATCCATACTAAACACGCGAACGCTTGCGTTCTGGAAGCGCTTGTTGAGAGCCTCTACACGCGGAGCATACGCCTCGGCAGTCTTGTAATCGACCACCTTCTGCAGCTCGGCAGTCAGTTCTTCAGCCAGCTGCTGGGCAGACTTTTCTTCCTTCTGGCAGGAGGTAAGCATACCAAGAGCCATCAGGGCGCAAGAGGGGATGAAGAGAAAATGTTTCATGGAAGGAATAAGATAATCTACGTTCCAAAAATTAGCAGGATTTGTGTCTCGTGTCAAGGTAAAGAATGATGATTCCGGGAAAAAATCTCAAAATCTCGTATTTTCGATTAAATCATGATATATAGCCAGCAAAGGCATTTTTAACAAACAGAGCATCATTCAGGCTCGGGAAGGATGTCTGCATAGATTCCGGGGGTGGAATTCTCAATAATTGTGGCGCCGACGCTGCGGGCATAAAACTCCTGGGGGCCGACTCCGCCTATAACAGCGTAACCATACCCAAGCGAGCGCATCTGCTCCAAGGCGGTTACAAGGAGGGCCTTACCAACCCCGCCCATGCGCAATGCCGGGTCTACCCCCATCGGCCCGATAAAGCCACGCATGGTCGCATCGTAGCACGCAAACCCCACGACCTCATGCTCTCGCGTAGCAATAACACAGCCCACAGGCTGGTGGGCCATCGCAACCGAAAATTCGCCCACCCAGCGCGTACTGAACGTGGTCTCAATCCATTTTTCAACAGCGTGCATCTCGTACGGACGGCACATACGTATCTGCACTCCCTGCTCTGCCACCGCAGCCCGCAAGAGCGCACCCTCCGGCAGAGCATACAATCTCACCAGCATGTCAACCATAATTCAATTTGCAAAATGGTAAAAAGAAATCCGCGGGGCATTACACCCCGCGGATGCAGAATCTCATTCAGGATTTATTTCGCCTTCTTGGTACCTTTCAGCGTATTGCAGAAATAGGCATCGAGTTGGTCAGCCAGAGCGTTGGGCTTATCAGGATCTGCGTACAGAGTCTTGTAATAGTGAGCCAGGGCTACAGCATCGCTGAAATTCGGAACCTTGCCCCATTCTTTCTTATTCATGGGCTTGGAAGCCGTAGCAGCATATTCCTGCACGCCGGGCATCTCCCACAGCAGAGTCATGGCACGGATGATGGCATCTGCCGGCAGAATCTTCTGCGCACCATGCATGCTCATGGCAGCCTGGCAGTAGAAATCCACAGCAGCATTGGCAGACTTGGCCTTATCAGTAGCAGCGGGAATGGTAGCCGCAGCAGCACGTGCCAGAGCATACTGAACCCAGCCATAGGCCTCGCTATCCACATTGCGACCATACTCCTTGAGCAGCTTGGCGCGAGCCTCGGTAATAGCCTTGTACGATTCCGGAGTATCGTCAATCATGGCAAACACCTTAGCAGCAGCCACGCGTGCTGTATCTGAAGTATTCAGCGCGTTTGCACCGGGAATGTTATCGACCAGTTTTCTGACCCCTTCCACATCGCCCATGCGCACAGCACAAATCAATTCATAGTACGGAGCCATCGTACCCGGGGAGCCGGGAAGACCGGCAAACTCGGCATACTTCTTGCGCAGCTTGGCAAATTCGGCGCGAGCATCGCCATAATCACCACCATAGTAATCGCGCAGTGCCTTGGCCATATCCGCAGGAGTCATGATGACAAACATGCCACAGCGGGAAGCCTGGGCCTGCATGAGGTCCTCCGTGCCCTTCTTCATGAAGAAGAACGAGCCCTTGCCATCACCGCGCTGAAGTGCAAGTTGCGTTGGTTTGCCAGTCCCCATCTGCACAATGGCAGTCAGCTTCGGGGCAGATTGAGCAAAACCCAGATGCGTGCCTGCAAGAGCCAGCAGAACGAATGCAATATTCTTAAACAGTTTCATATCGGGAATTAAGGGGTAATAGTTTACTTCTTCTTGCTATTCTGGAGATTACGCTTCAATTCCTTGTGAGCCTTATCCTCCTTCAGCACGGCAGCATCGGTGCCATAGTTATGCACGGCAGATACCACCTTGTTGAATTCGTCTCGGTCTTCGGGAGTCAGCTTCGCTTCCACGCCAGACCTCTTAATCTGCTGCACATAGAGATAGCCGGTATTCCAGGCGGTCCAGCGGTCGGAGTGGGTGTAGCTCTTCTGCAGCATGTCACCCTTCTCGGGGTTGTTGCGCTTCCAGAAGATATCCATGATAGCGATACATGCTCTGGCGGAATAGCCCACGTTGCCCTTGTACTGGTTAAACAGGTTCATGTAGGCAAGCAAGGCGTTCTTGGTATCATTTGCCAGAACATAGGCCTCACCCTGCATCAGAATCATATCCAGGCGTCCCTGCTGGTTCTGACGATTCTGCAGGAACTTCGTGGAGCTTTCAATAGCTGCGGCGGCATTACCCGTGCGCAGGTGAAGGCGTGTCACACCCAGCAGAGCAGGACCAGCCACCTTGGGATCGGAACTGGCTGCCACCTTGGCATACAGCTCGGCAGAGCTCTTCTGCTGGGCGGCATCCTTGGAGTATGCCTGAGCGTTTGCCTTGCCCAGCTCAGCATCGGCCACCATGTCCTGTTTGCGCTCGATGACGGCATCGTAATAGGCGACAGCCTCCTTGAGCTCCTCCACACGGGACGAGGGATCCGGGAACTTGGAAACGTAGCGCACCAGATAATCACCCACTTCCACGCAGATGTAGTTGGTGAGGTCTGCGGGCTTGAAGGTATTGGTCATGTTGCGGAACACGGACTGGATTTCCGCCTCCATCTTCTCCTTGGCAGCCTTGTCATCCTTCAGCAGGGCCAGCTCCTGGTTCATGGAGTTAATCTGGGCCATGCGGAAAATGGCATTGGTGTACTTATCGTTAGGATCAATGCCCGGGAAGCTGCTAAAGTGAGCAGTCTTTTCCTCCAGGGTCAGAGTCTTATCGTTATAAGCCTTATTGCCATTCACATAGGTATCAACATAGGTATTGATGGTCTTTTCCAGCTCTGCATCAGCCTTGTTGTTCTTGAACATGTAATTGGCCTCGCGAGCAATAATCTTCTGTGCCCGAGGAATCTCAGACTCAAACTGCTCCTTGTTTTCCACCATATTCAGGCTCACGGCCACCATGGGCAGCGCATAGGGATCACCCTCATAGTCGCCGTCCTTCCAGTAGCGCTCAGCATAGCCGCGGGCGCGTGCCTTGGCTGCTTCTTCATTTTCACCCTCGGCGGGATATTCCCCTGCATACGATGCCAGCCAGAACAGAGCATTGGCCGTGGTGGCCTTGCCATCCTTGGTATTGAGAGCAAGCCCCGCATCGGCGGCCTTCTCCAGGCGCGGCATAGCAGTTGCCTTCACGGCATTGTCGGTGTGGTTGAGCAGCAGCCCGGCGGCCAGCAGCTCTGCAGTGGGATACAAACTGCTCTTCGGCCAGTTCTGGCAGATGTGGTCGCAATACTTCAGCGCAAGTTTCTTGTCTTCCTCAGCGCTCTTGTCATCAGCTGCAGCGGCAGCACGCTTCGTGAGCTGATCGATGGCAGCATAGTACAGCTTATCAGCCAGGGGGGCTTCCTCCAGATTGGTAGTGGTGTACTTGGCCGTGTAGTCATTGAAGGCCTTGATAGCCTCGCTGTGCATGGCCAGACGAGAGCAGGCATCCACCAGGAACAGGAACACGTCATTATCATACTTGGCGGCTTCCTTGGGCGTAAGTGTATCCTTACCCTCAACAGACTTCATTTCGCCGCTATCCACCAGCTCGCGGGCAGTCTCCACCACCTTGTCGTACTGACCCAGTGAGTAATGTGCAGCTGGAATCATGTAACGAGCCGTCAGATACAGCTTGTTTGTCTTGTTATCCTTGAAGTGTTCGATAACCTCCTTGGCAGTGGTAATCACCTTCTCCCAATCCTTGGCCTTCGCGGCGCGGTCCATTTCCTGGAACACAAGAATCTTGGTCTGGTCGCCCATGTCGACGCCTTCGAGCATCTTCTCATAATGCACGGCCTTGGCCTCATCTCCGGTCAGGCGGTTCAGCGAACCCAGCTGCAGAATGATGGTGTTCTTCAACTCCTTGGGCTCCTTGTCCTTCTGAGGCAGAGCAAGACGGCTGTAGCGGTCATACAGCACCTGGAAACCACCCTTGGCCAGTCGGTTGGAGCCCATGTCCTTGGCCACAGTAGCGGAGGACATGATAGAGAAGCCATCAAACATCAGGCCCTTATCATCCAGCCCCTTGATGTTGGCATTCCACTTGCGGGCAGAATTGCCGGAAAGCTGGGCACCCGTGCCGCGGTCTGTAACAGGCTTGGGGTATTTACCCACAGCCTTTGCCTGGGCAGCCAGAGCAGCGCGGGCTACAGGGCTGTCAACCACCAGACCGAACAAGGCATTGGACGTGCGCACGGCCTCAGCAGCCAGAGCATCATCGCCCTTCTCCAAGGCATCCTTCATCACCTTGTAGGCGCGCTGGCCCAGGTTGTAGAACTTGCTAATGTTGCGAGCCGAGCGATCCGGGGAAAGATTGTAGCTGGCCGGGTTGGATTCAATCAACTTATATACCCAGCCGATGTTTTCCGGATTGGACACAGCCACGCTCACGATGGTGTTCAAGCCATCCATAGCCATTTCATCCGGCACGCGGCCCTTCACCTTGCGGCTCTTTTCCAGATATTCGGCAGCCTTCTTGAAATCAGGAGTCGGCTGCAGCAGGTAGGCCTGCACCAGCACAAAGCAGACCTGGCCCTCCAGTTTCTGCTTCTTCTCTGTGGCACTTACCTTTTCATTCTGCAGCAAGTCAAGGTATTCCTCGAAGTACTTGATAGCATCCTTGAACTTGGCCTTATCACCATTGTTCTTGCCTTCCTCACCAACACCCATCTTGTAGCAGCAGTTGGCCATCTGGAAGATAGAATAGGTGAAGAACGGTTCATAGGCTTCCGGAGAACCAGAGTTTTTCTTAGCCTGGACAAGCAAGTCTCTCCAGCGACGGTTTTCCTTGAAATCCTTGAATGCCTTGAACGCATCCTCGTATCGGCCCGCGCGGAAGTAAATCACGCCCTTCTCCCAGGCGTAGTACGGAAGCACATAGGCAAACTGCTGAGCCGTTGCACCCTTGCCGCTGAAACGAGTCATCACGGTGTCGCAAAGTTTCAACGCCTCATCCGTCTGGCCAGCCGCGCTCATCTTCTTCACCTTGGCAAGCGAGGCCAGCGGGTCCTGAGCCTGGCAAACCATCGGCATACTGAATGCCAGAGCTGCCAGCACAGATATAGCTGTGGTATGAGTATTCATAAATTATCTTGTTTAAGTTTAAAAAGCTTTAGAGGGGGGACAAAGAAGGGGAGCACGCGGATTCTTGCTTCCACACGCTCCCCTTCTGAGCCCGGGTTAAGGTGTTATTCCGTGGCAGAAGTGTTCAGACCTACGGTCGAGATACCAGCCTCAGAGAGAGCGGCCATCACGTCAACGATGCGCTGATGCGGCGTTGCCGGAGCTCCCTCCACCATTACGATGGGGCTCGTATCTGCAGCCTTGGCGGCTTCTACCAGGTTCTTAAGGGCTTCCACCAGCTCGCGCATCTCGCGCTGCTGACGATACTCAGGGGTGCGAGGATCCAGACCAGGGTCCATCGGTCCAGCCATCTGCATGTCACCGTTCCAGTAAACGATGCCGCTGGCTTCCACCTTCACGCGACCAGGTTCCAGAGGCGGCGGGGTGCCGCTGGCGGCAGAGTCACCAGGCAGAGCCACACTGAGGCGCTTTTCGCTCACCAGCGAGGTTGCCACGATGAAGTAAATCAGAAGCAGGAAGCAGGCGTCCATCATGGACGACATGTTCATTTGCGGTTCCTCCTCGGGCTCTACCGCGCGTTGTTTACGTCTTGCCATATGCTATATAACCTTTCGACTTGAGTTGGAGTTTATCTTGCAGGCAGCGTACCAAACACCACATTGGAGAGACCAGCAGCCGCACCACAGCGAATCACCGTAGCGGTGCGTTCCCAGGAAGCATCCTTGTCGCCACGAAGATAGAGACGAATCATCTTCTCTTCGATATTCTTGGATTTCCACATCTCCACCTGCTTCTTCAGGAAATCAGTGAGATCCTGAGTCTGCTCGGGGGCGTAGCCGATGGTCTTGGTATCATCAGACACACCCCAGGCGGTACCGGGTGCATATTTTTCAGCAAACTTCTTGGCGGCCTGAGCATCCATTTTGTCAGCATCTGCGAAGATATTGACCACCACGCAGCCCTTGGCATCCTTCATATCGGAGCAAGTAACCGCATTGGGCATTCTGACGCAGGGATCCTTTGCCACGGTAATCTGCGAGGCATTCACCACGAAGAAAATAATCAGCAGGAAGCAGGCGTCCATCATGGAGGACATATTCAGCTCCGCCTTTGTGTCATCTTCGGCGCGTGCGTTTTTCTTTGCCATACTATTGTGACAGGGGTTCAGAGTTCTGCCGGCTCTCGCGGTTTAACATATCAGCCAGAGCCGGCCCATATAAACGGGAGGATCAGGCCTCCTCTTCTTCCTCGTATTCCTCTTCTTCAACTTCCTCTTCATCGCCACCGAAGCCTTCGGGGATGCGAGCAAGCATGGCTTCGCCATTCAGCGTGTTGATAGCGGCATTCATCATATCCTCAACAGCGTTGATGCATTCGGCCTCACGAGCCTTGGCGTTCTTGTTCAGGAAATAGAACACCGGCAGAGCGATAAGGGAAATAATCAGACCCCAGAAGGTGGTGAGAAGTGCCACAGAGATGGAGCCTGCCAGCGTGGTCGGATCAGCCTGACCGGTTTCAGCCAGCACACCGAAGGCTTCCACCATACCCTGAATGGTACCGAACAGACCGATAGTCGGAGCAGTGGAACCGGCCAAGGCCAGCAGGTCAACGTAGCGCATCAGAGCGGGACGTTCGTTGGCGGTGAAGTCAGCCACGGCGTCGGACACGGCATCCTTGCCCAGGTCCTCGGGCTTGTTAGCGTCCACGTTCGGCAGAGCGTAAGCCACCAGACGGCCCAGATAGGTGGGGCTTTCAGTAGCCAGCTTAATGGCGGACTGCACGCGGCACTCGGTCATGAGGGAAACCAGTTCATCGCGCAGGGGAGCGGGAGCAAAGTTTTTCTTGTTGAGCTGCATAATGCAGTAGGTCACCAGCACGAGGGTGATGAAGAACAGAATCACAAGGGGAATCATGGTCCAACCACCATCAACCACCCACTTATCGAGCATGCTCTTCTGGGTAGCGGCAGCTTCGCCTTCTTCCTGAGCAAGCACAAGGCCGGGGAGAGTAACCATTGCAGCTGTCAGCAGAGACAGAGCACGTACACTAAAACGAGTAATCATCGATTTCATAGCTTGGTAATGCAGAATTGACTCCTCTATTTAACCACATTCTAGCCACATGGCAAGAATGAATTTTCAATTCACGTATTTTTCCTGTAAAAAATTCGATTTTTTACACGTATAGGTCAGGGCTTCACGCCAGCTGCACGCCGAATTTTCGGCGCGAGCGCGGTATTATCCTGCACACCGGTAAAGGCCGCAGCACCGCAGCCGGCGGCATACACCGGAACGGAAATACCGCTATGGCGGAAGGAGCTGAAATGGCCCTCCACCCTTCCTTTATCCTTATCACCGCCCAGAATGGACAATCCACCGGTCTGGTGGTCGGCAGTCACCACCAGCAGGGTATCGTTTCGCTTCTGCATCCAACGCAGCACCACGCCCACCGCCTTGTCAAAATCCAGCGTCTCCCGCACAGTTTCATCTAAATCATTCACATGAGCAGACATATCGATTTTAGAGCCCTCCACCATCAGGAAAAAGCCATCCTTATCCTGCTCCAGCAGCTGCAAGGCCTGTTCCACACGCTGCGGCAGCCAATCGCCACGCTTGCTGGCAGGCTCACAATCCCCCGGGGCTGCCAGTTCCAGCATCTTGCAACTCTTTTGCAATCCCTCACGCTGTTTTTCCGTAAAATTATCGCGTCCGCCGCCAGCCACTACATCGAAGCCTGCCTCGGTCAGCGCCTCGGCAATGGCGGCTGTATCCTTGCGACTCCGCACATGCGCATAGAATGCGGCAGGGGTCGCATCCGTCACTGCCTTGGTGACCACAATACCGGTAGCCTTCCCTGCCTTGCGCATCTGCTCCGCGAGCGATTCCACCGCCTTGCCTTCAGCATCCACACCCACCTGACCGTTCACCGTCTTTTGCCCGCAGGCAATAGCGGTACCGCCCGCAGCCGAATCGGTGATTGTATGGCTGGCAGACGTTGTGATGGAAAATCCGGTTACCGGAAGCGTTGCGATGTTCAGCTTTCCCTTGTTGGAAAGCCAGGCCGCCCACACATGCTCCGCCCCCATGCCATCTCCAATCATCAAAATGACATTCCGAGCCTGCGTCGGCACAGGCGCAACAGCCTGTTCGCACGCATGCGCCCCCGCGTGCACATATGTCTGGGAGACACATGATGCCAGACACCCCACCGTTATACAAAACAGAAACGCAATCCTCTTCATAACAACAACATACCACAAAGCAACCCATTATGGCAAGCCGAAAAAAACCGCCATGGAATCCTCCACGGCGGTTTTGTTGAAAACTAGCTCTAAGGCACTTACTTATCCATGCCATCCAGCACCTTAACGGGGCCATCCGTCGGCTGAGAAACAGGAGCACCAGGCTGAGCCGGAACATCCTCAGAAATAAGATTCCTGGGCATCTTACGAAGCTTAGGAGCATCCTGCATCTGGCAGCAGCAGGAGCTGAGAGCCACTGCGGAAACAACAGAGAAAACAAAAGCGGCGATTTTCATAAAACAGTATGTGGTTGGATGATTCCGGTGTGTATTCAAGCAAATTAGGCAAAATTAGTCAATACAAATTTTATCTACTCATCACTTTTTAACCATTTCAGACAACGCGCGCGCATTAAACGCTTGAAAAACAGGCCACCGCCTGATATAAAGAGACCTGCATATGGGTAAACGCAACAAAGGAAAACTTTTCTCCGGGCACAGCAAGCCCTCCTCCTCCACGTTGATGAAGCGTGTCCTCATCATTATTTCCTCCATTATTCTTCTGCTTATCATTCTGGCAATAGTCGCCTATTTCCAATTACTGGGCTATTTGCAGAGCAATGAGTTCCGCCAAAAGGTAGCAGCCACGGCCACCAGCACATTCAAGGCCGATAAGGTGGACCTTCTCAGCAATTTTACCATCAACGGCAACCGCATTTCCTTTGACGGGGTAGATGTTGCGCGGTTCTCTGCTATCGAACAGGCACACATAGGACGCACCAGCGCCGAAATCAACCGCATGGCGATCCTCAGCCGCAGACTCCACCTCCGGAAACTGAGTCTGGAGGATGCATCCATTGTTGCTGTCGTAGGGCAGAATCCTGCACTGAAACCTGCACGAAAGCCGGTTCAAAAAGCATATTCCATTAAGACCAAAAAAGCGAAGAAGGAGGGAGCTCTCCATTCTGACGCATTCCGGCTGGACATGCTGGAATGCAAAGATGCTGACGTTCACTACACCGTAAACAGCAAAACCTACCAGCTTCTCGGAGCCCAGATTTCTGCAGAGCCCGCACCTAAAATTGCTCCGGAAGCCTGGCAGATTAACGCAGAGAACGCACGTTTCCACACTCCTTTCTCTTTTCTACGCGACAGCAGCATTAAGTCAGCAGCGCTCGTTTATACCCCTGCCAGCATCGACCTGACAGATTCCCGCATCATGCTTACGCCAGGCGAACTTCGGGCAAAAGCACATTACGATTTGAAGCACAACCGCTGGACTGGCGATTTGCAGGTAAACAAGGGAGACATACGCCGCATCCTGAACGATGACTGGAAGAAACGTCTCATGGGTGAGATGTACGGCCGGATGGTACTCACCGGAGAAGGTGGCAGCATCGCCACGGCAACAGGTAATCTTTCCATTCTTAACGGCGTACTGGAGGGGCTGCCCTTTCTTTCCCAATTACCGCTGGGCAACACGCACCCCTACCGCACGCTTGAGCTGGAAAAAGCAGATTGCCAACTGCTCTACCCGTATAATGATGACCAGGTAAAAAATGCCTGGATGTTCAACAAAATCAATCTGAGCGCCAAGGGGGGCTTCCTCATTGTGCATGGTCACGTTCTGGTGGGAGAGGGTGGCAGGCTTAGCGGCACGCTCACCATCGGTCTGCCGGAGCGCATAGTGCAGTCTTTGCCTATCCCGGGCAATGAACTGGCAGACCAGCTATTCACCGCCGAGGGTGAAGAAGATGGTTACTTGTGGGTCAACATGAATCTGAGCGGCACCATCGACAAGCCAGAGGAGGACCTCAGCATTCGCATCGCCACGCTTGTAGGCCAGAATCTTGGCAAGGCCGCAGCCGATATCCCGGTCCAGGCCGCTGCAGGATTGCTTAATACCCTGCTCAGCAGTAAATCAAAAAAGGCAACGGACGAAACGGAGGAAGACTCTGGCTCTGAGGAACAGTCAGAAGATGATGAACCAGCCCCCGCCACTCCTATCAACAATGCCATGGATGCCGCTGGCTCCCTGCTCCGCTCACTTTTCTAGTATATTCTCATGAACCAGTATCCTTCCCAGTACATTGACTGCATATGCACAATCCGGGAACGTTTTGCTCCCACGGCCTACCATGCCACACTACCCAACGGCAAGCCTACCGTCGCATTCGTGCAACTCAAGGAATCCCATTTGCTGGAGGTCATCAAGCCCGGCGACAAGGTGAACGCAACTATCTGCCCGGCAGATTTTGAGCGCGCCCGCATTCGCAGCATGGCCTGATTCATATATCAGTACACCCCATGAACAGAAAGCCGGAAGTACTTGCACCTGCAGGCAATTGGGACTGCGTTAGAGCAGCTGTTGCCAACGGCGCCGACGCCATCTACTTCGGGCTTGATCAATTCAACGCCCGCATGCGGGCAAACAACTTCACACGAGAGGATCTGGGCTCCCTCATGCCTTTCCTGCATAGCCGCGGCGTGCGCGGCTATGTTACCATGAACGTGCTCATCTTCCCGGCAGAGTTCGAACAGGCAGTCTCGTATCTCGACGCCCTGGATGCCGCCGGGGTGGATGGTGTTATTGTGCAGGATATGGGGCTGGCAGCTCTTATCTCCCGCCACCGCAAGGAAGGGCGCTGGCACCTCGAACTCCATATCTCCACCCAGATGACCGTAAGCAGCCCCGAGGCGGTCAAACTGGTAGATGAACTTTTCGATCCCCAGCAGATTGTGCTCTCGCGCGAACTCTCTCTGCGTGAAATCGAGGCCTGCGCCAAAGCTACCACCAAACCCATTGAGGTATTCTGCCACGGTGCCCTCTGCGTAGCCTATTCCGGCCAGTGCCTCACCAGCGAAACCCTGGGCCAGCGCAGTGCCAACCGTGGCGAATGCGCCCAGGCCTGCCGCATGCCCTACAAGTTAGAGGTGGACGGCCGCCTGCGCGACCTGGGCGAACGGCGCTACATCTTCTCCCCCCAGGACCTCTGCGCTCTCGACCGCGTGCCGCAGATGATTGCGGCCGGAGTTCACAGCTTCAAGATTGAAGGTCGTCTGAAAAGCCCGGAATATGTGGCCGCAACCACCCGGGCCTACCGTCGTGCGGTGGATGCCGCACTGGCCGGCATACCCCTGCCCCCGCAAAAACGCAGCCGCGACCTCTACGCCATGCAAATGGCTTTCTCCCGCGGCTTTTCCACCGGCTGGCTGGATGGCACCGACCACCCGCTCCTCACTCATGGGCGTTTTGGCAAAAAACGCGGAGCCCTGGCCGGACGCATTGCCCGCTGCGGTGAAGGCTGGGTGGAGCTGAACGCCCTGCCCGCGATGCCTATTTCCCCTGGCGATGGGTTTGTGATTGATGCCGGGCAGGACCGCAACGAGGAACAGGGCGGTCGCATCTGGCGCGTGCAGGGCCCCCGGCTCTTCTTCCACGGCAAAGGTAGCCGCATCGACTGGAGATTCGTGCGCCCGGGCGATTTGCTCTGGAAAACAGCCGACCCCGCGCTGGATAAATACCTGCACGGTACCTGGTGCAATTTCGAACGCCACGCTTCCACCACACCAGGCCAGCAGCTCGATATCCATTTTACCGGTCGGCTTGGTGGACAGCTCACAGCCACCTGCCGTGGCATCACGGTAGGCAGCGGTCAGCCTCTCGAACCCGCCGAAAAACGCCCGCTGACTTCCGAAACCATCGAAGCACAGTTTGCTCGTCTTGGAGGCACCGGATTCTCGCTCGGTACCTGCACCTATGAGCTGGAGCCGGGACTCATGCTCCCGGTTTCTGTACTCAACAAAATGCGCCGCGAGCTGATTGAAAAAATCCCCCAGCAATCGGGCTCCGCTCGTGAGGCTGTAACCTGGCAGGGCTGGTCGCATCCCTTCCCTCCGCTCGCCCCGGCCAGAGGCTTTAAACTCTCGGTACTCTGCCGTGAACCAGAGCAGGCCTACGCCGCAGCCCGCGCCGGCATCAAACGTATCTACCTTGATTTTAAAGATATCCGCAGCTATGCCGAGGTGTCTAAAAACATCAGAGGAATCAATTTAGACACCAAGATATGGATAGCCACCATGCGAATCATGAAGCCGCATGAAGCCGGGTATTTCAAGTATATAAGCGCCGCGGAACCGGATGGCGTCCTGGTGCGGAACCTGGGCGCGGCCTACTGGTTCCGGAATAAGGGAGTGTCCATGGTGGGAGATTTCTCCCTGAACACAGCCAACCCGGAAAGTGTGGCCATGTGGCAGGATTTCGGCATGCGGGCGCTCACGGTTTCGTATGATCTGAACGCCGGGCAGCTGGCCGATCTGCTGGCAAGCGGCTGCGGCAGCGCGCTGGAACTGACCCTGCACCAGCATATCCCGATGTTCCACACCGAGCACTGCGTCTTCTGCACCTTCCTGAGCCAGGGCCACAGTTTCAAGGACTGCGGGCAGCCTTGCGACCACCACAAGGTGCGCATCATGGACCGCGCCCACGCCATGCATTTCCTGCGCAGCGACGAAGCCTGCCGCAACACGATGTTCAACGGCCAGGCGCAATCTGCCGCGCGCTATGTGGACGGCATGCGCCGCTGCGGTCTGAACCGGTTCCGGCTGGAGCTGCTGGAGGAGAATGCAGAGAAAACGGTAGAGCTCATCGGCCATTACCGCGCCCTGTTGCAAGGCCGCACCACGCCGGAACAGCTCATGCAGCGTCTCAATGTCATCGACCGCATCGGCGTGACCGATATGAAATAAAAACACCCCCGACCACACGGCCGGGGGGAGCATTTTTGAATAAAGCTGGCTATATTACTTCGCTTTAGGTTTGAGCGGCACAGCGTGGAAGGGCTGCGGAGCGGTTCCCGTATAACGAGGATTCATGGAAGCGATATTCTCATTGCGGATTTCAAAGGTGAACTCACCACCTTTAGCCACATCCTTATCGTCCAGAATGTGGTCAAACACACACACGGGGTGATTACCCGGGGTTTCCGGCATCACAAACAGCCCAATGGCCATACTGGGATGCTCCAGCTTCTCGTTTGTGGTGATAGTGTAGCTGATGGTGTTCTTACCGCGGCGCAAGCCACCGGAAATCACGTCGGCCCGGCGTTCGTCCTCGAACTGATGCACGGAAATTCCATTGATTTTCATATCTATGCTACGCCCGGGTGCATCCACAAACACCTTACCAATCAACTGCGGCGCCGGGCAGGTCACAGGCACAGCAGGAGCTACACTGTAAGGATGGAACCCATCCTGCTCCATAAGCACTGTTAAATCGCGCTGGTGCAGGCGCTTCTTCACCTCCGGCAGGCGGGACAAATTAAACACGCGGCTCTGGTCGAATTTCCAACGGCCATCCTCAAACACCATCAGCAGCACAAGGGCATTTTCCTGCGGCTCCTGATTACCCAACTGCACCTCCCCCACATATGTGGCGGCCAGGGTGCGATGCTTACACCCGGTAATGGTGCCAATGTACTTGAATCCCTCCAGTGAGGGCGGGTCTGGCTGATTCAGAAAAAAATCCGAGGGAAAACTCCCCTTCTGGGAAACAATCAGATTGCGTACCTTCACCTGGCGGGAGCGAGTGGTAACCCGGCGCCACAAACTCTCATCGCGCCGCATCATGGCAAGGCGCCAGGTGCTATACAGCGTCTCCACCGTGCGGCGCACCGTGGGCTGGTCAGGCATGCCGAATTTCGCCTGCTCCGCCTGTGCCGGAGCCACCGCTTTTTCCTGCGCCGCACCTGGAAACGCGCAGAACAACAGGCAACTCATCAAAAAAATAGCTCTCATAACTGATTAAAACCTACAACAGGCTTGCTTTTCTGGCAAGAAAATTGCATACTAGCCTGCATATTATGACGTCATTTTCACGCAACGCCCGCCGCGAGGGAGAAGCCCGCTACCGCCAGATGCTGGAGCAGGCGCCCTCGTTTGTCTGGAAGCGCTTTGCGGATGGCGTTTCGCTGCGCATGCGCATGTTTGCCCCGCGCGGCCACCAGCCGGAACACTTTGCCCCGGCAGTCATGTTTTTCTGTGGGGGGATGTGGTCGCTGGATTACAGCACCGAGTTTGTTTCCTGGGCGGTTCACCTGGCGCATCGCGGCATTGTCTGCCTGCTGCCGGAGTACCGCACACGTGCCCGCTACAATGTACAGGCAGATGATATCATAGGCGATGGGCTGGATGCCTGGAAATGGCTGCACCACAACGCCAGCGGACTGGGTATTGATGTGGCACGTCTCACCCTGGCCGGGGCAGATGCAGGCGGTCTTATGGCGCTTAACTGTGCCATGCAACCCATGATTCACGAAAAGAAGTGGTGGGAGTTCAAGAAGGAGGATATACTGCCGCTGCAGCCTGCCTGTGTGGCTATTTTCCGCGGCGTTGTCGATACCGATGCACCGGAGGCCCGCCAGCTCAACATACCGGGTGAGGCCATGAACCCGGACTCAGTGAATCCCTGCGCCCTGCTGCGCCGCAAGCTGCCGGCGCTTTTCTGCGCACACGGCATGCTCGACCCGCTGCTTGATTTTGAGATGCGCCAGTGGTTCTGCGATGAGTGGGAACGCCTGGGCAATAAGGTGGAGCTCATTCTCTCCCCCACGGCTGACCACACGATTACCCAATTCGACGTAAATCCTGCCACTTTTGAGCAGCTTCTTCTCGGCTGGGAGGACTTCATGGTGCGCGAAGCCATCTGGCCAGAGCCAGAGGTGGAAACCGACGCGCTCATGGTCTGATGTAGAATTTTGAATATATTGAATGCGGCTGGCTGGCGCCTGCGGGATTTGCGCCGGGGCGGTAACGGTTGAATGGAGAAAAAATCGTCTGCGCGCAGCGCAGGGAATTCTGCACATTCTAGATTCAAACTCCCTTCACCGTGCCGAGCACATCGCCCATGCGAGCAAAGGTCTCAGTACACTTGGCGGTATTGGCTAAAATGTCTTCTGCCAGCTGCACACGTCCGGGTTCAAAGAAGGTCATGACGGTAGAACCACCAAAGCCGAAGTAACCGTGCTCTGCGCCCTTCTCTACTGCCTTGCCCGGCTCGTAGGTCTGGTATATGGCGCCCACACCGGTGGCACCAACAGCCAGGCAAAGTACATCGCCCACTTCCTGAGTATGCAGCACGGTGAGCTCGCGTTTGTTGGTCCACAACCAGGAAAGGTTGTGGCGCAGGCAATACGGCGATACACTGGCCAAGGGTCCCGGAATACGCACAGGAGCCTCCGGCACGCCCGTTACCGGAAAATGGAAGCGGTGGTAATCCACCGGACAAAGCCGCGAAAGCACCACCGTGCCATGTGCATACTTCTCTGCCAGCTCGGCACTCCCAAGCAGCGCGGGCAAATCAAAGCTCTGGTTCTTGACGAATACGCCAGTAATCTCTGCAGCATCCTGCCAGCCACTGTGGCGAGCATCTGCCGGCAGTGCCACCTTGCCCGCCCCGCAGATGGGACGAGCCCCGGGGGCAAGCTTGCGATAGAAGAAGTCATTGAAACTGGTGTACTGGTCTACCGGGCGTTCAAAGTCGGCCATGTTGATATTGTACTCTTCCACAAAGGCACGCAATTTCTCCGGGCTACCGCTGCTGCGGGTGTCCTTCATCCACCCCATGAGCCGGGAGAAAAAGGCACGCTTGATAAGCAGGTGCAGGCTCAGCCGCCCCAGGGGTGTGCCATATACCCAGCGCAGGGCGCCTTCGCCCACCACTTTTTCCTGTTCCATCTGCCCGGTGTAGCGGTTGTATAACGTGATGTCCTCTGAATTCATACGCGAGCATTATAACAGACAGAGCGGGGCAAAACAAGCTTGTTCTGCCCCGCCCTGCACTATGTGTTGAAATTCTATTAACCACCCGGGAAGATATCGCGCATATCATTATACCCCAGCGAGGAGTGGCGGGGGATGGAGCGGGGGGCCGACTGCGGCTTAAAGGAGTCCTCATCCCGCTCATCCTCAAACATGCTGCGCACGCGGGCAGAAAGGGCTTCTTCGGCCTCTACCTCGGCCTTCTTGGGAAATACATTCACCTTGCCAGCAGTGCGTACCGGCGTTGTGGTATGACTGGCCATCATACGCTCTAGGTCATCATCATCACCAAAGATATCGGACACGCGCTCCATGGAATCAGCCGGGGTCTCATCCTCAGCGGAGCCAAAGGCCATATCCAGGTTGAACTCGCTCTGGCGAGCTTCGCGGGATACAGGCTCAGGCACAGAAACGGAAGCAGGGGCCGGAATGGGCTCCCAGGAAGGCAAGGGCTCAGGCTCTGCCACGGGTTCGGGAGCAGGAGCATAGACTGGAAGCGGCATTTCCTCCTCGGGCTCCAGCAGGGGCTCGCTGTTTTCAGGCTCCGTTTCTTCCTCGTACTCAGGCTCGGTGTATTCTTCTTCTGCAACAGCCAGGGGCTCGCTTTCCGGTTCTTCTTCCGGGAGCGGCTCTTCTGCCAGGGTTTCCTGCTCCGCCTGCACGGCATCTGCAGCCACGGCAGCCTGCATCTCATGGTAATCGACGGAAGCAATGATACTCACGCGCATTTCCTCGCCCAGGTGGGCCTTGACCGCCGCGCCAAAGAAGATATTGACATCATCTCCACCCAGGCCCTGGCGCACTGTTTCCATGGCCACGCGCAGCTCTGCCAGCGACATATTGTTGCCACCGGCAATGTGTACTACCACGGTGCGGGCATAGCGCAAGGCGTTATGATAAGCCACCAGCGGGGACTCCAGAGCAGCCCGGGCGGCATCCTCTGCGCGGTTGGGGCCATAGCCCTTGCCGGCACCGTAAATGCAGCGGGAGTCGTTGTTATCCAGCGCGGTCACCAGCTCATCCAACCCAATGTTGATAATACCGGGGGAATTGGCCAGCAGCGGCACCGATGCCGTGGCCTGCGAAAGCAGCGCATTGGCCTCCTCAAAAACAGCCTGAGCACCTGTACGGCTCCGGAAAAGGTCCTCCATGTAGTCATTTTCAAAGCAGAACACAATATCGGAAATGGCGGCTATGCTCTCCAATGCCTTATCTGCCTGACTGCGGCGGCGCGCACCTTCAAAGCTGAACGGCATGACCACAACTGATACCAGGAAAATGCCTGCTTCGCGAGCTTTTGCAGCCAGCACCGGAGCCACCCCGGAACCTGTGCCGCCCCCCAGACCAACCACCATGACCAGAAGGCGCGCCCCGCGCAGCAGGTCATCAATCTGCCCACTGCTCTCCTCAATAGCCAGACGCGCGACCTCCGGGTCGCCGCCGGAACCCAGGCCATGATTCAGGCCCGCGCCCAGCTGCACGAATTCCACATTGCCGCTTTCGCGCCCCAAGCGCTCATCCAGCGACATGATGCAGAGACGCACATTTTCAGCGCTGGAACCGCTGAAACGCTGCAGGATACTGGCACCGGCACCGCCGAGTCCAACGATGACAATTCCATCTTCTTTCCGGGAAGTGGTCTGATAGGGAAGCATGGTAGTATGTAGGTTGAAAGTTTTTTATGGGCTCAGCGACCGCCACGCAGGAATTTAAGGAAACGAGCCAGCATGTTCCCCTGGCGAGGGTTGATGGCATCATCATCAAAACGCTGAGCATAGCGGATAAGTCCAATGGCGGTACAATAGCGGGGATCCGACAAGTAAGAGTGATTGTGTCCCGGAGGAAGCGGAGCGGGCTGGTGCACCGGCATACCACCGAAAATGTAGTGGCAGAGGCCATCTAAACCACGCATGAAGCTGGTGCCACCGCTCAGGTAGATACCCATGCCGGGGTTCAATAACTCGGAAGGTATGCGGTCACGCACCTGCAGAAGCATGGCTGCAAGGCTGTTGCGGATAATGCGGTTGAGCTGACCGCGCTCAATAGTAACATCGTGCATGCCCAGCTCGCTCTTATACTGCGCCAGCGAGTGGTCTTTGATATCACCAAAAGCGTTGCCCTCCGTGCGTTTAAGCACCTCTGCCGCCTTGGAGCTGACGCGCTGATCGGTGAGGCGCACTATTTCCTGGTTGATATTGTTACCCCCCATGGGAATGCAGCCGGAGGCCACCACATCTCCACCCTTGTAGCAGATGAAATCAGTGGTGCCACCGCCAATATCAATGAGCAGGGAGCCACTGTCCTTCTGCTGGCGGGTCAGCACCATCTGCGCAGTGGCCAGCGGAGCAAATACAAGGTCCTCCACCTCCAGCGGCACCTGGCGCACACAGAGCAGCGAGTTCTGCAATCTTGTGCGGATGCCGTGCATAATATGGCAGTTCACATCCAGCGTGCGCCCCGTCAGACCGGCAGGATGGCGAGTGGGTTCCCCACCGTCGATAGAGAAACCACCCAGCTCACGGTTCACGCAGAAGCGGTCTGCGGAGAGCTCCAACTTCTCTGCCTTTTCCTTAGCAGCAAAGACATGCTCATCCTCAATAATATCCTCATTGTCCTGAAGACGGAAGTAACCCACATTATTCTCCCCGACAATATGTTCACCTGTAACGGAGAGAAACACGTTGAGAATATCCACATCTGCATGGTCCTGTGCGAGCTGCCAGGCATCGCACACGCACTGGCGAGCCATACTCAGCTCCACTACTTCGCCCTTGCGCACTCCCGCGCTCTTCACCTCACCGATACCGATGATGGTGGCAGTGGCATCCGGGCGGATCTCGCCCACCACCATACAGGTCTTAGTGGTACCAATTTCAAGGCCTACAAGGATTTTGGATTGAGCCATATCAATTTGAAAATGTTACAGAGTAAAACGAGAAAAATTATCTTTTAACGAAGTATACCACAATGCTCGCGCGCTTGCGCGGGAAATACGCGTCATAAGCAACGTTACGGCTCAGCCAGCGCGCGGTCGCAAACCTCGGGCTTCGGCATAATGGCAGGCCGCAAGCTCACAAAATCCTCACTATATTCCTCCGACGGCACAAACAGGAACCCAGGCTCGCGGTTTCTCACCTCATAGGATGTTGCCCGGAACACAGGAAGAACTTGATTCGTGCTGGGGTCGTACGCATTGCGCCCGGTATACCCACCACGTATCACATACTCCACATTCTGATCCCTCCCGAAGGTGGCACCAGGCAGCGGGTCTTCCGGTCCGCGATCCGGCGTATGAATCAGCGATTCATCCATCATCACCAATTTCGCCTCGCGCCAACTCTGCCCCGGCTCACGCAAATACCCCCAGAACCGGCACAGCGGTATATAGTAGCGGCGTCCCACAAAATACTCACCCTTCTCCTCTTGCGCAATAGCAGCCTCGCGCTCACGCAAGGCTTCACAATCCGACCGGAGACTATGGCACTGCGTAAGCGCCAGGCATGCAACATGAGCAATTATGATTTTCTTAGTCATGAACGCCTTTGTTCTACCCCATTGCAGCAGTTGGGTCAAGCCTAATCTGCATCCTCTCAAATCCCTGTCAGCTTACCATTATTTCCTTGACACCCACCACCCGCAAATCTATACTCCGCGTGGGTGCGTTATAGCGCGTCTACGCCCGATGTCCGCACGAAACCCCGGCGCCAAACGGTTCATTCCCCTGAAAAGGAGGACCGGTCAGGGAATCCAAACGGCACGCACCTTATCACCCCAATTTTAATCAGATTCACCTTTTTTTCAAACAATGCAAATTTTTAAGAAGATCGCCCGTCTGTTCTCGTACGATATCGGGATAGACCTGGGCACAGCCAATACGCTGGTCTACATCAAAGACCAGGGCATTGTGCTGCGCGAGCCCTCCGTTGTTGCCATGAAAGGCGACAAGGTGAAGGCTGTGGGCGAGGAAGCCAAGCGCATGGTGGGGCGCACCCCCGGCAGCGTGGTGGCCATTCGTCCGCTTAAAGAAGGCGTCATTGCCGATTTCGAGGTAGCTCACAACATGCTGCGCTACTTTATCAAACGCGCCTGCCAGGGCCGCAGTCTCCGCGGGCCGCGTATCCTTATTGCGCACCCTTCCGGCATTACGGAGGTGGAGCGCCACGCCATCGAAGAATCCGCCTATGAAGCAGGCGCCATCAAGGTTCAACTCATTGAGGAACCAATGGCAGCAGCCATCGGCGTGGGGCTTCCCGTGACCGAGCCGGTGGGCAGCATGATTGTTGACATTGGCGGCGGCACCACGGAGGTAGCCATCGTCTCCCTTTCCGGCATCGTTTACAGCCAATCTGAAAAGTGCGGCGGCGATGCCCTGGATGAAACCATCACCCGCCACATGCTGGCCGCCCACAACCTGCTTGTGGGTCCCCGCACGGCGGAAGACATCAAAATCCGCGTCGGCTCTGCCCACCCGCTGCAGCAGGAACTGCAGATGGAGGTGAAAGGCCGCGACCGCGGTACCGGTCTGCCCAAGACCGTCACCGTGCGCTCCGAAGAGATTCGAGAAGCGCTGCAAGATAAACTGGATGTCATCGTAAGCGCCATTCGCCAAACGCTGGACCACTGTCCGCCCGAGCTGGCCAGCGACTTGTATGACCGCGGTATCACCGTGGCCGGCGGCGGCGCCTTGCTGCGTGGGCTCAGCGACCTGCTGCACGAGCAGACTGGTCTGCCCATCATGATTTCTGAAGACCCCCTGAGCGCTGTGGCAGAAGGCACAGGCAAGTATCTTCAGGAGAACGATGACGTGTTCGAAGAGGAGTAAGCCCAACCGCTGCAAAACAACGGCACCGCTGCTCCGCTTCAGCCAATACCTCCCCACCGGCCAGGCACCGCACCACTTGCGGGGCCACCGCGTGCATTGGTCAGAGCGGACAGGCAGCAGCATCTCTCCCCCGTTTCACCAGGTGATTACAACTCCAACCTCAACCTAAAACTTTGTCTTTTATTTCCAAAATGATTAACTCAGTCAAACACTTCCTCGGGTTCGGCCAGTGCAACCCGAGGGAGGGAACCACTATCGTCATCAACTCAGAAAAACTGGAACGCCGCGTCGCTTTGCTCGAAGACGGCGTGCTGGAGGAATACAGCATTGAGCGTGAAGGCGAAGACAATATCGTAGGCGGCATTTTCAAAGGTCGTGTCAAGAACATCGAGCCAGGGCTCAAGGCCATGTTCGTGGACATCGGCTACGAGAAAAACGCCTTCCTGCACTTCTGGGACGCCCTGCCCCTAGCTCTCGATTCCTCACTGGAAGAAATTCAGAAAGAAGGCCGCCCCCGCAAGAAGCAGAAGAAGATTACCAGCAAGGACATTCCGGATATCTACCCCATTGGTTCTGAAATCATGGTGCAGGTTACAAAGGGTCCCATCTCTTCCAAGGGGCCGCGCGTGACCACCAACATTTCCCTGGCAGGGCGCTATATCGTGCTCATGCCTTTCACCGACCAGTTCGGTATTTCCCGCAAGATTGATGACCCCAAGGAACGCCAGCGCCTGCGCCAGATTGTGCAGAAGCTCAACGTGCCGGAAGGCATGGGCATCATCATGCGCACGGTGGCTCAGGGGCAGCGTTTCCGCCACTTTGTGCGCGACTTGGCCATGCTGCTCACCCAGTGGCGCGAGGTGGAGGAAAAATTCGCCACCAACCCGGCACCCATGTGCGTGTACCGCGAACCGGATCTGATTGAGCGCACCGCGCGCGACTTCCTGACCGACAACGTGGACAACATTGTATGCGACAACCTGGAGACCACCCAGCGCATGCAGGAGATTGCCGGCAAGATTTCCCGCCGCTCCAAGCGCCACATTCAGTACCACCAGTACCGCCACCCCATTTTCGAGGAACTGGGGATTGAAAAGCAGATTAACGAAGCCTTCCAGCGCCAGGTACTGCTGCCCTGCGGCGGCTACCTGGTGATTGACGAAACCGAGGCGCTCATCGCCATCGACATCAACACTGGTCGCAACAAGGGCAACAAGGACCTCGATAAGACCATTCTGGAAACCAACCTGGAATCTGCCCGAGAAATCGCCCGCCAGCTGCGCTTGCGCAACATTGGCGGCCTCGTGGTGGTAGACTTCATCGATATGCGCCACCGCAAGGACCAGCTGGCCGTCTACAAGGCCATGAAGGACGCCCTGAAGCGCGACAAGGCCAAGACCCAGGTGATGCAGATCACCCCCATCGGCCTCATGGAAATGACGCGCCAGCGCATCAACGAATCGCTGCTGGACTACGTGAACGACCACTGCCCGTACTGCCACGGCCGAGGTCGCGTGAAGAGCGTGATGACCATGAGCGTGGAGATTCAGCGCCAGCTGAAAGCCACCATCATGCGCTACCGCGAAAATGTGGGCGATATGATTGTGGTGGTGAACAGCGATGTGCTCAGCCGCTTCAAGAACGAAGATGCCGCCCTGCTCATGGAGCTGGAGCGCCAGTGCGCCGGCCGACTCATCTTCCGCAGCGACCCCTCCATCCACCGCGAGGCCTTCGCCATCCTGAACCCGGCCAACAACAACAAGCCGCTGTTCCAGATTAATATGTAACCCTTAACCGCCAGCGCGCCCTGACTCACAGAGCGCGCTGGTTTTCTTTTCTCTCTCATCATGAAAATCCTCATTTCCTTAACCGACCAAAGCTTCCTGCGCACCAAATCCATGGGTATCTTTAATGTTTCCATGGGGCTGACCAGAGGACTGATGAACTGTCCCGAAATTACAGAGTTACATATTCTGGGCAACAACGAATGCAAGGAAGCGTTTACTGACGTGCCATCCCACGTACACATGCACCTGCTGGATAAACCGGTTCCGAGACGATTCAAACGCGTCTGGTGGGACCAGTTCGGTTTAAGCGCCGCCATTCGCAAAATCAAGCCCGATTGGGCCATTCTACCCAAAGGAGTTCCGCCTTTTCTGCCCTGTCTGAAAAAAACCAAGCTTGCCTGCTATGTGCACGATGTCATGTGGGAACACTACAAGCAGCGCCCGGCAAAGGACCGTAAAGGCCCCTTTCCTCTGCATGAATTTATCTATTTCTCCCGGCTTTCGCTGCACGCCATGCGGATTTCTGACCTTGTTCTGACCCATACTCAGTTTAACGCAGACCGCATCCTGCACTACCAGCCCAATGCCCGCATTGCCCGCATTGGCATAGGGTTTGATGACACACCGCCTCTGAACGTCGGCTGCGAGGGGCAACGGGACATTCTCACCTACGCCTCCACCTTCCCCCACAAATGCACTGCTCTGACCATTCAGCGGATTTCTGAATGGCTGGCCCGGCGAAATGATGCAGACAACATCCGCATTCACGTCGTGGGTTCCATGGCGCCGGATATGAAGCTGCCGGATTCACGCTGGATTCATCATTCACGTATACCCTTCCACGAGCTCCGTGAATTGCTCAGAAAGAGCTGCCGCATGGCCGTCTATTTCTCCGATTATGAAAGCTATGGTATGCCCCCGGTGGAATGTCTGCTCAATGGAGTGCCCTGCATTGCATCCGATATTCCTCCTATACGAGAAAACATACCTGCTCAATACTTATTCCTCAATTCATCCGCGGAAAGTTTCATTCAGACCGCCAACGCAACATACGATGGGGAAATCCCTTTCGTATGCCCGGCCTTCCCCAACTGGAACGAAGTCGCACAGCGTTGCGTGCAAGCCATGAATGCCGCAAACGGCATTCGCTGATTTCCAACCCGGAAAGCAGGATACAAAAAGCAAATGGAGTCAAACTTCCTCTCTGGAAAGGGTGCGGCAGCCCCAATGCGAGGTCGGGTACTTGATTTTCTGTACAGAGCGTTCCTTTCCCCCCGGCAGGTACAAGGAAAACTCACGCGGATGCACATGTAATAAATCGCACCAGCGACGTCTGACGCTACTGACCAGATTGCACAGCCAACGGCTTCGCGCTACGCCTATGGGCATACCGGAAAGAGCTTGTTTCCACTCAGCCTCGGTTATCGCAGACCACCCCAGATTCTCACCCGTAATCGCAAAGAGACTTGTTATAATCTCCGGTACAACACAAACCTTCAGATTGTGATTCACAAGATCACGGAAGAACAACATATCTGATAATGAACGGAATCTCGTATCAAACCGGATTCCGTGGCGAGCAAATGAGCTTGCCCGGTGGAAACAGGTGCAGGTAATAAGCTCACATGCAGCCTGGCTTGTCCAGCGCCACGGAGACACCGGGCGGCGGTGGCAGATGTAGTGACTGTCTGCATCGACAACAAAGTAGGTGCCCACCAGCATATCGACATCCGGGTGCTTGCCAAATGCGACCGCTATTTTTGCCAGCACACCCGGCATATACTGCTCATCGCTGTTGAGATGCGCCGTAATATCGGCGTCTGCGGGCAATTTATCCCACGCTTTGTTCAATACATCATACATACCGGCATCTGGCTCACTCTCGAACGCAAAGGTATACCCTTCGCGTTCTGCGGATTCCTGTTTCCATTACTGAAGCCATTCCACCGTACCATCCGTCGATGCACCATCCTGCACAAAATGATACAATACACCTCAACGTCTTCTGTCACCTGGTCAGCCACCGAGTAAACGCAGCGCTTCAGCCAGCTCAGTGAATTCAGGACAGGGGTGATGATGTAGAATTTTGCCATTAACAAACCTAGCCTAGCACCTTTTCAGGCATATTTCAAGCCAATAACCCTTAATTTCCAACTCTGCTCCTTTTTATCTTGCTATACGACTGCTCATCATATAAAATGAGCGCACTATGAACAGACTTGCAGGTAAAACAGCTATCGTAACAGGTGCAGGACGCGGCATTGGTCAGGCCATTGCTCGCAGCTATGCTGCAGAAGGCGCCAAGGTCATCCTCATCTCCCGCAACCCGGATTCCTGCGGCAGCGCTGCAGACGCAATCAACGCAGAGTTCCCGGATTCCTGCAAGGCTTTCCCCTGCGACGTGGCAGACGCCGCCGCCGTGGAAACCTGCGTGAAGGATATTCTGGCCGAATACCCCGCCATTGACATTCTCGTAAACAACGCCGGTATCACCAAGGACGGTCTGCTCATGCGCATGAAGGAAAGCGACTGGGACGCCGTGCTCACCACCAACCTCAAGAGCGTCTTCCTCTTCGTGAAAGCCCTGCAGCGCACCCTCATGAAGAGCCCGGCAGGCCGCATCATCAACATCTCCTCCATCGTCGGCATCACCGGCAACGTGGGCCAGAGCAACTACTCCGCCTCCAAGGCCGGCGTCATCGGCTTCACCAAGTCCATGGCCCAGGAAATCGCCAGCCGTAAGGTAACCGTCAACGCCATTGCACCCGGCTTCATCTCCACGGACATGACCGATGCCATCCCCGAGAAGGCTCGCGAAGCCCTGCTCTCCCGCATTCCCCTGGCCGACCTCGGCAAGCCGGAAGACATCGCCAACGCGGCAACCTTCCTCGCCTCCGATGAGGCCCGCTACATCACCGGCCAGGTGCTCGTGGTCGACGGCGGCATGACGATGTAAATCGCATAAAAGATTACCCGCAAGCCTGTTGAAGTCAAATTGTATCGTTGTATAAAACAGCTGTACAACCGTATAGCATATAGGCTATCCCTGCACATAGCCTAAATCTTTCCAGTACTTGATAATTATCTGTTTTTCAAAGCGAATATACACTAGCTAATTTCAGCAACAATGACTGCAAAGCGCTTAAAAATTCTTCTTGGATGCTACGCCTGCGATCCTAACTTCGGTTCTGAGCCCGGAACAGGTTGGAATTTTGTTCGCAATATAGCAAAGTATCATGACGTGCATGCAATTGTGGAAGAAGGTGAGTTTAAAGAAAATATTTTGCAGTACGCACAAAAGCACCCTGCAGAAGTACGCCACATCACTTTCTACTTCATTCCAAGAACTCACCATGAGCTTCTAAGAAAAATTTGGCCGCCAAGCTACTACTGGTTTTACCGCAGATGGAACAGAAAAGCATATGAATTGGCTGTAGAGCTAGATAAAAAAGAACATTTTGATATTATTCACCAGGTCACAATGACGGGATTCCGTGAGCCAGGCTTTCTCTGGAAATTGAACAAACCCTTCGTATGGGGACCTATTGGCGGTTTTTCCCAAACTGCCTGGTGTCTGTTAAAAGGGACAGGATTACACAGCAAGTTATATTTCAGCATGCGTAATCTGCATAACTTTTTGCAAAAACATTTTGGCTATGCAGGCAAAAAGGTTGCTCCCAAAGCAAATGCTATTCTTGTTTCAGACTTGCAAGGACTGCACCACGTATCAACATACTGGAACCGCCATCCTGAACTTATGGCAGAAGTGGGAACATACCCGCTTTCAACGCCATACACGCCATCTCGACGTGCCCCGGAAGAGCCCTTTCGCATATGTTGGGCTGGCCAGTTAATCCCTCTCAAATCACTCGAAATACTGTTACACGCTATCTCGTTAAGTCGCACAGCAAATCTTCAGCTTGACGTGCTGGGTAGAGGGCCGTGTTTGCAGAAATGGAAAGCCCTAACTTCCAAACTTGGAATTGAAGATAAGGTCACATTTCACGGATACATGGAACACAATGCAATCATAGATTTGATGCGCAGGTGTCATGTACTCTGCCACACAAGTATCAAGGAAGGAGGAACAGCAACCGTTATTTTGGAAGCGTTACAAAGCGGCCTTCCTGTTATTGCGTTGGATCACTGCGGGCAAGCGGCCGTTATTAATGAATCCTGTGGTTACAAGGTACCCATTCGTTCACGTCGTCAAATTATTAAAGACATTACCGAACAAATAGATTTCCTTGCCAACAATGAAGACATCCGTCATTCTCTCGCCATAGGGGCAATTCAACGTAGCAAGGAATTTTCGTGGGATGCAAAAATGCAACAACTGAATCGTATATACGAGTCGGCGGCTTCATCAACCTCTCACTAAATCTGTATTCGCATATCATCTTACTTAGGAGAAAAGAGACTTTTCATCTCTTCATTTCTATGACATTTTATATCGTCACACCGGCATATAATGCATTATCATGGCTGCAGCGCTGCATCTATTCCGTTGCAGACCAGGTAGCAGAAGGAGTAGAAGTACACCACCATATTCAGGACGGAGGTTCATCAGATGGAACGCCTGAGTGGCTGGAGAACTGGCGGGAAGAACAAATTTCCAGGTCTGGGTATACCTTTACATATGAAAGCGCCAAAGACTCCGGCATGTATGATGCCTTGAACAAGGCATGGGAGAAAATGCCCCCAGACGCAGTTATAACCGCCCATCTCAATAGTGATGAGCAATACCTGCCCGGTGCCCTTAAAGCCGTCTCAGAGGCGGTTCTGACGCACGCAGATGCAGATATCCTGCTCACTTCCTATATTGTGATAGATGCCGATGGTCGCTACATCTGCCACAGACGCCCAGCAACACCTCGCAAATGGATAAGCCGCATATCGTGTGAAATCTTCACCTGCGCCTGTTTCCACAAGGTTGACACCTTCCTGAAGCATGGTGTGCGTTTCGATACCCGCTACCGCTCTATTGCCGATATGGTCATGTATCGCGACCTGGTTAATCTGGATTTAAACATCAGACCTATCCCCGGAGTATTAACCTCGTTGTTTACAGTAACTGGTAACAATCTTGCCTGGACAGAAGCCACACAGATTGACTGGGATATCTTCCAGAAAGAAAATCCGCATGTAGGCAGTTGGTTCAACAGAAACATTCCCTACCGCGTCAGCGGTCTGCTGCGTGCTCTCAAGGATATATTGTACCCGGCGCCGCGCCAATATGCGGTATACACTGTTACCGAGACAGAGCGTGTGACATTCCCCATCATGAATCCTACATGTCGATGGGGAAAGAAACGAACATCGGCAGAATCGTAACCCAAAAAATCCTCATAAAGAATCCCCATCCTTTCATGATGAAAGGATGGGGATTTGCTATGCTGAAAGGTTATCCGCCAGGGGGCGAAAAAATCCGCCGGGTGCGTCTTGTGGCCGACCCGGCGGGACAAATATACGTTAGCTTGCGTTCAATCAAGCGAACACAGCCTCAGCGGCGCAGGCAATCATGTAGTCGCGGTTAAGCTTGGCAATGTTATCCACGGAGATACCCTTCGGGCAGGCAGCTTCGCACTCGTACTGATTGGCGCAATTGGCTGAACAATCCAGTACAACAGAGTGAACCGATTCTCCCCATCTCTTCCCAGTTATACCATTATCTGACAGAAATGTACCTCTGCCTGGGGCTATTGGGTTTCTCTGGCACAAGAGGTCGTAATTTCCCGGCTTTGATAAGATCTCCAATATAGAGATTCACCGTGCGGGTTTGCCTGGTTACGCCAATGTGTTCCATAATTTCGTTGCTGGTACGCGGTTCTGTGCAAAAATCAACAACCATTTTCTGCTTCTCAGTAACTGATATGCTATTTCCTCGCTTTGCTTTGTTCGCAAATAAAGATTTTTGCTGCTTTATTTGCTTTTGTCGCAGTTCCCACCGGTACAACTCCTCGTCAGTCCCGCTTTCACTTACTTGCAAATCCCCCGAATCTTCATTTTTTTCTCTCCAAATGACAACCTTAAATGATTCATCCTGAACAAATTCAGGCATATCCAATCCTGCATCAAGACATTTATCTATTATGTCAGATGTTCCTGTTCCCATTTCCTCGATATAGCCGGCCAGATAGGCCGGATGCGCCAGAATAGGGTTCACAGGCATAGAGGAATGGGCATATTGAAGCCTTTCTGGACTAAGACCATACGGCAACTGCCCCGGATTCCACACTTCCAGTCTGTCCTTGAAAAGCATCACCTGGACACTGGCATTGCTACGGTAATCCCTGTGGATAACGGCGTTCACAATAGCCTCAGTGACCGCTTCTCGCGGAATTTCACAAGTAACATCCACCGTGGTACTGTATGCACGCGTCCCGACATGTACGTCTATACGCGACATCACAAAATCCACAGCTTTATCAACAACATCGAACACAGTGCCCTGAAATACATGATGGGAAGGTATGGGTTTTGTAATAGTCGTCCCATAAAATTGCGCACACTTCACCGATGTGCAAGGAAAGAAATCCTGTGGACGCTTTCCGAACAAGAGAATTGCAGAATTCGTCAATTTTCCGGCATCGCTCATTAAACGAAGATGCGTCAAAATGGTAGCTATACCGGCAGAAAATGGAATCGGGAACCCACGGTGAGCCTTGGCCAGCATAACAAAATGCTCCACCTTAGCAGGATCAATATCATCCAAGGTAGCGCCATGGCATATAGAAGCATCAAACGGCAACTTACGAATATAGTCCTGTTCCTCTAGATAACGAACCAGGGAATCGTAAACAGAGGCCTGCAATTCATCATAGGTAGAGAAAGCTTTGCGAACTACACTTTGTTCGGCCTTTGCAACCAAAGCTGCCTGCTTAGGATGACGTTTCTTTCGTCCCTGAAGCCGCGTAATGAAAACAAGCCTATGTTTTCGTTCTTCTGTGGCCAGGTCGTATTCTCGTTCTGTAGGCGATATGCCCTCTGTGTCTTCGTAACCATACCTGCAGCCGAACAAACCAAGATATATATCACACTCAGACACCTCATTTAAATAGACAGACTGCGCCCTGGTATTGCTTGCTGGTTCATTTTCAAAGATAAAAGGAATAAAAAAACGACCAAGAAGAGAATCATTCTGGATATAATCAAACAGACGCCTTCTCTCCTCGGCAAACTCAACTTGAACACTACTGATGAATACTTTGATTGACATAAGCTTCTCTCCTTCCTTTGCTCGCAAACAAAGTATCATTTTTTCAAAACAAAGTCAACACTATATTTAACAAACAAGGTTCTGCCGATTAACGGCAGAACCTTGTTATAAGACGCTATTTGCGTGTACTATTGCAGCTCTTAAGCGAACACACCCACGGCCTCGGCGGCGCAGGCAATCATGTAGTCGCGGTTAAGCTTGGCAATGTTATCCACGGAGATACCCTTCGGGCAGGCAGCTTCGCACTCGTACTGGTTGGTGCAGTTACCGAAGCCGAGGGCATCCATCTGGCGCACCATGGCAAGAACGCGCTTGTTCTTCTCCGGCTGGCCCTGGGGCAGCAGGTTCAGGTGAGCAGCCTTGGCAGAAGTGAAGAGCATGGCAGAGCTGTTCTTGCAGCTGGCTACACAGGCACCACAGCCCACGCATGCGGCGGCGTCGAAAGCGGCATCAGCCGTCTTCTTGCGCACGGGCATGTTGTTAGCATTCGGGGCAGAACCGGTGCGGATATCCACGAAACCACCAGCGGCAATGATGTTGTCCAGAGCGGTACGATCCACCATGAGGTCGCGCAGCAGCGGGAAAGCCTGAGCACGGAAAGGTTCAATCCAGATGGTGTCGCCATCCTTGAACTGGCGCATATGCAGCTGGCAGGTGGTCACCTTCTTGCCGCCGTGCGGCACACCGTTGATGGTGAGGGAGCACATACCGCAAATACCCTCGCGGCAGTCGTGGTCGAACACGATGGGCTCCTTGCCTTCGTGTACGAGTTCCTCGTTCACGATGTCGAGCATTTCAAGGAAAGAAGCCTCATCCGGGATGTTCTTAGCCTTGTAGGTTTCAATGCGGCCCTGAGCCTGAGCATTTTCCTGGCGCCAGACCTTGAGCGTAAGATTGAGATTAGCCATAATATTAGAATCTTAAATAGTTGGAATGAGGTTATCTTTACTTGTAGGAACGGATGGCCAGATGCACAGTGTCGAATGTAAGCGGCTCCTTGTGCAGAACCGGCAGTTCATCCGTACCCTTGTATTCCCAGCAGGCAACGTAGGCGAAGTTCTCGTCATCGCGCTTGGCTTCACCGTCGGCCAGCTGGTGTTCAAGACGGAAGTGAGCGCCGCAGGATTCCTCGCGGTTCAGAGCATCGTAGCAGAGCACCTCGGCAAAGTCGAGGAATGCAGCCACGCGCCAGGCCTTCTCAAGCTCCTGGTTCACGCCATCGGCGCTGCCCACCACCTTCACGTTGGTCCAGAATTCCTCGCGAATGGCGGGAATCTTCTCGATGGCATCCATGAGGGATTCCTTCGTGCGGCCCATGCCTACGTCCTCCCAAACGAGCTTGCCCAGCTCGCGGTGGATTTCGTCGGGGCTCTTGGTACCCTGCACGTCCATCATCTTCTTGATGCGGGCCTTCACGGCATCCTCAGCCTCCTTGAACTCGGGGGCTGCGGTGGTCACGCTGCCGGGCTTCTGAGTGGTCAGGTAGGTCGGCAGAGTAGCAGAAATCACAAAGTAGCCGTCGGAGAGGCCCTGCATGAGAGCGGAAGCACCCAGACGGTTAGCACCATGGTCAGAGAAGTTTGCCTCACCGAGCACGTGCAGACCGGGGATGGAGGACATCAGGTTGTAGTCCACCCACAGACCACCCATGGTGTAGTGAGAAGCGGGGTAAATCATCATCGGCTGCTCGTGGGGATCCACGTCGGTAATCTCCTCGTACATCTCGAAGAGGTTGCCGTACTGGCCGTCAATCCACTCCTTACCCATGCGGTTGATGGCGTCCTTGAAGTCAAGGAACACACCGCGGCCGGTGTTGGCCACGCCACGCTCGTCATCACAGGCTTCTTTAGCGGCGCGGGAGGAAATATCGCGCGGGGCCAGGTTACCGAAGGACGGATACTTGCGCTCCAGGTAGTAGTCGCGGTCACCCTCAGCCACTTCAGAGGGCTTCATCTCGCCACGGCGAATCTTGGCAGCCACCTCGCGGCTCTTGGGCACCCAGATACGACCGTCGTTACGCAGAGACTCAGACATGAGGGTCAGCTTGCTCTGGTAGTCGCCCTTCACCGGAATGCAGGTGGGGTGAATCTGGGTGAAGCAGGGGTTGGCGAAATAGGCACCCTTCTTCCAGCAGGCGCAGGCGGCGCCCACGTTGCAACCCATGGCGTTGGTGGAAAGGAAGAACACACGGCCGTAGCCACCGGTAGCCAGCAGCACGGTATCACCAGCATAGCTCTTGATTTCACCGGTCACCATATCACGCACCACGATACCCTTGGCGTGGCCGTCAACCACAACGAGGTCCATCATTTCGGTGCGGGGGTGCATCTGGATGTGACCCTTGCCGATTTCCTTCTCCATGGCCTGGTAGGCACCCAGCAGCAGCTGCTGACCAGTCTGACCACGGCTGTAGAAAGTACGCTTGAGCTGTGAACCACCGAAGGAGCGGTTGTCAAGCAAGCCACCGTATTCGCGACCAAAGGGAACACCCTGAGCCACGCACTGGTTGATGATGTTGCAGGACACCTCAGCCAGACGATACACGTTGGCCTCACGGGCGCGGAAGTCGCCACCCTTCACGGTGTCGTAGAACAGACGGTACACAGAGTCACCATCGTTCTGGTAGTTATGAGCAGCGTTAATACCGCCCTGCGCAGCAATGGAGTGAGCGCGGCGGGGGCTGTCCTGGTAGCAGAAGCAGTGCACATTGTAACCCAGCTCAGCCAGCGTGGCAGCGGCAGCGCCACCAGCCAGACCGGAACCCACCACGAGCACCGTGTACTTACGGCGGTTGTTGGGGTTGATGAGCTTGGCCTCGCGCTTGTACTTGGTCCACTTCTCAGCGATAGGGCCATCCGGAATGCAGGAATCCGGCATGTAGTCACTTACAGGAAACTTAAGGTCTTTCATATGATTCTATGAATGGGAAAAGGGTTACTTGAGGATACCGCAGAGAACGGCCACCGGAATGGAGATGAAAGCGCCGCAAACCACCAAGCCGAAAAGCACGGCAACGATGTTGTAGAGCGGGCGCACCTTGCGGGTGGAAAGGCCCAGCGTCTGGAACACAGACTGAAGGCCATGACGCACATGCATGAACAGGCAGCAGATAGCCACAATGTAGAACACGGAACACCACACGTTAGAGAACGCTGCAACGATGTGACCGTAGCAATCGGAGGGGTCACCGTTCACCGTAAGCTGCCACAGGTGGAACAGCAGGAAGCAGAAAATCATGATACCGGTAAGCACCATGGTACGGGAAGAAAGCGTAGCTTTCAGCGTACCCTCCTTCTGGTACTGCGTGCGGGCATTCACGTTCTCAATCTTCAGAGCCAGAGTCAACACCACATGGATGAGGAGAATGGCGGCAAGACCAAGACGAATAGCCCAGAGCAGCCAGGCGGGCATGGTGTGCAGGCCAGTGGCGTAGGCATCAATCCAGGAAGGCACACCGTTGCCGGGATCACCACCGTAAATGGTCATGTTACCGGCCAGATGCCCCACGAGGAACAGGAGGAGACACGCACCTGTCAGAGCCACAAGAATCTTGCGGCCAATCGAGGACGTGACGAACTTGCATGCTGTCGTGATAATGTCGTTCATAATCGCAATAACGTCTTTGCGGCATTACTCTACCGCAAATACCCCCAAAAAGCAAGCCCCAATCAGCGCAACCACGCTAAATTCTACAAATCTACACATGTACCCCAAGCAAAACAGCAAACACAGCCAGCAGGAACGCAAAGAGCGCATCAATCCCCGTGGTGTGGCGCAAATAAAAACCACGCACAGGCTTCCATTGCAACAAAGCGCTCCACGCCACCCACCCCAGCAGACAAGCACTGCTCAACACCAGCACCAGCGCCGGAGCATACCAGGCTTCATGCGGCCCGAACATCTTCAGCGGTCCCAGGGAAAGCCCACAGATAAACAAAGTGCATTTCGGATTCAGGATATTGCACAAAAGCCCCTGCCCCAGAAGAACAAGCATCGACTCCCGGCGCGTAGCTTCCAGCATCTCCGCCTTTACCTGCGCACGGCCCCGCCACGGGAAAATACGGCAGGCCAGATACAGCAACCAGACCACCGAGGCAAGCACCACATAATCCAGCCAGGGCTGCTCCACCAGCCAGGTGCCCATAGAAGCCACCAGCGTTGCCTGAATCAGAAACCCGGCTGCAATGCCACAGCCCACCGCAGCTCCGGCGCGGAATCCCTGCGACAACGCCGTGCGGAACACAAAGAAGATATCCGGCCCCGGACTGAGCTGCGACAACAGCAGCAACCAGAAAAGCCCCGCCAGGCTCAGCAAAGCCGCCGGCAACCCCGGGCCTCCAGCAGCAACCACCCCACCACACCTCAGCAGAACCTCCATCATCCCTGCACCTCCGGCAGCGGCAACACCACATTCGTCTGCATCGGAGATTTACGCTGCAGCACGCGCTCCGAAAGCGGGGTTGCACTCTCATAAGCCGCGCGGAACATCTCCATCTTAGCATCCACATTGTCCGCATGGTGCAGAATCAGCGCCTCGGGCACCTTGGGCAGCACTGGGGAGCCATACTCCAGCAGGCCGTGATGAGACGCCACCAGATGCAACAGGTGCAGGCGCACCTGCTCCGACGCCGGAGCCAGCGTTTTCCACTCCGCACGGCGCTCCAGGGTCATCATATCGCGCCAGAGCTTGTTGATAATCTCAATCCCCATGGGGATATGACTCAGAAGCTCCCCGGATTCCGAGTACGGCATCTCCAGGCTGTGCTCCTCGTAGTCATTTTCCACAATCTTGCCACAGTCGTGCAGCAGCGCCCCCGCCAGCACCAGATCACGGTTCAGGCGGTCGGGGTACACACTGCAAAGCGCCGCAGCCACACGCATAACGCTGGCCACATGCTCCACCAGCCCACCCCGGCGGGCATGGTGAAAATTGCGGGCAGCCGCTGCGCGGCGGAACCGCGTTTCCTGCTGTTCCAGGAACAAGCGGCACACTCCAGCCAGCCGGGGGTCCTTCAACTCTGCCACATAGGCACAGATACACTCCCAATCGGCCTGCTGACGAGCCACCAGCTCCGGGCTACCGGTCAACACCTGCTGTTCTTCCTCCGGCGTAAGCGGGCGCATATACGCCTCTGCCAGCTCCATGCCATACTGGCTGGCCTGCCAGGTGCCAGTCACCGCCACTCCGGCAGGCGTCTCCAGCATATCAAATTCCTGATACCAGGAAGCAGTCTCCCAGATTTTAAACGAAACCGTGCCGGCAGCATCTGCCAGCACGATTTCAAGATAAGGTTTACCGTTTTTAGTGGTGCGGGTGGTTTTCTGGGTCACCTGCGCCAGCAGGGTACCGCGCACCGCGGCTGTTGCAGCCTCGGCGTTCAACTCTGTTGTGCTACCGAACTGCATGGCCTGTTCAGCGGTTAGAAGTTAAGCAGCGGGCTGCTCAGCAGGAGCCGGGGCTGCATCCAGAGCAGGAGTCGGAGCCGGCACCGGTCCCTCACCCTCCGCAGCAGGAGTCGGGGTCAGATTCTCCAGATTTTCCACCGGGGCAGCAGGCTGTTCGGCAGCGGCAGGCGTTGTCTGCTCCACAGGAGCATCCACCTTCTTCACATTCAAATCAGACTTCTCGTTCTGGAAACGAGCATTCATGAGCACAGCAAGCACAAAGCAGAGCAGCATGAACAGCGTACCAAAGAACACCGTACCCTTCTTGAGCACATCAGTCGTCTGAGCACCAAAAGCCTGGTCAGTCATCTGCGCACCGAATGCGGCACCAAGGCCCTCCTGCTTCGGGCGCTGCATCAGCACAACCAGAAGCAGCAGAGCGCAAACAATCAGCAACAAGGCGAAAACAATGTAAATGGAGGCGTTAAGCATGGCGGGGATTATATCGTATTAAAAGAAGTTTGTAAAGGAATCAGGCAATGATTTCGTTCAATTCATTACAGATGACACGCTTGGGCGTAATGGGCTTATCATCCCAGGCAAAGCTCATGATGATTATACGTTCACCCTTACCGATAAGGTGAGCCGCTGCACCATTCACAATAATCTGCCCGGTTCCAGGCGGGCCTACCAGCACATATGTCTCAAAGCGATTACCACTAGTAACAGAGGCGACCAGCACCTTCTCGCCCGGCCAGAGACCAGCAGCTTCCACCAAATCCTGCGGAATCTCAATGCTGCCCTCGTACTCCACGTCGCCACGAGTGACCATGGCGCGATGAATCTTGGATTTAAGCTGACAAACTAGCATGACTGTGAATGCGGATGACCGCCAATGAAACTACTTTTTACCCAAAAGGTCAAGCACAATCAGGGAAAAGCAGGTATTTTTTACGTCAGAAGCCGGGAACAGACCGCACACGCGGGCTTGCATCCACGCGCAGGGCAATACTGCCGCCCCCACAACACCATCTGCAAATGCAACTTACCCCAGGTTTCCCGCGCAAAGCACTTCTTCAAATCCGCCTCCACCGCCTCCACTGTCTTTCCACGAGAAAGCCCCCAGCGCCGGGCCAGGCGGAATATATGAGTATCCACCGGAAATGCCGGGTATCCGAAAGCCTGATTCATCACCACGCTGGCCGTTTTATGCCCCACACCGGGCAGAGCTTCCAAATCAGCAAAACTGCCAGGCACTTGTCCGCCATATTTTTCCACAAGGATGCGAGCCGTTTCCACCAGCCGGCGAGCCTTCATTTCGGTAAGTCCACAGGTGGCAATCAGCGGTTGCACCTGCTGCCACTCCAAGGCTGCCATACTGGCAGCATCCGGCGCCAGCGCAAAAAGAGCCGGTGTCACTGTATTCACGCGCGCATCCGTGCAGCGAGCAGAAAGCATCACCGCCACCAGCAGAGTAAACGCATCGTGGTGGTGCAGCGGCACCTCCGGCTCCGGAATACCGCGCTCCAGCTCCTCCAGCACAATGCGAGCTCGTTCTGCGCGTTTCACAAGCTTCAAGCCCTTAACGGCGGTTCATATCGCCCAGCGGTCCGAGCACTGCCTCACCTTCCTTACGAGTTGTGCTGTTCCACGGTTTCACACGCTCAGAGGTTCCCTTGGGGCCCACCACCGTGCGGTTGCTCGGGGGAACCGGCGGCATCGGCGGCTGGCAGGCGCTCATCATCACCGCCACGAGCGGCATAACCAACATTATCATCTTTACCGTTTTCATCATTTATTTTCTCTTTTGTAGAATCAAGACCGCCTGCCCTTACCCGGGCAGGCGGCAAAATCATATTTCTGAGCCGGCTCGGCAAACATCAGTTACCAATCGGCTTCACGCGGAAAGCACGGTCTCCAAGCTCCGGACGCACACCAGGAGTAAGCGTCTTCGGGTCGTACTCGGCCACCACCACACCATTGGAAATGGAAACAATGCGCACCTGAGTAATCACCACGCCACCACGCTTAATCAGCACAGGGGTAGCATCGCCAAGAACCAGTCCACTTTCTGCGCCCACGTTGAACACCACGAACTTCCAGCGGGGATCAACCGCCAGCACCGGATACTCGTCATCGTTCTTCTGGTAATCAGAAACAAACTTATCATTAATAGCAGTCAAACGGGCCAGTTCCACCCTTCTACCACCTAAGTCCTTAATCTTATCCGTACGTTCCTGGGTAAGCTCCTCCAGCAGCTTAGTCTGCTCTTCCTTCACGTTCTCCAAGCGGGTCACGGCAGACTTGATAGCCTCCAGCACGGCAGTGAAGTCGGCATTGGCATCCACTTCTACCAATTCAGAATTCTTGATTTCTGACATAGCATCGTTAAATGCCTTCATCAGCGTATCCACACTGGTCTGCATGGCCTTCACATCTGCCTGCACCTTCTTGAGCTCTTCCTTGTGAGCATCCAGCTGGGCCTGCATTTCCTCGCGGCGGGTAATAGCATCGCGCATTTCAACACGAGCAGCCTCAGTACCCTTGACCGCCGTTGCACGGTCGCTGGCACCAGCACCACGCTCGGCATCCAAATCCTGATTCAACTTGCGCAAACCAGTAGCATTGGAAAGCTCCACCTGCTGACCGCCACCGTGAGCAGCAATCAATGCATTCATAACCTTCTGCTGGTCAGACGAGTACATAATAGTCACGCCGCCCACCAGAAGCACTAGAATAGAAATCAGAAGTTGAGAGATTTTCATGTTAAGAAGTTATATATAAAATATTCAGATTTACTTATTTGTGGAAACAACCACATCACCAGGCTGCACAGCCTCACCGGGAAGCATCGTGCTGTAAACAACCTCGCAGCTGGTTCTGTTGCTCTCCACCAGGCTCACAATAAGATCGCAGATACGCGTCTCACCGCGCATGACAGCCAGGCGGGAACCAATCACAATTCCCTTATCGATACCGGCATCAAGAACCACATAATCCCAGGTCTTGTCCACATGCATAACAGCGCACTTCAGCTCTGGGGGAGACAAGCGAGCTTTGCGGTCAGCAGCCAGCTTTTTGGCGGCATCAATCATCTTCTGGGTATTGTCAATATCCACCTTCAGCGCGTCAATCTCACCCGTCACAGTAGTAACCTGGTCCCTCAGCGCGTTGTTATCACTCTCCATCTCAGCCATACGCTGACCTACCAGACGAATTGCATCCTCATCATCCACACCTTCCAGACCAGCAGATTCAGCAGCGCCACGGCGGAACACCTTGAACTGATCCTCGTACTTCTTGAGGTCTGCCTTAGCGGCTTCCAGCTCGGCATTAGCCTTGGTAATCTCCGGCTCATAGGGAGCATCCTCTGCCTCCAGCGCATCGCGTTCCTCATTATTCTTGACCGTCTGCTGCTTGAAGTACGCAGTACGCATCTCGGCATATTTCTTAATAGCCTTATCTTTCTCAATATCAACGGCCTTCTTCTTAGCCATATCAAACTGAGACTGAAACGCTGCTACTTCGCCTTCAGGACCGGCCAGCGCCTCATTATTTTTATAAAAAAGAAAACATGCCCCCAGGAAGAGCACGACGGCGGCGATGATGATATATTTCCACATGGTGTAAGTTAAAAATTTGCAGCTGTTCGCTAATATATCTATACCAGAACGAGCCCAAATGCAATCAAAAAAAGCCTCAGGACTGCATTTTTTTTACACTCCTGCTCACGCTCATAAAAAAAGTCACCCTCCGATACATCGGAAGGTGACTCATAGTATTTATCAGGCGCCTGCTTTACTCGGCATCAGCGGCCTCTTTGGCCTTGCGGTCGCGGGCAGCTGCGCGCATGGACATCTTGACGCGACCCTTGTCATCGATACCGATGCACTTAGCGGTCACAATGTCACCAACCTTCACCACATCCTCAGTCTTCTGGGTGCGGCCTTCGGCCAGCTCAGAGATGTGAATCAGGCCGTCCTTGCCGGGCAGCACTTCCATGAAGGCACCGAATTCCTTGGTGGAAACAATCTTGCCTTCATAGGTTTCACCCACTTCGATTTCCTTGAACATGCGGTCGATGAGGTACAGAGCGCGTTCCACACCCTCCTGGCGGCTACCGTAGATGCGTACGGTACCATCTTCCTCAATGTTGATATCGGTGCCGGTCTCAGCCTGCAGAGCCTTAATGTTCTTACCACCGGGACCGATAAGCTCACCAATGCGATCCTGCGGGATGCTGGTGGATTCGATGCGCGGGGCATTCGGGCTCATAGCCTGCGGGCCGGGAATGCAGGCGCTCATGGTATCGAGCACATCCAGGCGTCCCTTGCGGGCCAGGTGAATGGCATCTTCCAGAATGTACAGCGGAATGCCGGGCAGCTTGAGATCCAGCTGGTAACCGGTCACACCCACGGAAGAACCGCAGAGCTTGAAGTCCATATCGCCGTAGAAGTCCTCGGAACCGATGATATCGAGCAGCGTCTTGTAGCGCTTGGGCTCGCGGTCACCTTCGTTCTCAAACTCCGTCACCAGACCCACGGAAATACCGGATACCGGGCGCTTCAGCGGCACACCGGCAGCCAGCAGAGACATCGTACCGGCGCACACGGAAGCCATGGAGGTAGAACCGTTGGATTCCATAATCTCGGAGGACACGCGAATAGCGTAGGGGAAGTCGTTTTCATCCGGAATCACCGGGGCGATGGAGCGCTCAGCCAGCGCACCGTGACCGATTTCGCGGCGGTTCTGACCACCGAAGCGGCCCGTTTCACCCACAGAGAACGGGGGGAAGTTGTAGTGCAGAATGAAGCGCTTCTCATCCACAGAGCCGGTGTAGTTATCCAGGTACTGCTTCTCCTCCATGGGAGCCAGGGTGGCAAGGCACACAGATTTGGTCTCACCGCGGGCGAAGAGAGCAGAGCCATGCACCACGGGGGGCAGCACGTTCACCTCAGCCTGCAGCGGGCGCAGCTGCTTGATGGCGCGGCCATCAGCGCGCTTATCCTGCTCCATAATGGAGATGCGGAAAGCCTTCTTCTGAATGTACTCGAACACCTGCTCCACATCGAAATCGGTAGCCTCGGGGTAAGCAGCCTTGATAGCAGCCTCCACCTCGTCGCGCAGAGCGCCGGTCTGCTTCTGGCGCTGAATCTTGTTGGGAGCATAAATAGCCTCCTCAATGCGATCGCCAGCCACCTGGTAGCCGATTTCCAGCAGCTCCGGCTTGGCCAGGGTCAGCTCATACTCGCGCTTGGGCTTGCCGCAGATACCGCGCAGCTCCTCCTGGGCGGCGCAGATCTTGGCCACATTCTCCTGAGCAAAGTGCAGAGCAGCAATGAAATCCTCTTCCGGCAGCTCATTAGCAGAACCTTCAATCATGATAACCTGGTCCTTGGAACCGGCATACACCAGGTCAAGATCAGACTCCAGACGCTGCGAATTGGTGGGGTTAATCACGAACTCACCATCAATACGGCCCACGCGCACAGCGCCCACGGGCTCAGCAAAAGGAAGATCAGAAATCACACAGGCAGCAGAAGCACCGTTGATGCTCAGAATATCGGGCTCATTCTCACCATCGGCTGCCATGAGCAGGGAAATCACCTGCGTATCGTAGAAATAACCCTTGGGGAACATGGGACGCAGCGGGCGGTCCGTCATGCGGCAGGTCAGAATTTCCTTCTCCGTGGGGCGACCTTCGCGCTTGAAATATCCACCGGGGAACATACCCGCGGCAGCAGCCTTTTCCTTGTATTCCACCGAAAGGGGGAAGAAGGTCTGACCTTCCTTGATCTTGGTAGCGCTCACAACGGTGACCAGCACCACAGTATCACCACAACGGACAGTAACGGCACCATCGGCCAGAAGGGCAAGCTTGCCCGTTTCAATGGTGATGGGGTTTGTGCCAACGGCACAAGTAACGGAATGTATACTCATTTTTTATTTTCTTTCTCTTCTGAATGCCGGTTCCAATCTGCACCGCCGGAGGCCGGTACCGGCCGCTGCCCCCTTTGGTTTCGCAGAGCAGGATTACGTACTTCCTGCCCCACAGAGCCCGCCACCGTTGGAAATCAACAACAACGAGCCGCGGATATTTTACACTTCCACCACCTGCAGCGCAAGCAAATAATTCTCCATCAGGCATTTTAATACACGAAACTCATCCCCCGCAGATAAAAACTTGCAATCCCCGCATACAAAGCGCATAATAACCAGCAAAATCATGAGCCACCCCCTTCTCACAGCCACCCTGTTCACCCTGTCACTCACCGCGCTCTGCGCCTGCACTCCGGCAGCGCCACCCTCCTCTGCCCCGGCTGCGCCCTCGGTGGCAGGCACCAGAGCCGCGCTTATCCAACGCATCTCTAACCTGCCGGAAGGCTGTGTTTACGAGGAGATCAAGGACCAATTCATCGAACGCCTGCACCAGGGCGACTACTGGAGCGAGACCGAAGGCACCGTCACCGTGGAATACCTGCACATTGGCGGCGATGGATGCTGGAGCAGCCGCTTGTTCATGCTGGTCAACCAGGCCGATCTCTTCGTTCTAATAAATGCCTGGGAGGGAGACCCCAAGCCAACAGAAGATTACGTTCTGCGCTACAACTCAAGGGAGAATGATTTAGAAGCATTCTGCGACGCCCCGAAATCCATTCTGGGCAAGGATGACACCGGCTACTCCCGCCCGGAACGCGCCTGGTTCCGCCTGCAGGAACACCGGGCAGAAAAAAACACCACGCCCAAAGCCAGCGGCAGATGATTCGCCCCATCCCGCGGGCACCCCACCATCCTGAACACAGCTCGCGCGACTAATCCTGTACCACACCGTCCGGTAGAATTCAACTTTTAGCTTCACAGCAGGCAGCATTTTGTATACAATGCCCGGTGTATGGAATTTCCCAGTCGGAAACTGCTCGACATGGCAGAAGATGAACGTCCACGCGAAAAACTCATACAACGTGGGCGCGCTGCTCTGAGCGATGATGAACTCATCGCCATTTTCCTGCGCACCGGGCTCAAAGGCTGCAACGTGCTGGAGCTGGCCGCCCGGCTCAAACGAGCCGCTGGTTCGCTCACCGCCCTAGGGCGCATGGAAGCGCGGGAAATCACCCAGTGCTGCAAAGGCATAGGCTCAGCCAAGGCAGCCACCCTGGCCGCAGTCTTTGAGCTGGGGCACCGCGCCGTTAAGGAATCCATGGAGCGAGAGGACATGAGCACCCCTGCCGCAATCTACGAATATCTGGCGGGCGACCTGCGGTACGAACAGCAGGAAAACTTCGTAGTTCTCATGCTTGATACCCACCGCAGGCTCATCCGCCGCAGCAACATCTCCAAAGGCACACTGAACCGGACCATGGTTCACCCACGAGACGTCTTCCGCGAAGCCATCGTCAGCAACGCCTGCTCCATCATCCTGGCCCATAACCACCCCAGCGGCGACCCCACCCCCAGCAAACCCGACCGCGAACTCACCCGCGAACTCATCTCCGCGGGCACAGCCATCCACATCCCGGTGCTGGACCACATCATCATCGGCGCCGGCACCTCACCCTACTATAGCTTTCGCGAGCATGGGTTCCTTTTCTCATGAAAGACTACCACACCCACCACCCCAGCCCGCACGGCGGCTTCATCTGTGCTGCATCCCGCGCCGATTGGGAGCGCCTCTCCACCGCCGAGGGCATGGTACCCTGCTACGGCATTCACCCTTGGTTCGCCCACGAAACAGACCCAGCCGAACTCGCCTTTGAGCTGGATGAATGGCTTACCCGCCACCCGCAAGCAGGTGTGGGAGAATCCGGGCTCGACGCCTCTCCCCGCCACGCTGCCACACTGGAGGCCCAGCGAATCCTGCTGCATATCCACCTGGGCGCCGCCTTCCGGCATGAACGCATGATTCAGCTACACGGCGTGCACGCCTGGGGCGAACTGCTGGAAACCCTGCGCCAGCGCAGCCGCAGCGGCACCCTGCCCCGCGTGCATCTGCACGCCTGGAACGGCTCGCACGAACTCGCCCGCGAATTCATGCAACTCGGCCCCATCACCTTCAGCGTCGGCCTGCGCGAACTCAGCCACCCCAAAGCCGCCGAGCGCTACACCCGCATCCCCGAAGGGCGCCTCTTCCCGGAGACAGACGACTCCCCGGAAACCTGGCCCCGCACGCTCGCGCTCCTGGGGCTCCTCCGCGGCGGGCTTGCCTGAACGCCCCCCCCACGCAGCCGGTGGTCGGCTCCGTGCAGCCGCAGCACCGCGAAGGAACAAACCACAAAAAAGCCTGCCGGGTGGCAGGCTTTTTTGTAATTTATGGCATATCGACCATATCCTTGACAATATGCAGTGCTTCGCGGAGCACCGGGTCGAGATTCGAAGGATACTCCGGAGCCTCAGTCAGCTCCTCCTCCGGGTCCTTATTCTCGTCCATGTACTCACTAGCGTCGTCCTTGGAAGCCAGCGGCAGACGGGGAGCATTCACATCGCCCAGTTTCAGGCGGTAAATCGTCATCTTCTCCGCATCCTCGGCAGCCATCTTCTCGTAACGCACCTTGCGCTCGGCATCAATAGCCTTCTTTCGCTCCATGAGCTGGGCATTCTCAGCAGCGCGCACCGCCTTGCTCAGCGAAATCTCATTCTTCTCGAAGCGTTCCTTAGCGCGAGCAATATCCTCGCGGGTGTACTGCATATCCTTATCTGCCGCCACGCGAGCCTGGCTACGCGCCATAAGCTCCGGCAGAATACGGGAAATACGGCTGCTCTTCACATAGCCACCAGCGCGCGGTATCTCATCATACGGCATTGCATAATCCTGCTCGCCCTCACCAATGCGCAGCCCTCCTGTCACCGTAGGCAGCACAATATCGCTCGCCACGCCCTTCAGCTGGGTAGAGGCACCCCCCACTCGGTAGAACTTCTGCGTAGTCACCTTAATCATACCGCAGCCTTCACGCTGGATAAAATACGGCATATACACGCCCAGCGGCCGGGGAATCTGCACCGTTCCCTTACCAAAGCTGGCCTCATCGCCCACAATCACCGCGCGGCCATAATCAGCCATGGCACCAGCGAAAATCTCAGAGGCAGAAGCACTCAGTTTGTTAATCATCACCACAAGCTCGCCGCGGTACAAAGGCGGCCCGCTCACCGTCAGGCGCTCCACCTGGGCGCGGGAATCCTTCACCTGCACCACAGGACCAGCCCCCGTGAAAAAGCCCACCATCTTACGCACCTCATCCAGCGAACCACCACCATTGAAACGCAGGTCAAGCACAATACCCTCCACGCGTTCCTGAATCATGCGCAGCAAAATCCGCTTCACATCAGACGCACAATGCACCTCACCATCGTCCAGGTCAATGTAGAACGACGGCAGGGTCAGCACACCCAATCGGTACGTGCGGCCATTATCCTTCAGGTCAATAATACGGCCACTGGCCAACTCCTCAGACATCGGGATCTCATCGCGCACAATCGTCACCACCTTCTCTTCACCACTATTGGCACTCTGCACGCGCAAACGCACCGGCATCCCACGCTGGCCGCGAATCAAATCCACCACCTTATCAATACTCAGGAACATCACATCCGTCCACGTATCATCGCCCCGCGAATCCACCGCCACAATGTGATCCCCCAGCTGCAGCTGCCCGCACTTTGCAGCAGGTCCTCCCTTCACAATACCCTCAATCGTGGTAGAGCCGTCGTCATCAGACTGCAACTTGGCACCAATCCCCACAATCGAAGCCTTAATCATATCCTTGAAGCGCTGTTCCTCGCGAGCACCCATATAATCACTGTGCGGGTCATACACATGCGCCACCGCATTCAGCAGGTAAGAAACCATATCCTCGCGATCCGCCTCCTGAATCTCATTGCGCATGCGCTTGATACGGGCCAGCATCTTATCCGTCACCGGCATCTCCTTAGCCACAGGCGAAGGCTTCCCCTTCTCCTCAGCCAGCTTCTGCAGATTCTCGCGGCGCAGCACCTCTGTCAGAATCATATCATCCACCTGGTCTCGCCACACCTGGTCCAGCTCTGCTGCATTCTTAGCACGCGGCAGCTTACGCCGGCTGCGCGGCGCCGTGCGCTCCGAATCAAACGCCGGCATCTGCTTTGCATACTCATGCAGCATCTTCTCCGCCTGTGCAATACGCGGCAGCGCGCGCGCACTGAAATAACCGTACAGACTCTCTGCCAGACGTGTCGTCTGGTTCGCAATCAGATAATCACCAAAGCTGCTGGCATAGCGCTTGCGCAGAAAATCCACATCCTCCTGCGTCAGGAACAAATGCTGCGCATCCAGCGTCTGCAGGTAGCATTCCAGAAACTGGTGGTACATATCCTGCGTGAAACGCGCACGCGAAAAATGGCCATTCTGCAGCACCAGCGAAAACTGCTTACCTATGATATCATAATCCGGCTCAGCCTGGCTTACCGATGTACACGAAACCAGCACCGCAGCTGCCGCCACGGCCAGGCTGCGCGTGCGCATCCTCCAGTTGTTCAATATCTTCTTCATAATAGATAAAATCTCTCCCACCCCCGCGTTTTTTCTCGCAGTGGGCATTCACTTCTTTATTATACGCTCTTTCAGCCCATGTTCTTTCACCATATCCCCCCCTCTCACCGGGCTGCGTGCGCCCAGGCTCAACCCTTGCGGGCGCGGGGCTTCTTGGCCTTCACCAGCTTGCACCCCATCACCGCAGCCAGACCACGCACAGCACCCTCCAGCTCAGCCACGCGTGCCTTGGCCGCCTTCAGCGAGGAATCCAGCCGCGTGGCGCGGGTCTTAGCCGTGCGCGCAGCAATGCGGCTGCTGCGCAGCTCGTCCTTCACATCATCCGGGCTCACCTCAGCCTTCCGGCGGCCGGGGCGGCTGCTCGCAAAACGCTCCAGAATGGCATCCTCGGCCTGCTTCTTCCACAAAGATACCAGCGTCGCGGCAATCTGCTTCTCCTTTGCCACCTTCTGAATCGTCGTCTTGCGGCTCATCACGGCCATCACGATTTCTGCCTTCTCCTCCGGGGTGTACGTTGTGCGGGTCTTCGTCTTATCTTTCATATCAAATAAAATGGGGATAACCTATTCCTCCTATTACTACTTTTTGCCCCCAGAATCAAGCAGATATTTCATCTTCCCCCATAAAATGACATAACTTACCAAATCCACCACCTCCGTATTTGCGCCTCCACTCCCCGCTGCCTGATTTGATACACCAGCACCACTTCATCACCCAATACCGCTCACTATCAGCAACAGGCAGACACATCCACCTCTAAACTTCTCATTACATCATCCTACGCTCATCCACACCAGCTCCAGCACACCTCTTATTTTCCTGCATCATCCCACAATCCCCTTCTGCCGATATACAGCATTGGTGATGATGTTGCTTTATCCTTGTATTGAAACTCTGTCCGTTAGGTATAAGTAAACATCATTTACTCACACTGCTTGACATCTTTGATGATGCCCTAACTCGCAAAATCTAATCTTTTACGAATTATTTGCTTGCTACATCATCACCAATGCTGTATTGTAGGGCCGTTGGATTGCAGCAAGTCCGCATAATTCTCATAGCGCTAGGGAATGAGCGATTTATACAATCTACTCTAACCATCTAATAATCAATTTATACTAACATGAAGAAAACACTTATCACATTCCTCGCTCTCTGTGGTGTGGCTGCTGCTGCAACTACAACAGTGACAGACCTGACCACCACCGTAACTTCTGGTGATGTTACATACACCGCTCCTACCACACCAGGTGGTGAAGGTTCATTCTCAGGGGCTGGTATTTGGGAAGCAGGTGGCGGCAACCGAGCTCACGGAGCTCTTACTTTCACGCTGAACCTGACTGAATTAGCCAAACTTACCACCCAGACCACGCTGGTAACTGTTGATTCGTCGGCAGACGTCGGTCTCATCTGGGGTCAGTACAATGGCGAGTGGGGTATTGCTGGCAACTGGCAGGGCAACCTGTGGGCCAATAATGGAACTTCTTTCGTTTCCCTCGACACACTGATGGCTGATGCATGGTCTGTTGCTGACAATGCAACGGATGGCTTCATCACTCTGACGATGACCGTTGCTGACACGACTGGTACCCAAGGTGGTGTACAGTTATACAAGGCTGGTAGCAACACCTCATACTATACTACTAACAGTCTGGGTGCAAGTGGTAACACGACCATTACCGCATTCAAGTTCGATACAAGCCTGATTGAGAATGCCGCTATCACATCTGGCTGGGTGGCTGGTGGTACAGCAAGTACTCTTGGCACAAACCTTGAAACGACTTTCACCTCTGCTCATGGTGGTAAGGTTGCGCTCGTTCCTGAGCCCACCACAGCCACGCTTTCCCTCCTTGCACTGGCAGGTCTGGCTGCACGCCGCCGTCGGGCTTCTCGTTGATACGCCCAGACAGGCCGCAAGTAAGGAACAACAACAAGTTCAAGTGGGGTAACCAAGCCCTGCAACGCGCGACCGCCCAAGGTTTCACAGCCAAGGGCGGTTTCTTTTATCTTCATCTCTTCACTCCTTACAAAAAAGTAAATACTTTATAATGAATGAATAGATAACTTACAGATGGAATTGGAACAACGGCACAAACTTTGCCAATTGGATGACCAAGCAGGTTGCGTTCAAGGTCTTATCCGAATTCTTATCCGAATTCTGGTGTTGGTATCGTGATGTAGAGAAAACTGTTAGCCGTATAACAGATGATGAGCATGAACAGGCTGCGTTGGATGAGGTCGGTAATCATTCCTTTGATGGCCTGCCCTTACCCTCTCTTGATGCCAAGTTCTACATCTGCGGTAAGTAATTTGAGGTTAGGGACGCATTATCACTCGCCACGATGACGATTGAACAGGTTGTAAATGAGTTCCCTGATAATCCTGATGTGCCGAGTGTCCGAGTAATGTGAGAATTCGGAAAATGTTGAAATTTGAGTCAAAGTATTGACAATGAGTTGCATACGGTCCGAGTAAAATCCGAGTTGCTACCACTACTTTTCAGCCGTTTTGGGGCGGTTTTCTGGAATGATTACAAAAAGAAAGGGAGTTATGATTTACTCATAACTCCCTCATTCTCAATTATACGCACGAATGGACTCGAACCATCACGATGTTACTCACTAGAACCTGAAACTAGCGCGTCTACCAATTCCGCCACGTGCGCATTTGATTGGTGCGAGCGAAGTTTAGCACAGAAACGAATCGAATGCAAGCGAATTTCGAAAAAAATGCAAAAAAAACTCAACATTTACAACCAGAGCCCCAAAAGCAAGCAGACAAATCCCTGGCAATCCCCCCCTGCCCGGCACTCGCAGCATGTTTACGCTTGCAGAACACCGCTTCCCATGGTATACATGTAGTACATGAAACGGATTGAACAATTTTTTCTTCTGTCTGGTCTGGCAGTTCTTATAGCGCCAGCACAAGGAAGCGAATGGATGACCGATTTCGAAGCGGCCAAGGTTCGGGCAGCAGCAGAAAACAAGAGTATTCTGGTTAATTTCACAGGCTCCGACTGGTGTGGCTATTGCATGCGAATGAAACACAATGTGCTGGATAAACCAGAGTTTCAGGACTACACGAGGGACAAATTTGTGCTGCTGGAAATTGATATACCCCGCCGCAAACAGGTGGATGAGGCAGAGTTAGAAAAACGCCGCAACCTTTGCCGCCAATATGGAGTCACCGGCTTTCCCACCTTTTTGAGCCTGAGCCCCACCGGAGAAGTGCTGGGGGGCTGGACAGGAGCGAGACCGGATGTGGAAAGCACCACAGCCCTGCTGAACATGGCGCTTCAACGCCGTGAGATGCTGGAATCTGCCCGGCAGCTGCAAGGGATAGAACGGGCCCAGGCCCTCATGGAGGTTTACCAGACCCTCCCCGATAACCTCAAAATGGCAGCTGCTGCCCTGCGGAAAGAGATTCATGACAACGACCCCGATGATACCACCGGCCTGAAGGAACAGGCCATAGCAGATGCCCAGATGCTTGAACTTATGGCGCAAATCAACGCCAACCACCGCGATTACCAGCGCCAGACAGAGATATTCGATGCTTTCATAGCCAAGGCGCACCCTCGTAACCTCGAACGCATCATGGAGCGTAAGCGAGATATGGTTGTGTTTCCCTGCCTGAACCTCATGCTCCTTAACGCCGAAAGCGTGGAGGATGTGTGCAAGGCGCGGGACTATGTACTCAGGGAAGCGCAGAATTCCTACCCAGAGCACATGCGAAAAGCCATGATTGAAGCACTGGAAGACAATTTCCGCGATCCGGAAGCACTCCTGCAGAAAGCCCGCGCCCACCGCAGGCGCCGGTAGACCGCAACACGCGCTGCAGGCACTAAATCGCTCGTAATCACGCACTCGCGGTAAATCTTGCAGAAACCAGCTTTGCCGGGGCGTAAATCCATGCTGTTGCATACTGCCCGGCATACGGCTCCGGAAACGCATGTACCCTTCCGAAAAAGAATCGGCATTACCAGCTATCTGGTAATGCCGGATACTTTTTTTGAATTCAAGCTATCAGAACGTGTAGCTGGCGCCCACATTCAGGCGATGCTCGCGGGAGTCCTCCAGCGCGTTGAAGCTGTAATTGGCACTGGTGCTCCAGCAATCGTTAATGCGGTAGGTGGCACCAGCTTCGAGCCCCATGCCAGAACGGCCGGGATTCCCGCCCTCGCCACGCAGGCCATCCATCTCTACCTCCGGGTTATCGCGCACCATATCATTCAGATAGCGCAGCTCACCGTGCAGCACAAGTTGATTACAACCACGGTATTCCACCAATCCGGTCTTGTTATCGTATGTTGTGGGTGTACCCCAGGCCACATAACGGGCGCCCACGCTGTGGCGTTCTGCCAGTTTCCAGTCCGCACCCATGGCTGCACCCTTCTGGCACCCACCACGAAGCACGATAATCGAGCCATCTGCCAGAGTCAATTTGCCCTGCATGGTCAGCACAGCGCCTCCATTGAGCACCAGGCTTCCCGTCACCGTTGTATTCACCGCCAGCTGTGCCGCATGCGCCTCACGCCACAGCAATCTTCTCCACCATGCCAGGAGCATGTGGGCTGTGGGTAGCGATTGCCACAGAAACAGGCAGGCTTGAACAACACAGGTTTTCGCCCTTGCAGCCGCTCTTACCAAATAAAAATCGCGCGCACCTGTCTGGTGCGCGCGATGGCATCAAATCAAACGTCAGTTGAAATCAGTTCTCAGCAGAAGGCTGCGGTTCCTCCGCGGGAGTTTCCTGAGCAGCGGGGGGAGCCTCTGCAAAGGGAGCCTCGTCCGGCTTTTCAGCGGGCTTATCGGGCTGCTCCGGGCGTTCGCTGGCAGCGCTCACCATGAGCTCGCGGCCCATGAAGGGCTGGCCGTGCAGCACCTCGGCGGCGCGCTGGGCGTCCTCGAGCTTCTGCATTTCGACAAAGGCATAGCCCTTGCTCTTGTAAGTGCGGGTGTTGTAAATGATTTCCACGCTGCGCACATTGCCAAAGCCCTTGAAGAGGTCCTCCAGCTCGGCCTCCGTAGCCTCGTAAGAGAGGTTACCTACGTAGAGACGACCGTTGCGGGTGGGTGCCACAGAGGACGGGCGGCGGCGTTTTTCCTGGCGAGCAGCGGGGTTACCGCCCTGGTTGCTGCGGCCCTTGGCCACGCGAACGTTCTCCTTGGGCTTGCGCTTATCATTCTTGCGGTTATACTTTTTTGCAGCGTCTTTCTTCTTACCAAAACCGAAGAAACTGAGGATGCGCTGCAGCAGACTGAGTTTGGGAGCGGGCTGTTCCTGGCGCGGCATGCGACGGCGGTAAGGACGGCCTTTATGATTACGGTGGCGGCGGGCTCCCTGACCCTGCCGACCCTGTGTATGATGTTCAGCCATGTTGGTTATTGAATCGAATTACTGTGGGGAATGATGCCCGGCTCTGCCTGTACATACCCGGTGGCCTGAGCATTTGAGAGATACGAGATAGTAGGTAGACACAGCGTGTCCGCTCTCATGTTACTACACCCACACCACCGCGCAAGCCTAAATCGCGCCAGCATGGGGAATTTTTGGATTTTGAATGTATTGGGTGGCACTGCACGCCTTGCAGAACTACCCGGCTACCATGCAAATCTGCAAGAGCATTGCAGATTTGCATGGTAAAAGAGAGGTGCGATATTCAGCAATTATTTCTGCTGGGTATCGACCTGCCACCCACCACCAAGGGCAGTGCAGAGTTTCGCGAGCGCAAGGCGTATGTTCTGGCGGGTGGAGATAATGTTGAGCTCAGAGGAGAGCCAGGCGCGCTCTGCAGAGGCAACGCTGAGGAAATCGGCCATGCCTTCGTGGTGCAGCCGCAGGGAAAGCTCGGCAGATTCCTTGTTGGCCGCGCGGGCGGCTTCGTACTGCGGCAGCTGGTTAGTGAGCTTGGCGTAGTCGATGAGGCACTGCTCTACCTCGGCAAAGGCGGCGAGCACCGTCTTGCGGTAAGACTGCATGCTGCTGAGCTGGTTAAGCTCAGCCTGCTTCACGGCCTCATTAAGCGCGGTGCGGTTCAAAAGAGTCTGGCTGGCAGAAGCCCCCAGACTCCAGGCACTATTAGCCCAGAACTGGGAGAAATCGGTGCCGGCGCTGGAAGAAGCACCACCGGTCAGCGAAATCTTCGGGAAGAGATTGGCCACGCTCACGCCGATGCGGGCGGTGGCGGCGTGCAGCTCATGCTCGGCGCGCACCACATCAGGGCGGCGGCGCAGCAGCTCGCTGGGCAGCCCGGTGGGAACCTTGGGAACCATGTTGTAGATGCGGCGGGGGGGCAACTTGAGGGCAATGTTATCTACCGTGGTACCCAGCAGGGTGGCCAATGCGGTTTCGCAGCTGCGGATATTGGCCTCCTGCGCGGGAATTTGCGCGCGGGTGGAGGCAATGGTGGAGCGAGATTCCGAAAGCGCCAGCGCGCTCTCCATGCCGGAGGCATGGCGTTCCTCTGTCACCTTGTAGGTACGTTCCTGGTATTCGAGCTGTTCCTTAGCAATGCGCAGGCTTTCCTTGGCCGAAATCCACTGGAAATACGAAGCGGCAATACTGGAGGCCAGAGCCGAGCGGGTAGCAGCAGCGGCGGCCTCTGTGGAACCGAGCGAGGCGGCGGCGGCTTCAATCTCACGGCGAGTACCGCCCCAGATATCCGGGGTCCAGGAGGCCGAAAGCGAGCCGTTCCAACGACCATGCGAAGTGGAGGTATCAAAATCACCGGCATTGGAACCACCAGCGCTCACCCCCAGGCTGGGGAACAACCCGCTGCGCGTAGCGCGCAGAGAGGACTGAGCCTTCTCAATGGCCAGGGCAGCGCTCACCATGTCCGGGTTGGCGGCAAAGCCCCCCTCAATCAGGCGGGTGAGCTGCGGGTCGCGGAAGCAGTGCCACCAGGCATCGAGCGTATCTTTATCTGTGCCAGGAGGCATGGCGTTCACCCAGGTGGCAGGAAGTTCCGGAGCCTTGGCTCCAAAGAAATCCGGCCCCATAGTGCAGGATGCCAGAACCAGGGAAATCAGAGAAAGCGGAAGTATTTTCTTCATCATATAAAAGTGGAAAAGAGGATAAGTAATTATTCGTGACGCAGCGCATCGATGGGGTCCAGACGCGAGCCTTTCCAGGCCGGGTACCAGCCGAACACAATGCCGATTACTGCCGCCACCGATACGGAAAGCGCCATGGCAGAAACAGAGGTGGCAACCGGCCAGCCCATCTGCTGGCTCACAATGCCCGAGGCCACACGCCCCACGGCAATGCCAATGATACCACCAATGGTGCAGAGCAGCACGGCCTCCAGCAGAAACTGCCACATGATGTCTCGCGGGCGGGCGCCCACTGCCATACGCAGGCCGATTTCACGAGTGCGCTCGGTTACAGACACCATCATGATGTTCATGATACCCACGCCACCCACAACCAGGGAAATCATGGCCACCGATATGAGCAAACTGCTGATGGTGGAGGTGGTATCGGTCATCATCTTTACAAACTGCGAGCGGTCGCGCATGTTGAAGTCATCCAGCACACCGGGCTCCAGGTCATGCTGGCGCCGCAGCACAGGGGTCATGGCGTCCATGGCCTTGTTGGGGTCTTTGCCATCATGCACCTGCACAGCAATGGAATCGACCGTACGGGTACGAAGCGGATGCGGTGCATTTGTGTACGGCTGCAAATCACACCCGGGGTAGAAACTCACTGAGGTGGTGGGGAACGTATCGGTAGAGGACACCTTGGCGCTGTTGGCCGCACCGCCCTTGGAAATGACCGCAGAGCCGCTGGAGCCCATAAGGCGGGTGCGAATGCTGGTCCAGGGCAGAATCAGGCAATCATCCTGGTCATTGCCCATGCCATCGGCTCCCTTGGATTCCAGCACGCCAATGACGGTGAACACCACGTCCTTGACGCGGATATCCTGCCCAATGGGGTCCACATCGGCATAAAGCTCCTTGGCAATGGTACTGCCGATGAGGCACACACGGCTGGCCTCATCCACCTGGTTACGGGTAAACGCACTGCCGCGCTCCACTTTCCAGCCTTCAATGGAAAGGTACTGCTCATTACCGCCCATGATGGAGCGGGGGCTCCAGTTCTGGTTGCCCACAATAATCTGCCCACTGGCACGCACTACGGGAGAAGCAGCCTTCACGAAATCCGGGCAGTACTGCACCAGGGCATCGGCATCTGTGGCGTAGAGCGAAGCGCGGCCACCCATGCCGGTATTCACGCCGGCGGTGCTGACCGAAGCCCCGGAAATGGTCACCACGTTCGTACCCATAGAAGAGAATTTATCGGCCACCTGCTTTTTTGAGCCTTCGCCAATCTCCATAATGGCCACCACGGCGGCAATACCAATCACAATACCCAGCACGGTGAGTGCAGCGCGCATCGGGTTGCGCACCAAGGCTTTCAGACAGGTTACTATCAGGGTGTTAAACTTCATTTCTGGAGGGTGGCTGTGAGTTCATCCGATACGCCGGCGAGGATGAGACCGTCGCACATGTTGATGGCGCGGTCGGTAAAGGCGGCAATCTTGGGGTCGTGGGTCACGATGATGACCGTAATACCCAGCTTGCGGTTCAGTTCGCGGAACATGTTCATGACCTCCACCGAGGTAGAGGAATCCAGACTACCGGTGGGTTCGTCTGCCAGCAGAATGCCGGGGCTGTTAATGAGGGAGCGGGCAATGGCCACGCGCTGCTGCTGACCACCGGAAAGCTGTGCCGGGGTGTGGTGCATGCGTTCCTTGAGCCCCACCATGTCAATGAGTTCCAGCGCACGTGCGCGAATCTCTGCCGTTGTCTTAGCCGGGTGGTAGTAGTACGCCGGCATCATCACATTTTCCAGCGCTGAGGTACGCGCCAGCAGATTGAAGTTCTGGAATACGAACCCGATGCGCTTGTTGCGCAGCAACGCACGCTCATTGGCATTCAGGCCGGCCACGTTGTGACCGTCAATCCAGAAATCGCCACTGGTGGGGTGGTCCAGACACCCCAGAATGTTCATGAGGGTCGACTTACCAGAACCGGATGCCCCGGTCAGCGAAACAAACTCGCCATCCTCAATTCGCAGGGAAATCCCCTTGAGTACCGGCAGGTCAATTTCGCCCAAGTGGTAGACCTTCGTTATATTTTTCAGCTCAATCATGGTCTGAAGACCCAGAAAATCATGTTATCAGGGACGGAAGCCGCCCTTATCAACCTGGCCCGGCTTGGCAGTAGCCCCACCGGTGCCGCGCTGGCGGCGCTTCGGTCCGTTCATGCCGAATAAGCCCCCCTGCCCGCCACCAGGCCCCGCCTGGGGCATCACAGCAGATACCCCTGTTACCAACTCATCCCCAGCCTTGAGGGATTCGCCTTCCAGCAGGGTCACCATGCTGCGTGTACCGTCCGAATCGCCCTTGATGACACGCACCGGGGCTACCGTGGAATCGCTCACCTTGCGCCACACGATGGAGGGGCGCGGGGCGCCTTCCTCGCGCGGGCCACGCTGCCTGCTGCGGGCGCTTTCATCTATCTGCTCCGGGGTGGGGCGGAAATCGAAAGCGGCATCCGGCACCAGCAGCACATCCTTCACTTCCTTCACAATGAAGTTTACATTGGCGCTCATGTAGGGCAGCAGCTTGCGGTCGGGGTTCTCAATATCCACCTCCACAATGTAGGTCACCACATTGGAACTCATGGTGGCATTCGGGCGAATTTTGTTCACCGTGCCGGTAAAGCTTTCATTCGGCAGAGCATCCACCGTGTACTGCACCGTCTGCCCGGGTTTCACCTTGGCGATATCGGCCTCGTTCACGCTGGCCCATATCTGCATTTTCTTCAAATCGCGAGCCACCAGGAAAAGGGTCGTGGCGTTCATGCTGCTCACCACCGTCTGCCCCACGTTTACCTGGCGCACCACAATGGTGCCATCCACCGGCGTGGAAATGCGGGTATAATCGCGGTTGCGCAGCTCGCTCTCCAGCTGGGCCTCGGCGCTCTTCAGCTGGGCAGCGGCGCTGGCCTGCTGAGCCGTGGCAGTCTGCAGCTGGGCGGTGGCGCTTTCCATATTGGCCGCGGCAATTTCAGCTGCGTTCACGTACTGGTCATAGCTCATCTGGGAGAGCGCGTCTCCCACCCCCAGCTTCATAGCGCGAGCCAGGTCCCGGTCGGCCTTGTTCTTGTTGGCCGTAGCCTGGGAAATAGAAGCCTTGGCCTGAGCCACCTGGGCCTCGGAGGAAAGGATCTGTGCCTTGGCCTGGGCCACCTGCGCTTCAGCCCGCTTGATATCAAGCTCTACGATGGTATCATCGATGCGGGCGAGCAACTGGCCGGCCTTTACCTCGCTGCCGTAGTCCACCTGGCGGCCATCCACGTCTACGCCGAATTCCTTAATCTCGCCGGTCACCTGCGCGCCTACATCAACCAGTTCCTGGGGCTCCAGGGTACCTGTTGCCTGCACTTTGCTCACAAAATCACCTTGTTCTGCGGTCACGATATTGAAACGAGTCTGAGCTACGGTCTCATCCCCGGAAAAATACCAGTACCCCGCACCACCTGCGCAAAGAAGGGCTGCACCGCCCCATTTAAAAATCGATTTCACGGTTCGTATCTTACTACGTTTGTTTTTCTCATGTCAAGCCGTTCGCACGGTCTATCCATCATTGAAGAACGAAATAGCCGGATAAAATCTACATCTACCCGGCTACATTCATCAATTTCTGGAGCGACCGTCATCCCAGCCCGAGGGAGCGCGGCGTTTTTCAGCCTCCAGGCGGCGGCGTTCCGCCTCAGATTCCTGGGGGGACACCTCCTCTGCCGTATCCTCCTGCTCAGCATCTACCGGCACAGCCACATCTTCCGGTTCATCCGGGGCAGAATCCTCCTGCACACTGGCTCGGCGGGTCGGCCCCTCAAGTTCCTCCATCATGCTGGGTTTTATGCTCTCAAAGAAGCTCTTTACCACCATAGCGGCCATGTGACCACCAGAAATACGCTGGTGGGGCTTACCCTCATACAAAGCCGCGTAGGCATAGCGGGGATTATCTGCCGGCAGGAAACCAGTGAACCAGGCTAATCGGCAATCCTGCGAGGGCGGGCCCCACTGAGCCGTGCCGGTCTTGCCGGCATTAGAAACATAACTGAGCTTGGCACGGCGCCCCGTGCCCCCATTCACCACGGCTTTCATTCCCTTGCGCACCACCGCCAGCGCAGAGCTCATATCGTGCAAGTTGGTCTGGGCCGTGGGGGTAAACTGGTACACCACATTACCCTCCTTATCAAGCACCTGGCGAATCAATTGCAGTTTGGGCAGATACGAACCATTGGCAATACCCGCCACAGCATGCGCCACCTGCAGCGGGGTAGCCAGCAATGCCCCCTGGCCAATGGCCATATTCGCGGCGTCACCCGCCATGAACCCACGACCGTAGTTGCGGTGCATCCACGCCTCGGTCGGCACGTTGCCGGCTTTATCCGGCAGGGGAAGCCCGGTGGTGGAGCCATAACCGAAACGGCGCGCCATATCGCACAGACGCGCAGCGCCGATGCGCGGCTCCCGCGTGGCGGCAATCTGGTACATGAAGGGGTTGTTGGAAAGCACAAGCGCCGTCACGCAGTTGATGGAACCGGAAAATTTACTGTGGTTCTTGAACACGTGACCACCAATGGTCACGCTGTATGGGCAGTTCACATAGGTGCCTTCGGTTATGACATTGTGGCGCAGGCCTGCCGCCACGGTAATGGTCTTGAACGTGGAGGCCGGCGGGTACACACCCGCAAAGGCTCGCGAAACCAGCGGTGTATTCGGGTCCAGACGCAGCGCATCGTAATCCTTCTGCGAAATGGCGGGAATAAAGGCATTCGGGTCAAAATTCGGCGCAGAAGCCAGCACCACCACCTCGCCGGAGTGTACATCCACCATTACAAAAGCACCGCGGCCCAGTGTGTTATCGCGCAGCGCCTGCTCGGCCGCCTTCTGCCACTCCAGGTTCAGCGTGGTCACAATCGTGCCACCCGGGCGGGGCTTGCTCTGCAGTTCATCCAGAATCTTGTTGCCACTTTCATCGAACATGAGGCGCCAGATTCCCGGGCGCCCGGTCAGCTGGGTATTAAACTGTTTCTCCAGGCCGGCGCGCCCCTCCTGACGCTCAAAAATGGGGTCGTTATGGTTAATGGGGCCCGTGGGCAGCTTAGCCTTCACACCGGTGTAGCCCAGAATATGACAAGCCGAAGTCTGGTGCGGATAGTTGCGAATGTAAAGCGGAATGAGATGCCCGTATTCTATGGACTCCAACCGGGTGCGAATGGGCTCCAGCTCCCGGGCGCGAATGGTGGGCCCCACCGGCAGCGAGAGCCAGCGGCGCTGGCGGTAGTGGTCCAGCAGTTGGGCATCGGTCTTCTCATACACCTTCACCCCGGCCTTTTCGTACTCTGCAATCACCCTGCGACCAATTGCCAGAATGTTTGCATCACTCTCATCCTTGAGCTGACCATAGTTCACAGCAGGTTGGTACGCTACCTCGGAGCAAGCCATCACCAGACCATTGCGGTCAGATATAATACCGCGAGGCCCAGGCACCGTCAGCGACATCGTGCGCGCGTTTCTACGGTTCGTGGCATACGCCACGCGCGAGGGGTCATGCACAGTAGGATCAGTCACGGCAGTAGTAGGCTTCAGCGACCCCGGCCCCGTTTCATCCTGAGCAGCCTGCTCGCCCCCGGTCTGGGCGTGTATGGGAGAATCCGGATCAGCCGTTTTTTCATAACTATCGGCCTCGCCCACACCTTCCTGCATGGTAGGTGCCTTATCCTCACCACCCAGCTTCACCGTCTCCACAATTTCCTCTGCCGCCTCATCATCCGGCATATCAGCAATAAACGGAACCCCGCCCTGCTGCCCCACAGCAGCAGGTGTTCCCACCATCATCGCCAGAATCGTAAATCCTGTGTAGAGCTTTCTCCTCAGCATCGCAACCGCATTCTACCGCATTTCACACGCTCGCGCAACGAAAAAAAGATTTCAGTCTGCCCCGCACCACCGCCGCCCATTCATCGGAAAAAATTCTGTTCCCGCTCATCCGGAAACGATATCCGGCGGCGCCGGGCGATATCTCCTCGCGGTGCGAGAACGAAGAAGGCTCTGGCACCAGGACGGTGACAGAGCCTTTTTTGCCAGGAAAGCCAGACGAATCAGGCTTCGGGAGCAACGTTGACGCGGCGGCCTTCGCGATCGAAGAACACGCGGCCATCAACCAGGGAGAAAATCGTGTAATCGCGACCCATGCCCACGCCCTTGCCGGGGTGGAACTTGGTGCCACGCTGGCGAACAATGATGTTGCCGGCGATGACGGTCTGACCACCAAACTTCTTCACGCCGAGGCGCTTGCTGCGGGAATCGCGACCGTTACGTACGGAACCTTGACCTTTCTTATGTGCCATGACTAGTTAGTTATCTATGGGATAGGGGTTAATAATCAGGCGTTAATAGCGGTAATCTGCACCTTGGTGAGAGCGGCGCGGAAACCCTTCTTCTTGTGGAAACCCTTGCGGCGCTTGAACTTGAAAGCGATACCCTTGGCGCCACGAGCCTCCGGATCCAGCACCTTGGCCGTCACCGTTGCACCTGCCACCGTGGGAGCACCCACCTTCGTCTCACCTTCGTTCTCCACCAGGAGCACCTGGTCGAACGTGGTCTCGCCATCCTTCTCCAGACCAGCGAGGCGGTCCACGGTGAGAATATCACCGACCGTCACACGGTACTGCTTGCTGCCGGAAGTGAAAACTGCGTATGCCATAATTTTCAGAATTTTGATGTTGCACCCGCTCATGCGGGCTGGCACATTATAGGCACGCAAGCGCATTTGTAAAGAAAAATTTCACACAAAAATGAAAAATTTGCAGAAAATTTTTAAAAATTCTCCCATTGAAGTCACATCGGAGGCCGAAATGGTGGCGCTTGGGCGCAGCATGGCCGCGGAGCTGGAGCCCGGCCAGGTATTCGGGCTGGTGGGTGATTTAGGCGCAGGCAAGACCCACCTGGTGCAGGGTATATTAGAAGGTCTTGGCGCGGGCAACCCCGCCGCCAGCCCCACATTCTCCCTCGTGCATGAGCATGATGACGGCACCCTGCCCGTGGCTCACTTCGATTTCTACCGCATGAAGAGCCCGCAGGAGGCCATCGGCATCGGCTGGGATGAATATCTGGACAGCGGCCGCATCCTGCTGGTGGAATGGGCCGACCGCTTCGACGGCACCCTCATGCCCGCCGATACTCGCTGGCTCGTCCTCCGCCACACCGGTGAGAACACCCGCACCGTCACTCTGGTGGGGTGATAGCTTCATATCAGCTCTTGTATTCCTGTGTCAATCTGTTATAGTAAGTGCAGCACAGTATTTCTGTATGAATCAGGAACACCTCCAGGCACCTGCAAGCGAAATTCTGCTCTACACCTCCCCGGATGGTCAGGTGCAGCTGGATGTGCGCCTGCAGGAGGACACCCTGTGGATGACCCAGCAGATGATGGCGGAGTTGTTCCAGACAACGGTGCAGAACATCATCATGCACGTTAGAAATATCTACGAAGAAGCTGAGCTTCAACGAGACGGAACTTGTAAGGATTTCTTACAAGTTCGAAAAGAAGGCTCGCGAAACGTGCGCCGTCCTATCAATTTCTACAATCTGGACATGATTCTCTCCGTGGGCTACCGCGTCAATACACGGCGGGGTACACAGTTCCGCATCTGGGCTACGCAGCGCCTGCGTGAATACCTGGTGCGCGGCTATGTGGTGCACGAAAAGCGACTGCAACAACTGGGGCAGGTCGTGCAGCTGATGCGCCGGGTAGAAAACCGACTGGATGCCCGCCAGGTACTGGATGTCATTGAGCACTACAGCACGGGCTTGAACCTACTGGATGACTACGACCACCAGTGCCTTACCCGCCCCGCCGGTTCCTCCCAATGCTATAGGCTGGAATACGATGAGTGCCGTAAACTCATCGACAGCATGAGCTTTGGCGCGGAATCCGACCTTTTCGGCAGAGAAAAGGACGATTCCTTCCGCGGTGCACTGGGCAATATCTACCAAAGCTTCGGCGGGGTCGATATCTATCCCACCATGGAGGAAAAAGCTGCGCGCCTGCTCTACTTCACCGTCAAGAACCACGCCTTTTTCGACGGCAACAAACGCATTGCCGCCGCTGTATTCCTGTATTTTCTCGACCGCAATAACGCGCTTTTCATCAACGGCTGCAAACGGCTGGCAGACGCCACCCTCGTGGCGCTGGTCATCCTCATCGCCGAATCTCGTCCGGATGAGATGGAAACCATCATTTCCGTTATCCTCAACTGCATGCAGCAGGAAGTAACCTCATGAACACCAGATGCACAGCCAGAGCATGCGGAAAATACCTGTTTTCCGGCTATGTGATTGTATCCTTGCTGCTGGGGTCGCTTCTGGCTCTCATTCTGGAAAAGCTGGGGCTGCTCACCCTGCCCCGCCCCATAGGCGATGCCCGCTGGGGACCGCTCATGAACGCATACAGGTTGCTTACCTTTTTTCTCTTCCCCGTAGCGACTCTATACTCCCGCGTATTCTGCACAAGCCGCATCCTCTCCCACCTGGGAAAATGGTTGTGCCTCTGGCTCACCGTCACAGCTTGGGCCAGCGTCTTTGCCTATGCCTCCCCGCTGCGATTCTTCCCATTCATCAACTACACCACATTTGATTTTCTCATCGCCGCCGTTGTAGCATTCGTCTCCCTGATGCTGCTGCACGGCCTCTACAGCATTGCAGATTTGACCGTAAAAATAAAGCCTGATGACAAATTCCTCAGGTTTGCCTGCTTTGTGGTTGTCTGCGTGCTCTATTTTCTGCTGTGCCAGGCCTGCGGCCAGCTACTCACCTGAACCCAGCCGTCAGCATTTTCTGTCTTGCCTCCACGCACAACAAACGCATTGCCGCCGCTGTATTCCTGCATTTTCCCGGCATATATAACGCGCTGTTCCTCAAATGCATGCAGTAGCACAAAGACGAGACAATCGATATTCTTTCGTTTGTTTCAATGCACGGGATTTTCCGGCTCCGGTATGAACATCTTTCCATCCGCGTCCTCGCACACTCTCAGCACCTGGTAATATTTAATCTCAAGCAAGGACCGTTTCACCCATGAGAAGTTCCAGCTGCACGGCGGAAGCGAGAGTTTATCAGCTCTGGCATTGACAATACAAAAGTCATCCCGCACCTCGGTAGATGGGTATGAAAAGCAAGCCAGCTCTCCGGGGGCAACACATAATGTGCCGCCGTAGTAGGTGAACAAGAGCGGCCCCGATGTCTCATTTTTCACCGCAGGAATCAGCCTCACGGGCGCGCAGGACACCAGCCCCAGCGCCATAAGTACTGGTAACAGCTGTCTCAACGCTTTCATTGGACCAACTTCTGCAAACTACTCAAACAGCGAAAGCACGGCCTCGGCAGCCTTGGCGGCGGCGCCGCCGTGGCCGAGGGTGGCCATGGATTCCTGCATATCGGCCAGCACCTTGGCGCGGGATTCCGGCTGAGTGAGGCGCTCCAGCTCGGCAATGCAGTTTTCCACGTTGAAATCGTTCTGGATGAGCTCGCGGGTCACCGGCTTGTCCACCAGAATGTTCACCATACCGATGTATTTGATGGTAAGAATCATGCGACCAATCATGTAGGTACTGGCGGCCACCTTGTACACCAGCGCAAAGGGCAGCTCGTGCAGCGCGGCTTCCAGCGTAGCGGTGCCGGAGGTCACAAGGGCGGCATCGGCGCGGTCCATCAAATCGTGGTAGCTGCCGGGGCAGATGTTGATAATCTCGGGCGGCATGCCGGCTTCCTCAGCCATGCGGCGCATGGTGGCAGCCAGTTTTTCCGAGGAAGCAGAAGTCTCGAAACGCCACTCGGGGTGGCGGGTGCGGGCCTCCTTCACCACCTCCAGGAACACCGGGAAATGGCGCTCGATCTCGCGGTTGCGGCTGCCGGGGAACAGGCCGATGAGGTTTTTCTCGCGCACATCGGTGCGGCGGGTGGTCAGAATATCATCCACCAGCGGATGCCCCACAAACTCGGTGCGCAGCCCGGCTTTCTCAAACAGCGGCTTTTCAAAGGGGAAGGTACACATCATCAAATCCAGCACCGCGGCCAGCTTGGGAATGCGTCCCTTCTTCCACGCCCACACCATGGGGGCAATGAAGTAGGCAATCTTTGTCTTGGGAGACACCTTGCGCACCCGCTCGGCCAGGCGCTGGTTAAACCCGGGGTAATCGATAAGCAACAGGCAATCCGGCTGCTCAGCGGCAATGCGCGCGGTCATCTCCTTGAGCTTGCGGGCAAAGAAGCGGATATGGCGCAGCACCTCCACCAGGCCAATCACCGCAGCGGCATCTGCCCAGTCCTCCACACCAGGAGCCAGGGCATGCATCCTGTTGCCGCCAAGGCCCACAATTTCCAAATCAGGACGGCGGCGCAGCAGTTCCTGAATCACCAATGCGCCCTGTTTATCGCCGCTCTTCTCGCCGGCTACCACAAACATCTTCATGACTGAAACTCTATCACGCGCGCGAAAAAAATGCAAGAAAAGACTTTTATTCCATGCAAATGTGTGCATAATCCCCGCATGCACGAATTCCTTGTCTATTGTATGGACTGCATCCAGCAGTGGGGGTACTGGGGCGTCGTGGTGCTTATGGCCATGGAAAGCTCCATCATTCCCGTGCCGAGCGAAATCGTAGTACCGCCGGCAGCCATTGCCGCCACCTTCCCGAATGCCAGCATGTCATTCTGGGGTGTGGTCGCAGCCGGCACAGTGGGGTCCTACCTGGGTTCGTGCGTCATGTATTTCATGGCACTGCTGCTGGGGCGGCCCTTCATGTACCGCTTCGGCAAATACTTCCTCATGCCGCCGCACAAGATCGAAAAGGCCGAGGTATTCATGAACAAATACTCCACCGCAGGCATCTTCTTTGCTCGTTTCCTGCCGGTGGTGCGCCACCTTATCTCCATTCCCGCCGGGCTCGTGAAAATGAGCTTCACCGCCTTCAGCCTGGCCACCATCACCGGCTCGGCCATCTGGTGCTGGGTGCTTGCCTGGTTCGGCAACAAAGTGGGCAACGAACACCCCGATATCATGAACAGCCCGGAGGACCTGCTGCACGCCATAAAGGACGAATCGCACCTCGTGGTGCTGGCCATTGTGATGCTGGCAGCCCTCTACGCCCTCATGAAATACATGACCCGCAACAAGAAATAACCCCCTTCCCTTACCCATTATGAGCAACGAAAACCTTATCGAGGAAATCAAGCGTCTCAAGCAGGAGCGCAACGCCATCATCCTGGCGCACAGCTACCAGCGCCCGGAAATCCAGGACCTGGCCGACTTTGTGGGCGATTCCCTGGCCCTGGCCCGCAAGGCACAGGAAGCCGAGTGCGATATCATCGTGTTCTGTGGCGTGCATTTCATGGCCGAAACCGCCTGCATCCTGAACCCCAGCCGCACCGTGCTGCTGCCGGATGCCAACGCCGCCTGCTCGCTGGAATCCTCCTGCCCGGCAGAGGAACTGGCCGCTTTCCTGGAAGCCAACAAGGAGAAGAACTACTACGTAGTGGCCTATGTGAACTGCTCCATAGGCGTGAAAGCCCTGGCAGATGTCATCGTGACCAGCGGTAACTCGCAGCGCATCATCGAAACCGCCCCCACGGACCGTCCCATCCTCTTTGTGCCGGATCGCAACCTGGGGGCCTGGACTTCGCTGAAAACCGGGCGCGTGATGACCATGTGGAACGGTGCCTGCCATGTACACGAGCGTTTCACCCGCGACCAGCTACTGGCCACCAAGGCCAAGCACCCGGATGCCATGGTGGTGTGCCACCCCGAATGCCAGGAACCCATCCGCCTGCTGGCCGACCACATCTGCTCCACCGAGAAGATGATTCCCTATTGCCGCGATACGGAGTGCAGCAAGTTCATCATCGTGACCGAAACGGGTATCCTGCACCGCCTGCGCAAACTGGTACCGGGTAAGGAATTCATCCCCATGGACATGGGCCAATGCTCCTGCGCCGAGTGCGAATACATGAAGCTCAACACCTTGGAGAAACTGCGCAACTGTCTGCGCGACATGGCACCGGAAATCCGCGTGCCGGAGGAACTGCGACTGCGCGCCGCAGTCCCGCTGGAGCGCATGCTCGAACTTTCCAAGTAGCCTCTCCCCCGCATGAACCTTGCCCCGCACATCCTGGCCCACGGTAACTGGATTTCCATGGCAGATTTCATGGAAATTGCCCTCTACGACCCGGATGGTGGCTACTACAACACCAACATAACCGACATCGGCCTCCGGGGCGATTTCTCCACCACCGCCACCATGAGCAATCTGCTGGCCCGCCGCCTGGTGCAGCAATGGGAGCAAAGCTGCCAGGCCTTCGGCCGCCGGCTGCCCATGATTGAAATCGGTGGAGGCAATGGCGATATGGCTATGAACATCGCCCGCGCGCTGGGCTTCTTCAACCGCCTGCGCGTGCGCTACTATATGGTGGATCGCTCCAAGGCCCTGCGCGATTTGCAGCTCATGGTGGGCGGCAACTTCGTGCGCGTGTACGAAAGCATCGAAAAAGCCCTCAAACACGCCGGTGGCCGCGCCTTCATCTTCTCCAACGAATTGCCGGATGCCTTCCCTGCCCGCCAATTTGTCTACCAGGATGGCACCTGGCAGGAACTCGGCTACTCTGTCAACCACGGACAGATTGTACGCGCGGTGAAACAATGCACGCTGCCGGAATCCAGCGCCTTTACCCGCTGGGCA